>JAJZXU010000009.1 GCA_021806235.1 Thermoplasmata archaeon
AGTAAAATAAATAATTCCATATACATCAAATAATAAATTATCTGTGTACCCACAATTAAACAGTAGAAATTTAGTTTAATTGAAGGGTTTCAGAGAGATTAAAGGAAAATGGATGTAAAGTCACGATATTATTATAAAAAGGTTGTATATTATATAAATATTAAATAAAAAATTTAGTCCCTTGTTCTTGCAAGCAAGAAAGCCGAAATTACTGGAACCGTTAACCATATTATACCCACTGCAACAACAGAGAATAATGTTATGCCAAATGATGTGTATAGCCCTGTATGATACTCGATAAGCATTGTTGGATAAAAGCTCGGAGATATTGCACTGATAGCATTGATGGTTGAAAGGCTACTGCGTAATGCAAGATTTATATGGAACACGTATATGGCCAGTACCATAGGTATTGTGGTCCAGAAAACCCCAAGTATAAAATATAAACCAAGTCCAGAGCCTAGAATGGCACCCTGAGATTTTAAAAACTGTGATATTAAGTATATAATACCTGCAAATGCTATTGCCTCTATTGAATAACCTAAAAATATAGTTAAAAATGTTCCAGAGGATAACAAAGAGCCTGTGTATTTATATATTATAAGTTCTGCAACTGTTTCTGCTATTAATATGGCTATTACAAATGACAGTGCATTTCCAAGAAATCTTGAAAAGAATAATCTACCCTTTGTAACCGGTCTTATTATTGTTGATTCCAGAACTCCAGATGCCTTATCCTTGCTATAATAGAAATATGCTGAGAATATTCCCAGTAATGGTATTAAAAAAAGATAAGCTATGGAAAGTGCAGGCTCAAGAAGTGATGAGGATGATACGGCAGAATATAATACGTTACCGTAACTCATAGTTGGTTGTTTACTATTTGTAGAGTTAAAAATTTCAACATTAATAAGTGCATTTTTGGCCGTTGAATTCAGTGGTAAAGCTACTGTTTTATAATAACCACCATGTATGCTGCCATAAGATATCATACTGCTTTCGTTTAGGGTGGCACCATTATATGTCGAATCGGTTATGGCATAATATATATTCTCTTTAGGCATTGGTGTATTATTTGCGCTTGCATAGTAAATAAAGAGATTATAATGAACTTTGCTTGAAGGGTTTGCAACTCTTAGCATTTTTATTTCCGAACTGGAAGGCATAATACCTCCAAAAGCATATCCACTGGAAACTCCTTTAACATAATTACGTATATATTTATAGCCAGAATAATTGTGTGCCGTGTTTGGCATGCTTTTATTAAAATAACCGTGTGAATTCGTTGTGCCATTTATATAAACGTGCTTTGCTGATGAAAAATTATAAAGCTCAATTGATACCGCCAATCCAGAAATAGGTTTACCATAACCGTTAATAGCAAGTTCCGTTGTATTGTATCCACTATGAGTTTCAAAAACCCCCGGCAAAACTCTTGCAGTAGCACTTGGTGATGAACTGCTTATATTTGCAGATGTACCATATGCGAATGCTGCTGTTATAAGCACAATTATTACTAATAAAATAATTGTAAATTTTCCTGTTAATGTTCTTTTTAAATCGTATAATATATCCCTCATTGATTATCACCCATAAGACCTAAAAAATAATCCTCAAGATTTTCCTCCGATGTAATGTTTAAAACGTTATAACCAGATTTTACCAGTAATTCATTAATTTTATAGGTTTCATTACCATTTATTTCCGTATCGTTAATAATAAATACATTTCCATTGGCTTCAACCTTACCGAATTTATTTAATGTGTTTATAACATTATCATCAGGATTTTCAATTTTTATTTTGATTTTATTTGTAACCATATTTCCCAAATCCGACCTGTCAATAATTTTTATTAATTTACCATTCTTGATAATTGCTATTCGATCTGCTACATTTTCAAGCTCAGATAAAATGTGTGATGATAAAAATACCGCTTTATTATCTTTTTTTAATGATAACATAAAATCTCTCATGCTTTTTACTCCCTCAGGATCTAAGCCATTCAAAGTTTCATCAAACAAGAAATTATCAGGATCACCTATTAACGATGTTACAATAGAAAACCTTTTTTTCATACCCTGTGAGTAATATTTTAATTTCTTATTTCTTGCATCCCAGATGTTAAATTTTTTTAACAGTTTTTCTGCCATATTTTCGGCATCTTTAGAAGATATTCCATAAAAACCAGCATAATATTTGATTAATTGAATTGGTTTTGCGTTTGGTTCAAAATTTGGTAATTCCGGTACCCAGCCAATGTGTTTTGATGCCTCAATTTTTTCCTTTACTATATTATGATCATTAATCAAAACACTACCCTTTGTTGGAAACATTATTCCACCAACAATTCTTATTGTTGTTGTCTTGCCAGCACCATTTAGTCCAGCAAAACCTACAATTTCTCCATTATTAATATCCAAATTTAAATCATTTACTGCGGGAGTTTGTCTTTTATTATACTGTTTAGTTAATCCAGAAATCCTTATCATCTAAAAGAATAGTGAATGAATATATATATATATATAACTTTCTATTTTACAATAGTAACTTTATATAAATATTTATAAATAGTAAATATTATCTTCAGCTAAAATTTATTATAAAACTTTTAAAACTACTACTATGAAAAACTAAATTCGAACGCCAATGCAAACTCTATCAACATCCTCTGTATTGCTATTACTGGTCCCTTTCTTTCCCATCTTTTTACAATATTATTATATTTTATCTAGAATTTACCAGTGTTTTACCCATACAGATTTCCAGCAGATTTACAGAAATAATTTGAAAACTATTACTTAACCTTTCATTACATATCTCCACACATCAATTTCGGATGTTTTCTTTGCATGTAGGTACGATGTCCAGTAATTACTGATGAAATTTACCGGTATGTTGCCGTTATATACCGTATACGAGGAATCTTTTTTATACATATATTCAACGTCCTTCAATATTAGAGCCTTTATTGTCTGTTCCTTCATAATATAGTAATTATTACCATCAATCAGTATATACAGCAATTTTTTTCTATTCCTGTTAAAATCAATATATCTTAATATTTCATTCTTTGTCTCCTTTGATAATTTATTTTCATAATTTATATCGTTATTTATCATATTGTATAAATTATCTTCACCAATTTTCCTTTCATGCATATTTAGACTCATTATTCCAAATTTATCATTGACTGCATGTAATATCCTTACATATTTATATTCATTATTGCTTAATTTTATTTTTAAATCTATATCACTGTCCTCATAGATTTTTATTAATATTATTCTATCATCAAATATTTCAAACAGTTTTATTACTGCGGAAAAAAGAATCTTTTTATTATCTGGAAAATTATCAAATTCCTTTTTAATTTTCTTTAAATTGGATTTTTTAATAACCTCTGATTTCATAGATCATAATATTTTACGGCTATAAAAAATTTAAATTATAAAACATTAAAATAAAAATTCATCCAAAATAATTTAGATCTTCCTTGGATGTTTTGTTCTGTGTTTCCTGTTTCATTTTTTCCGTTATTTCTTCCAGTTGCTTTGTTTTCTCGTCTATGTCCTTTAAATTAATCCTTATTTTAAGTATTTTTGTTAGTGCATTTATTATTTCCCTTGCTCCCTTCGGGTCTGCAAAGTAACCGGACGTTTCACCCATAAGGCATGCCCCATCTATGTTAAATAACTCCTTTCCAAGGCCCAAAAGTAAACCGGCTGATCCTACAATGCCACCATTTGGTTCACCATCTGAAAATTCAACGCCAGCTTTTTCAAGAGTTTTTATAATCTTTATATCACTGACAGCACCCAAAACTTTCGGTTTTTCTACAATTTTACCTATGCTGTAGCCACCCAGTGTATAAATTTTAGAAACATTATATTTTTTCAGCAGTTCAAGGGTTTTATACGATAATTCGTACTGCCCCTCCTGTGTTGTTCCCTGAAAATCACCCGCCAAAAATATCAAATCATTTTTTTTACCTGTTTTCTTATAATATAAAGAGTCCCTTACAAGGTGTACTATGCTATTATTTATAAAGACCTGTGGTGGCAGATATTCTGAATATATATCCGCTATTTTCTTCATTTTTAATTTGTCTATAAAATAATCTGCAGTTATTTTGCCAACATTACCTATTCCTGGTAGTCCTCCCACAAATATCGGATCCTTAAGCTCCGGTTCTTCATAGGTTTTAATAATTATTTTTTCCATTTTTATCATCACCAATTAATCTTAATCTATATTTCTGGAATTTATCCGCCGGAGAATATTTCATTGGTATTGCCATTACAGTTTTATTTCCGCATTTCTGGCATATTTCCTCCATTGTATAAACATTGCAATAATTGCATTTTCTTATTAAAGTTTTCATCATTCATCCCTGGAAAAACTATATTCAACATCATATTTTTTACATTTATCTGCCACACGATCAAGGTTTTTCTTTAATTTTTCTTCTGCAGATTTATAGTCCTCGTCCATAATTGAAATTCTATATTTTGGTGCACCCATATATGATATATTTATATTTTTATCATCTGAAACTTCTGTTAATACCTCTCTTATTGAATCTATGCCATCCGGTGCAATTGAGTACATCTCTATAACACCACCTATCTTTATCAGGGGTATTGATATATTATCGCTCGCAACCTTAATGAATAGAGCTCTCCATGGTTCCCTAACATCTATCATAAAATCCTTATCTGCGGCAGCATCATATAAAGCGTTGTATATGCTTCCATATTCTGTAATCAAATAATTTTCTATTTCCCTAATTTTATTTTTATTGTTTATCCCTGCTTCAGACATAATCATTCCAAGCAGTTTGTATGCTTTCTGATCATTTTTCCATTCTTCTATTTTTTCCCTTTTCTGGTGGGCATTTACCCTTTTTAAGGACAGGTCAACATGTTTTCTATTTGCATCAACGTTTAATACCTTGCATACAGTTCTCTGATTAACTCTGACAAAATCTCTTATGTGCCTTATCCAGCCGGTTGCAACTTCTGCTATATGTATGAATCCAGAATAACCTGGATATTCATCTAACTGAACTATAGCACCGAAGTTCTGTACTTCCCTTATCGTTACAACTACTAAATCACCGACTTCCGGTACTTCCTTATACATATCTACCTTATAATTTGACCTTTTCCACAAATTCACCAGATGTTGACAATGTTGATCCAGTGGGTTTAGCAATGGCTGACCCACAGATATTGCATGTAACGGCCGATGAAATTTTGGAATAGATTATCTGTTCATTACCGCAGTTTTTACATTTAATTTTCAGGAAGTTGTTTCCAACATTATTTAATTTTTTAAATTCTTCCATATTTATGCCTCTATTATTTCAAATTTCTTTGCTCTCTGTGTTGGAGGAGTAATTGACTTCTTGCATACAGTGCATTTTAATCTTAATGCAATTCTCTTTGTAGGTTTTTCTCTACCCTCATACCTTGGTCTCGGGAAACCCCCGTAACCTGAGGTTACCCTCCTAAACCTTCTCTGACCTGCTCTCAATTCACTGGCTTTCCTTTTACGCACCCTTTCCACATCATGAAGAGTATGCTTTTTACAATATGGACAGTAAGTTTTTATCTGTTTTGGCATTTTCATAATTTACACCTTTTAACTATATTTTTTACTTATATATAACATTTTTACAATATTGTAAATTCTGTCGATAATTTATCATTTAATCGCAAAATAAAAACATAACTGTTGTGATAGTTTCTGTTAACATTTATTTTTAAAGATTATCCCCATAGTATGGTAGACATAAGTTATTATATTTTTTCTTAGTATCTATGGCTATTATTAGGCGTTATAAAATGGGCAGTTTGATCATGCATTTTTCCTTTAATTTACGTACTGGTATAAGGATTTATATTGCGGGATATAATTACAGTTTACAATGACACTTGGGGCAAAAAAGGTTACAAGGGGAAATACCGGAAAGACTTACTACAGCATTGTGGATGAGAAGCGTGTGAATGGAAAGGTTGTACAGAAATATACTGGATACCTCGGGAAAGTGCCAAACTCTGGGGGTGAGATCAAACCCTAGGAGATTATGATGTATGTTCAGAGGCTAATGAATAAGGGTATATCACAGGAGAATATAGATCAGATCCTCAGAAAGATTGGTATAGAATATGATATATGGTCAATAACTAAGATAATCATAGAGAATGAACTGAATGTGAAGAATATAACCCTTACACGCAAGAAGCAATAAATAAATATTATGATTTTTATAAAAATAGATGAAATAACGGAAGATAATCACCATAGCTTAGGCATTGCAATTAAATAATTTAGTTAGTTAGTCACTTCTGACTTGTTTGCATAATTCCACCTTCCATGGAATTTGTCTGCCTTAATGTTTCATTATGATAGGGTAGAAATAACTATTTAATTACATCACAATGCCTTAGTATTTATTTCCTAAGCAGTAAATATCAATGTCTACGTAATAATTAATTGTAGCATAGACCTGCATCCTGCAGTATAATTCCCCCATTTATTCCCAATTTTAGTGAATTCTTGATGGAAAATTATGTAGCATTTCTAATCCTTTATGTCCACTATAAGCCATATGGAAAAATATTTCTATTTATGTAATTCTTTGTGGTTCGGCAAAACACTGGGTATTTGGAACGATCTATATATGTTCCTACACGTGTGTGGGTCGGACATTATGCAACATTTATATATAGTCATGTGTTTATACAGTCATAAATAGAAAGATGATAATAGGTGTGGTAATGGCATTTATATTTATTATGTCAGGATCTGCAATTGCAGTAGATAATTCGGCAGGAAACAATACAGTGGCAGCATCTAACAGTTATCAACCTGCGAATAGCAATATTACACATGGGAACACATCAATAGCAGCGCAGTTTTCCAGCTGGTATATGAGAAGCTATCCTGGAAGCAATCCCATGGAAATGAATTATATGAACACATCTGCAAGGGACGCTATATTCTCCAAATTTGTGCATAATGATTTAACTGCACAGGAATTGCTCAAAGAAAAGGATATGAAAAGTATTATAAAGTTCAATGCTGTAGACCACAGGAATGCTGAAAGGGCACTTAACTCAATAATTAATAGGCATCTCCAGTCTAAGTACAGGTATGCAGGGACCATAAATTATAATAACAGCAGCATGGCGGTTTATTCCCATGCAGGAAACGGATCAACAGCAATGATTACATATATAAATCCAGAACTCCCAGGTGGTGTAACCTCGGATAGTGGAGAATGGGTTATGGTTTCCATTAACTACTTTGTTTATCATGCACCATGGTATCTGGGCGGTTGGTCTGTTACATATGGAGAGCATGATGTTATAAATTCCCTATACGGAGGGAACAGTGCACAGAATTTTTATAATCATGTGAGTACCAGAACGAGTGTTAAGGGAATAGTATATTCGATCCTATTAGGTGCTCTTGCATCATCTTTATTCACAGGAGGACTTAGTTTGGTTGCTGGGGCGATTGCATCAGCTGCTGTGGCAATACCTGCATATATATGGGTTAACGACCTCACTACATTATACGAATCTACTTATGCAAATCATAACACAGGAAACAAATATATCTGGATATATGATACTATAAATTATTACTATCCCTGGATTACAGTTGCGGGTTCATTTGCATCATCTATAGGTATATATGGGTATACAAGCAACTCAAACATAGTAACTTTTGTACCAAATGTCCCATTTGTTGCATTTGGTGGAGTCGCAGGAGTTGTAATAGCCGCCGACCTAAGTACAACTACACACAACATTGCGAACAATATCGGCTGGAATAACTGGGGTTATGAGGGGTCATATACGGGGTGAAATCATGCTAAATAGTTCATACTTCTATCTTTTATTATTTATCCAAATCGGACTTCTGATTTTTTCGTTGTTGGAATATTCACGGTATTTAAAAAAATATAGGAAAACGGGCAAAAGCGATTCAGAAGCCATGTATTTTTTGAGAATGGTTCAATATTTGGTGTTTATAGTTTTGTCGACAGTGATAATATTATTGTTAATGATTTGGCGTTTATCTAATTATACCGATCTCAAGGATATTTTTTTGCCCGATACTGACGTTTTAATCTTTGTTCTCGAAATCTTTTGTTCAGCTTTTATATCGATAACAACAACTGTAAAAAAATATGGAAGAAAATCCATAAAGTGGTTTTAAAGATGTCAGGAAATTTGTCCAGATCAGGCAAAAAAAGAATAATACCGAATAAAATATTTTTGATAATATTGGCTGCGGAGATTTCATCTGTATATATATTAAATTATGTATACTCCGGAATGATACCACTGGATATAACCATAATTCTTGGTATTATCGGATTTATAGTGATAATGAACGGTTTCAGCAGATATGCTGAGTACGAAAAAAGTAAGTATCATGGAAAATAAATGAGTTTGTGGTAAATGAAACCATGAAGAATATTTTATGTTACTCCTAATTTGTGGTTCCATATACCTGCAGTATGTAAAATTTCATGAATTCTTTTAACATGGATACATTCTTCTCATATATTTCAGGTGCCTGGTTGCCTAGCTTTCTTGAATAACCATCAGAAATACAGATTGATGAGGATATATTAGACTGGTTCTATCTTTAATGATCTCTATAGGTTCAACTTCCTTCTTCGAGTTTGGAATTTCCCCAGATATCCCATGTACGTCTTCACACCCTTTCCATTTACACGCTTCTCATCATACAACTTGTAATAATCTATTCCACTTTTCTCACAACAATTGTCATATATCTACCTGTAACACACATCTGGACACTATGATCTAGATCTTTTCTGTTGGTATGTAAAATAAAGTACAAATTCACGATCAAACTACCTATTTTGTAATGGTTAATAATCACTATAGCACATCCTTAATGCCTAAATTTCAATGATGTTAATTTCATCTCATAATTTTTATAAATTATTAAATTGAAAATTAAAAAGTGTTATATATCAATTTAACCTATAAATAACAGATGGGAACTTACAATAGAAATAAATATGGTAGAAATGGGAAAAAAAGAATAAATAAAAATTACAGGGTTAATAACGGTGAAAAAAGCATTAAAAAGTTAGATATGCGAAGGGAAGAAGAATTTAATTATATGTTAGGCACAATTCTTAGGGATTTACCGGATAGTTTAAGGGGAGCCTTAAGAGGCAGTATATATTCCATTGCCTCGAAAAAGGGTATAAAGGATGCAAAGGATTATATTATCGGCAAAAAAAACGATGGTACAATAAATGACGGCATGGAAAAAAATTTAATAGATTTACTGTATAACTATAGCAAGTACAGATAATATTCAATTTTATAGCTTTTAAAATAACTACTGGCGAATGGGAATAAATGATAATATTTATTGTACAATATATTTCAAAATTAGGGATTATTATCCATTAATATTTCTTTTATATTACTCACAAACCTGTACACTTTTACCACCAGCATGTTATAGAATCAGGTTAGGGCAATTCACTTCTCCAAGATATTATTCCGGTATTCCTGTACTTATTGTTAACACCTCAGAATAGGTGGCATGCATGCTGTCATCAGCGACACACCAATCAAATTAAGTTTGTTTCCTGCTTCAGAGACACAACCAGATCTAAAACTTCCTCTGCCAGAGGTCAACCGTTTGATCCATTTCAGTTTAACGCAAAAGGAAACTTTTAGTTTATTGGGTTAGATTCATAATAAAAAATAATATATACATTTTATTACTGAACTATTAAGCCAACCACCACACATAACATGTGTGGGTTGTCCAATAAGGGCAACGCAAGAGTTGATCAGGGAACTTTGAAAACATGAAGAAAAAACAGAAGTTAGATCGGGTCCCAGCAGACCCCTGTAGAATACGGGCACGATTTCACGTTTCGTATGGTTCTAACCCACAGGGCAAAACTTGCAGATCCCCACACGCTTTAGCTGTGGAGTTCTGCCATGAAAGAGGAAAAGAAAATGGATGTAAATGTAAGGAAAGTGCAGTTGAGAAAATATGGCAAAGAATTGAGCTTCGGTTTTCAATTCCTCCACGCTATTTCGAACGTGTCCACCTTGGAGGTAGTTAGATGAATCAAAAACTTTATGAAAATGTAGATGTAAATAGATCGATAGTTGATATAGATAAAGAAGTGCTTAATTACTGGAAAAAAAAGAATATTTTAAATAATATCCTTAAAACTAAAATGGGAAATAAAAATTTTACATTTCTGGAAGGGCCACCAACAGCAAATGGCAGGCCACATGTTGGTCATTTAATGACAAGAACTGTAAAAGATACGGTAATGAGATATAAATATATGATGGGCTATGATATATTGAGAAGAACTGGAGGCTGGGATTGTCACGGGCTTCCAGTTGAAATTGAAGCAGAAAAACATTTTGGTTTTAACAGTAAAAAGGACATAGAAAATTTTGGCATAGAAAAATTTAATGAATACTGTAAAGACAGCGTTTTTAAATACATAGATGAGTGGAACGAAATAGATAATTTAATAGGTTACTGGATAGATGAAGAAAATTCATACGTAACTCTAAGAAATGATTACATGGAAAGTGAGTGGTATGCATTAAAAACATTATTTGACGAAAACATGCTTGTTAAGGACTATAAAATTGTTCCATACTGCCCAAGATGTGGTACTTCTTTAAGCTCACATGAAGTTGCACAGGGATATAAGAATATTGATGACCCATCAGTATATGTTAAATTCATGGTGAAGGGCCATAAAAATAGATATTTCATAGCATGGACAACAACACCGTGGACACTGCAATCTAATGAATTTTTAGCTGTAAACTCAGATTTAGAATATGCATTAATAGAAAGTGAAGGCAATGAATATTATTTATTATCATCAATAGTTGATAAATTATTTGATAAGTATAAAATACTATCAGAATTTAAGGGTGAGGCTCTATCTGGAATGGAATATGAACAGTTAATGCCCTTTCTGCAGGCTCCAAAAAACACCATGAGAGTCGTTACCGGCAATTTCGTAACAGCGGATGATGGTACAGGCATAGTCCATGCAGCACCCGCTTTTGGTGCAGATGATTTTGAGATAGGAAAAAAATTTGGGGTGCCAATATTAAACCCGGTAAGCCTTGATGGTAAATTTAATAATGAGGTACCATGGAAAGATAAATTTGTTATAGATGCAAATAGTGAAATAATTGGATATTTGAAGGAAAATAAATTATTATTTAAAAGCCAGAAAATAAAGCATACATATCCTTTCTGTTACCGCTGCGGTACGAGGTTACTGTATTATCCACTGGATGCATGGTTTATAAAGGTATCAAATATAAGGAAATCACTGGAAGAAAATAATGAGAAAATAAACTGGTATCCAGATTATCTTAAGGAGGGGCGGTTTGGCAATTTTCTATCGGAGGCCAAGGATTGGGCATTAAGCAGGGACCGTTACTGGGGAACCCCGCTACCGATATGGAAATGTACGAATAATCATTATTTAGCCATAGGTGGCAGGGACGATATAGAAAAATACGGTGGCAGTGTGCCAGAAGACCTGCACAGGCCGTTTATAGATAATGTTAAATTAAAATGCCCGCAATGCAATGGGGAAATGGCAAGAGAACCATATGTTATAGATACGTGGTTTGATTCTGGCAGTGCAACATATGCTGCAATGCATTACCCCTTCAATAAAAATTATAATGTGAAGAATATACCTGTGGACTTTATCTCCGAGGCAATAGACCAGACAAGGGGATGGTTTTATACATTACACGTAATATCCTCATTATTACTCAAAAGAAACGGTTATAAAAACGTTATGTCCATAAGCTTTATACTGGATGAACATGGTCAGAAAATGTCCAAGAGCAAGGGTAATTTTGTAACCGCAAAGGATTTTATAAATGAATATGGTGCTGATGCAGCAAGGCTATTCTTCTTCTCAGGTGCTCCATGGAATTCAAAGTCAATAGATAAAAAGCTAATAAATGATACAACAAGAAAGGTTTTTAGCACACTGTCAAACATATATTCATTTTTTGTTTCCAATGCGAATCTGGATAATTTTATCTTTGACAAACTGGAAAAACCTGAAAATTTGCTGGATAAATGGTTACTATCAAGATTAAATTCAGCAGTGGCGGATGTTAGAAATAATATGGATGATTATAATATACATATAGCATTGAGGTCTATAATGGATTTAATCAACGACTTCTCAAATTATTATTTAAGGCTATCAAGAAAAAGATTCTGGGAAGGGAATTTAAACAGTGAAAAGAAAAGAGCGTATGAAACACTGTACTATACATTATTTAATATAATAAAATTAATGGCACCACTGGCACCATTTTTCTCTGATTATTTATATTTAAAACTATCCGGTTCAGAGAAAACAGTTCATATGGAAAATTATCCTGAAGTAGATAGATATTATATAAATAAGGATCTGGAAAATGAATTTAATTATGCAATATCAATAATGGAATTATCAAGAAGGTTAAGGCAGGAATCAAATATAAAGGGGAGGCAAACCGTAAAGGAGATATTAATTTACAGTGACATGAATTTAAGCAATGAAATATTGAACATAATATCACCGGAACTTAATTCAGAGGAAATAAGGTTTATAAAGGAAGATGAAAAACCTGTGAAATATATAATAAAACCGGTATTTTCCAAGGTAGCTCCAGTATTAAAGGCAAAAACAAACGCTTTCGTTGAGTATTTAAATAAAAACAATACCTATGATGAACTCTTAAAAACAGGCAAAATAAAATTTGACAGTAATGAATTTGGCAGGGATGTACTTGAAATAACAGAAATTCCGCATGAAAATTACGCACATACATCAGATTCAAAATCAGGAATAGGGGTATTTATAAATAAGGATATAGACGAAAATCTTAAATTGATAGGTTATGCAAGGGAAACAATAAGAAGGATACAGGTTATGAGAAAGGATTTGAATCTCGGTTACTCAGACAGCATAAATACCTATATAGACTCAAACGGCGAACTGTTGGTTGCAGTAAAAAAGTTTTCATCCATGATAATGAAAGAAACATTAACCGATAAAATAATAACTGGAAATACAAAGGATTTCAGGTACTGGGATATAGAGGATAAAAAAATAGGAATAAAAATAGAAAAAATCAGTTAATTTTATTTAATATTACAAATTGCCTTACCAGTGATTTATGCTGATATACGGGAACTATTTTTATTACATCAAAATAATCCTCCGCATATGTTAAAAATTTTTTATCATTAATTATTACCGAACATTTACCATTTTTTATTAAAATATCACTAAATTTTTTAAATGATTCCACGTACAGGTCATTTATTTCATGATTATCAATGCCAGAGCTTCTACCATATGGCATATCAGTTACAATGGCATTTACCTTTTTATTGATATTTAAATGTGATATATCATCATTGTAAATTTTATAATCCTTAATATCAAAATATTTTAGGTTTAATTTTGTTCCCATTACCATATTCAGTGAGGAATCATTTCCTATTATTTTTCTTTTCATTAAGGCTGCTTCTATTAATATTCCACCTGTCCCACAGAATGGGTCAATTATTGTATCTCCAGACTTTGTAAATGATGTGTTTATTAAATATCTTGCATATTTCGGATGTAATGATACCGGAGAGAAAAACGGTCTCAACGGTGCCCTTCTTGATTCAAATTCTTTTTTGTTTCTTTCATATTTCAGTATACATAAATACCATCTGTTTACATATACCGCCCTTATTATAAAATCAGGATTTCTGAAGGATATTCTTCCATAACCATTTAACACCCTGCCTATTTCATTTTCAAAATATTCCGTTTCTGTTTTATTCCTTCCTGATACCCTGACAAAAAACCTGCCATCCGGTATTTTTTTATTAAAATTTTTATAATCATCGGTTTCATCTATTACCAGTGATATATAATTTATAAATGCAGAATCTCTTAAATCTGAATAATCACCAGAGATCATTATATAGTTATCAACCGTAAATAATATACTGAAACTCTTATAATTTTCCATTATTGAATTTATTTCTGTATATGCTATGTCAGTATTTTCCTTTGATGTTTCGATTATATAGTTATTTACCATCTTTTCAATTTTTATTTAATTTTTCTTTTTCAAGGTCTGAATACATGGTTTCATATAATTTATTAAGCCTTCTTATTGTTCTTTTTATTGCAGCCTGTGGTTTGCCACTGTTTACCTTTACATATATCTCCGGGTTATCAATATCCGGATGTTTTATATAATAATGTACAGTTTCTACCTTATCGTCCTTTAAAATTTCCTCTGCCAGGGGTCTTAATAATGTATTATCATAATTTAACATTTCTAATTTAATTGAATCCTTTTCCTTTGACATTATACTAAATTTGGCATCCATGATACCCTATTTTAAATAGGTATATATTTTTATCTTTGATGTGTAACCGGTCACTGTTGTGTGCATAGGAAAAATTAAACTCTTTCTATAATACCATGTGTTACCAGTTTTCCGTGGCATTTCTATATCCCAGTATTGGAACAGTGGTATTATCCGGTACATATTCATAAGAACCCTGACCAGGGTGGTTCCAGGTGAGGATGTCATTTATCAGAATGCAATATGCTGTACCCCTGGCAAACCGGTCCATTGAACGGTTATTCAGAAAAATATCCATCCAGCAGTAGAGAAAATGCTGCAATATTCAGGGACATGCCAAACCAGAAAGCATTTCAAGGAAAATCATCATCCGGAAACACCAGCAGTAATTGTATCAACTTATAATGATTGCTATAGGAAATTTAATCTACATGAAATGAATTAGAGATATGCCTTAATCCAGTGGATAAAGGGTGAAGGGAATATCTGTGGATTTGGACCCACTTTCCCTGATTCTTCCCTGATCACAATAGCTAATAAACAATTTTTTTCAAGTAGGGGCGCCAATAGGTGCATGCTCAGTGATCGTTTACTTCCCGAATGAATGTAGGTGTACAAGAAATTTTGTAAAGGAAAATAAGGAAAAGATAGCTGTAGCCAGGTTATGATTTATGTTAACCATGTTAACATTCATCTTTGGAAGTTATCATCTTTTATGAAGAGCTTAAACTTCGTTGCCTTAACCCTATACGCATCGAGCCCTTCTTGCAGAAGAGATTTCATTCCTGTTCATTATTTTTCAGCACCCCTGTCCTTTGGACTTATGCAGTTATGCTGGAAAACTCGCATTTCTTTGTTACGCCGTATTATGAAAATATTTAGATGAAACGTTAAATGGTGAAGAGCGTTATAAGTAGTTAACATAATTAATAGAAATTTAAACTATATAAAAATTTATAGAATTCATAGGAAAATAGAGAGAAAAAGTAGGGATTATCTAGAAAATAATATAATTTTTAACAGTAAATTCAAGATTGATGGGAGAGGGCAAATCAATAACAGATCGGGTAGAGCTACCTCTGGACAGGAGATTTTTCAATTCTACAGTTAATATAACATAGGTGGAACCTTACCTGCATAATATTTGCCCTTACCGTGCACTGGAATGTTGCATCACTCCTTTTTAAGTCTCCGTGGGTTATAGAATAACACAACAATGCATGCAACTGCATTCAGCATCATGATCGTAAGGGCTATCTGCCCGGGTTTTATCGAAATAATTGATGCAAGGCTTAAACCAATGGACATTGAGGCAGCACCCTGCAATGTTCTCAGGGCAGATCCAACAGTTCTGTTCCCCTTTTCAAGGCTACCCATGGTATATGACGTGTTTGATGTCGTTGCAAGGCCAGATGCAATGCCAAGGAGAACTTCAGCTAGAATATAATTGACAAATATCGAGAGTGAAAACAGTGACATTAAAAAAAATGCCAGCATGGGCACCTGCCTCTTTCCCAATCTATCGAAGGCCCTGCCACCTGTCAGAGAAAATACTGTGAACGATAATGGAAATAGGAGGACAAGCAGACTGTATTGCAGTGCATTGTATCCAAGGGAAGCATACAGAAATACAAGAAATGCAGCAAAGCCGTTTCTGGTTATGGAGTGCATAAATCCACTTATGCTGGATTTTATATATTCTCCCGGTAATCGTGATTTCATGCTCATTATCAGTCCCACAGTTATGATGGCTATTCCTGCCCAGACATTGAAGAGTACAATAACAACACCACTTAATGCAAGACCCGGGCCAAAAGCACTGTGTCCAATGGATGATCTTCCGTGAATGTTGCTTATTCTCAGAACCAGGAATAAACCCACCAGGGCAACAAGTGAGGACACAAGGAAAAGTATTTTCCAGTCAAAAATGGTAGAGATTCCGCCTACTGGAAGCCCGAAAACATATCCCAAACTAACTATGCCATGGTTTATACCTATAGCACTGCCCCTCTCCGAATCTCCACCAAGTCTGGACGCATAGGCAAGTGAGGATGGAAGAACTATGGATGCCCCGATTGCCTGTATGATTCTGAAAAGTTCCATTTCAAAAAAACTGTTACTCAGGAAAATAAGGAATCCCCCTATTGCAAGAAAAGTGCCTCCCAGGATCATCCCGGATCTCAACCCAAATCGTTCAAATACTATGGAAAATGGAACAAAGAGTAACGCCTCTATAGCAACATATATTGTTATCAGAAGCGAGGCCTGAAGGTGAGAGATGTTGAAGTAATCAGAAATGGTCGGTACAGCAATCAATATCATGGACGCTTCAAATGTGGATATGAAGCCAAGAAGTGAGGTTATTATTATTTCCTTATGCTGCATCTATGAAACACCATTCTGTACAGTGCTACTGGAGTTGTTTTATGACATCCAGCATGTTATAATATGCCCTTTCTTCTTTTATAAGGCCATCGCTATCCAGTATTATGATATCCACGCCCTCATACTGGACTTTTTTGTTTTCAGGCACATTGCCAAAGGAATATCTTTGCCCGTGGAAGGTACCTTTCCCAATCCATTCACCAAACCCCATGTTTTCATTCCAAACTGTATTCAATAATTTGAATTCGAAATCTGGAATAGAGGTCCACAGACCCTTTAGATAAACTTTAAACTGTATCCTCCCTTTTATGACTCTAGGTTCTTCTCCCTGATGTTTGTACACAATGCTGTCAGAATATAATTTTAAAAGATCATCGATTATATGGTTATTCCACCTTTCTACAAATTTCCTCTCAAATGTGTCTCTTTTAAAATCCATACTGAATACATCATTTAATTATATTTATTATTTTTGTGATCTATTATTTCCCACGCAGGTTTCTATATACCTCTATGCAATGGCATTTTTCAGTATGATCACCGGTATACATTACTTTAAATTTCGACACTCATGGGGAGCAATATATTCCATTACAGGTTACCCACTGTAATATATGTGAGCAATTCATCATATGTTATATCAATAATGGGCACATAGCATTCCAAAGTATTCCTGTACATAATAATAATCGATCGTGTACACAATTTTGTGTATTTATAAAGGATGCCTCTTCTGAAACATTTCCATTATCTCATACCTGGATTTATAGGAGCCATTTATTACCTTAAATGCACGCCTGGAGTTGTATTCTATAGACCTGTAATAGAATATCTTCTCCGCAGATTTAGCATCAGGGAATGATGCTCTGGTCTTTGCCCTCCTTCTTATCTCTTCATTATATCTTTCTATTGCATTCGTTGATTTCACCAACTTCCTTATACCCTCTGGCTCATCATAGAACCCTAATAACCTTCCTGTTGTTTAATATGTAATTCTACCGGTAACAGGGATTTATACCTACATAGAATTATACACACAACCCATAAAAGGAAAAATAACAGGCATTGTAATATAAATAATGGCAACTATATATAATCTATATCTAAATATTTACACATTACTAAAATAAATTATTTAAGCATTTTCCGAGGCCAGGCAACAATGCCCTGTGATCGTATGAACATGCACATTTCGGGGTAGCCATATGGCAATGCTCGATAAAATAATGGAATTAATGCAGATATCCATGGCAATGGCTTAATTTACAGATGTTAAAGCCTATTTTTATATATTTTAAGCCATAACGTATAAATGAAATAATATTAAGATGGTGGGAGTATAAACTTTTAAGTATTTATAGCTAATCTTGGATAAAATAGAAACGAATAGCGGTGGTCTATGAAAAATCGTAAAAAAGAAATGAAAGAATACCGTAAAAACCATAAAAATAAGATGAAGGAATATCAGAGGAAATACTGTGAAAGCCATAGAGAAGAGCTGAGAGAATATCTGAGGAAATACCACGAAAGCCATAGAGAAGAGGAGAAGGAATATTATGAGACCCATAAGAAACAAATAAAAGAAGCAGCGAGGGTATATTACCGGAATCATAAAGAACAGATAAAAAAATATAATGAAAGCCGCAGGGATGAAATGCGTAGAAGGGCGAGGGAATATAATGAAAGACACAGGGATGAAATAAACAGAAAGGTTAGGGAATCAAGGAGAAGAAAGATAAAAGAAATTTTAGATATGAATGATGATGAATATCTTGAATATGCCAGAGGAATCTGGGCAGCAATGCATAAAAGATAAAAATGCACGATAATTGTATATATTATGGCAACCGGCTGTAAAGGAATTTAAACTTTAATAATTTTATACATTTACTTAATTATGTATTGTATACCCGGAAAAGAAAATAAGCCATAAGAATGGGAACAGACATGAGAGATTATGAATACGCCCATGCGCTTCTGAACAGTGGCATATCACAGAAAAATATAGATAATTGAATTATTGATTATAAAAATAAAATTTTAATGTGCTGTTATTAAATATTTAAATTATACCGGATAACTAACTAATTTTACCACTGCAATACCATTAATTATTTAAGCAATAATAATATTACTTTGTAGGGCAAAGTAGTATGGGGGGCAAAGTAATTTTTACAGAAAAACCTAGAGATAGCATAGAAAACATATTTGATAGGACTAATGAAATAAACACGATAAAAAAGGTAATGGATACCGGGGACTGGTTAGCCATACTGGGCCCAAGGATGATAGGCAAAACAAGCCTGGCAAAGGCCATTTTAAATGAATATAAAAAGGATTATAACACACTGTATATAGATTTAACAGGCATAAAAAATTCAGGGGATGCAGTAAATAGAATATTCAATAATGTACCTAAAAATTTAATTGATAAATTTAAGGATAATTTTGAAATACTCGGAATAAATATAATGGGGAATTCAATAAAATTCAATAGAAAGGTAAATAATACAGGTATCATGGAATCGTTATTTAAATTATTATCAAAGAAAAAAACAATGATAGTCCTTGATGAATTCCAGGAACTGTCATTTGGAATTAACCATTTTATAAACATGCTGCATAATATAATGATGGAAAACCATAATATAATATTTATTTTTACAGGTTCATCGATAGGCCTTATGAAAACACTGCTGGAGCAGGAGGGTAAAAATCCACTGGCAGGCAGAAATCCAGTAAGGGTAGTTCTTGAGCCCTGGGATCGGCAAACAGCATTTGATTATTTAAAATCTGGTTTAACTAACTGCAATGCCAATATAAGTGAAATTGAAATTAACGAAGCAATAAACGAAATAGGGACAATAGCCGGATGGTTAAATTTCTACGGCAAGAGAAGATGTATATATGATCATAACAGTGCTTTAAATGAAAGCATTGAAGAGGCAGTAAAAGTTGCAAAATATGAGTTAGCCAATATAATAAACAAATCAAGATGGAAAAGAAAGGCATTAAAAATGATGGCTTTCGGTTCAAGTTATAGTGAAATATTAAAAGAAACAAAAGTTTCAACATCAACATTATCAAATTTTTTACATAAAATGGAGAAATTATATTTAATTAAAAATGATAACAGGACATATTACATTACAGATAATATCTATAGGAAGGCCATAAAATAGCTTGTTAATTGAATTATTTACATCAATATGTAATATATGTGAGCAATTCATCATATGTGATATCAATAATGGGCACATAGCATTCCAAAGTATTCCTGTACATAATAATAATTAAGGGTTAATTTAATTCCTGAAGCTTTAATAAAGCCATATAAAATCAGCATATTCCAGTAACTATCTGGTTTTGCATCCTTTATAAAATTATTATCAGTATTTATTATTGCATCATCACCATTTATAATCCAGTTTTTTATCATTTCATCATATTTTTCTGCCATAGAGGAATACCCATACGGACCGTTTTTGCTGTGAGTATGTGCCTGGTCTGCACTTATTATAAGTGATACTTTTTTATTATAATTATTTATTACATTATATAGATTATATCCGAAATTTATTAAAGCCTCCTTATTATCAAATCTCGGTTCACCTATAACTACTATGTTGCTTTTTTTGAAAAATTTTAGCGGTATTAAGGTTCCAAAATCTAAAAATAGATATGACTCTTCTCCGGAAGTAATATAATTTATACCCTCAGAAATACTGTTTGTTTTTTCATATATATTATTTGACAGGTCAATCTCATTTTTATAATTATTTATTATAATATCATTCTTTGTTTTATAATAACCCTTAAAATTATAACTCATATATATTCCTATTTTATCACTTAATCTCAGGCCATGTGGGGATATTATTATCTTTACTGTATCATCATTTTCCGTTACATTTTTTATGGTTTTGTTCATCTTTGCACTATCTTCATTGGGCATATCTATAATCTCATCGCCGTGCGGTAATATATATACATGATTTAACACAATAATAAATATCTAAACTATTAATAAATCTATTTGCATATATTATTAAAGAAAGAAAGATATTTAAATATTAAAGTATTATATGGTAAGAAAAGGATATTATCCTTATTAAAGGTGAAAAAAATGGCAGAATTACCACATATGAATTTAGTCGTAATAGGGCATGTCGATCATGGAAAATCTACTCTTGTAGGTAGATTACTGTTCGAGCACGGAGAAATTCCACAGCATCTTATAGACGAATATAAAAAAGAATCAGAAGAGAAAGGAAAGGCAACATTCGAGTTTGCATGGGTCATGGATCGTTTCAAGGAAGAAAGAGAAAGAGGAGTTACAATAGATTTAACACACAGAAAATTTGAAACAGACAAATACTACTTCACAATAATTGACGCTCCGGGACATAGGGATTTCGTAAAAAACATGATAACAGGAACAAGCCAGGCAGATGCAGCAGTTCTGGTTGTATCGGCAAGAGAAGGAGAGGGAGTAATGGCACAGACAAGGGAACATGCATTCCTTGCGAGGACATTGGGAGTACCGCAATTAATAGTCGGTGTAAACAAGATGGATTCAACACAGCCAGCATACAGTGAAGCAAGATTCAATGAAGTAAAGGAACAGGTAACAAAATTATTGACACCAATAGGTTTCAAAGATGTACCTATAATACCATTGAGCGGTTACAAAGGAGATAACATAATAAAAACAGGTTCAAACCTTACATGGTGGAAAGGCCCTACATTAATAGAGGCATTAAATAATCTAAAGGTACCTGCAAAACCAACGGACAAACCATTAAGATTGCCCGTAGAAGATGTGTATTCAATTACCGGTATAGGAACAGTTCCTGTAGGTAGGGTAGAAACAGGTGTGTTAAGAGTAAACGACAAGGTAATATTCTTACCTGCCAACAAAACAGGAGAGGTTAAATCAATAGAAGAGCATCACACATCAATGCAAAAGGCAGAACCCGGTGATAACGTTGGTTTCAACGTAAGGGGAATAGCAAAGAACGATTTGAGGAGAGGAGATGTATGTGGTCCTGTCAATAATCCTCCAACAGTAGTAAAATCATTCACAGCACAGATTGTTGTACTGCAGCATCCAAGTGTAATAGCAGCCGGATACAAACCCGTGTTCCATGTTCATACAGCACAGGTTGCATGCAGAATAGATGAAATAATAAAAACAATAAATCCAAAGGATGGAACAACGTTAAAGGATAAACCAGATTTCATAAAAGCTGGAGATATAGCGGTTGTAAAAGTGGTTCCAGATAGACCTCTTGTTCTTGAGAAGGTTGCCGAATTCCCGCAACTTGGAAGATTTGCAATAAGGGATATGGGAATGACAGTTGCGGCAGGTCAGTGTATAGATCTTGAAAAAGCAGTCGTGGCGTGATATCATATGGCATATAGGGCAAGGATTTCATTGAGTGGCACTGAAAACAAGATAGTGGACATAGTCTGTGAAGAAATAAAATCAATTGCAAAAAGAACTGGAGTTGAGGTACATGGTCCTGTGCCATTACCAACAAAAAGATTGAAGGTTCCCGTTAGAAAAAGCCCTGATGGTGAAGGCTCACCCACATGGGATCGCTGGGAAATGAGGGTTCATAAAAGATTAATAGATGTGGACGCAGATGAAAGAACCCTGAGGCAGTTGATGAGAATATCCATACCGGATGGTGTAAGAATAGAAATACAGATAAAAAGCTAAAATTATTTTTATTTTTTAATAAATTTTGATAATAATTAAATAATGATTTTTAATATAGAATTTGTAAAATTAAACGGTGTTATTAATGGGGAGAAAAGAAGATAATGTTGCAAAAGCAATGAAATTAGTTGAACATCCAGAATTAATAAGGAACATAGATATAGCAGCACATATAGATCATGGTAAAACTACGCTGAGCGATAATTTGATT
Source organism: Thermoplasmata archaeon (assembly GCA_021806235.1). Classification (GTDB taxonomy): domain Archaea; phylum Thermoplasmatota; class Thermoplasmata; order Thermoplasmatales; family Thermoplasmataceae; genus Ferroplasma. The sequence continues at coordinate 22,778 of JAJZXU010000009.1, forward strand.
GCCGGTGCGGGAATGATGAGCGAAGAACTTGCTGGAAAACAATTGTTACTGGATTATGATGAACAGGAACAGGCGAGAGGAATTACAATAAATGCTGCAAATGCATCAATGGTTCATACTGTGGAGGGTAAAGAGTATTTAATTAATTTAATAGATACTCCAGGCCATGTTGATTTTGGTGGAGATGTTACAAGGGCAATGAGGGCAGTGGATGGTACAGTAATAGTTGTCGATTCTGTGGAAGGCGTTATGCCACAGACGGAAACTGTTGTACGCCAGGCTTTAAAGGAAAAAGTTAAACCTGTACTGTTTATAAATAAGGTTGATAGATTAATAAATGAATTGAAATTAAATGGAGAGGAAATGCAGAAACGTTTTATTAAGGTAATTTCTGATGTAAACAGGTTAATAACAAAATACTCCCCTGAAGAGTTCAGTAAACTCTGGCAGGTTAGTGTACAGAATGGAACTGTAGCATTTGGATCCGCATATAATAACTGGGCATTATCCGTTCCTGCAATGGCCATTTTTAAGATAACATTTAAGGATATTACAGAAATGGTTGGCTCGGGTAAACAGAGGGAACTGGCAAAAAAGGCACCGTTACATAAGGTAGTGCTTGATATGGTTATAAAAAACCTGCCAAATCCGGAGGTTGCACAGAAATACAGGGTACCTCAGATCTGGCATGGCGATTTAAATTCAGAGATAGGAAAAGCCATGTTAAAATGTGATGATAATGGGCCTATAAGCATGATGATCACGAAAATATTAATTGACCCACATGCCGGTGAGATAGCGGTTGGAAGATTATTTTCCGGTATAATAAGAAAGGGTACTGAATTATATGTAACAGGAGCTGGAAAATCAAAGGTTCAGTTGCTATCCATGATGGTTGGTCCTGATAGAATCTCAATAGACGATATAGCCGCAGGGAACATAGCTGCAATTATTGGATTAAGGGGTGCAATAGCAGGTTCAACAGTATCGTCATTGCCTGATATGGAAGACTTTGAACCAATGTCCCACTATTCAGAACCGGTGGTTACACTGGCAATAGAGGCAAAACATACAGCAGATTTACCAAAGTTAATAGATGTTTTGAGATCCGTTTCAAAGGCGGACCCATCAATACAGGTTGATATAAACCAGGAAACCGGAGAGCATTTAATATCAGGAATGGGAGAATTACATCTGGAAATAACAATGTACAGAATTAAAAATGATTACCATGTTGATGTTGTTACCTCGGAACCCCTGGTGGTTTACAGGGAAACTGTTGATAAAACAGGCGGTCCCTTTGAGGGTAAATCCCCAAATAAACATAATAGATTCTATTTCAAGGTGGAGAAGTTACCGGAAGGTGTTGTCCAGGCAATACTAGATGGTAAGGTGCCCAGTGGAACAAAAATAAAGGATAAAAAGGCCGTTATGGCAACGCTTGAGGAAGCTGGTATGGGCCATGATGAGGCACGTGGCCTTGTATCAATACACGGTATCAACATTATGCTTGATATGACAAAAGGTATACAGTACCTTGATGAAACAATGGAACTGTTAATAGAATCGTTAAATGAATCCCTGGATAAGGGACCACTGGCAAATGAAAAGGTCTATGGTTTAAAGGTAAGTTTAATGGATGCAAAATTGCATGAGGATAGTATCCATAGAGGTCCAGCACAGGTTATACCAGCGGGCAGGAACTCAATATATGGTGCAATGTGCCAGGCTGGCAGGGTATTACTGGAGCCAATGCAGAAAGTATTCATAAGTGTACCGCAGGAATTAATGGGACCTGTGACAAGCGAATTGCAGCAGAGGCGTGGTGTTGTAGAGGATATGCAGCAGAATGGTGAAGAAATCACAGTGGTGGCAGTTGCACCTGTATCCGGCATGATAGGATTTGCATCTGCAATAAGAAGTGCAACGGGTGGTAAGGCTATATGGAGTTCGGAAAACTCAGGTTATCAGAGGGTTCCATATGAATTACAGACTGGAATAGTTGCAAAAATAAGAGAAAGAAAGGGATTAAAGCCAGAACCATACGATGAAGCATATTATTCATCACTTTAATTTTTGAATATTTTTTATAAAAATTAATTTTATTTTTCAATTAAATTTTTATTTTATAATGTATTTTCAATCCATGAAATATTTATGCTTTAACGGACACGAAAGAAAGGGCAACGAATCATACTGTAATGTATGCAATGAACCATTTGAAATTTTATACGATAAAAAGTATAACGATAATATAATAAAAAATTTTGATTATATAACTCATTTCATCTCCCTGGGCGAGGTTCAAACCCCTGTAGTAAGGGAAAATGATAATTTATATTTTAAATTAGATTATTTTTCCCCAACATTTTCATATAAAGACCGTGGTTCAAAAAATCTTATCTCCTATCTGTATTCAAATAACAGGGTAGGATCTGTAAATGAAGATTCTTCAGGCAATGCCGGGGCATCCATAGCTGCCTATGGCAAAAAGGCGGGTTTTTCTGTAAATATATTTACACCAGAAAATGCAAATGAATCGAAGTTAAAGCAGATAAAAGCATACGGTGCAAATATAATTAAAATTAAAGGTTCAAGGGATGATGTTCAGAAGGCCGCAGAACTTTATAATGGCTTTTATGCATCACACATTTTAAATGCTGAGTTCAGGGATGGAATAAGAACACTATCATACGAAATTTTTAAACAGTTTGATAAAATGCCAGACCATATTTTTGTGCCTGTTTCTGCAGGTACACTGTTATCGGGATTATATTCCGGTTTAAAGCATTTATATGATAGTAATGAGATAGACAGTATACCCGAAATAATCGGAGTACAGCCTGAAAATATATCCCCATTATGCTCAAAAATTAACAGTAATTCATATAATCCTGATAATAATCTTACATCAATAGCGGATGCCCTTGTGTCAAAAAGGCCGGTATTAATTACGAAAATGTTGCAGATTATAAATAAAAATGGGAAATGTATATCTGTTTCAGAGGATGAAATAATAAAATCAAGGGAGGAATTAGCCATGAAGGGCATATATACCGAATATAGCTCGGCAACTGTATATGCCGCATATAAAAAATCTAATTTTGATGGAAAATCCCTGTTAATACTGACAGGAAATGGATTAAAAAATTAATCATAATCCTTTCCATTTAATGTATAATAATATGATACGGGTACTCCAGCATTTTTCACGGTTAATGATACGGAACAGTATTTTGTTAATGATAGTTCTATAGCCTTTTTTATATCTTCAGGGGATGCATCTCCCTCAAAAATATAATGTATCCTTGCATATCTTAACATTTTAGGGTGTTCATCTCTTTTTTCACCTTCAACCTCACATCTGTAGTTTTTTATATTCTTTCTCATTTTAATTAAGATATTTAAAACATCATCGCTTGTGCATCCACCCATGGCCATTAATAATAACTCTGTAGGTGAATGGTATTCATCATTATTAACCACAGAGTTTTTTATTTTTACCTCACACTTTTCATCGTCAGAAACGAATCCTATTTTATTATCGAATTTAAATGATACCTTCATAGTCTATTATATTAATAAGATATATAATATTAATCCGAAATAAATGCTGATACTATATGCCTTATTATTTCCTCGGGTAAACCAGTATTTACTGCAACAGCTCCCGTATCCAGTGTTTCTATATAATCCGTTATTATTTTTCTGTAAAATTCATCGTATTTACTTAAATTGTTTTTTAGTTTTTCTATAATTTCATCCTTTGTTTTTATTAATTCACTCCTTTTCCTATCAATTTCATCTATGCTCCTATTGGTAGTTTCCAGTTCATCCAGTAATTCACTGTTATTTCCTGAAATACTGTATTCATTATCATAGTTTATATCCATCTTTTTTATATTCATAAAATTTTTTGAATAATCTATAATTATTGTGGAAAATCCACTGGATTTATACACCTTCCTTGGAGGCCCTATTGTTGAGATCTTCATACCTGCTGATGATATCAATCCTAATTTTTCAAGTAAATCCAGTTGCTTGTTTATTGCCTGCTGTGATACGCCTATTAACTTACTCAGTTCAAGGGCATATGAATCATCATTTGCAAGCGTCTTTAGCATCTCCCTTCTAGTGTTATTTTCCAATGCCATTAATATTTCCCACAGTTCATCTTCCACTTAAATCACCATAATTATAAATTTTTATTAATAAAGTTTAAAAAATAAATTTTTTAATCTATTTTTACTGTTTTCCCACTCTTTTTATTATCTAATTTCTTCAATGTTATATCAAGTATTCCATTTGTGAATTTGGCCACTGCACTATCCGTGTCTACAGGTACATTCAACTCAATGTTTTTATAATATTTTCTCAGTTCCTTATCAACCTTTAGCTCCATGTTATTTTCATTTACCGTTAATTTTATGTCTTTTTTATCAATTCCTGGTAACTCATATGTAATGTATATGTTTTCATTGTCCTCGTTTACATCTGTTAATGGTTCCCTGTAGTTTCCCTCCATGTTACCGGAGCCCAATCTGGATCTGCCCTTAGGTACATTTCCAAATTCCTGGAAAACAGGTTTGCCACCAGGCCCTACTTTGTAGCTGAAGCCATATACGTACGGTCCAAGCATTTTATCATCACTTTCGCCCTTCATTATTGATTCCCAGAATTTTGCGATCTCACTGTTTACCTTTTTCATATCAAAGCCAAATTCATCGTACAGGTCGTTAAATACATCATCCCAATCATCATCTCTTCTTGCTGTCATTATTATCACCTTAGTTAACAACCATTAGTTGTTAACTCATATATTATATTATAATATTTAAAGGTTGATATTATCGGTGTAAAAATATATTATTGGGTATTATTAAAATATCTCTCTATTCGTCTATACTTGTCAAATTACACCTACTGCATAATAGTCATATTGCTAACTGAATACCATATCCGACGTTTAATAAGAATGAGTTTCAGAAAACACCTATTATTATTTCCTTTGTCTATAGTGATTATATAACATTAGAACTATAGTGTCTTTATGCAATATATAACCTGTAATTTACGCCTTTTCTGGCATAATTTTTCCTATACTGTAATGCAATCTCCTTAAATATTTCTTTTTAGGACTCAATTTTACTTATGGAATTTAACGACATTGTCAACTTTTAGTTGATACGGTGACACTGATAGAAAGGCCGGATCAACTTTCCCTTGCAAGAGTTAGTTAAATTGCCATTCTCCATCATTCTGCGAGGATAGTGATTGTGGGAGTTTATAAAAATCAACTAAAATGTGACAATGTCAATTTAACGTAAAGTATATATATACATAACTATTATATACATTTATGCATAAATCCTTAAATAATAAAAAAATTAAAAGGTATAGTTTATATATAATTCCAGCAGTAATAATAGTTATATTATTGCTATTATTGCCGGAGATAGGAAGCCCTTATACATACAATATTAATAATAGAGATATAAAAGCAAATATATCACCTGTTGCAAAGAATATGTCAAAGAATATAATATTAAATAGCCATGGTTACAGCAAAAAAATAGTAAATGGAAAAGAGGTATTGAATGTGTTTGTTAATATAACAGTTTTGAAATTACCTGAAGGCATGAAAATGGGAAATAGTATTACATTGAATAATAACTACAGTTCATCAAAGGTTACAGTATCCGGGAATAAAATTAACCTTACCATAACAAGCAATGTTGGAAAAAGTAATAAGATTATGTCACATAATAATAGGATAAACAATATAAACTATTCACCGGATACCAGTTCAGCCATGTGTACACACACATACTGGAAATATCCACAAAATTACAAAGCCGCACTTGTAGTTACAAAAGTAAGCGTTGAACCACTTAACGTTTATTCCATAGCCGTTATTGTGGGGATGATGGGTAATATTGCTTATAGTGATGTTAGCATAGCGGGAGAAGCAGTAGGTGCACTTGCTGCAGTTAGTGCAGGAGCTGGCATAATTCTTGGAGCTCTCGCAGCTGATTATATTGCACTGTATACTTACGCTTCAAGTAATCATTATCCCACAATATATATTGATTTTGGGGCTAGCATTGGAACTCAATGGCGGAATTTTTATGCGTTAGGAGTATATGGGGAGGAGGGAGTATTTACTGGAAATTATGACTCCGGCAATGGAGAATACATGCCAATTGTAAGTACATCCCAATCTCTTTATGCAAATACTCCACACAGTAGTCCATGGAACCCATTTGGAGAACCGCCATGGTGATAACATGTTAAGTTTATATAATTTATTATTTCATTTGTATTTGTCTTTTGAGTATATATTATCACCATTATGGGCTATTACAACTTTTTTATTTATATACGTTTATATTAAAATTGCAATTAGAATGAAAGTAAAAATGCAACCGGCAAGGATTATAACTTATATTGAAATTATATTGAGCATATATCTGTTTGAATATATTGGTATAATACTCACGGTTGTCCTGATATTACCGGAATACATACTTTTAGAACACGCATTTTACAGGTTAAAAAAAACAATAAGGAAAAAAATTTAGCACAGTGAGCGAGAACTTCCACACTCTTTAGAGGTTGGATGAGAGCGAACCGGTAATGTATTTCATGAATTATCACTTTGTCTGGTGCACAAAGTACAGGAGGAAGGTTATCACTCCCGATATTGAAATCATGCTGGGGGAGATAATAACTGGCAATGCAAGGGAGAATCATATTACGGGGCTGAAAGTGCTGATAATATTGTTTTGTTTGTTGATCCAGGGAATACATCTAAAATGTGCTCTAGATGTGGCAATATAAAGAAAGATCCATGTCAATCCAAATCTCTAGTGCAGTCTGTAACCTCATCGGACCAGTTGGAGATATGCTGGCCTATGCAATAACCTGAAAGGATAGTAGTTAAACGGGCATACCACACTGTATCCACTGCATTAATTTTATATGGTCTATAATACATTATTTTATCATTATAACCCCCAAATTTCCATAGTATTAGGCACTATAATTCCTGCCTTTTCAAAGAGTCCTGTATCATAATATTATTTTCAAATACCTTATATTTGAGGCCTCTCAGTGGATCCGATTTTTTTCTACAAACTCATATAAACTATTGTCATGACTAGTATAACGTTTCCTAATTAACATAGCAATTATTTTATATTTTAATGCAATATAATGTTATGGTGTTCAAAAAAGTAAAACCGCATATTGTTTTAAAGCCTGAAGAAAGGGGGGAACTGGAGAAG
>JAJZXU010000029.1 GCA_021806235.1 Thermoplasmata archaeon
CAGAGAAGATCATGAAATTCATAGAATACTATAACAGGACGGGAAAACCATTCCAGTGGACCTATACAGGAAAGGTACTGAAGATCTGAATAATATAACCGGCTTATTATGTGGACAGTCTACTAGATATAACAATAGTAGTTTGGATTATGGAAATTATAGCTATATCAGCAGAATTATGGTGGTCTAAATATAATCAAAAATATTCTAGGAAAATGGCCTTTACACCTATATTTGTAGGAGTTATTGCTTTTGTCATTATTCTTGTAATAGCTAGTTTCTTGGTAAATCCTGTTATGGGTTTAATTGGCTTAATTGGCAGTAGTGTCCTTTTCACAATGATATCACCAATAATAAGAACGTGGTCGGTTGAAATGTGGCCTACTGAAATACGAACTACTGTGCAAGGGCAAATTTGGTCATATATGAGACTTGCAAGTGCACTTTGGCTATTTGCAGGACCCACATTACTTATTAGCATTAGAGTAAGTGGATACTTGGCAATAACTATAATTTTTATAGTAATTGTATTGGTTGTCAGTATGCTTTTACCAAACACGTCCAACAAATCATTGGAGGAGGTTAGAAAAGATATAGAAACAGGTACGTGGTAGTTTTTAAGACCTTGATAGATCGACTCTACGCAACAAACAGCCATGAAAAGGGGAAAATAGGATCAAGCAACTGATATGTATCACTTTAAAATTGGAGAGTCATACGTGTGACTTTACATCTATCAATTTTTGAAACAGTTGAGGATAGCCAATTATTCACGCTTCCTATTCAATTGTTCGTGAGGTGTTACAGTATCTGCTTCAAATTCATGGTCTCCATTATCTTTTTCGTCCTCTCATCCGATGCAGTGAGGACAGTGCTACGAGAGCAAATAATGATGGTGATATAAAATTATTATAGTTAATTACGAGCATTATTATACTTATAACCATTCTATTCTTATGGTAAAAACAGAAATATATCCCATAGAGAGAAAGATGTCGGAAGAGGATCTCAACAGGCTTATCAAAAGTCTTGAGAGGAGCGCGAAAGTTTTGAAGAAACTTCTCTTTGTAAGATATCGTTACAACGGTGATTCCGTTGAAGATGCAACAAAAAAGATCGGCATAACAAAGATGATGGACTATTTATGGCAGAAAAGATGGAATCATGATGGGTATAAAGGTCTTATACCCAGATACGCAAGGAAAGGTCCGTCAAAGATGTCCACTGAACAGAAAGAATCACTTAAGGAGAAACTGAAAGATGGGCAGTTCACAACGGCACAGGTAAGAGACATAATAAGAAATCAGTTTGGAATTGAGTATACCATGAAACGGGTATGGACCATATTGAAAAAGATGAAGATGAGGCATGCAAAGCCATATCCACACGACAGAAGAAGACCATCCAATGCGGATGATATTCTAAAAAAACTTAGATACAGTAGCCGTGGATGGATCAATTGACGTTGACACAATAATAGGATTCTTTGATGAATCTGCACACAGACAACTGCAAACACAGTCAGGTTATGGTCGTTCAGGAAACCAGGAATTACTAAAGATACCTCAAAGTATAGGGCAAATACTTTCGGTTTCTACTGTCTGAATGGAAACAGTGTAATCAGTTTCTAGGATCATTCTAGGAATGAGGATGTTGTTGCTTTTATAAGGGAAATAAGGGTACAGAATCCTGAAAAAACTATCCTCATAGTACTGGACAATTTCAAGTCACATCACTCAAAACTTGTCGCGGATATTGTTGAACTGCTGAATATAAAACTCATATTCCTTCCTCCATATTCTCCAGACCTGAACCCTATAGAATTAATCTGGAAAAGTATCAAGAGAATTGTATCAGTTGCTTCAATAAATTCTGAAGGATATCTAAAAGACCGGATAAGAGAGAGTTTCTCTGAACTATCAACTAAAACGACATTTACAAAAAGTTGGGTAAAAAAATTCCTGAATAAAAGTATAAAAGTGTAGGTAATTAACTATAATGAGCATACCAAGCATAAATTTCTATACGGCAGCAGGAATATATTCCATCATAGGTTATATAAACAGGTTTGATAGAAAGAATAAATTAGCATCATATGCAGGTTTAGTGTCATCAGAGCTTAAGTAAAAGTTTTTCATAGTAGTACAAAATTTTAATAGGACAGAACACGTAATTGTCTGGATAAAGATTTATATATAGTTATAGAGTGTAGAAATGATGATAATAATAGAAGTTCCTTATAACCTAAAAGTTAATTTTGCGGAAAAACCTGTGGGCATAGATTTAAAAAAACCATTTTTTTCATGGAATCTCAGATCCCTAAAAAACAATGTTAAACAGGTCTCTTATAGAATAATTGTATCTGATAGCATAGATAAAATAAATAAAAACATAGGGGATTGCTGGGATACTAATATGGTTAAATCGGAAGAAAATGCATTTATTTATTACAATGGACAGGATTTAAAGAGTTCAACAAGATATTACTGGAGGGTTAAATGGTGGGATAACGAAGGGAATGAAAGTGATTTCAGTAATGTCAGTTATTTTGAAACAGCGTATTTGGATTTTGACCTATGGAAAGGCAAATGGGTCTATGTGGACGGAATAGCAAGAAAGGAATTTAATTTAGAAAAATACGTGAAAAATGCCCGAATATACATATCCGGTCTTGGTTATTATGAATTACATATTAATGGGAAAAGAATAGGTAAAAAAGTACTAACACCACAGTGGACAGATTACTCAAAAAAGGTTCTATACTCTACATATGATGTAAGCAATTCTCTTTTAAAGGGAAATAATTGTATTGGAGTTGTGGTGGGAAATAGCAGATATACCGAGGAATATGGTTATGATGGCAAACATCAGATAATTATAGATTTAATCATTGAATTTGTTGATGAGGAAAAAGTAATATATAGAAGTGACGAATCCTGGAAGACTACAAAGGGACCAATTTCGTATGATGATATTTATAATGGTGAAACGTATGATGCTAGATTAGAAGAGAATGAGTGGGATATGCCCACATATAATGATTCTAAATGGAAAAACTGTACATTTTCTAAATCTCAGTTGGGTAAACTTGTTTCAGATTCTTTATATCCATCTATAGAAGTAGTTGCTGATATGAGACCAAAAACTCTCACATACGTGGGGAGTAATAGATATATAATAGATTTTGGACAAAACTTTACGGGCTGGATAAGGTTAAATTTAACAGGTCATAATAATGGAGATAAAATAAAAATAAGGTATGCTGAACTTATTGATGAAAACATGAATTTAAATACTGGACCAAATAGAACAGCTAAAAATGAGGATACATATATATGCAATGGAAATGATATTGAAATCTTTGAAGCACATTTTACATATCACGGTTTCAGGTATGTTGAGATTACTGGAATCAATATGGTCCTCACCCAAGATACAATAACTGGAAGGGTAGTACACAGCAATGTCAAACCTACAGGTAGCTTAACATTCGATAAAAAAAACAATTTGCTTAATGATATACACAGGATAATATTATGGTCACAGGTTAGCAATTTAATGGGTATTCCTACAGATTGCCCACAGAGAGATGAAAGAATGGGTTGGCTTGGAGATTCAAGCCTTGTAGCCGAAGAGTCCATAATGAATTTTGATATGTATAATTTCTATAAAAAATGGATTGATGACATAAAGGACTCTCAGCTTGAAGATGGTGAAATACCTGATGTGGTACCTCCATTCTGGCCCCTGTATCCTGCAGATCCTGGATGGGGAGATGAGTTTATTACTATAGTGTGGGAAATGTACAGATATTATGGGGATTATGAAATGTTAAATAATTACTATCCATACATCAAAAAATGGGTAAATTTCCTTTTACAAAAAATGGAAAATGGCATATTAAAATATTACAAATATGGAGACTGGTGCCCTCCTAAAATGGTGAGGCCTTTAGATACACCGGGAGAACTGTACTCTACAGCTATAATGTATAAAGACCTTGATATGATGTGTAATATATCCAGAATACTTTTAAATGACGATTATAAGATTTATGGAGGGCAAATGGAATCGATAAGACATGCTTTCAACAAAAAATTTCTTGTAGAACGAGAACAAAAATTCCCAGAATTCCTTAATAAAAACAGGTATGGAATCAAGGAAGCTTTTGATGTAACATATTATGGTGATGAATCAGGTGGATCCCAAACATCCCAAATATTGCCACTTTATTTTAATATTGCTCCTGATGACAAAAAGGAAAAAGTATTCAAATATCTTCTGAACGATATAGTTATTAATTGTAGCAATCATTTAAATACGGGAATATTCGGAACAAGATTTTTGTTTCAGGTACTTTCAGCTTTTGGAAGATCAGACATTGCCCTTAAAGTTATACTTCAAAAAAGTTATCCAGGTTGGGGTTATATGATAAAGGAAGGTGCAACAACTCTATGGGAAAGATGGGAACTTCTTTCAGGTGGTCCTGAAGATGAATCGGATAAAAATATTGCTGAAAGTGGAATGAACTCCCATAATCATATCATGTTTGGAAGTGTTGATAATTGGTTTTATGATACGGTTGCTGGAATAAATCCAGACGATAAAAAACCAGGTTTAAAGAAAATTATATTAAAACCACATATTTTGCAGGAAATAGACAATTTCCATGTTGCGTTTATGTCAATTAGAGGACCAATAAACTATGGAATTGAAAACGAAGACAAAAACATTAAAGTAATGACAATTAACATTCCGGCTAATACTGGATTTTTATTGCAACTTGATCCAGAGGAGGTTTTAGAAATTATATCAATTAATGAGGATTCTATTGATAAATGGGATAAAAACAAAATAAATGACAGAAACAACACTTTTGAGTTTGGGTCTGGTTTATATAGAATAAAAATGAAGTTGAGGTGAAAAATGATGGAATACAAGTTTCTAGGTAAAAACGGAATTAGAATTAGTGAATTGGTGTTAGGAGCCATGACTTTTGGAGCAGAATGTGACGAAAAGCAGAGCTTCCAGATAATGGATGGATTTCAAAAATACGGAGGAAATACAATTGACACTGCTAATGTATATTCTAACGGTAGATCCGAATCTATCGTAGGCTCATGGCTAGCATCAAAGAACAGGGATGATTATGTGATAGCAACCAAAGTGAGATTTCCGATGGGAAACGGCCCTAATGATGCTGGCGTGAGTACAAAAAATATAAGAAGGTCTGTTAAAGAATCACTAAAAAGATTAAAAACAGATTATATTGATATATACCAAATTCATGCATGGGATTCCAATACAATGCTTGAGGAATCCCTTTACACGCTTTCAAGACTTGTTGATGAAGGCATTATAAATTATATTGGTGTAAGCAATTTTAAGGGATGGCAACTTCAAAAAGCTATTGATGTATGCAAAGAATATGGGTTTGGAAACATATCATCGCTTCAGCCACAGTATAACCTCTTGGAAAGGGGAGTAGAATATGAAATTGAAGACATCGTAAGGGAAAATGAAATAGGTGTAATATCATGGAGTCCATTAAGAGGTGGCTGGCTAACAGGCAAATATAATAGAGAGAGTAAACCTTCTAAAGATACCAGAGTTGGTAGGTCCAGAAAAGAGGATCCTGGAGAGGCGTGGGAGAGATATGATAATGAGAGAACATGGAATGTAGTGGATCAGATTATGAGGATATCAAAAGAAAGGCAGGTTCCAGTCTCTAGCGTTTCGTTAAACTGGGTAAGGTCTCATAATTGGGTCACAGCACCTATAATAGGGGCAAGAAACGTTGAACAATTAAATGAAAATCTATCGTGTATGGATTGGGAACTTTCTAAAAATGAGATTTTAGAGCTGGATAACGTCAGTAAAATGCAACAATTTTACCCCTATGACTTTATAAACTGGGCAATCAAACGTAGATAATAAAAATAAAATAATATACATTTTTGATATTATTTATAAACTTGTGACATAATTAAACATTTACTGTAAATTTACCAGCATGCCTCCATCTGCAAGCAATTCAGATCCATTAACATAGGTATTTTCATCTGAAACCAGAAATAGGGCTGGTCCTGCCATATCTTCCGGTTTTCCTAACCTACCAAGGGGTATTCTTGATTCCATGTATTTTCTTTTTTTATCATCGGACAGGTCATCCCTATTTATATCAGTTAAAATTGTTCCGGGTTCAAGGGAATTAACCATAATACCATATTTCCCGAGTATAATTGCAAGGGAATGCATCATGCCATTTATACCTGATTTTGTTGTTGTGTAATGTGCCTGAAATTCACCACCTACTATAGCACTTATTGAGCTTATAAACAGTATTTTGCCCTTTATATTATTTTCAATCATTATTTTAGATATTTCCTGTGTTATAAAGAAATGACTTTCAACATTAATTTTCCATACCTTTTCAAAAAGTGGTTTGTCTATATCAAAGTAATTTCTGAAAGGGCATATACCTGCATTATTTATTAATATATCAACAGTATTAAATTTTAATTTAACGAACTCCATAAATTTGCTTATTTCATCCATATTCTCCTGATTTATCTTATATGAGTACCCATCAACACCGTTTGACCTTATCTTATCAAGAGTTTTTCCAGCCTCATCATCATTGTGGGCGTATGTAAATATAACGTTAGAACCCTTTTCAGCAAGTGCAATGGCTATTGCTGATCCTATTCCCCTACTGCCCCCTGTAACAATGGCATTTTTGTTTTTAAAATCCATAATATCATCTCATTTTTATCTTCTTTTCAATGAAAAACATGTTTTTTTCTCCCCAGTTAAGAATAATTTTGTCCATGCCTTTTCTTAAGTATTCTGCAAGGGATGATTTTGAAAGGCCTGTTATTTTTGATAAATCTTTTAAATATACCTCATGTGGCATATTGTAATATCCATTTTTCAGTGCAACATATATTGCATATGCTTCCTGGTCAGTCAATTCAAAACATTCATGTGCATTCCTGTATCTTTTTGGCTCGGCAATTTTGAAATACTTGACCTCACCAATTTTCTCAAGCTCTTTTTTCAGGTCAGAGGCTTCGTTTTCAGGAATTGTGCTGCTTATTGATTCGGTATTATTCTGTATAGAATCCATAGGATTTATTGCCTTATGCTCATATAACAAAGACATTATCATATTTTCATACTGTTCCTTAAAAATTACTTCATATATCCTTTTCTGTTTGTCAAGTATATTTATCTCAAGTATTTCCTTTATAATGCTTGATTTTTTAAATTCTCTGATAAAATTTTTAAAGGCATCATTGGTTGGTGCTTTTACCTCTATTGAACCTATAATATAATTTCTTTCCTTAAATATATCGTGATTTATAGTATGTATTGTTATATCCTTATCTTCGGTAATGTTTGTCCAGCAGCTATCATGTTCTATATCGAAAAAAACATTTACTGGCATATCCTCGCTATAGTATTCCATAGATGATTTAATTATAATTCATATTTAAACATTGCCTATATGATTTTACTGCTATAATAAATTAATGCATTGCTATACCACTTATAATAATCTCTGCATAAAATGGAATAGTATGGAACATAATTTATATATAATGCAGGATAGTATATGTTATTATAAGGAACCAATATTTTCTGGCAACCAGAAATATAATGAAATAATAAAAATAGATCAGTACAGACAGTTAAAAAAAATAAAAATAATTGTAATGTGTATAAACCGGAGTTAATAACAGATGCAAATTTTAATATATTACAAATAGTTATGTAATATTATGAGCGGAAATGTGAGTATAATACCTATAATAACAACGTTTGTCAATAATAAAATAGACAAGAATAAGCTTGTTAATCACGGAGAACATGTTTTAAAGGGTGGCATGGATTATTTATTTTTAGCCGGAACTACAGGTTTAGGCCCATCAACATCTATGGAAGAGAGAAGATACATGCTGGATGCATTTTCAAACATACCTGATAATATTATTTTACAGGTAGGTTCATTAAATCTTGAGGATTCTGTGGAATTAACAGAATACGCAAAAAAAATAAAAATTCATGCTGTTGGGGCTTTGCCACCATATTATTATAATGGCATGAAAACCGAATGGCTAATAGATTATTATGTAAAAATTTCAGGGATTTATCCTACAATGATATACAATTATCCGGCAACAACTGGGTATAATATAACATATGACATTATAAATGAAATAAATAAGAAAGGCGGCAATATAATAGGAATAAAAGAGACAACATTTAATTTAAGTGATATTTTAAATGTAAAATACTATGTTGATAATATAAGCGTATATACCGGGCCTGATGAATACGTCCTTCCATCATACAGGGAGAATCTGGATGGCTTTGTTTCAGGGGCAGGCAACTATGCCTTTGATATATTAAAAAAAATAGGTGAGAATTATAACAACCACGATGGAGACAGATATCAAATATTATTGAATAAGCTGGCTGGTTTATCAAAGAAATACGGTGTGATGTCATCAATATATGATATGGTTGAAATAATGAAGGGTTACAGTACCGGAGAACCCCGGGAGCCATTCTTTAAAATATCTGAAAATGATCATAAAAACCTGGAAAAGGAAATAAATGAACTTTTATTGGAGAATAAAAAGAAATTAAAAATATAAATTTTATATACTACAGTAATATTGTTAATGCGTGGATAGTTTTTCTATAAGGGTTTGAAATAAACTAAACATTTCCGGATAATGCCTTATTAATAGGGACATTATATTATTTTTATGAAAATCGACAAAATAAGGATAATAAACAGAATCAGCGTTAAGCAGCCTGTATATGATTATGTGAAGCCAACAGACTATTATAAAAAAACATTAGGTGCCGTATCACCCACGGAAGCTGCAATGATAAATGATATTTATACGCTTGAACTTGATTCGGGTGATATAAAGGTATATTACAATGCAACAAAGGAAGTTGCGGATTTTGTTATGTTGCTGTCAGATAAAATTACTGGCATGAATATTACTGATATAGATATGGTCTGGGATTTATTATACAGGTATACACTGCCGTTGGGGCGTGGTGGCCTTGTAATGCATGCAATAAGTGCAATAGATTTAATGCTTTATGATGCATATGCAAGATCATTAAACCTGCCCGTATATAATACAACAGGCGGTAAAACTAGGGAAAAAATAAGGGCATACGCAAGCCATTTGCATCCAACAGATTTTAAATCACTTCAGGAAGAGGCGGTCAAATATATAAATGAAGGTTATAAAACAATGAAAATGAGATTTTTATATGGACCATCAGAGATTAACGGCGTTGAAAAGAACATTGAACTTGTAAAAACAGTAAGGGATGCAACGGGTTATGATGTTGAACTGGCATGCGATGCATGGATGTCATGGAATTATAACTTTTCATTGAAAATGTTTAAAAAACTGGAAAAATATGATATTGCATGGGTTGAGGAGCCATTACTGCCTGATGATTTTGAATCCATGAAATTACTGTCAGGAAATACAGATATACCCATTTCTGAGGGAGAACACCATTACTATCTATACGATGTTAAAAGATTACTGGATTCCGGAATAAGAATAATTCAATGTGATTCTGTATGGGCCGGTGGAATAACAGCAATGAAAAAGATAGCGGCACTTTCAGAGGCATATGGTGCAGTGGTGATACCACATACAGGCAATATATATAATTTACATTTTATTATATCAGAACCTGAATCTATTACGCCGATGGCAGAATTTTTAACAAAATACAGGGAATGGATGGAGCAGCATATGTCAGGGATACCATACCCGGATAATGGTTATATATCATTATCAGAAAAATCTGGATTCGGTGTTGAATATGACGGACGGGAATAATATTTTTGAAGTTTATGTAATAAAAACCGGAGAGGCCGAAGTTCCAGCACCTGAGGTATACTGGATGGAAGGATGGAATACGTGGGAAAAATTATCTTTTCATGCCCTGCTATTAAAGGGGAAAGAGTTAAATTTTCTTATCAATACAGGATTGCCTGGGGACTTAAACGAAAGAAACAAATCCATGGTTAATTTTGCGGGTAAACGCTGTGTGTTCAGGCCATATGATATTATAAGGGAGTTAAAGCATTTTGACATTGAGCCCTCAGAAATAAATGGAATTTCATTCACGCCCCTACAGGATTATACAACAGGCGGCATCAGAAAATTTGCCAATGCCAGAATATTTATAAACAGAAGAGGGTGGATAGAGGATATTGTTGCACCAGAAAATAAGAAACATTTGCCCAGAAATCTCTTCATTCCTGAGGAGGATTTAAGGTACATACTGTTCAATGCCTGGGATAGGGTTGTATTATTCGATACTCTTCCAGATTTCAATATAGCAGATGGAATAAATGTAACATGGGTTGGATGCCACCATCGTTCTTCACTTGCATTCAGGATTCTAACCGGTAGCGGTTATATAACATTCTCGGATTGCTCATTTAAGGGGAAAAACATTGAAAAAAACATTCCTGTGGGAATAGCTGAAAATACACTGGAATGCCTTGATGCATATTCAAAACTCAGGGGGCATGGAAAATTCCTTTCGGCTTATGACCCGGATATAGATGGTTTAAGGTTTTGAGTTTATACTGGATTGTATATAGTTTCAACGGTTATTTTATAAAGCTATTTTTGAATAATTTAAAAATCCATGTAGTTTCCATATTGATTTTCAGAATTTAATGGCATTTTACTTTGTTGAGAATTTTATAAACATCCCAATCATTGTAATCATAAAATCCGGTAGGCAGATTAGCAGCTATCCATGATCAGGCGGTTAAAGCCTGTAGGGTTTTTAGTAATACCCTACAATTTTTTCCCAATAAATATTGAAAAATATTTATTACTGTCTGTTACGGCTTTAATATTATTAAATCCTGCTTTTTCCATCATATTTTTGAATTCATCAATGCCGTATTTAAATGAATTTTCTGTGTGTATTAATTCCCCTTTTTTAAATTCTATAATATCTCCATTTATATTTATTGAAAAATCTTCATTTGATTTAAGAAACATTTCAAGTAACCCTGTATTTTCATCATATTTTATTCTGTGTTCAAATTTGTTTTCGGGTATATTTACATTCAATATTTTTGAGATATTATTTAATATGTTCAGGTTAAATCTTGCTGTAATACCCTTAGAATCGTTATATGCCCTTAAAATTATATCAGGATCTTTTTTTATATCAATGCCAACAATCATTATATCGTTGCTTTTCATGTTTTTACAGTAATTACTAAGAAAATCAAATGCATCATTTTTATCAAAATTTCCTATTGTGGAGCCTAAAAATAGTATAACCTTTTTCTCATCTATGCTTTTCAGTGTATATGGGAAATCAAAAAAATCAGTATTTATGCCATTTATTTCAATGCCTGGAAATTTAGTTTTTAATCTTTTTATTGAATCATCTATAAATTTCTTGGAAATATCAACTATTGAATAGGATTTGACGTTATTAATGCATTTTAAAAACAATTCCGCCTTTTTTCCGTCTCCAGCACCAATTTCAAAGATATTAGTATAACTGCCTGTATAATCATTGAATATGTTGCAGTTATCTTTAATGATGCCTATTTCCGTTTCCGTTAAATAGTATTCATTTAATTCGGTTATTTCACTGAATAGTTTTGAACCGGCCTCATCATAAAAATACATGGGGCTTATATATTTGTTTTCAGATTTTAAACCTGATATTATGTCATCCATCTCCTTATTTTTCATAGGTCATCCGCAAGCCTGAATCCAGAAAATTGCCATCTATCATACGGGTGGAAAAAGTTTCTGTATGTATTTCTTGAGTGGTTTTCTGGCGTTATGCACGATGATCCGCGCAAAACCATCTGGGATGACATAAATTTACCGTTGTATTCTCCTACGGGGCCTTCAGGTGTTTTATATCCGGGATATGGGGCATATGGAGATAATGTCCATTCCCATACACCTGAAAATCTGTAAAATTTATTCAGATTATTAACCGTAGGATGGTATAAATTGCTTTCCATGCTGTTTGAGTCTGCATAATCATTTATTTCATTATATGCAGCTTCCATTTCATATTCTGTTGGCAATCTCATATTTTTCCATCTTGCAAATGCATCAGCCTCATAATATGAGATGTTAACAACGGGTTCATTTAAATCAATTTCCCTTAAACTGCTCATGGTATAGTAATAGTATATATCATTATATTTTTCCCAGTATAGAGGCATTTTCCAGTTTTCTGACCTTACAGTATCCCAGCCATCGGATAACCAGTACTGTGGCTTTGAGTACCCCCTATCTTCTATAAATTCTATATATTCACCGTTGGTTACAGGTCTATTGGCTATTTTAAAATTATCTAAATACTGTTTATGAACAGGAGATTCATTATCGAAATGGAAGGATTTACTGGTTCCAAACTCCCTTAACCCGGAATTAAATTCATAAAATTTTAAATCGGATACTTTTGCTTTATCCGGTTCAAGAGCTGTATAGGGTGTTTTATATGGTGATGAGAAAAAATTCATTTTTATATCCATTAACATCAGTTCCTGATGCTGCTGTTCATGGTTTATGCCAGTTACAATCAGTTTATATATTTCATCACTGCCCTTATTTTTATCAAACAGGTCCACTATTTTATCCTGTACATATTCACGGTATTTCATAACAGTTTCAAGTGAGGGTTTTGCTATTGTTTTTCTGTTAATTTTTTCTATATGGTTTCCTGCTGTTTCATAATATGAATTAAATAAATAATCAAATGTTTTATCAAGTTTTACATAACTTTTATCATATTTTTCAAGTATAAATTTTTCAAAAAACCATGTTGTATGCGCCAGGTGCCATTTTATAGGGCTGGTTTCTGGAGTTGATTGAACCATCATATCATCCCTTTCAAGTGGTTCTGTTAATTCTACTGTCTGATTTCTTACCTTATCAAACTTTTCAAACAGATCCGGTATATTATTATTGCTCTGGTTATATGATTTCATATATTGATATTACAAACTACATATTTTAATTTTCGTATAAACAAATTTTATTTACTGCATCTTCAAACCATACTGGATATCATAAACTTATGCAATCCTGGTTATCCGGAGAATAGGTACATAACTTTTGAATTTCACCTACTTTAAACGTTAAAAAATGTTCACTTCCAGTAGTGCCTGCTAATGTGGTTAACAAAAATCATAATTTATAGTATAAATATCAGAAGATTATTTTATTCTTTACGAACATCTGTTAGTATATGATTAGTTATAAAATCTTCAAAATTAATAAGATTTATATATTTTTAAGTATTGCATTATTATGGATTTGCTGAATGAAAAAAATGTAATGGAGAATTATTTTGACAACAATACAGATTTTCCGAGAGAGGTCATACTGAAGGAGGATATTTTAAAAAACGGCATTTATTTTACAGATACTGCCCTGAATAATACCGAATTCCAGAATAAGGCATATTTTTTATTTACATTTGATGTGGATGTGCCTGATAAGGTAAAATCAAAATCGAAGATAATACCCCAGAAATTTAAAATAAAAAATGGTACATATGACTTAAAGCCCACGATAATACAGAGCAGGTATAATTCTAATTCTATATATAAAATAGATTTAACAGGCAATAAACTAAAATTATTATTAAATAATGAAATAATAGCCGATGTCGATTTTGTCCCTGAACATGGATATTATAAATATAAATTAAAAGATGATACAAACATTGATGAGATTTCACCGGCAATATACTGGGGAGAAACACTGGATATAACTGCTTTTAGAATATGTGAATACTGGGGTTTGAGTGAAGAATGCAAATTCTGCGACATCAATGAAAATTACAGGTCGTGGGGCTTTTTAAGGAAGAATATAGGTACAGCAATAGAACCTGAAAAGGTTGCTGAAGCAGTTTCACTGGCATCCAGGGATAATGAGGTAAAAAGGTATCTGATAACGGGAGGTTCTATAAAAAACCATGAAAAGGAATTCAATTTTTATATAAAATATATAAAAGAGGTTTAATCATCACTGGATAGAAACCTGCCGTCAAGATTAAATATAGAGGCAATGGATAAAAATTATCTGGAAAGATTCTACGAAGCTGGAGTGGATTATTATCATCCCAATTTAGAAATATATGATAGAGGATTGTTTTCATTTGTATCCCCTGGAAAGAACAAATTCATAGGCTATGATCAATGGCTAAATACAATATTTGAGGCAAATAGAATCTTTGGAACTGGCAATGTAAGCCCTAATTTCGTTGCGGGTGCGGAATTAGTAGATTATAACAACATTGGGTTTAATAATATAGATGATGCTTTAAATTCAACAATTGATGGAATAAAACATTTAATGGAAAATGGCGTTACGCCTAAATTTGATAGCATCGCAATTGAACCCCTATCATGGTACGGCAAAAATATTAAAATAGATGTGCCCTTATATTATTATATAAAATTATATAGAAAATACCATGAATTCAGAAAAATGTATGGATTGCCATATCCTGGTGGATTGGGTGATGGCGGAACAGGAAAAACAAAGGTACCGGCAAGTGCATTTATGGATTTATAAATTGCAGGATAAAAAGGTATGATAAAAGCGTTAAAATAGAATTATATTTACCTATTTATTGCAACAATTTACCGGCTGAGAATATAGCCAGCAAATTAGCCAGTTATATTATCCGAATTATTCTTATCCAGCATTATTGCTATGCCTGTAATTATCGCAAAAATTATTCCAAAAAACAAACCCCCGATGGTAAATAAGGAGCCTGTTAAGCCTGTTATTATCGTTAACATGCCTCCATCCATTCTGATGCTTTTTTCATCTGAAACAATTAAAC
The DNA here is from genome assembly GCA_021806235.1 of Thermoplasmata archaeon. Taxonomy (GTDB): domain Archaea; phylum Thermoplasmatota; class Thermoplasmata; order Thermoplasmatales; family Thermoplasmataceae; genus Ferroplasma. The sequence goes on from JAJZXU010000029.1 coordinate 14,911, forward strand.
TCTCTGAAATATATATAATTAATGCCCAGGCTATAATTCCGGTTATAATCGGCAAAAAAAATTCACGGAAGGATTAATTTTAATAAACTGCGGTAAATGAAAAATAGAAACTATCATACCACCTTCAACAAAAAATGAGCCGGATAACATTCCAAGGTTTTTAGTTATTCTATTATTCTGAATGCTGTAATTTTTATATTTTATATGATTAATGTAAATCATCATGGATGCTGAGTATATCATTATGACAAAGCCGGAAGCCATCATAATAAACCCTATTATATGGAGTATTAAATTAGCTATTGCACCTATTGATAAAAAGATTATCAGACCTATTATAAACAAGATAGAATAACTCCTATAATATTTCATCTGTTTATTTTCCATTTCATTTCCATTCATTTATATGCACCCTCCACACATGGCTAATTATTAATTCGATCTCGTTTTTTGTTTTGACAGCATGGTCAGTATAATAGTTATTAAAACCATGGCAATAATTATAAATAAAAGGGGAAAAACGAAGTGGTTATAGGTTTCTGGGGCTATGTCTCTGTGTAATATAGCGCTCTGGACCCATAAAAGTATAATCATTGATATGGCAAGTATTCCGATTGTAATTTTTAAATATTTAACAAGTTTCCATATCACGTTATTCACCATTCTGCCCACAATGGCACAGCGTGTGTCCATGGTGTGCCATATCCACTCAGTTGCCCATATGCCCCGTCAAAATAAACTCCATGCAATCCGCCACTATTATTTAAGTTGTTTATTGCATAGGCACCTATTGCCAGTATAGCAGATGCCAGGAAGGCAATAACAGTGCCTGCAACTGTGAAACTTAAAATGGCCGATAGGTAGGCGGTAAGTAACGATAACGCTGTCATATCCGTTATAAGATTTTGGGTACCTGCATTATTAAAGGAAAGGAACCACCCGAGCGGTCCTGTTGAATATATGTTCTTTACTTAAGAATAGCTATATGCTGGACTTATTTTGCCAGAGTGCGTATATTTTTTAATTATCGATGTGCTGATATTTATAATATTATAACTATTCGATTTTGAATATAACGGTATTACACTGTAATTATAATTTTTATTATCCGTACTATTTACCAGTAATGATTCGTGTAATAGTTTACCGTTTTTATATATATGCAATAGTGACCCTGTAACATTATTGGTACCATTATATAACGTATAATCCATACTCATTGTTGTATTTTTATTTGTGCCGTTTGCGATATCCGGATTTGTATTATTGATTGTTAGCCTATGACTTATACTATCTACCTCCTTAAAATTGTATTTTTTAATATAATGGCCTAATTTAGGTATATTTATTTTATTTTTATCATTACTTTCATGATTATAATACATTAATCCTGTAAAGCCAGCCATTACCATAATTGTAGCAAACAATATTGCTATAATAGTTTTCTTATTTATACACGTTTCCATAATAATAATACTAATTTGTATATAAAATTTTCTATAATTTTAGATTCTGTGATATCCTGAAATGAGTTGCTATATATACTTATTATTTTTTTAAGTTTATTAATATATATGACAATTTATCATAATTGGTTATGCCTACACAGAATTTACTGTAAAGGCATGTAAAATGAGTGCTATATAAGAAATATAACCTGTACTAAGAACTAATCTGGCTAGAGCCAGACTGTACAGGAAGGGGGAGTTGCGATAAACTGTCCTTTGAACTATGTACTGAATATCCCCTGATTCATATAGCTGATAAGCACTCTCTTCCCAGTGGAGAAGTCGTAGGTGTATGCTTAATGAATCTTTAATCACTGTAATATGTATGGGTGGAAGTGATGTAATGTTATCATTGGGTATAGACGCACATGAAATTATTAACTATGCGGAAATCCAGGATAGTAAGGCCAATATTTTATGGCATGGAAGGTTTAGCAGTGTAAGGAAGGGGTTTGATGAGTTAATTGATAGGATAGAGAAAAGCAATAATAATATTGCGGGTATGTTTATTAACCCTACAGGGAACCACCATTTACCATTAAAGCATTTCTTGGGGAAACAGGAATTCAATGTATATATGATAGATTCAAGAAAGACTGTGTATTTAAGGATGGTTATGGATTTAAATACAGAGTTTGCAGGGTGTGGATTCCTTGTCCGAAATATTCCATTGCCGTGAGTTTTTACCCTGGATCTTGTGTTAAGGGTTTGTAATACAAAAATATTTAATGTCTAATTATAATTAATGGTGAATGCTATTTTTATATGGGACAGTTTACAATAATGCAAATACAGTAATTGACACATTAAATTCAATTAAAGATTTAAATTATTCTTTTATATATATTACAGATAACTTTTCAAATGATGGAACATATGAGATCCTAAAAAAGTACTCGAATGAATATCGTATAAAGATATTCAGAGTTAAATCAACAAGAGGCTTTGGAAGAGGGTTTTCTCTCAATAAAGCACTGGAAGAATCAGATAATAATGTAGTCTTTATGTTTATCGATTTTGATACGATATATAGTGATGATAGTATTTCATTCATTAATAGTAAAATCAACACTATAGATGATAACTCTATTTATAATAATTTTTTATCTACCAGAAAAGCAAATGAAATTGTGGGGTGGGCAAATCTAAATTATGGAGAAGACTGGGAAAGGCTTGCACATTTCAGGAAATTAAATTATAAAATATACATAACAAATTTTAATGATGTCAATCAGGAAACTTCCGGATATAGGGAGATACGTTATGCCCATGGTATGAGATTATTTATTAGAGGGTTTAAAAATGCAATAGACTCACAACGAGGCTTTTGTTTTAAATCATTTCGGGCATATTATAAAAAACAAAGAATGAAAAAATATAAGCCTATGTACTATCTTGCCTTTTTACTTGCAAATATAATTGGATGTTACTGCTATAGTGAAGAATTAGATAATAAAACATATGCATTAGAACCTGATAAATAGTTTAGAGTTTTTCTAAAAACCTGTTTTTGACATCATGAACTGGGGTTGGGTTTCTGTGTTCATTATATAGATTATCTACTCAATAACCAGTAATTCACTACATCTACAATGGAAACATTAATTTATGCAATCACTATCAAAACATTAAATCCTGACTTCGCCAAATGAAATTGCCATAGTGCTATTTGCCAGATGATTTTTTTTACATTGTTATCATCTCAATTTCAGTGTTTTATCCCCCTGCTTAATGATGAGAACACCAGATAAATCGATTATCCGCGGTGTAATGTTACTGATTATGTAAAACCTGAACCCTGATCCGGGATATGTGATGACTTTTGCACATGAAATCTGGTACTTTCTGGGAAACTGTACATTCACAATTTCTCTCCACTTTTTTTCTCCAATCGGGTGTCAAATTTATTATGATATCGGCGAGGAAATCAAAGGCATCACAAACGTGGAGAAGTCAAGCTGTAAAAAAGTTCTATTAAAAATATAATTAACAGATTTTCTTGAAATTATATAGAAATAGATACTGCTATATAGAAAAATATAGAAAAGTTTAAATCATATCTACTAATTATTAAAGTTAAAAAGAGAAAAAATAAAGGGGCAAAACAATGATTAAAATGATAGCCTTAAACATGGAAGGCATATTACTTAAAAACCGGAATTCGTGGAATAATTTAATGAATAAATTATCTAAAAATCCATATTATAACATAAGATACAGCTTTGGATATTTATATGATAACATGAATAATAAACTGAACATAAACGTGGACAATAATAAATTTGATAAAATTGTAAGGGATTCCTTTGATTACACAGAGGTATATGACGGCATAGATGAATTTATCTCAATACTGCACAGAAATAATATATATGTAACAATAATAACTGAAGGCATTAAGCAATACGCAGATATATTAGCTTCAGAATATAATTTTGACTATTACATTGCAAATGAAATAAAAGTAGTAAATGAAAAACTTAGATTTATAAAAAACGTTGACCCGTTGAGAAAAGATATTGCACTGAATAGCGTGGAAAATAAATTTGGGCTTAAACCTGAAAATGTTATAACGATAGGGTCATCAATGACAGATGCATCAATGAAATATGGTTCAAAATACTTCATAGCATTTAATCCAGAATATAACGATGTTAAAAAATATGCAGTGAAAACGTTTGAATCAGATAGTATACTGGATATATTAAATGTAGAACTGGCAAATTTTTAAAATTGATGGTGGTTATAAATAAAAATAGATTTATTTTGAATTAAAACATTCTTCATCCAGAGCTGTTATATTCATATTGCCTGTATAATTTATAACACATATAAATTCAAGGTCCTCATTGCCATTATTTATAATCTCATGTTTATGTTTTGAGTCTATGAATATAAAATCACCCTTTTTTAATTCCATTTTTTTATCATCAACACATACGGAACATTTTCCGTTAACAAAATACAGGCTTTCGTAATAGTCATGGTAATGCATTGCTATCTTTCCTTCAGGCTTTATAATAAATCTCCTCATCGCATAATTTTTTTCCTGCTTATCCGTTATCAGCCATTGTATATACGTTCCCTTTGATTTGCCAACCTTCACCTCATCGCTTTTTACATCATTTATATTTCCCGTGTAATATCCTTCCATATGACAATAATTTTAAATTGTTAATAAAGTTATTTGAAAACGTCTGTAATTATTATCTATTTCTGTGTATTCATGGCATTATTCTTATTATCAAATATTTTCAACCGGGTAATATAATTGTCTGAATAATAATAGCATTCTGAGTAACTGGTTCCACTACCCCCCTTTAAATTCAACGTATTTATATCAAAATCAGGAAATACTGCACCCTTTACAGGTTCCTTTTGCCTGAAAATAAAAAAGTGCATGGAATTCTTTAATATTGATCTTGAAAAACTGTTCATATAGAAATCATCAATATTCTGTGTAATGTTTACAATTGATGTATTATAATGCCTTGAATGCCTCGCCATTATATCTATTGATTCTGCTATTCTTTCATCTTTTAATAATAGGTGTGCTTCATCTATAATGACGTATTTGTTTTTATTGTCAACTGACATTAAATATGATATTTCAGATAATATAAATGAGAAATTTATTTCAGAGAGGTTATTATCTGTATCATACCTGAATACTATATTATTGCTTATTTCAACAGGTTTTAAAAAATAATTTTTGATATAAAATTTAAATGAATCAATATATTTATTTTTATTATAATAATTGCTCATTTTATTTAAGATATAAAGCATATTTTTATTCTCCCCTGAGAAGCTGTCAATTTTATTTAAAATATCGTATAATGATAGATCTCTCAATATTTTTTTTACTGTTATTGCTAAAATGTTTTTCTGTTCATTGTTTATTATATCTATATTTAAATATTCTCCCCTAGAAACATCAACAATTTTACCATGATTATATTCCCTTAATGGATCTATAATATATATACTCGAATTATTAGATGAATTTATCATCATTTCCGAAAAATATGTTTTGCCTGAACCGGTTTCTCCCGTTATTATGATATTGTACGATTCCTTTTTGAATGGGTTAAATAAAAAGGGTTTATTATTTAATATTTCAATTCCCATGGGGAAGTTGCTTATATCGGGTTTTTCTGTAAATGAAAATGGAATTATTGACGATAAATTTTTTAGCCCGATTAAATAATTTATACCTTTATAGTCCAGTAAATCAAATGAATTGTCATCAAAATACTTTAATAATTTAAATGTTAATCCTATTATATTCATTGATTTCATTATACTGTTAACATTGTTTTTTAAATTAACAGGATGATTGGAAGCTACTATTAATCTTATTGAAAAATCGTAAATCCTCGAATCACTTATTATTTCTTTTAAATCGTTGATCTGTTTATTTAAGTTTTTTATTTTATTATTTTTCCTCATGGATTCTGATACCCTTTCGGCTAAAAGCCTGTCCAGTTTAAGGTCTTTTTTAATGTTCTTTGCCTTAAAATCCAGTATTACAGGGAAATCAAGGCTTTCTATTAATAACTGGTATAAAAAATCATTATCATACCTTGCATCGTATAAATCTATAAATGAATAATATTTATTTTTATATTCGAAATAATATTTATGTTTTTTATGGTAATTGAATGTTATAATGTTTTCAATTAAATCTATATCATCCAGTATTTCTATATTATAATATTTTTTTATAAACCCGGTATCATTCAGTATTTTCTCATTACTGTTTGATTTTAATATTAAATAAACACTGTAATAATAATTATTTTTATTGTTTATATTAATATTATATGGCATTGTAATAATATTAAAATTGGATTCTATATTATTGAATACATTGTTAAAACTCCTTATTATGTATTCCTTTTCTATATTTGTGTAAATATTGTCCGTGCCTATCCTTATCACGCTGAAATATGCATTGTTTTTAAAGAATAAATTATCCTTTTTAATTATTTTATTATTAATTTTTTTTATATTCAACCTCCTCTTTATTTCATTGAATTTATTCAGATCAAATTTTATTAGAAATAAAAATAAAAAATATATTATAAAAATTATTATGGAAATAATAAAATTTATTCTTATAAATATGGAAAATAATGATATGCCAAGGATGATTAAAATTAATTTCTCCACAGGCATATTGTAAATATAGGAATGATAATTGTATATATTAACAGGAATTTTAAAATTTTTGCGGGTCATAGTAACTCTCCGGTTCTTTTATTATGCTGGTCAGTGATGTTCCGGAATTTAATAATCCCTCTGGGCCTAATGTCATTGGCGGAGAATTAATCCCTGTTAACATGCTGTACAGGCCCACTCGAAATAAATTAAAAACCTCTGTCATAAAATATACAGGTGCAATTGCAGCCACATATATAATGCCTACCTGTAAAAATGGGTCATATGAAAACATGGTTAATGTATATAACATTATTATTGTAAAAAATGGGAAAAATGATAATTCAAAGAATATCCTGATAAATTTAAATACATATTTTTCAGCATCGGGAATTATTAAAAATATTGATATTAATGGGAAAACAATTACAAAGAATATTATTAAAGCCTGGCGGAATATTAGAATGGCAAATAAAATGGATATTGCCATAACAAATGAACTTATAAAAAACAGTGATACTATTTTGCTGCCTATTGCTGGATTTACATTCAATATGTTATACCAGTTACTGTTTAATTTATAGACATAATTGTAAAAGACATATGAAAATTTCAAAAATAAGATGCCCAGGTCATATGAATTATAAAATATTAATAATGCTATAAAGAACTTTATTATAATGCTTGAAAATTTTATAGGTGCAAAAAATGAATTTTTTATTAAGATGTATAGTGATGAAAAAATTATTACTGTAACTATAATATTTGAATATATATTATTGAATAGCAAATTGTAAAAGGAAATAAATGAACTATCCGGTTTGATAAATTGTGAATATGAGTAATATGGGTTTAAACCATACTTTACCGTTAGATCCCATAATACTGTAATTGAATATTCCAGCAATGAGAATAATAATGATATAATTCCATTTAAAATATTGGATATCATGATTATATGCTACCGGTTACCACATAATTAAAAACTGTATATATTACACCGCTTATTGCCATAACATATATGATCGTTCCAATAGTTGCATTTTTTAATTTTTCCTTTGCCATATATTTTTTTGTTTCATCTGTACTGAAAAAATTTAATGCTATAGGCACCCACAGTAATGATATTAAAACGGCAGAAACACCTATTAATAAATCATCTATTCTCCCCAGCATTGCATTTATTGCCAGTGTTGTATATAATATCAACATAAGGGGAAATATAATCTATCTATTTATTTTTAACGTATTTATTTGAACAATTTGATAAAAATTTTTTATTTTTAAGTTATTTTTTCTTTCTGAAAATTACAAAAGCCGCAGAACCTGCTGCAACTGCAACAACTCCCGTTAATGCAATTATATCTATAATGCCAATACCTGGAGATTTAGAGAATGCAATGGACTTCGTAGCATTACTGCCGTTTACATGAAATGTTCCGGATACTATATTTGAAGTGTAGTTTAAATCTGCACTTACTGCAAATTTATATGTTCCATTGATTTCAGTAAATGTTATTGTTGAATTTGTCGATTTGAACGATTGCCCGTTTGTTAAATTTACATACCATGTGGTTCCTGATGGTAAACCTGTTTCTGTAAACGTTACATTATATGTTACCCCGGAGAATGCAACATTTTTTGATACGGGTTTTCCATTTACAGTGAATGACCCGGCATATGAATCTGACCTATAGATTTTATTTGCAGTTGAAATTGTATAACTGTATGTTCCATTTGCTTCTATAAATGTTATTGTTGAATTTGTCGATTTGAACGATTGCCCGTTTGTTAAATTTACATACCATGTGGTTCCTGATGGTAAACCTGTTTCTGTAAACGTTACATTATATTTTTTTGCAACATTTAACGGCAGGTATTCTCCGGCAGATAAACTAACATTTAACTTTTTATAAAGTGTAGTCCCATCATAAATTTTTACATTATATTTACCCGGGGCAATTGTCAGGTTAATGCCATTATTTACAAATTTATGTTCTGTCCCATTTATATAAACAGAACCGTTTGAAAATGGCATGGATATATTCAATAATGACACATCATGGGAGGTGTATACCTGGGATAAACTACCACCACCTGCCTTTACATTTTCAAAAATTGAACCGTTGGAGATATAATAACGTGAATTTGATGTGACATTGCTTATAGTTTCCGCTGTATCGCTACCATAATTATATGCATTGGAAATATCCTGGTAATTATGGTTATTCCAGTATTTAATGCTTAAATTAACATTGGATTTTAAATCCACGGTTGAAGACCCACCTCCAGGACCACCAAGTATTAATTCTGCATCATAGAATGAATAGCTATTGGGTTCATAATTATAACCATCAACAACAAAACCATGATCAGCAGTTATATTTTTTGCAAATTTAAAAATTGGATTATCGTATGTAATCCACCCATAACCATCATTGTACATGAGGTTTAATTCGGGTAAACCATTTTTCACTGTACTGTTAACCATGAAATGTATTGTTGCAGGGTATGTTAAATGCTTATCATTGCCGGGCAAGGTGGAAGCTGCACGTGAATAATAAAAATAGGTTCCCGAAGAATTGCCTATTGTTCCATTTCCGGCAATTGTTGAATTATGCATATTTGCCTCATAAGAACTCATATTCCAGATATTGTCTATAAATGCATAAGAACTCATATTCCAGATATTGTCTATAAATGCAATTGCCTTAGAGGAGGTATTAACACATGCAACGTCCTGAACCCAGTATACATATTTATTATTACCATTGTAAAAAACAAGGTTTATATTGAATTGAAAGGTCATGCAGTTGCTTCCCGTTGTGTTGTTTATAACAGATATACTGTTTATTTTTGCGGAACCAAGAAATGATGTTGTGTTATATTTATATGGGACATTATTGTAACCTATTCCATAATCGGCTAATCCCATGGGTGCAGGTTCATTTTTATATAACTCTGCTGGATTTACCGGTGATACTGTGTTGCTTTTATTAAGAGCATTACTTTTATTATTTATTCCGTGTACATTAACGTTGTTTAAATTAAAAATTAATGCAATGGATGAAAGAACTATTATCATTGCAATAAAAATTACTATTATAGATTTCTTATTATGCACTTATAGGGTAATTCAATTTATTTATATTAAGGTTTATCCTAATTTATGGTACCGTTTATAAAATAGAGGCAATGAAAATGTTACATTCAGAGCCACTAAAATTAATGCCTTCTAGGATTATAGGACCATTATTCCACACAAACTTCTATAAAAATATTCTAGAAAAAGGTCACACGGAAATTTTATTTAATAATTCCCAGCTGCCAGTAGCGGTTAATCGTTATTCACTTCATCTATTATTTTCAGTGCAAGTTCTTTATATGATGGTATTTTCTTTCTCTCAAAAATGTATCCATGGTTTTCTATGGACCTGATTCCATTGCTTATTTCTTCCGCTGCAATCTCTATATTATTATCAGGAACAATATGAATGCCATATTTCAGGCTATCTGATGCACATCCTGCACTGGTAGAAATTACATACATGCCTGATGCAATAGCCTCCCATCTTGCTATTGCAAAACTCTCGTATGTGGAAAACAGGCAGAATATTGATGATGTACTGTATTTCTCCCTAAGCTGATCTGCATTAAATGCACCGGTGAATAAAATTCTTTTCTCCATGCCATATTTTTTTACGGAACTCTTTAAACTGTCATAATACTGCTCATCCGTAATAGGACCAATGATTTCAAGGTTCCAGTCAGGAAATTTCATGACCATAGCCGCAAATGCCTCAATGAGCATTACAATATTTTTTTTTTTGCAATTCTGCTGACAGTAATAATATTCTTTTTCCTTTCCTTTTCAACGAAATCCTCCATATACTCATGGGATATGCCATTCGGTACTGTAATAAGTTTTTTACCTAATACGGGAATATTTGAAAATGCCCTTAAACCACATGACGATTCTACTATACTCCTCTCAAAAACAGAGCCAAGAAAGCTTAAATATAGTTCAAATAATAATTTCCGGAACGGTTTCATATATGCAAATTCACTACCATCACTGTCCAGTTTTAATATTAGGTGTGCCTTATGCCTGTTAAATCTAATCCTGTAGGCAAGGACAATAAAACCGGTTAGAATTGAGTTGTTATATGCCATGAAAACATCTGGCTTCTCCCTGGTTAATATTTTATATACTTTGGCGAATTCATTAAAATCCAGAAAATTCCTTAACCGTGGAATTAATTTTAGCCTATCACCCCTCTGTACTAAATATTTTATATCAGAATTTCCCGTTTCATGTACATTTATTCCAAGTTTTTTATAATTTTTGGATTCCATTACACCAACAATTATGTGTGAGTCGTAGCCTGCGTCCCTAAAACCTAAGGGAATTGAACCGAGTGCCTTGTTAATATGGCAATCAATAAAATTGGAGTATGGGAGGTACAGCATGAATTTTGGCATGATAGCATTGCATTGAAATTCTTTATATTAAATTTTGTATTCATATAGCTATACTATTTAACATTTTTACTGCAATCAGTTGCAGGCATTGAATGTTTCTATGTAAAAGCTGCTTTCAAATTCGGGTATGTTTAACATAATGTAAAAATATTAATTTATATATGCATTTTTAAGTTAAAAATTTAATTTTGAATTTCGCCATATGGCAGAATTTTATTATTTCTGTTAATGAATGCTACTGTTATTCTTTTGTTAATATCAACGGTACCGGAATTGGTTATATTTGCATAAAATTTAAAACCCTCATCCATTTCTATGATTGCCCATATATTTTTACCGGAAATTGTATAGGAATATATTTTCCCGTTGCCATTTGATTTTTCTATTGATAAATTACTGCTTCCACACTCAGGGCACATGTCCCGGGGATAATAGAATTTGTAATTGCAGTTATTGCATTTTATATATGGCAGAATATTGCCCTTAAAATCTTTTTCATATTGATTATATATTTCGGTTAAATTCATATTATTCACCTATTATCATTGATACGGAATGGGATCTTGACCACCCACCTATGCCATTTATAAAAGCCCTGTTTGCAGCTCTAACCTGATTTTTAGCCATGTTATTTAATTGCAGCAATGATTCATATAACAGAACACTGCCACTCATATATGCGGGCTGGCCCCTGTTAATGCTGCCACCTCCCGTATTTAATGGAAAATCACCACATGATTTAAAATCTGTATTTTCAATGAATTTACCTGATTTGCCCCTTTCAACTATTCCTGTATTCTCCAGTTGCAGCATAACGGTTATTGTAAACGAATCATATAATTCATATAAATCACATTTCTTTATTTTTTCCCTGAAATCCTTTGAGCTTTCTGACGCTGATAGTAATGTGATATCATCCATTTCAACGGGTAATTTTGTAAAGTGTGCCTCTCCATAATTCAGTATTTTTACCGGTCTTAATTTGCCGGCATTTTTTGACACTATAAATGCATGGAAGCCATCAACGGGATAAACAATTTCAAGTAAATGCAGTGGGTCTGATATCACCGGTGAATTTATAACATTCTCCACTGTTAAATCTCCTGTAAACATTGAATATCCTGATAAGTTTGCATTTATTCTCTGTTTTACAGCCAGTTCAGCCCTCTGTTCATCTGTTGATTTGTATATTTTTTTATGCCTTTGAGCAGCTAAAGCATAATCAGATACGGGGTTTATATTATCATAGCCATTTAATAGGCTTTTATATGGTGTGTTTGTAACACCATTATCTATCTTTTCGTATGAATCGACAGTTATTTTTTTATCCTTCACCAGGGAACCCTTGCCACCGAATAATAATAAAACATTATCTGCACTTCCATCTTTTATAAGCTTTTCAGCCCTGTAATATGCAGCTAAAACAGATGGCCCACCGTATTCCATTGAATCCATATATTTTACATTTATTCCTAAATAATTACATATTTGAGATGTAAAAAAATGCATGTAAACATTGTCATCAAAAATGCCAGGCATAAATGTTGATATAAACCCATCTATATCATTTCTCTGTAGCCCGGCCATGTCCAGTGCCTTTGATAATGCTTCATTCATTAACTCATATGCACTTTTATCATATTTTTTATAAACAGCTTCAGCAAATCCCCTAATCATCAAGCAACCTCCAGGGCTTCCCATCCCTTCAGAGGTGGGAGGAATTGGAGGTTAAATTTCAATCCCTTGCCATACCTTCTTAGCTTTACCTTTCTTACATTTACATCCATCTTTTTTTCACCTTTTTTAATAATCACACTTTTACCATAACTGTGTGTTCCCACTACGCTCCACTCCTCTTTCTGGAAGAGAACAGCATCTCCTGGCTGCAATGAATACCTTCTTCTCCGTATA
>JAJZXU010000036.1 GCA_021806235.1 Thermoplasmata archaeon
CGATGTTTCACCGGTACTTGATTTTCTTGGAAAATATTCCCTCACGCTCCACGTCAGGGAAATAAGGTTAACAGAGGACGACGAAAAAGTTCTGAGTGAACACCCCGAATAATATTGTCCCAAAGCCTATAAAATATTGACAGATTGGAAAATGGCGTAAATTAATGGCAGAAAATATAATTAGCTATGAGCTATTAATTAAAGATAACATTGTGAATTAAAACCGTTATAATTTGTTTAATTAATCTTTTTGATTTCTTTTACATGACTAAAATATGGGCCCGCCTCATCAGGTGTTCTAATATGAAACTCGAAAGGCTCCTTAAAATCCGCATTCCATAATGCTTTTATTATATCCTCTTTTTTGCTTGTAACAATTAGAATATCTATGTCACTTGCCATATTGTAATTTCCATTAACAGTGGAGCCAAATTCGTAAATTTCAGCCCCAGGATCCATATTCATTACTATGTTCTTTAACTCCTTGATATAATAGTTCAGGTTATCAAAAACGTTTTTTCTCCTCATATATAAAGTATTAAACACTTAAATCACCCTCAATTTTTTTAACTGTATCAATAATTTTATTCACAGAATTTAAGGTATAGCTTGATTCAAAATATCTTGAAGTTGTATATGCATCTGTAATCATTGATATCTCTAAGCTATAATCTTCTAAATATCTGTTTATTAAGCCTATACTCACATTATCAGCAAATTCTTTTAATAGTTCTAACAGTGATCCTATATTATGTGTATGGGGAAAATCACCGGATTTTGATATTAATAAACCTTTTAGAAATAAGTCTAATGATTGATAAATGCTAAACATTGCTATATCAAGGTAATTTTTGCTAAAATTTTCTTCTGCATCCTCTAAAAACCGGCCCGATTTTTCCATAAATAATTTATATTCATCATCAGCTGTCAAATATTATCATTAAATAAAATACATGTTAAGTATTATAAATTTGCTGTTTACACGGGTATGGGAGAAATTATTAGCTCCCGGGTAATCGTTTATATGCATATATTTCTTTGAGGGTGCCAAAAATGGCTCTATATAATTTCTTCACGGAAATTGTGAAACTTTCCCGTGTAACTAAGATTTATGGAGATTCCTCCACCAAAACAGAATCCAGCAGAACCTATTTTTGTAACCTTTGGGTCTGTTCTTAAAATATTCAACTGCTGACGATAAATAACCGGTTAATAGTTCAACAGGGCGATTAACTAACAGTGTTTCATAAGTGGACATGATAAGTACGTTATCCATAATTGAATAATTATAGAGGAATTTGACAGAGGTAAAACACAAAAATTTTAAATTGCAATAACTATATAGAAACATGGAATTAGATTGCGAAGAATTTCATAGATGGTTCGACCAGGCTGTATATACATTTAATTTAATAGATTCGGATATAGAAAATTCTGGTTATAGCTGGGCATGCTTTAAAGCACAGCAGAGCGCTGAACTTGCAATTAAAGGCATATTACTGGCTATGGGAAAGAATGCTTTTGGGCATGGAATCCTTAAATTATATAAAGACGTATCAAAGATATTTAAAACTGACCAAAATATTGAAAACTCTGTCTCGTACTTAGATAAATTATATATATCACCAAGGTACCCTGATGCATTTACAGAAGGTTCACCATGGGAACATTTTATAATAAATGATGCTATTGCCTCTAAGGAAGCGGCTAAAAATATTATAGAATTTACAGAGAAGGTGATGGCATCTTGCCTTTAATAAATGAAATTAAAAAAAGAGAAATTATCAGGAACAATTTATTAAAGAAATTAAAAATTTATTCATATATAGTAAATAAAAAATTCGTGAAATCTACCATGATTCTTTTTGGTTCATATGCAAGAGGAGATTTTAATTTATGGAGCGATGTTGATATTATAATAATCTCTGATGCGTTTAAAGGTGTAAGATTTTTAGACCGGGCCTATAATTTACCCAAATTGCCCAGAGAATTATACTATTCAGACATTATATGCTGGACTCATGAAGAGGCTATTAAAATGATATTGAAAAAATCGTGGGAAGATGCATTAAAAAGTTCGGTAATAATTATTGACAGCTATAAAATTTTTGATAGTGCACAGAAACCATCATGAATCTATAATATCTAATATTTCAGAGCATATAAAAATATTAATTTGCAAGTTGTTTTATAAATTCAATTAACTGTATTTATGACATCCATTTCCATGCAGGAACAATAGATATTTTTTTATTTCCTATATTTAATTCATCCTCTTCATTATATGTTATTATGTACCCTTCATTTAGGGACAGTTCTGACATTGCTTCCAGCAATCCATTAATTTCCCTTTCCTTATTATCATCATTTAATAGATAGGTTACCTGCAATGCCATAATTATACTATTTTTATCTTTTATTACAAAATCGCATTCATGTTTTTCTTTAAAATAATATATTTCTCTATACTTCCTGCGCAAAAATAAGAAAACAGCATTTTCCAGGACTATGCCCCTATCATTGGAAAATAAAACAGAGTTTGCAGCAGCGAGCCCGTTATCTATTGAATATATTTTTTTAGCATTGATAAGCTGCTTCTTCATTGAGTAGTAGAACCGGGGTACTGTAAAAAACAGATATGCATCTTCCAGATAAGAAATAAAAGAAATTACTGTATTTATGGAACCAAGGTTAAACAAAACTTTAATCTTATGATATGAAAACTCCCTTCCTGTATTTGTTAAAAGATAAATAGCCATATCAATCAAAATTTTGGATTCTCTTATTTTATACCTTAAAATTATATCCCTCTGTAAAATATCCATAAGCAGTTCCCTTAAGATAAACTCCCTTTTAAATTTTAAATATTCCGGGAATCCACCGCTATATAAATATTCATAAAATGTTTGAGGAGAAGCTTTTTTGCCTTCAAGTAAAAGAAATTCATAGTATGAAAATGGAAATAGTTCAATATCAAGATGCCTGCCTGTCAGCCTGGAGCCAAGTTCCTTGCTAAGCATTGAAGCATTTGATCCTGTTATCAAAAAATGCTTTTTTTTATCAAGGCGGGATCGCACGAAAATTTCCCACTTATCCACATTCTGTATTTCATCAAAGAAATAATCTTCTGAATTGCCATATTCTTCATGGAATACATTATCCAGTTTTTCAAAGTCAGATGCTTCAAAATCTATTAACCTTATATCCTCAAAATTAAGGTAATAGAAAACTGGCATTTTATTTATAACCTGATGCAGTAATGTACTTTTTCCTGACCTTCTAATTCCTGATAATATTGTAGCATATGGAATATTTAAGTTAATATCCCTTAATTCTCCACGTTCTATTCCATTATCAGAGGAAAGTAAATCATTTCTTTGGGAAATTACAATTTCCTTTAGTGTTTCCTTTAGGATCATAATAATAAATGCTTTAGTGCTTTATATAGTTGTTCATTAGTAATGAACACTATTGTTCACTGGTAAAAGACTAAATTTATTAGTTCTTTATTATATGGCAGGGGATTAATCAAATAAAATAGTTATGATGCCCATTTCTATAAATATTTATCATGTTTAAGAGGCAGTTCATTTATATTAATGTTGAGGAATCTATTTGCCGATCTGTAAGGGGTTCTAAAAATCTGTAATATAATTAATATCTTCAGAATCTGGCGATCTATGCTTTCTCTTTCTATCATCAGGCGAAACTATATTATCTATTATTTTTATAATTAATGGAATATGCTTTTCCTGTGATTGATGTGCATTGCTTTAAACTTAGGCAGGTATGAATATATCTATTATGCAAAATAGGGGGAGTTGGGTATGGTTGTGCTTAAATCTTATTATCCTTAAGAATAAATATTGCCCGGCATGGGCCTCCATCACCTTCAAGAATTTTCAGGGGGGCAAAAAATAATGTGCCCTCTATTGCATTATCATTCGATTTCTGGAAATATTTTAAATCGAGGTCTTCTAAAATTAGCTTATTTTTTAGTAGAAGCCTCCTGTGTGTCTCAAAAACATCATTCTCGACATTACTGGAAAGATTTGAATTTATAGCAATGCTGGGAGAATTGATGCCTATAACATGTAAATCTGGAAGATTTTTAGCTATGTAATCTGATGCTTCTAAGGTTAAATGTGGAAAATTAGTATATTCATTAAACGCTTCTTTGCCCTCATAATTCCAGTCTGTCATTAATATCAGGCTCTGGTATTTTTTTAATATATTCACAGCATCGCTTATTTTATTTACCCCTATTCCCGCTTCATTTTTAGTATCTATTTTAATAATAATGCCGTTTGTGATAAAATCCTGCATGTCTAAATTGTCTACAGTATTGCCAGATGAAAGCATATGTGCGGGGGCATCGCAATGAGTGCCAGTATGTGTAGTTAATTTTAGGCTCCTGGTATTATACCCATCCATTTCAAAGGAATGATCTTTTGTTATCACTGGCTTTTCAACTCCAGGATACATACTCATGTTTGAAGATATTGTTCTGGTTATATCTATTATTTTTTCCATTTATCACCTTTTTATTTATGTTGCTATTGCCTCTAAAGGCGTCCCCGCCTTTATTTTTTTACCGACAACAAGTATTCCAATAGATATGCCAAAAAATATCCCGGGTATTAATACCATATCACCCCTTACACCAACTAATGGAATTAAGAGGCCATAAGTTAAAGCTACTATTCCCCATCCAAGTTGCCCCATGCCTGTGGAAAGCATATTAACAGTCCCCCTTATACGGGTTGGTATGCTTTCATTTATATAATTTATTACGTTGGCAAAATTGCCATTAATCCAGAATGATGCAAAGGTATATCCCAGAACCAGAGAAATATAGGATTTCCCAACTAATGCAAATAATGCTGCGCCGGTAAAAGCAAGAATTGTACCGATGATTCCAGCACTTTTCCTGCCGATAACATCACTTAATATCCCATTAATCCAGTATGCAGGAATTGTAACAAATGCTCCTATGGTTATAATTGATGCAGCCGTTACAACTGGCAAATGGAGTATAACCTCCATGTAGTAAGCAGCCAGGAGAACCACAGGAACCTGCCCACCAAGGTAAAACATATATAACAGCATTGACCATACTGTATATTTACGAACGTCCGCTGCAAAGGCCTGCTTTATAGGATTTTCCTTAGAGTTTTTCTAATAACCTCCACAGTATAATAAAAAATAATAATTTCTGCAAATAATCCTTTAACATGCCACATTTCACGTATTCCCATGATAAAAATATTTATACAGGTGTACGCGATCAATTTAATATGAACATAGCAAATTACGGCCTCTATGAAAAATATAATGAGTTCTCAGGGTATGGCGATAGGTTATCCGAAATGGGCAGTATGATA
>JAJZXU010000020.1 GCA_021806235.1 Thermoplasmata archaeon
GGTAATATTTATGACCTGACAATTCTAACATACGTATATGTTGAACTTGAGAGATATTATCATATTACATTAGTGGATGTATCCTTACTATTTGCTTTAGGTTTAATTGGTAGATTTTTTGGTGGAGTCTACCTCGGAAACATGAGTGATAAGCATGGAAGCAGGCATATAATGATAATAAGCACGGCAGGCTATGCAATATTTGCAGGCATAATGGCTTTTTCTCCGGATGCTATTATATTATTTGCCTCAAGATTTATTCAGGGTATATTTATGGGAGGAGAATGGGCCTCAGGATCTGTTCTCGGATATGAATTTGCACCTCAAAACAAAAGGGGGACAATATTCGGCATAATTCAGAGTGGTTATGGCATAGGATATGCATTAACCGGTGTGACATACCTGTTATTTTTACCCACAATAGCCGTTAACTGGAGATATTTGCTTATTACCGGTGCGATACCATTAATAATTGCACCGTACACATTATTCAGGGTTCCAAAGGACATTTTAAAGAATAGTAATATGGAAAAAATCAGGTTACTGGATTACAAAAGGCCACTGGTTAAATCCATGGTAATGCTATCAGGATTTTTTGCAGCATATTTTTCAATATTCTCATTTTATCCAACAATAGCACCCTCCTTTGGTGTTTCACCATCAACTGTTGGTTATATGATGATAATAACAAGTATTGTTATAACAGTTACATTCATAATTTTCGGCAATCTTGCCATGAGAATTAGCAAAAAAACATTATTAATTTCAGGTGGAATTATCTCATTAATATTTGCATGGTTTGCAATGCCATTTTCCCCATTTTTAAAGCCATTTTCTCTGTTAAGTTTAGTAATATTTACAACAGGCATAGGATCAATGCCCATAGTACCATTATTATTGATGGAACGCATAAATCCAGTAGCCAGGGGTACCATATCCGGCATTTCATATAATTTTGGCGCATTATTCGGTGGTGTTATTTCCGTTGTACTGGGATTTATAGGTGATTATGTTGGCTACAGTACATTAATTATAATAATAGATGTAACCACATTACTGTGCTTAATAGCAGTTATAGTAACAGCATCAACAATAAGAAAAACTAGAAATATAAATAATTATGAGGTTGTTAACAGGACAGAATAGAACCATTACTGCCTGCTATAACAAATACCGCCAAACGTTTATTTTTCCTTCCTAACAGTTACTGTATACTCCATTCCAAATTATCCATAAAATACAGGAAAACCCCTAAATTAAGGCACTTTTAGATGAACACATACGGTAACGTATCAGTTAAATACATAAGCTTCCCGCCTCCGGTTTCGTAAATTACTTCATAAATTTATTGATACACTGAAGCATCCTGAATACTTCCTTATAAAATAATAAGGATAATTGCCATGGTCAGAAATGAAAAAAATAATAAACCATTTATTATTATGTAATAATGAATTTTCTTGATGAACTAAAAAATTTAAAGGAGCAAATAAAAATTAAAAACAGGTTTGATATAAATTTTGATTTCGATAATATTGTCATAAGCGGTATGGGTGGATCCGGTGTCGTGGGCAATATATTTCAGGAGTATTACAGGGGAAAACCTGTTATAACGGTGGGAGACTACGGTATACCGGACTTTGTCAATGAAAAGACTCTATTCATAGGAATAAGCTACTCGGGCAACACCGAGGAAACCCTGGAGAATATAGGGGAAGCAGAAAATAAGGGAGCACATGTAGCGGGAATAACGTCAGGGGGTAAGCTTGAGACGATGATTGATAATAAAATAATAATACCTTCAGGTGTACAGCCAAGATCCGCACTTGGTTCCATGTTGATGCCACTGTATAATACATTTGACCTTGTAAGTGATGAACAGCTGGATGGTATTTATCAAACCCTGGATTCTGTCGATCAGAATCACGATGAAATGAAAAACGATGCCTTTAAAATATATGAAAACAGTTACATACCCATAATATTTGGATCAAGGCCATACAAATCCGTAGCATATAGGTGGAAAACACAGTTTAATGAAAACGCCAAAACATTTGCATTTTCCAATTCATTCCCGGAATTGAACCATAACGATACCATGCCATTGAAAAGTGCATATAGAAGGGATGAATACCTATATTATGTATTTGAATCAGATAATCCAAGGGTAAACCAGAGGATAAGGATAACCCAGGAAATAACGGGAGCACAGTTCAATCTTATAAAATCACCGTCAGATCAATATTTTGATAAATTATTCTATTTAATACATTATGCAGATTATTTAACATATCAGCTCGCACTGATAAGAAATGTTGACCCAACAGATGTATCAACTATAGAGGAATTAAAACAAAAATTAGCTTAATTCCTTAATTTCTTTATAGGTTTCCGCTATTATAGAGCCACCGGGTGGCAGTATTGATTCTATTTCTACTTTATCTATTCCCAGTATTTTTGCTATTTTTTCCGCTGCTACAGATCTCTTCTCATTTCCAGGCTTTATTATAACCCATTTATCAGAATTTACCCTTGTACCTGAAGGGGATATCATCGGTATCTCATTTCCCTTATAATCTATAATGGATATTTTTAACTCCAGTGGTAAATTAAGAATATAATTCCTTTTGCCCCTTATAATCCATGAACCCTTGGATACAAATTCTCCGGATTCTGGTGTTTTGCTTACCTGTGATGGGTATACCCAGTATCCAGTACTTGACCCTATTCCAGCAGGCCATGCCCTTGAAAATGATATTGCAGACTGGCATGCCTCCCTTATCGTTTCATCTGTTATCTCTATGTTGTCATGTTTTATTACCGTGCTGGGTGCTCCGTATAAATCGGCATGGACATATATATCATTGTCATTCATATGTTTTTTAACAAGTTTTTCATTGGTCTTTGCATCCCTTCCGGATAAAACAGTATTGCCATCTGAAGAGACAAACCAGTGATATGTTTCAAACCAGTATTTTGCCCTTTTTTTCTTATTTACCTTTTTAGACTCTTTTAATATTAATTTCTTTGTTTCCTCTATAGCCTTTTCTGCCCCTTCTATTTTACTTTTATAATCCTTTGATTCATTAAATATATTATTTATATTCTCTCCGGGAGATTTGGTATAATTCAATGTTAATTTAGTATTATTATAATTTACTGCAAATGTCTTTTTTGCAGGGTTTATATCCGTTATTTCAAGGTCATTATATTTTATATCCGCTGTATTGCTGTTTTTAACATTGTTTGATATTATGCTAAGAAGTTTTTTCAGTGGGGAAAAATTCATTTTTAAATAATTGCCAAATTCAGAATATACAATCATTAATTTATTGAATTCTTCTATTGATTTCCTCTGTGATTCTATTCTTCTTTCAGTACTTGATTTACTCTTTTCTGTTTCGGGATAATTCTTTAAATAATATACTATTCCATCATTCAGGCCATTAAATGTTTCATCAGGATCTCTTTTTAAATTTGTTAAAACTATAGGGGATAATAAATCATCATCCCTGTAATAATATGCCTTATTTTTTTTAGCCTCCTCCATTATTAATTTTATATTATCATAAATATTATTATAATCTCCCCCTATTTCTGATGGCATTCTGTTCTTATCAACATTTAATCTATATAATATTTCTTCGGCTATTTCACCACCTAAATTAACCCTTGTCGCCAGAGTTTTTACAATTGATGCCTTGCTATTATCAACCGTATCCTTAAATATATCAAAATTTTCAACCGGGTCTACAATTGCAGGGGGTATATATTCTTCATTAATGAGTACCTTTCTTGTTCTGTATACATGCTGATCCATTGCAAAGGTTATTTTGTTATTTTCTGTAAGTATTAAATTTCCCCCGCCAAATAGTTCTAAAATTATTTCCTGGCCTGTATGTAATGTTATTTTTATTACCCTATCAAAGTTTATCTGCTCTATTTTTACTATCCTCTTTTCGGATAACTGCTTTCTGAATAGCATGGCTAACTGTGATGCTTCATCAGGTTTCTCAACATCATAAAATGCTATACCCTTTGATAATGATACAAAAAATTCCCGTTTTTTTATATCGGATCTGTATATCTGGAATATGAATTCCTTTGAATTTACCTGATATATCTTTTTTATAAATGAATTTTCTATTTCATCCTTATAAATATTGACGAATGCATAGAAATCTAATGATGATTCTTTGAGTTTCATATTTTAATTAATAAATTTATGTTATTTTAAGATTCTTATTCTCAGTATTATTAATAAGGAATTTATTATGTAAATTATATTTATATATTCAATTTAATGATTATTTTAATATTAGAATTAAATTATGAACTATGGAAGTAAATGAGAATACTATGGAATTGAACGGTAAAAAACTATTCTATTTATCATATGAGCATGGAAGTCAGAGAAGCTTTATTTTACTGCACGATTCAAAAACAACATCGCAATCATGGGCAAATATAGATGCATTGAGAAAAATAGGCCAGTGGGGATATAATGTTTATGCAGTGGATTATCCGGGTTTCGGTAAATCAGAGAAAAATAATTTATATAATTTTGGATCTGATCCATCAAAGGGTTCAAGGTTCATAAAGGATTTTTCAGAAAAACTTTATTTATACTCATTATACATAATAGGTCCATCGGTTTCAGCAGGTTCTGCATTAAAGGCTATAATAGATTATCCAGAAATTGTAAACACATCAATAATAATAGGTGGTCTCGGTATAGACCATATACTGAACGAATTGAACAGAATAAACAAACCTGTTTTAATACTGTGGGGCGGCAACGATAATATTGTTCCAGTAAGCCATGGAATAAGATACCATGATTTAATAGCTTCATCAAAATTTATAAAAATAGACGGTGCAAAGCACTGCGTTCAACTTGATAAACCAGAACAATTTTTCAATGCACTAAAAAAATATTTATCGGAAATATAAATTATTATTATAGATGTACATACGGTATTATTATTATATACATCAAGAGCATGAAAACAAACATGCCTATTATATAATATATTTTTGTTATGTTCTGCTGATCCTTCAGGAAGCTCAGGTGTTTTCTTCTCGATGCTATTGCTAAGGAATCCTTAAAGTACTGTCCCCCATCAAGTATCGATAATGGCAGTGCATTAAATATGCCTAAAAGGAAATCGAACCAGAATAGCCAGTATAATGTATTTACAATTCCGAAGAATATATAGGAATTAAAGGGCGTTGCAAATAAACCTGATAATGCGGTCGGTATAGGTGATAATCCCAGTATGGGCAAACCCAGTGTCTCATAGAATCCAGAACCTGCCAGTAATCCGCCGAATACCAGGCTATGCATATAACTTATCGGCTCGTATCCAATTCCTGAATATGTTATTCCAACCCCTATAAAACTTTCACTTTTATATGCATTTTTATTTGCTGTAGGGGCATTCTTTGCATAATAGCTATATGTTGATACAGTTTTCATTGTATAATTGTGGTAATGTACTGAACTACCAAACGACATTGTTTCCATTGTTACGTTTTTGCCCGGAGTTATATTATTCAGTATACTGCCTAAGGTATTGATATTATATACCGTTTTATTATTAATTTTATAGATTATAGAATTTATGGAAACATTATGTGCTGCAGCTGGAAAGCCAGAAATCAGATCACTGATAACAACACCGGTAGGCACACTTTCATTTACATAGGTTTTGCCGTTGAACAGTTCAACATTTTCCATTCCGGGGGTTAAATTAGATGTTGTTTCCAGGTTGTTTAAGGCATTGCCACTTATATTACCGTATTTTATTATTTCATAACTTTTCGGTATTGTATGGCCATGGACTGGATCAATTGCTGTTGAACTCTCAACGTAAATGCCATTATGTATCGGTGTAGATGCCGGCATCATTACAAATACCAGTAATAATATGCATATTACTGCAATTATTAAATTAATTCCCGGTCCCGCTGCTATTATTCTCCTTCTTACAACAGGGTCAGCTGCCATTATTTCCTTTTCATCCGGTTCCACAAAGGCACCTACGGGAATTACAAAAAATAATGCACCAACACTATTTACCTTTATACCGTGTTTTCTCGCAACTATGCCGTGGAACATTTCATGTATTACCACAGCAAAAACCAGTGTTGCGGTCCCGTAACCTAATGGTATAAATGGGTTTATAACAGGTATTGCAAGGTCTTCTAACGGTGATGGTGCCGCACCTGAAGGTATAGGCACTACTGTAATTAATATAGCCTCATATAAAAGCATTATAAATGCTGTTAATCCGCCCAGAATAACCAGTACTGTTGATATCTTTCCAATAGTTTTAGCGGGCAGGCGTTTTGATACGGCATCCAGGGTACCGCGATTTTTTGTTGCCCTTATCATCAGGGCCGGACCCATTGTCGCAAAATGTTTTGTTTTATTTATTTTTGGGGCAAGTGATAAGATAATAAATACCCATGAAAAAACGATCAATATTACTAAATACAGATAATTATAGTCCATCTATGCTATGGTAGTTAAACATTAATTATAATCTTTTTTGTTTAACATAAAATTTAATTATTCTATGTTTTCCTCTATTTTTTTAAGTATATTTAATATATTGCCTTTTTCTTCATCATCAAAATTTTTTAATGAATCATCTATAAATTTTAAATGCAATGTTTCTATTTTTTTAAATAATGTTTTCCCCTTCTTTGTTATATCTATATTTATAACTCTTCTATCAGTTTCACTTCGCTCTCTTTTAACATATTTAGATTTTTCAAGTTTATCGACCACTCCCGTAATCCATCCCTGTGTTACTAAATTTATATTCGCCAGTTCTATCATAGGTAATGTGCCGCGTTCATTTAAATTTTTTAATATTCGGTATTCAACAGTGGAAGTACCAAGTGATATTAAATTCTTCTCAGATGCACGATACCATGTTTTCCACGTTTTAATAAATTCTCTCCACACATCGTAGCTATTGATCTTCTCCATCTATATCATTCACCCATGATAACTTAATATTTTAACGTTTCTATACCATAAACTATTTTCAATTAAACTGTTTATCAATAAAAATTATAGCTCACATTATATTTATTATATAAAAAATATTTATACTAAATTCGTATCCGTAATACATGGGACTCGGAAAAAGAGATTTAAACAGAAAAAAGAAAAGTATAGAAATGAAAATAGATGAACTTGAGCAGAAAGCCAGGAAAAATCCTATGGATAAAAGTATTCAGGATGAAATAAATCAGTTAAAAAAGAAAATTAAATAATTAATATGGTGGCACCGGTTTTAAAACCCTGCCATTATTAAGTTTAGGCTTATAGTCAACAGGATTTATCTCCACATATCTTACCGTTTTAGTTTCCTGTTTCATTAATATCCTTTCTATGGAATCATTTTTATCGTTTGCCATGCTGCAGATATTTTTTGTCTCATCCTCTGTTAATGTCCTCTCTGTACCATCCATATATCTAACTCTTACTATACTTATTTTTGAGCAATCATACATACCTGATAAAATTAATATTATTAATTAACTTTTTTATTCAGTGATAATATAAGATTAAGTACCTCATTGAAAACAGAATTTATATTCCTGGAATCCTCATTTATAATAAAAATATGGTTTTCAGGCAGGTGATCCAGGGCTTCATAATAAATTGTATCAGATCTCTGGGCATCTAAATTTTCATTTATCTTTGAATCACTATAGCCCCGCCCCCTCATTCTGTTTATTAATCCGTCCTCGTCATCCTTCAATATTATAACATAGTCACAGTTAATTAAATGGGAATAGTGTGATTCCACAATATCATATTTTATATCTATTTTTTTTAATGCATCGATATTTACAGTATCACCATTCATTATGCCATTTTCATCTGCTATACTGTTTAAATTTACGCATCTTAAATTATTCTCATTTAACATTTTACACAGGGTTGTTTTACCTGTACCCGGAATCCCACTTATACATATCATTGAATTCACCAAAATAATTTGATAATTTAACGGGCATTGATAAATGCCTTCTGGCTATAACAGGGACCTCATAATAACCAGGTTTTATATCCCTTCCAACCTCGTATATATTAGGATTTTTATACCTTTTTTTACATACCGGGCACCTGTAATCCATATTGCCCTTGCTCCTTGTTTTTACGTGGCATGACCCACAGATAGGCGGTTCTTTCCTGAATAACCTTGAAACAGAATTTACCATTAATTTTTCAAGTTTTAATGTGCCGTCTATATATGATCCGTATGCCCTGACGATATCCCCCGGCAGTAAAGAATCTATTAATTTTCTGAACTCCTTTGTTGGCTCAAATGCAGATAATTTTACATTAATATTTTTATATTCCATGTTTATAAAACGGTGCCCGCCCCGGATTACACATGGATGTGATGAAATTATTCCGGTTATGGCATATGACCCAAGATCCGATAAAAATTCCGGGTCATTTATTATATGGTCATCTGTCCCCTGGTTCGTTTCATATATTACACATCTTGCATCATTTAAATTATAACTGTTTTTTATTTCACCGTATATTTTTATTAAATCCCCCTCATTTGTTCCCCTGATGCCGAATATAACCGGAGTTTTTTGTTTTGGAAATATTGCAGGATAATTATTATCTCTATCTATATTATTAAAGGTTGTATTATATTTTTCCGGTATTTCAGCTATTTTCATTTTTGTATTTTTATCAATATAACCATAGTTTGGGTATTTATAATCCAGTAACTCATATGTTATTTTTTTTCTGTTCCACGCCAGGGATGCAGCAGATCCTATTATTCCATGGCCTGTATTTATTTTCTTATATATGGCCCTGTCCTTCAGATAATTTTCAATAAACTCTATGCTTATATCCTCTTCCAGAGCCTTATAATATAAATTCTCATCAAATCTATCTTTTGATATTACAATCCCGGGGCTTGTTTTTATATCCGTTTTAACGGAGTAATCATTTACAATATTATATACAAAATCCATTAAATCGTCTTCATCGGGTTCTTCATCCAGTCTTTCACATGAATATATATATTCATTATTTATCCTGCCTGTAATCTTTTTTTTCCCGGATCCTCTACCAAGATTTATGTTTAATGCCCCATTGCCGCGTGTTTTATAGCTTATGTTTGGATTTAATCTTACCAGTTCCGGATTACCTATAATATCATATTTTTTTCTGCTCATAATTTCTGATATTATATATGTTGTACACATTTCATCTATGCTGTCCGTATCATCAACTGCAACGTGCATTATTTGCCGAACCTCCTCTTCCTCGTTTGATATGAATATATCGCCCTTAAAAAATCTAACTTTTTTAATTCAGGCCAGTTTACATCAGCGAAATATAATTCTGAATACGCTGACTGCCATAATAAAAAATTTGATATTCTCTCCTCACCACTGGTTCTGAATATTAAATCAGGATCAGGCAAAGACCCATCGTATAAATAATTTCTTACAGTTTCCTCATTTATATCATCTATGGATATTTTCCCCCCGCAGACATCCGTTGCTATGTTTTTAACCGCATTTATTATTTCCTGCCTTCCACCATAGCCTATTGCCAGATTAAATCTGAATTCATCAAAATCCTTTGTTGTTTCCTCAACGTTTTTTATGGTTTTTCTTAAATAATCCGGCAATCCCTTTAAATCACCGATAACCTCAACCCTTATTTTATATTTATATACCCGGTCATCCTTCAATAGACCATTTAATGAGTCATTTATAAGGTCAAATAAAAATTTTACCTCGTCATCGTCCCTCTTAAAATTTTCCGTTGAAAATGCGTATACAGTAACTATTTTTATTCCAGCTTCACGTGACCAGTTCAGAACCTCATCTAATTTATCTTTGCCCCTTATATGCCCCTCATTTTCGGATAAACCTATTGATCTGGCATATCTTCTATTGCCGTCCGTTATTATGCCCAGATGTAACGGGACATTATATTTTTTAATTTCATCAAGAAGTGCAGTTTCATAAAGCCCTGAGGCGATATCACCTATTTTATTGGTTATACTCTTTTCACGTATACTCATTTTATTAATAATTGTAATTAACTATATATAATAATTTTTTCTATATTTTTTTTATTTCTATGGAATACATATTCAGATATTTTGAAAAACCGTGGACTATTCTTTTATAAACTATCTCAAAACCGGAATCCTTGAAAAATTCCATTCTCTTTTCAAGTGTATTCAGGTCGCATATTTCATAATAATTTATAACACCCCTATTTTTTAGGGCATTGAAAGCAGGAACTAAAAAATTATACGCATCATGTGGCAGATTCATTATTATTCTATCAATATTACTGTAATTCTTGATTAGTTCCCCGGAATCGCCTGATAATGGTGTTATATTTCCCTTTAATTTATTTAATTTTATATTTTCTTTTAATAATTCTATTGCATCAGGATTTTTATCCATTGCTATTATATTGCATTTTACCTTTTTTGCGATTAAAATTGAGAAAGGACCTATACCACAGAACATATCTATTATGTTATCATTTTCATTAACCTCATTTGATATCCTCAACCTTTCTGTTGATAATCTTGGTGAGAAATATGCTTTATCTATATTCACCATTAAATTTATTGAGTTTTCCCGGTATAATGTTTCTTTCCTGTCACTGCCATAGATTAATTCCAGTGAACGTTTCCTGAATTCGCCTGAAATACCCCTATCTAAATAAATTGTCTCTATATTTTTCCTTTTTATGAGTTCCTTAGCTAAATAATTTACCTCATTCTCTGTTTTTCCCTTTATTACGGCAATATTACCTATCACATCATATGAAAATGATATTTTTGTGTTATTATTTTCCTTTTTATTTCCATCAATGTCCACTGTATCATAATTGTCTATTATTTTCCTGACAGGGATATATACATAATCATTATCGTGTTTTATTAAATAATTATCATCTATAATATTCTCCTCCCTCAGTTTATTAATCGTTTCCTGTGCCAGTTTTTTATTGATTTTTATATGAATCAAGGCTATTACTCCTGTAGTATCTTTTTGTAATTTTTTGTGCATTCTCTATTACATCATTTGCCAGTTTACTGGAGAATCCGAATATGTTTGATATATCATTTTTATTTGCCTCTGCAATTTTTTCCAGTGAAATATAACCATTATTGTATAATCTTCTTGCCCTTACCCTTCCAACCTGTGGGATCTCTATCAATTTTATTATATCCTCCTTTACACCTTCCTTTATTCTCTCATTGAACTGTAATAACCTGTGCTCCATTAATTTATCAAACATTGATGATAGTCTATACAATGAATATGAAATCCAGTCGGCCGAAGAGGACTTTGCCTGTATGTCACCGGGACCAACATCAAAATTTTCTGCTATAGTATTTATGGGTACCTCATTTATCCATTCGTTCAATATTATTGCGGTTTTGGCAGCCCTCATAGATTCATCGCTGAAATCGTTTATGTTAAATCTGTCCAGAAATTCTTCAATATAATCATAATCCTTTTCCCTGAAATTAAATGGCAGCATATCCGGTGTTTTTGATATAAAATATAGATACAACTCCTCTGAAAAATCATATTCAAGGGCTTTTTTCAATATTAATGACGTAACAGGATCTATGTATAAATCTGAGGTTAATTTGCCGAATCTCGTTGCATCATAGGTATTATTGTTTTCCTCAATGAACTTATTATCCTCAAGAAAATATAACGCACTCTCAAAGGTCAGTTCGGAATCTGAAATATCTTTCTGTATTGCCAGCAGGGTTTTCTTATAAAAATTTTTTATGTCATCCATGCCCCTGGCTATGCCTGATGAAATTAAGGCTAATATATTGAATCTTATTAAACTGTTGGAATCCATTTTTGATATAACCGGCTCAATTTCACCATTTAAATATGATTTTGCAACACCAAGCATCGATGGCGATGATGCGTAAATATAACCATAACCCCTTTTATCATACTTTGGTCTTCCAGCCCTGCCTAACATCTGCTGGATTTCTATATTTGATATTGGCTTGCTATACCCATCCGCAAATCTTGTTATATCCCTTATGATAACCGTCCTTGCAGGGAGATTGACGCCCGCTGCCAGTGTTGGTGTTGCCGTTATTACCTTTATATTTCCCTCCTTAAATAATTTCTCAACAATAGATCTCTGATCATTTGATAAACCTGCATGATGGTACATAACACCATGTGAAATCATATTGATCATCTTATCGTTAAGTGCATCCAGTTGTATATTCATGGATTTAACATCATTGCCAAGGTTAAAATTATTCATTAAAACCTCTGTATATTTTTCAGTATTCCTTCTTGAATTCCTGAATACCAGGGCCTGTCCATCTGAATTTATACTTTCTTTTATCACCTTCAATTCATCATCTATGCCTAACTTAACCCTTTCATTTTCTTTTATCAATTCATGTTTATATATAATCCCTGTTTCCAGGGGTACGGCCCTAAAATTTGATATAACCGTTTCTGCATTCATCCATTCTGCCAGTTCCCTTACATTAGAAACCGTTGCGGATAATCCCAACAGTATAATGTCTGGATTCAAATATAGCAATGATGAAATAACCGTTTCAAGTCTCGGTCCCCTTGTTGGATCAGAGATCATATGAATTTCATCTATAATGAATAATCCAAATTCATTTAATATATCAGGGTCCCTGTGAAGCATTGAATCTGCCCTTTCGGAGGTTGAAACAATAACATCATAATTTTTTATAAATGATGGTGGAACATCATAATCCCCTATGGATATTGTTACCCTTATGCCAAGTGATTTTAAACTTAGCAATTCATTATATTTTTCCATTGCCAGAGATCGTAAGGGAACGATATACATGGACTTTTTATGGTTTAAAAACGTTTTATATATTGCTATGTAGGCTATTAAAGTTTTACCGGAAGCGGTGGGAACTGCAACTATTACATTATGATTTTTATTTAACTCATTTACTGCCTTTTCCTGGTGGTCATATAAATTAAAATCATTATTTTCTGTAATCTTAAGGAATTCTTCAGGTACTATTTCACTTAATTTCATGTGAACCTTAATTATTTATACTATTAAATAGATATCTATATTTATATCAACATCATTCACCGGATAATTCGGGGTTTCTGATTTTTGCCTATCCGGGGTTTAACTGGCGTTATTGCTCGCAATGGCATTTTTTTATCCCTTTCAGATCAAAGAGCTGGATATGTTCTTCTCCCGCAACTTTTTTCATTTCATCAGTAAAGCCTGATTTTGAAAATATGGCATAATACTCTTTTCTGTCATTATTGTGCCACTGCACAAGTTTTGCCTTTCTCTTCAGATCATTGTAAACACCAATCCCTACCCTTGAGTTTGTCCATTTACACTCGGCAAAGAGTATATTCTCTGTTTTATTGTTGATAGCAACTACATCTATCTCTTCTTCGTTGAAACCTTTGAGTTTTTCTGGATTCCTGCCCCACCATGTCCCGATTTTATCAAAGTCCATATTTATAAATTTCACGACATTCTCACGCACAAGCATTTCAAATGCCCTTCCCATAAAAACGGGAAATCTTTTTTTAATATCATTTTCAATTTCGTAAAATTTATTTATTTCCACAAGATTTTTGTTCGGATAAACAAAGGAAAACCAGAAACGAAGAAAATTGTCTTTAATAAAATATCTGGTTTTCTTGCTGTTTTCAGGATCTGTTACAGGTGCTATCCTTTCTACAAACCCTATTTCAATAAGTGCTCTCATGTAGCTGCTTAACGAGGTATTTTTTATACCTATAAAATTAGACAGGTCGTTTGATTTTGTTATACCCTTTGCAATTCCTGAAAGAATTGAAAAATATGTCTGCGTTTCGCCAAATTCGTCCGAAACAATAATCCTGCCCTCTTCATAAAAGGCGTGCCCCCTATTGAAGAATGTTTTCATAATAAATTCTTTAATTGATTTATAATCCATAAACTCTTTCGCATAAAATATTATGCCACCTGTTAAGGCCCAGCACTGTGTAATGTCTGTAAATTCTTTGGATTTAAGAAAATCATAAAATTCCACAAAGGGTAGAACCTTCATGTGCCACTGGCCAGTTCTGCGCCCATATAGGGGGTTTTTTACGCTGAGCAGTGATTCCATCATTGCTATTATAGAGCCATTTAATATTATAAAAATTTTACTTTGATTCATTCCCTCATCCCAGTATTTCTGAAGTACTGAAGATATATATGGACTTGTCTCCATAATATAGCCGAATTCATCTATAATAAGAAGTGTTCTTTCAATTGTTTTTTTTGCTAAATATTCAAATATCTGGGAATACGAACTGAACGGATTAATTGAAAGTGCATCATCCTTATAGAATTTCGCGATCCTGTTTGAGAGTTCGCGGGCCTGGACAGTTTCATTCTCCTTTGTTGCCAGATAATATATTGCATTTCTTGTTTCTGAGAAATGTTTTAGAAGAAATGTTTTGCCTATCCTGCGTCTTCCATATAAGATTATTAGCTCAGCCCTGTTGCTGTTGTAAAGCCCGTTTAAAAATGCAAGCTCCTCTTTTCTATCAATTAGAACATTATTCTTCACAAGATAATTATATGCAGCATAATTATTTAAAAGTTGTGTATTTTTATTGCATGTATACTGTCCCGCAATGATTTTTCTCAGTACTGCATATTCCCGACAGCTCCTGTATTATATCTGGTTAAAAATAATAACAAAATCGCTGTCAATGCCAGTGTTATTCATAAATTCGGGATGATTGCCGAAGAAGTGCTTTGAGGATCTATATGAGACCCGGTAGTTCTGTAAGATCACAACGACCTTCACAATCAATATTTTGTCCTTCATATCACAGTAATCCAATTATAATGTATGGCAATAATATAACATATTAATGATCCTCTGATGCCCCAATTTCTTAATAATTAACATATACTATTATGTATCTTAGCTCTGGTGGTATAATAAGAGATATTTACTACATATTTTATATATATATCTATCTATTACAGGTAAAGAATTAATAATATTGTTAAATAACTTCCTATGAAGAAATTAACCGGCAATAAACATTTATTTTTATTATATTCTATCATTCTAATTTTAATGGCAATATCAATGCGGTCAACAAATGATATGGTTGTTACAACAGCATCTCCATTTGCAAAATATTTACTGCATTTCTCATATATACTGTCTGCACTGGTGACGGCAATAGTATATCTTGGAACTGTACTTGCAACAGCATTTTTAAATCCGTTAATGAATTCTAAACTAAGAAGAAAGGTGTTTATATTTGCTAATTTAATAATAATTATAATGTTAATACTGTATTATTTATCCAGCAATATCAGTGTTTTTATAATATCATTTTTAATTGGGATAGCTTACGGAATAATATTGCCCAATATTGTAACATCAGCAAGTTTATATCCTGAGAAAGCCGATAGGGAAAGATTATTAGCTATATACTCTGTTGGATTGAGTTTTAGTTTGGTTTTCGGTCCATCACTGGAAACATATTTACTGACATTTATTGATTATAGAACAGTATTTTTATTTTTTGCACCTATAGGCATTATTGGCTTTGTCGTATCATTTTTCATGGAATTTCCAGAACGCAATAAAAAAGAAGAATATGGTTCATTAATAAAACATAATTCCGGATTATGGGTATCAATTTTAACAATAACAACGTATAATGTCCCATTTGCTGCCCTATCGGTTTTCCTGGTAATATTTGCTGAAACAGCATATCATGTAAGCAGTTATATGGCATATTTACCATTTGTATTCTTTTTTGCTGTTTCATTATCCACGAGAATATACCTAAGTATAAGACCTATTAAAAATATAAGGTACCCGTTGATAATTGCACCGGCTATTACCATAATAGCCCTGATACTATTCCCATTTCTACCGAATTATTCTGCATTTGTTGTTGTAATGATGCTTTTAGGTATACCACATGGCTCAATATTCCCGTTATCAACAATAGAAATATCAAGAGGGACAACTGTAGAGGAAAGAAATGCAGTTAATTCATATTTCTATTCGTACAATATGGGCTTATTCATGGTTATACCATTAATATTTGCCGCCATAATACCTTATATTGGCTTTGAAAAAGCATTTGCAATTTTAATTATACCTGTTATAATATCAGTTCTAACAATAATCAAAAAATACTGGAAAGATGATAAAATATTCGGCATTAAAGTACAAAAAAATTTACAGAAAACATAATAAATATTTTTATAAATCGTTTAGCGATTTAATCATTTTAACACAGCTTTCTAAAGCCTCCTTTGCCATTTCTATTCTGGCTTCAGCCTGCAACCTTGATTCCCCGGGGCCAGATATGCCTAAGGCAACAGGTTTTTCATATTCCAGTGATAAATCCGTTATTTTCCTTGCCGCATTATCCATTATTATTCTATGGTGATCCGTTTCCCCTTTGATTACTGCGCCTATCGCTATTACCCCATCTATGTCCTTTAATTTTAATAATTTCTTAATTCCCAGGGGTATATCAAATGTTCCCGGTACCATGAATACCTTATATTCAACGCCCAGGAAATCTGCGTGCTCTTTAGCTCTCTCTAACATCATCATCGTTATATCATAATTAAATTCTGCAACTACCATTCCTATTTTCATTTATACCACCTAATGTCTGTGACCGTATGTGCCGGTATTTACTGGTCCCTTATCCTCGAACCCCTGCCTCAATCCCGTACCGGCATTTTCGGTCAATTTTTCAGGATTGAATAATAAATAATATGCATTTAATGCGTGCTCTCTTGCCCTGTTATTGCATAGCCATGCCAGTTCGCTGTCATCCTTAGCCTCATCCTCATGGACAAAAACCTCTATAATATGTTTCATTGTTTTTAACTGTACTTCCATCAAACCTGTAGACGCTATCTGTGCCGACATTTTATCAACAGGCATTGGTCCTGGCATACCGAATACCATTACCAGGTCACAGTTATATTCGTTGAATAATTTCAACGCTGCCACCGGTGTATCCTTTATTCCCGGCACCGTATATCTTTTTATATCAAAGTTCGTTCCGGTTTTGTATAATTCATCTATTGCCTGTGATGCCATATTATATCTCGCAAAGGTTGTATCAACAATGCCTATTAATTTCATCTGACCACCGCCTGGAAGACCATTCAAAGCCTCCTGCTATGGCTCTGGGTAGGTGGCTCAGCTACTCTATAATTCCTATTATAATCCTCTATTATTTCATTACCATCTATTAGTACTAAATTATGTTCATCTGCATATTTTTTTGATTCCTCTATAGTCATTGCGTTGAATGAATCACTCAATGTTTCTACGATTGTTGCACTGGGTATTAATCCTGCTTTTTCAGTAATGTATGTGCTTAATTCTGTATGCCCTTTCCTAGTTTTAAAGTAGTTGTTCCTTGCTATTAATAAGTGTATATGCCCGGGTACCCTGAAGATTTTGCCGAAATTCCTCTGGTTTTCGTCTATGTCATTGCCCAGTGCTCCAATAAATTCCGAGAAATGTTTTACTGTTTTATATCTATCATTATCAGGAATGCCCGTATAGGTGTCCCTGGAATTTACAGTCACTGAAAAGGCATCCCTTGTATCATATCCCATATCGGATGAGTTTAAAACGGATCTATCCATATTCAGGGAATTATAAAACAAATCATCCAGATAGGGCAAATTAAATTTTTTCGCATCGCTTTCCCTTATTGTTGTACAGAGTAATCCACCACCATCCTTCCTCATTGTTCTTATTATTTCAGGTGTTATAAACTGAGATGCCACCACCATATCAGTTTCATTTTCCCTGCTGTTAAAATCATGGATTAATATAATTTTTCCACGTTTTAATGCATTTATAGCCTCGTTGATCATAAAATAATAATTGTAACATATTATTTAACATTTTAGTAAGTACCTATAAATGAGTTAATAAACTACAGATGTGATAATTATGATCAGTACAAAAGCAAATATCATATAAATTAGATACATTGATATCGAACTGTTCATAAATTTATATGCGATATATTTTGATATTTTCCTGTATGCCCCTGCCAGGTCAATCATAACCAGCCAGAATAAATCAACTGTCTGTATTAATTCATTGTTTTCATATTTTGTTCTCAGGATTTTTTTTAATATTAGCCTTATATTATTTGAGTAAACAAACGAATTATAGTATTCATTGTTTTCTATACCCCCATTCCACCTCTCAGATACCCTGATCTTAGGTTTTCTGAATATCATATACGCTATAACTGTAAATATTAATATTAAAATAAAAATATAGACCGGTGAGATTAAACCAAAATCTGCATTTGAAAACTTTGATTCTATCATAAAGCCGTTGAATATAAGTACAGATGGAATGCCAGAAATATAATATCTGCCTATAATTAACGGTGATATAATAAATAATAATACCAGAATTACACCATTTAATAATATTATATGGCTTTCATATTTTATATGCTTTTTATTTCCCCTGTTTGTGAAATAGAATATTTTTAGCATTGCTGCGGTTGCAAATCCTTCACCCATTGCAATTAAAGACCCTGCAATTATGGCAGTTACACCCAGTGGTCCATGTAAAAAGGCGGTCATGAAAAATGCTTCAATTACCATCCATGTTGCCAGTCCGCCCAGTGAGGGTAACAACCCGGATAATGATGATAATATAAAGAATTTACCCAGAGAATTCTCATTATCTTTAATATTGTTTACCTCACTGAAATATTCGGACCCGGTATGTCCTACTGTTATAAATAATCCTGTTTTTGCTATGGAATGGGCCATTGCATATATTACAATTGTTATTAAAATAAATGTTCTGAGTATGCTATTATTAACCGCCACAAACAAGCCTGTTACTGATAATATTGTCCCATTATTTTCTATGGTACTGAAACCACCTAAGGATTTCATATTTTCAGATATATATGCATATAACGCACCAAATAATACCGAAATTATTCCTATTACTATAAATAATATTCCAACATATAGCGATTCAGGGGATAATAATGCAAGTTTTGTTATGCCGTATACACCCATTAATGTCATTGTTGCACTGAATATTGCCGATGAATTTGCCGGTGCACTTCCATGGGCTATTGGCAGCCATTCGGATATCATAAACGGTGTTAAACCCATTTTTGACATTGCACCTATGGCAAATATTAGCAGAACAATATCATTATTAATCTTTACAAAATTTAATGTGCCCGTATAATAGAATGATAACACGCCTGCGGTAATTATTAAAACCGTGCTTATTTCTGAGAAAAACATAAAAACATATGCTTCTATATCATTTTTTTTGTTTATTGCCACAGTCAGGTATGCAGGTATTGACATGATTTCCCATCCGGATATAAAAACCAGAAAATTTGCTGAATATAATATTAACATCATACCTGCTACCGTCAATATAAACAATGGAGATAGCCATTTACCATAATTTTTTGAATATGTTATTGAGAACAATGATGTGATAACCCATACTATTGCGGCTATTAAATAAAAATATGTGATATAATCATAAATTTTGAATGTAAATACAGAAAATATTATTGATGCTATCGCTGTTAATATATACCCAGTTTTATTAAATTTATATGAAATTATAGCGGCAAGGAATATTAATATTAATGGTAGATAATATAAAATCATTTTACATCACCCCTTGCCTTTAATATTGCATTTATTACTGTATATGGACTTGGGGGGCATCCTAATATTTCAATGTCAAATTTTTTGCCAATTTTTTTCCCTATTATACCACCTGAAATTGAGCATGCACCCAAACCGATTAATAATTTTGGCTCCGGCATCGCATCATATGCGTTTTCTATTATTTTTTCCATGCCTTCCGTGTATACACCCATTATTACTAAGGCATCCGCATGCCTTGGTGTGTTTGATAAAAATATTTTAAACCTGTTTGTATCGTACTGCGGTGAAAAAATTGTATCGAATTCCGTATTGCATGCACCGCATGTCCCTGAATCTATTGGATATAAATAAAA
Source organism: Thermoplasmata archaeon (assembly GCA_021806235.1). Taxonomy (GTDB): domain Archaea; phylum Thermoplasmatota; class Thermoplasmata; order Thermoplasmatales; family Thermoplasmataceae; genus Ferroplasma. The sequence goes on from JAJZXU010000020.1 coordinate 20,116, forward strand.
TGATTTTTTAAATATAGCAGGTATATTCCTATTTATATTATACAGATCCTGGTTATGTGTAGGTTTTAAATCACATCTTTCACAGAAGATACATTTTTCCTTTATCCATTTCTGATCCTCTATGGCATCTGTAGGGCAGTTATAATCGCTTTTCCCCTCCAGGGCAGAAGGATATTCTATTTTATATTTATCGTTTAAATTCTCCGTTTTTATTCTTTTCTTTATACCCTTGAAAAACCACATCATATAAAATCAACCTCCAGTTCAGAGACCCATATGCCAAAGCTTTCCCACACAAAGAAGAAATCCGTCAGTATATTATTATTTTTTACTGCTTTTTTAAATAATTCTATATTTAAATATGATGGGGATACCATTGATAAATCTTTGATCTTATTATCTTCTATATTTACATAATAGAATATATCTCCCTGAGGAGATTCTATTCTTGCTGTACCTTCCCCGGAATTATTTTTAATTTCAGTATTATTTTTACCATTGCCTATTTCCCTTAAAAGTTTATTTATTATGTTTATTGATGCTAATACCTCATTTGACCTGACCATAAATCTTGAAAATGTATCACCTTCTTCCATTGTGTATATATTATAATTATCATAGGTCAATGATTCCGAATCTATTCTTGCATCATATTTATATCCAGAAGCTCTTGCAGCCGGTCCAGATGAATTAATATCATTTACTATTCCATTTTCCTGTATTCTATCCATAAATATTTTTGATTCCAGCAGGCTGTTATAGATCTCATAAAATTCATCATAAATACCATTTAATCTGATTTTATTAAAATTCCCACAGACATTATTTATCTGATTCGCCGAGAAAAAATACCTGTGGTTAAACGTATCAGATATTATTCTTGTTATTTTTTCCCTTAGATACAGCAACTGTTTTTCCGGAACAGAAAAACCTGCAGATTCACATAAGCCTTTTATTACATCAATATTAGACCTTATCCTTTCCAGTTCTATTTCAATTATTCTTTTATCATTCGAACCGGTATTATCTATATCCAGTGCATCTTCAATGGCCAGTAAAAAGCATACTGTGTTTGAAGCAGTATGAAAACCATTTATTCTTTCTATTTTTAATAATGCATTGTTTATATCATCATTTATAATCTTTATTTTTCTTCTCTTATAATGCGAATTTACAGTAATATCCCTGATAGTTTCTCCAGGAGTAACAATGCTGAAGTTTACAGATTCTCTCAATCCACCTGCTGATGGGCCATAATTGAAATATATTTCATACGGTTTCTTTTCTATTATTGCATTATTTTCAGGAATTTTACTGGCAATTGTATTTTCATATACATCGTATTTATTGTTACTTCCGATATACCTTCCATTTTTATTTCCAAATTTATAATATTTCATTGTAAACCACCAGAAATACAACCCCTACAGCTATTGAAATAATTGCTGCTATTAACGGTATCAGTGTGCCAACATTATTTTCACTGTAATCCGATTTCCCCTTAAAAATCATCTTTGTTACATTGAAATTTATTGATACAAATGCCAGGAATAATGATAATACAATTATTATGAACTGTGCATAAAAATGTATCTGCAAAACAGAATACAGTATTAAAAACTCACCAAAGAATGTACCGTAAGGTGGTGTGCCGGTAACGGCAAACGATGATAACAGCAATGACACCGAAGACATTTTATTATTGATTAATCCCTTTATATCAGCTATATTTTTTGTATCACTCATTTTATATATATTTCCAGATGAATAGAATGCTCCAGCCTTTCCGAAACTGTGTGATAACAGCAGCAGTAAAGAACCGATTAAACCAAGGTAAGTAAACGTGCTCAATCCGATTAATGCTATATTCATATTTTCCATGGTTGAGTATGCAAACATCCTTTTGAAATTCTTTTGATAGCCTAAAAATATAGCTGCAAATAATACGGATACTGTACCCGCCCATACAAATAATTCCTTTAATGGAAATATTTCATAGATTCTATATAAGACATATAACGCAACCGGTAATAAAACACCTGAAAACATCGCACTTACCGGAGACGGTGCTTCACTATGTGCATCCGGCAGCCATGTATGTACCGGGAAAACACCGACCTTTGTTCCAAAACCTACCAGGGCTATTCCTATTGCCAGTCTGATAGCTATTGTATCTTTTACCTTTGAATATATTATCGCTGTAACCGTTAATGTATGGAAAGAATAATAAATCAGGATAACCGATATAAAGGCGAATGTTACACCGGCAGAAACTATAATTATATATCTCCACGTTGCTTCCAGTGAGGTGTCTGATTTTTCTGTAATTAACAGTAAAGCTGAAGATATTGTTGTGGTTTCTATTCCAACCCACATAAAGCCATAATTATTTACCATCAATGCAAAAACCATTGAAACGTAGAAAAAATTCATCAATAAATAATAAAAATTCTCCGATATACCCCTATTTTTTATGCTATGCACATATTTTCTTGAATATAACAGGGATAAAAGGTATATTGAATCAACCATTAATATAAAGATAAATGATACATTATCAACAAAGAAAAATCCTGGGCTACCCTCATTAAAATATAAAAATAACAGTAAAAACAGCTCTATTATAGATGCTATAACACTTGAATTTTTTATATTTTTATAGAAAATTGAAGCTATTAACGGTATTATCAAAATTAATATGTTTATTATCATCCTCTCAATTCCTCCATTTTTTCATGTACCGGTTTTTCTATGCTTATTACAGAAAATATCACCACTAAAATAAGAACATCGAGAAAAACACTGCTTTCTATTATTATAGGTACAGGCAGTATAAAAACCCCTAATAAAATTAATGAGTTTTCCTCCTCGATATAACCCAGAACCTGTGCCATAGTCCTCCTTCTTGAAGCTATTAAAAATAAACCCTGGAAAAATAACAGTAATGGGAATAATAATATATTGCTTACCGGGAATGTAGTCGTTTTTATATATATAAAGGAAATTGAATATACAATAAATATTGATATAATAATAAATATCAGATCCATTATCAGCAAATAGGTTATGCTTATTTTTGATTCATACAGATAACTTTTATTTTTTGGTATTTTATTTATTAAAAAATATGTTACTAAAAACATTCTCAATATTATTACTAATATTCCTAAAATAAAAAATGTATACTCCTTCAGGACAAAGCCAAGCATAAATGAGACTATAGCTATCAACAACGATTGAAATCCCTGGGTCATCGCCATTGATCTTATATATTTATTACCCTGTATGTAAAACCCGCTTATCGTTATTAAGGCCGTTATCAAATAAATGATTGTATAGATTATACTCACGATATCACCTCAGTTAATATTAAAAACAGTATTGAGAATATAAACGCAACAGCCAGATAATCTATAACCTTAAACAATCTTAATTTTGCCAGAGATGTATCTATTACCAGAACTATTATAATTAATAATAGCCATTTCAATATCATTGTGATTATATTTAAAAAGAAATACGGGAATGTATTTATTATACCCCAGGGTATTAAAAAAACATTTAAAAGTACGGACCCAAGTAAATAGGTTTTCATATAGGAGGACCATTTATTTATGCCCAGAAGTTTTCCACTGTATTCATAATCTATGCCTGAATCTATCATGCCCATTTCCTGGTTCCCCTCACTCTGTGTGGGTATTTTTCCAGATTCATATAAAAACACCATGAAAAAGGCAAATACCGCAAATATATGTACCAGGCTCAAATTCGATAATGGATGGTCTATTAGATAATGGTTTGTTATGTATGGATTATCTGTTCCTGTTATCAACGCAACGGCAAAGAATACAGTTATTAATGCGGCTTCACTGAAAAAATTGAATGACATTAATCTCGAGGCACCCATGGATGAGAAATTACTTTTTGAATCCATTGTACCTATTATTTTAACAAAGGCTGCCAGTGAAAATAAAATAGCACCTGTAAAGAAATCGCCAGAGGCCGTAAAAATTATTGGTTCTGACATAAATACCGGAATTATCAATGCTATTAAAGAATAAATCCCAAAGGCAAAATACGGTGCATACAGGAATATTTTTGAAGGATCTCCCGTAACTACCGTTTCTTTTTTAAATAATTTGAATAAATCATAATATGGTTGAAATATTGATGGACCCCTTCTGGATTCTATATTTGCCTTTAACTTTTCATAGATTCCTATAAATAATGGTGATGCAAATAAAACGAATAAGTACTGCGATAACGTCTCCACTATTAAGGTTAACATTTTTAACACCCGTAACAGACGTCATTATCCTTTCTCAAGGCTCTGTGGAGACGTCATTCCATGCAAAGGTATTGCTTACACATATTTAAATTTTATTTTCAAATATTAAAATTTAAAAACGTAATAGAACATAATATTTAAATAATCTGTGTAACTGTTTTATTAATAAATACGGTATTATTGCGGTTATAGCAGAGAGTAATATATATTTTACTGCCGGTATATCAGCATCTTATGCTCTGTTAACCAGTAGCACTGCTATTATAGATAAAATGGGAAAAATACTGCAGAATAATAACTCATCTGTAGCATGCCTGCAGTGACATCCTCCCACGACTAAAGCCGTGGGCTTCCTGTTTCTATGACGGGAGTTGCCCTTGCGGGTAGAGCTCCAATCTCCACAGGCGTAAATTCGGAAGTGCCCCTTCCTACTTTCTTAAAGTGTTTCTGTAAATATACGTATGCATACAGGAATAATAATAAACCCCTATTTTTTATATTTATAGCTGCATTCTCATCCCTATCGATAGTGAGTCCGCATACATCACAATTATATACACGATCTGAAAGTTTTAAGTCTTTCTTTATATTTCCGCATTTAGAGCACATTTTAGATGTATTCCCTGGATCAACCTGTAAAACAACCTTACCGGCACTTTCAGCCTTGTAGGTTGTTTTCCTTATGATATCATACCATGATGCATCTGCTATGCTCTTTGCTAAATGGTGGTTCCTTACCATTCCCTGTATATTCAGTGCCTCAAAAACTATTAACTTGTTCCTGGAAGCAATATCCCTGGACAATTTATTTGAGTAATCATCCCTCTGCCTTACGGTCTTCCTGTAAACCCTTGATAACCTGTGATTGGCTTTTTTCCAGTTTTTGGAGTACTTCTTTTTCCTTGACAGGTTTCTATTTGCCTTTGCCAATATTTTCTCTGATTTCCTGAAGTATTGAGGTTCCTCTGTATGTTCCCCATTGCTGTCCGTTATAAGTGACTTTAATCCCACATCATAACCCACAGGATTCCTATCTTCGTTGAGTATTGAAAAGTGATCCTCAACAGTCTGTTCCTTATCAGGATCACCAGCTGTAATAACTGCATACCACTCACCTGCACCGTTTCTCTTAAATGTAAGTGTCCTGATCTTTCCATCTACAGGGCGGTGCATGAACATTCTTACCTCACCGATCTTTGATGCCAATATATGGCCATTCTCAAGTATTTTAAATCCGGACTGTGGATAGGTTATTGAATTATATCGATTCTTTGATTTAAATCTTGGGAATCC
>JAJZXU010000018.1 GCA_021806235.1 Thermoplasmata archaeon
ATATTGTTATTCTCCATATTTCATTACCTCCTTGTTGGTTCAGAGAGGTATTTCCTCCTGTTATTTAATAGATTATTCTATCTGTAACAGGGGGGTTTATATTTACACAAAATTATACACACAACCCTTCTATTGTTTGATTTTCTCCTCATTCAATATACTTCAACGCATTTGTTCCTTTTAATTCTGATTTTAGTTTATTACAAATGAAAACTTTGAACTGTAATTTCTTAGAATCAACAACAATCCCTTCGCATTCTTTTGGGCTTTTTATAACTGGTTTCAGGAATTCTTTCTCAATCATCCATTTTTTTTGTGCTTCTTCGTTTAAGTAGAAGAATTCATTTGCTCCTGTAGTAAAGCCCCTCCTAATTTTCGCCATTTTTCCTAATTCGACTAACTTCCCTTGTCCCTTCTCCAAAATCGTATAGAAAATATCTGGTGCTCTTAGGTATTTCCCGCCCCATTTATTGCCTTCATACCCGCCTGCCTTGAATCTGCCGTTCTTATAATCTTCAGGATATTCCCAACCATCCTCCAGCAGGTCTTCTTGCAACATAGGAAAAATCCTGTAATCATTTGCGCTAACAATATTCTTAACCAGACCGGTAATTTCTTTTCCCTTCTCTTTAACTTTGACGTTTTCAATACTAACAAGATTTTGAGATGATAGTATCTCTTCAAAAGGCTTCTTGAACATTACAAATTTCGCAACGCTCTTAATATTTGGCCAGACCTTTTCGTTACCACCAGTCACACCATTAAACCAATCTCCTAGGCTTCTTCGTTTCGCTTCAGGTGCCCCAAATAGTGCAATTATAGTATTTACATCAGCATGCGTAAAGCTCCTTTTTGGATTGTCATAGATTGCTGCTATTGGAACATACTTACATAAGAACTCCTGCAATACCTTCCCATATTCAACGTCTAACCAAGAATTGGATGTGATAAAGCAGAAAGTCCCATTATTATTCAGTAAACTTAAACCATGAAAATAAAAATAGATGTAATAATCGCTTCTCTTCCCCACATCTTTTAGGACTGGAAATCTCTCTTTAACTGATTTAATCAATTTATCTTTATACTCCTTCTTTTCCTCAGTAGTAACCTCTGATTTTATTTTATTTGGAGGTGAAATCATTTCCTGCCTAACATAAGGTGGATTCCCAATCACTATGTCAAAACCATTCTTCTCAGAAAAAATCTCAGCGAAGTCTATGTCCCAAACAAAAGGTTTTTTTTCTGGATCCTTTAAATGCTGCTTTACACTATTTAATTTCTCAATTTCTTTATTATTGGTTTCAATTTTTTGCTCATTTTCCTTAACTTTCTTCTCATCTATTACCAATTCCCCAGCCAGATTGCTCTGGGAATTGGCTATTTTTATGTTGTTTCCATAAACCTGAATATCTACTCCAAGACTTTCAATTCTCTCATCTATAATATCCTCAAAAAGTCTTATTTCCTCCTCTCTCGCCTCTTCAGGCGTTTTGAACTTTGCAGTTGAAGAGTTTTCGAAGTATTTTCTTTTTTCCTGCTTCATGTCCTCAAGTTTTCTCTTTAAGTGAGGTTTCAAATTATTCGTCCTTAGATTGAAACTAATACCACCAATTTCCTGGACTAAGGAATCTCCGACTCTGAGATTAAGGTTAAGGTTTGGGAGGAGAGGATGTTGCCTTAATTCTTCCTTTTTGAAATCTGTCTCTACAATAAGCTGCAACCACAATCTTAGCTCAGCGGCATGTATTGCCCAGGGCATTATATCCACTCCATAGAGAGAGTATTGGATAACTCTATTCTTCAGAGAGAAGTCAGTCAAACTGCCTCCTACATGTTTGTAAACCATTCTGTAAATATCAGAAACAGCATTCAGCATTCCCACAAGGAATGCACCTGAGCCGCAAGCTGGATCAACCACAGATAGGTTGTTTAGAGTATCCTCTAATCTCCTCCATAAATTCTCTTTTGTAAACCAATTCTCAATCTCATCTTTTTCCTCAAGAAGGTCGAAAACTAAACGGTAAAATTTTTCCTTTGGTATTTCGGATAAGTTCTTTGATAGGTATTCAACAAGACTTCTCTGGCACATGAAATTCACCTCAACTCTGGGAGTGTAAAAAATGCCAAGGTCATTCCTATCGTAGATTTCATCAGCGACGTTAGCAAGGGACTCATAGACATAACCGATCATCTGGGGGTCCACGGCAACTTCTGATTCTAATGGCATATCCTCTTTTATTGTGAAATTGTAGGACTCAAAGAATTCGAGGACTTTCTGGAACATCTTGTCTGTTATGAGGATCTTAAGGTTATCTAGATCGTTCTCTCTGAAAAGACCTCCATTAAGGTAAGGCGCATTGGAAATTACTCTCACAACGTCTTCTGGCAATCCTTTGACCTCGTTTGCTCTGTTATTAAATGCCTTTAGAAATACCTGTTTAAGCCATTTTCCATAAAATTCGTTGGAATTGTACTTTCCAAGTACTCTGTATTTTGTCCATAGCCAGTCAACAAATTTCGGTTCTTCTAGCCAGTCTTTCTTTGATATAAAATAGATAAACATGATCCTGTTCAGGAACTGCAGAGTAAATTCGTGGGATTCTTTGCTTGAAATCGTCTGCCTCTGTAATTCGCTTTTCAATTTGAAGAATACTTCTTTATAATCGTCAAAAAAAGCCTCTGTTACTCTTTCCACGCTGAAGGCTTTTTTCCACTTTCTCCAGACATCTCTCCATGTGGTTTTGTTTTCATATCTGAGGTTTGCTAAGGTTTCTATGACACTGTAATAAGCCTTCTTAGTTTTAATATCCTCTTTATCTACATTGAGTTTAATCAGCTTAAGTTTATGTTTCCCCGTCTCAACTTTCTCTTTATCTGGGAAGACGAAAGTTATCTCATTGTAATCGATTGTGAAAATAAGAAGGTACTGAATGTACTGCTTATCGAATGTGTTTGTGACAGATCTGATAAAGGATGGAACTAATGTAGTTGTTTCCAAAAGGAAAACTGGTAGTTTGTTGTCCACGTTTAAGATAGAATATATCTCCTTGATTCGTTCATTATCCTCCTTCCTGAATTCAAATGTAGATTTCTTTCTCTTGGAAGAAGGGTCAAGTATCGCATCTTCAGGAAACCCAAGGACTTTAAAAAGTTCGTAAACATCTTTTGATTCATCGATTTTAAGGGTTTGATTATATACACTTTCCCGAAAAATAGCATCTTTTTCCATTTTACAGCCTCTTTCTTAGTTCTGCAGATACGATCGACTCGTTGGATAATAATTTTTGCAACTCCATTGTGTAATATCTGTTTATCTTCTTCTTTATTGGCATGGCAAGTCCAAGATTCTGCAAGTAATTAATACTCTGGAATAACGTTGACTTGCCGACTCCCCTGAGTAACAGATTGTTGGGTGCCGAGACTTCAACATATGCCCTGCTGGTATCATGATATTCCGGCTGTGTGGTCATAAGAACATATATAATGCCTCAATAAAAAGTATTCGATTAATAGATTAAATGGACCGGCCGGGATTTGGACCCGGGCCCTCTTGCTTGCGAAGCAAGCGATCTACCGCTGATCTACCGGCCCTAATTGATTTCACTGCCGATATAAGTCAGTTTTGCAAGAAGTGCATCCATCTGAATATTATCAGTTCCACCCTCAACTATCCTGAATTCAGCTTCTGCAAGTGCCATGATTATCCCCAGTTTCTGTTTTGGCGCTATCTGCTCATTTCTTATGGATGAATGCATACCCTTTATTATATCTATTCCTGATAAACCAAATTCTATTAACATCTTATCCAGATAATTCCTGGCATCGTTGAAATTCCCTTCCAGTGCCATAGTTATAAGGCCTTTATACTGGTCCTTATTCACTTCACCGGATATCTCATATATTGATGTTGGTGTTATCTTACCTGATGATTTAACAGCCTGCAAAATATTTATTGCTTTTCTCATATCCCCATCAGAAATTTCATATATGGCATCCAGTGATTCCTTATCTATATCAAATTTTTCATTTTCTGCTATGTATAGCAATCTTGATTCCATGCCATCCCTATCAACGGGTTTAAATCTAAAAATGACGCACCTTGATTGTATCGGTGGTATTATCTTTGATGAGTAATTACATGAAAAAATAAATCTTGTTGTATTATAAAACATTTCCATGGTTCTCCTCAAAGCTGCCTGTGCATCCCCTGTTAAATGGTCAGCCTCATCAAGAAATATAATTTTAAATCCTAAATCGTTTGATGGCCTGATCTTCGCAAAATTTTTGATATTATCCCTTATAACATCTATACCCCTATCATTGGATGCATTTAATTCCAGGAAATTATCCTTCCATGCATCACCGAATAATGACATTGCAAGTACAATTGCAGTTGAAGTTTTTCCTGTACCCTGCGGACCGGCAAAAATTAAATGTGGTATATTTTTTTCGTTTATATATCCAGTTAACCTGTTTATGTTTTCATTTTCACCTATTACATCAGATAATTTTGCTGGTCTGTATTTTTCTGTCCATATATTTAACATATCATCCTAATAATTACAATCTTTATTTAAAATTATTGGATTTTTATTTATTATTCACAATAATTTATATTATTCAAATAAAAATCTAGTTTAAATACAAAGTTTAATAAAAACATTGCAATAACTATTTATGAAAAAAATTATAGTTCTTGCATCCGGCAACGGAACGAACTTTCAGGCAATAGTTGATGCAATTGATAGCGGGGTGATAGAGGATGCAGAAATAAGCAAATTAATATGCAATAATAAAAGGGCAAATGTAATGCAGAGGGCGAGGGATAGTGGTATATTGCCTGTATTAGTTGATGCAAAAAGCAATGATTATAATAATGTGTTATCCGAAATAATATCGGGTGATAACCCGGATTTAATAGTTTTAGATGGTTATATGAAAATACTGCCAGAATTTATTATAAACAAATTTATGTATAAAATAATAAATATACATCCATCATTATTGCCTGCATTCGGTGGAAAGGGCTATTATGGTAGAAGGGTTCATGAGGCAGTTATAAATTCAGGCACAAGGTTTTCAGGGTGTACCGTACATTTTGCAACGAATGACATAGATAACGGTCCAATAATAGACCAGAGGGCTGTAACCGTTGATGATTATGAAACACCAGAAACTTTAGAAGAAAAAATACATAAAGAAGAGCATAAATCACTGGTATTCTCAATAAATTTAATACTGAAAAATAATTATGAAATAAAAGGAAAAAGGGTCATGCATAAAGTATAATTCCGGAATATAAAATATATACAGCAAAGGTGAATATTATGGTAGCTGAAACAATTTTAATATATCTTTCATATTTATAGCCAAATCTATTTACTGCATATGGAAATGAAAAAATCCATATTATGATTCCTGAGAATAATCCTGCAATTGAGAATATTGATAATTCCCTCAGTAAAAAGAATCCTGCTGTGAGCCACCATAATATCTGGAAGGGATTGGTCAGTCCCATTGATAATCCTATGAAATAATTGCCCTTTTTTGATTTTGCCGGCATTCTTGATCTTAATACGGCATATCCGAGATATAGCATAAATAATCCGCCTATGATGTATATAAATTTTAATATACTTATATTTATATAATTTTTTAAGAAGTAAACTATTAAAAAGAAGGTAAAATCCGCACTCATTGCTCCGGCACCGACACTTGTACCGTGTAATTTGGATTTGAGGGATTCGTTTGCTATCACAGAATTTACAGCACCCGGTGGCCCTGCAAGTGATAAGCCCAGAACTATGCCTAATAAATATGAATAAAAGATCACACTGGTTTATATGATAAATATATTTTAAATTATTTTATTAATTTCATATTCTTTAAAACGATATAACCTGCTGCTATATCCTCAAGGCCTATGCCCATGGACTTAAAAACTGTTCTGCCTGTTTTATATTTATCTGTATTTATTATGAAATCCTTTAATTCTATTATTTTATTTTTATTATTCATTTCAGTTATTTCAGCCGATTCCTTCAATGATTGTTCTAAATGTTCTGCTATAACAGTATCTGAATTATCCATAACATCACCGGCAGCCTCCCTTCTTTCTGGCAGATTTGATCCTATTAAATTTATATGGTAATGGTCAGGCAGCATTGAATAATCAAATATGGGCTTAACCGAATCTGTTACCGATGTTATAATATCCGATTCTTTCAGTATTGATAGATTACTTACAGGTTTTATATTTAAATTAAATTTCTTTGAAAATTCCAGTGCGTGATCATAATTTCTGGAATAAACATATGCATTGCTGAAATTATATACTGTTGACATTGCTTTTAACTGTGTCTCCGCCTGAAAACCTGAACCTATTAATGTAAAATTTATATTCTTCTTCTTTATTAGAAGTGATGTAACCATTGCGGATAATGCCCCTGTTCTTATCTGGCCTAAGGTGTTTGCATCAAATATATATACCTTTTCAGGATCCGAAACGTCAAAGATTATTACCATAAATCTTACACCGTTTTTTGATGCCACATATGTTTTTAATCCTGCAAGATTATATTTTCCATAGTATGCAGGCATTGTATTGAACAGCATTCCATTATTAAATATTCTATCCCTTGCATCTGCACTGGATTTTTTATTTCCATATGAAATAAATGCGCCCCTTAATTCATCTATGCACTGCTTCATATCAAGATTTTTCCTTACATCCTCATCGGTTATATAATAAATCATTATTGATTATTACCTATTATTATTAAATATTTGTAGATTAAAATGATATTCACCGGATAATATCAGTTTTCACTCAACAAGGATGAAATCATCAGAGGGCTGTGAGCCAGAAAATCAGAAAGGTTTAGAAGGGAATTAAAGGTTCTCGATAGAATAAAAATGAGATATAATATGCCGGTTATATCAGAAAATTCTGCAGTATTATATAAAATATCAAAAATATTGAATTATAATTTTTTTATACCGGGAATCCAGTAAAAGCAATATTTTAATCTAATTTAAATTTATAGCCATATTCTATTACGCCATTTGTGCCATCTTCCCTGATTTTCCTGAATGCCATATGTACTTTTCTGCCTATATTAACGTCATCGGGATCACAGTCAACAATCTGGGCTGTTATTACCGGTCCTTCATCAAGCTTTACCAGGGCAAGAAGGTACGGCACCTGCCTTTTAAATGCAGGAGGTGCGTCATGAACTGTTGTATACGATAAAATTTCTCCATTGCCGGAAAATTTTACCTTCTCCATTTTGCCTATTGATTCCCTGTGGCAGTGCGGGCATATGTCCCTTGGAGGAAAATATGATTCCCCACAGTTATTGCATTTAAATCCTATCAGATTATACCTGTATTCTGTTTCTCTCCATATTCTTGATAATTCTGTCATATTTATTCACCTAATATGTGTACTACTGATGATGCCCCGGTACCGGCCATATTATGCAACAGTGCATACCTTGCATCCTTTATCTGCCTTTCTCCGGCCTTTTCCATTAACTGCTTATATGCGTCGACAACCTGGCCTATGCCTACTGCACCGTAGGGATCGCCCTTTGCCTTTAAGCCGCCTGATGGGTTCACCGGCAATCTCCCATTTAATTTTATATCATCATATACTAAATTTTTTGCCTTTCCCTTTTCTGCAAATCCAAGGTCTTCAAGTTCCAGTAAACCATAAATTGAGAATGAGTCGTGTACCTCCATAAATGAGATGTCATCCCTCTTTATTCCTGCCTTTTTGAATGCTTTCTCTGCTGCAAGCCTCGTTGATTTCAATGTGTATATTGATTCCCTTGAACCCACTGATAGATAATCTTCGGCAACAGCCGAACTTAAAATTTTTACACCCTCCTTTTTATTCTTTTTAACAAAATTTTCCGATGCAAGAACTATAGCAGCTGCACCATCACTTACCGGTGAACAGTCCATCATGTTCAACGGGTCTGCTACCGGTATTGAATCCATAGCCTGCTCGACCGTTAGTTTATTTCTGTACTGTGCATCAGGATTTTTCGATGCATTTAAATGATCATTGACTGAAAACATTGATAATGCTTCCTTCTCAACATTGAAATCATTCATGTATTTTCTTGCTATTAATGCAGCCATTGCAGCCGGTGTTGCACCGAAAAATGCCTCCCATTCACGGTCGAGTATCGAGGACATCTTTTCAAGTATGCCTGACCCGTGGATATCCGTCATCTTCTCAACACCACCAACAACTACTAAATCATATTCTCCTGATTTTATGGAGAGATAAGCTTCCCTAACAGCAGCCGCACCTGAAGCCGTTGATGCCTCAACCCTTAGAGCCGGTATTCCTTCCATTGATAATCCGGAAAAATCCGCTATCAGTGCACCTATGTTTTCCTGTTCGTTAATTGTCCCTGCCAGACCGTTCGCACCGTATATAGCATCTATGTCCCTTGAATATATGCCTGCATTTTCTATTGCCTTTAAACCGGCTTCCACCGCTAAATTCCTTAATGATTTATCCCATAATTCTCCAAACTTTGTTTCTCCTGCACCAATAATATAAACATTATTCAACACTATCACCTGTAATTATTATCTTTCTGAATTTCGTGTACATACCATAATCTATAAATTTAACCTTTTCAATCAGCTTCTTTACCGTCGGGGCATTATCCCTTTTATAATCCTTCATTTCATCTGTCACTGTAATATCAAAGGCATCTGATCCGGCCCCTGAACCAAATGATACTGCCAAAATTCTATCTCCTGGCTTTGATTCATCCAGAATCGCTGATAAACCTGTCATCGTTGATCCGGAATATGTATTTCCAATATATGGTGTTAATAACCCGGTTTTATACTGGTCCCCGGTAAAACCAAGAATTTTTGCGGCCCTTGATGGAAATTTGCCATTTGGCTGGTGGAATACAACATAATCATAATCACTACTTTTTGTATCTCTTCTTTCCATCATTGCCTTTGATGCGGCCACCACATGCTTGAAATATCCCGGCTCACCTGTAAATCTTTCTCCATGTTTTGGATATGGTTCACCCTCCCTTCTCCAGAAGTCCGGTGTATCCGTTGAAACGGATAATGTATCATTTATTTCTGCTATTACATTATTTTTCCCTATCAGCATGGCAGTGCCTCCAGCAGATGCGGTGTATTCCAGGGCATCACCCGGTGCTCCCTGGGATGTATCCGAACCTATAGCAAATCCATATTTTATAAAATTTGAATCCACCATTGCCTTTACATTCTGCATGCCTGCCGTCCCTGCCTTACATGCAAATTCATAATCGGCGGCAAAGTATTCAAGTGGCATGCCTATTGCTGCTGCAACAATAGTTGCTGTTGGCTTTACAGCATATGGGTGTGATTCTGAACCGACGTATATTGCCCCAATTTCCTCAGGGTTTACATCCCTTCTTTTCAGTGCGTTTCTTGCGGCCTCAACCGATATTGATGCAACATCTTCATCCGGAGATGGCACACTCTTACTTAAAATAAATAAATTTTTCTTCATCCTTTCAGGTTCGTCCCCCCATATTCTTGCGATCTCTTCTGGTTTAATCCTGTAATATGGGATATATGAACCATAGCTGACTATTCCTGACATAAATAGTTAAACAATTATCAATATATAAAAATTAACGTTTATCATAACGTCAATTGACTACAATTTATTAATAATAAAAATAGTTAAAGTTAAAATTTCAGTAGGATAGCTTTAACACTTAAATTTACAGTATTCCTGAAATAAAATTATGTATTGTGTAAGATTCGTAATGCAATTATTCTGGATCGGAGGAAAATACTGCACCTATATATATTTTGCTGGCGAAAAATAGCCGAAGAAAATAAGCACAGTATCTCAACCGGAATTTAAATATAACTTTTTTACCCTCCGGAATTATGCTTCCAGATAAATGGTACCCTAACAAAGATTTAAATATGGCTTTTCATTATTTGATTATGGCAATAAGTTTAGGTTTGATAGGTTTGATAATAATTGTTTTAATAGTTGTTGCAATATTATTATCAGGAATTCATATACTGAAGGAATGGCAGAGAGCGCCTGTTCTGACACTTGGCAGGTATACAGGATTAAAGGGTCCGGGTCTTGTTTATGTGACGCCCATTATAAGTAAAATAACCGTTGTTTTATCAACAAGAATTCAGGCTGTGGCATTTAAGACAGAATCAACATTCACACAGGATAACGTTCCGGTAAATGTTGATGCAGTAATGTATTTCCAGGTTATAGATGCCGATAAGGCCGTTTTAAATGTAGAAAACTATTCAGGTGCAACACAGTTAGCCGCACAGACAACATTAAGGGAAGTTCTCGGTAAATCATCATTTGATGAAATATTATCAGAAAGGGAGAAAATAGGAGAATCAGCAAGGCAGATTATAGATGAAAAAACTGAGCACTGGGGAGTAAAGGTTTCATCGGTTGAAATCCGTGATGTACTGGTACCACAGACACTACAGGATGCCATGTCAAGACAGGCGGCTGCAGAAAGGGAGAGAAGGTCAAGGGTTACGCTGGCACTGGCAGAGGTTGAGGCTGCAGGTAAAATGGTTGATGCTGCAAAACAGTATGCAAATAATCCTACGGCTTTCCAGTTAAGATGGATGGACATAGTTTACCAGATAGGTCTTGAGGGGAGAGGGTCATTAATAATGATACCACAGAATGTACCCGTAGTAGGTGATACTTCACAGTTCTTTACAGCATCAGCATTGAATAACGTATTAAGTAAAAATACTAGCTCAGGGACTCAAAAACAGTAATTAATTCATCTATATTTAATTCATAGGGTCTTCTATCCCTATGGATACCATTATATTTTAATATTGTTGATAACTTTTTTCTTCTCATTGAAAATATTTTTATTAAAAACTTATCAAAATTAATTATATCAATATCACATTTTTTCTTTTTAATTGAAATAACGGATGAATCAACGTTTGGAACAGGTGAAAAAACAGTTCTGCTTACATTGAATAATATGTTTATCTCTGACCTGATCCCTGCATTAACAGTTAACCGTGAAAAATCCTTTGTCCCCGGTCTGGCAATTAGCCTTAACGCAAATTCTTTCTGAACCATCAGAATGGAATAATCAAAATCAAAATCGAATAATTTGAATATAATTTTTGATGATAGATTATATGGTATATTCCCTATAATTTTATTATAATATTCAGGTTCAGTTTCAAGAAAGTTTTCCTTTATTAAATTAAATTTTTTTGATTCAATATAATTATTATATTTTTCCGATAAATATGTATAAAATTTATGATCCGGCTCTATGGATGTTAATTTTATGTTATATTTCAGTAATATATCCGTTAATATCCCATAACCGGGACCTATTTCAAGAACAGAATCATTGCCATTCAGGTTCAGGGATTTTACTTCCTTAACTGCAATATTTTTATCGTTAAGAAATACCTGGCCATATTTTTTTGAAAAATTATTATTCATCTGGCTACAAACAGTTTATATTTTTCATAACGGTTCTGGAGCTCATCCATTATCCGGTTAACAATCATTTTCTTTGGGTTATGGACACTTTTTACCCTCTCTATTATGTCATCAAAGGATTTAAATGGACCTTTTTTCCTTTCATCAAGTATAGCCCACATACTCTTATTGCCGAGACCCGGCAGCAGTTCAAGTGTATGCATTCTTGAATTTATTGCCTCAGAACTGTTAAAAAAAGCGATAAATTTCTCCGGGTTTTTATCTATTATTGCCTCTACTGTATATGGCAATTCACTTACAGCTGCACTTGTTAATTCCTTATATGTAATCCTCCTCTTTATCGATATTACTTTATCCCTTAAATCAGGGGATTTACCTATATATATCCTGTCACCCACAGCTATTATGGCATCCGGTTTTGGCAGTATTTCCAGTAGCTTGAACTCACTTTCACCTATTGCAAGCACAAGAGGCGATTTTCTAAAACTTTTATCTTCTGCCCTACCCTGCGGAAGATAATCAATAATGTAAGCGTATTCTTCCATTTATATAACCTGCATAAGGTCAGTTATACCATCAAGGGACTTATCATCAAGATTTATACTATATGAATTTAATATTGCGATTAGCTCTTCCCTTGAAGTCGGTTTTATATCAATTATCTTTATTATTGCCTCTTCTGGAAGTTTGTGAACCTTATTTATGCTGTCAGCCAGTTCCTTTATGTTTATATTCCTATCATATTTTAAAAAATTTTCAACATATGATAATGTATCTGCCTCGTTTTTAGATTTGTTCTCTATGTCTATTAACGTATTATAAATTTCAATGTTTGTCCTGTAGGTTATTTTCATTGGTTTAACCTCTTGAGATGAACGGGTGCTGATATAACCTTCCTTTCTGTACTCCCTATTTTAAGTTTGAGCACATAGCAATTGCCCTGCATTCCTATTATTTTACCTGTCCTGCCCTGGAAATTATGAAATGGCATACCCTTATGTATCGCAGGATTTATAACAACTGCTACAGTATCACCAACATCAAAGGTTTTTAACAAATCATTCACCTTTGGCATACCCTTTTCCTTTATCCTTTTCGTTAACTTGCTCCTTGAACCTGATCTGGTTCCATTTGACATTCTTGTCATTTTTAATTCACCTGCCTATATTCACTACATCCAGACTTGTTACCTGCAAATTTGAATTACATACGGAAGATAAACTTGGCACTGTTCTGCCACTGTCTCCATTTATTAATTCTTTTATGTATGTACCTGACTCTGCACATATTTTTATTCTGGCTATGTTATTACGTATATCTTCTATATTTATATATTTTATTTCTTTTTTTCTGATTATATCAGATCTATTTCCAAGAACCCTTAATGGAGTCCTCTGCTCTATTATTTTATTTTTGAATGTGCGGACTGAGTCTTTAAATTTGCCTATATCGATGTTATCAGGTAATTCTATCACGGCTATATAAGTTTTATCATATTTTGCTTCTTTTATTTCCTTTATTTTTTCCTTGGAGGTAAACTGTAAATCATTGATAAATACATTTTTATTTGAAGTATTTACCATTTCCATGAATTCCATTAACTGTATATTCCTTTTTTCAGGTTCAACTACCTCTATAACAAACTCACGGCCATTGCCAAGCATCATTACATCAACATCCTCCCTGCCGGAACCGTGCAATTTATAATTTTTACCCATAGTTAATTCCATTAATGGTTCACCTATTATTGATTCAATGGATTCACCATCGCCATGGATCCACCTAGTCTGCGGTATACCCCTTATTTTTTTAATGTATGTCCCATAGATATACAGGGATCTTACTGTTATTTTAACATCATCATATAATGTATTTATCTCAAATACAATATCAGCATTTTTTGAAAACTCCTTTTCTGCTTTAGAACTGAAATATTTACCGAATTCACGGTTAAATTCCTTTCTAATGCTCTCTCCCTTATTGCCAAAGTCATTCTGTATTTTTTCCTCTTTCAGTAATAATTCATCATCGAATTTTGATCCGATTAAAAATGTACTGTATTCATAATCTTTTATTCTGTCATTTATAATATTATAATACTTATCAAATTCATTGAATATGCCATTACATAACCAGCAGGAATCATTTATATCTAAATTGCCGTAAAACGAATTGTATGCAAATAATAAATGTTTACCCCTTTCCAGATCTGTTAATCCCGTATCTACATCTGCAAAAATTCTACCTGAACATCTTAAACATAAATTATAACTGAATAAGTCTTTAATGTCTTTCATAAAAAATAAAAAAATTTATCTGGACTTTACAACCTTTTCTATACTTGGCCTTTCCTTTATAAATACCCTGGATCCGCATTCGCATTCTATATCAGCGGTTCCGAATGATTTTTCCAGTGGCCTGCCACACCTTATACATTTATACATATCTATTTGCCCCACTGGCTATTGTTTATATCCTTTACCACTTCATTACTGTATTCCGGTGTATATGATCCACCTGCAAATTTATATCTGCAGTGTCTGCACTCCCATATACCATTTGCAACCCTTTTAACCTTTTTCTGTTTGCATGAGGGGCATGTGTAAAATCCTGTTTTTTGTTTATATATTTTATTCCATTCCTTTCTTACAGTTACACCATATCTTGGGCCGAAACGACCTGAAGCACCTACCTTTACTGTATGTTTTGTCATTTAATTCACCTGAAATATTTTTCCCTTAATTTATTACCTATATTACTTGATGTTTTTATAGCTTTCTGTATTTCTTCTAAAGAGAATTCTCCAATTTCACCCTTTTGCATTGCGTGTATGTTATTATCCTCAGACATTGTCACGGTTATTCTTCCAGTGGAAACCTGCTCTTCCTCAAGGCTTGCATCACATATTAATTCGTCACCGAGTTTCCACATGGTTACAGCCACTGGTGTGGCATTTACAGGTAATTTGAAATCCTTTTCCCCAAGTTTTGATCCAGGTATAACGGCATTTTTCAGTGCTGTTACAGCCGCCAGTGTGCATGCATCTATTATGTTTCCATCGTAGTTTAATACATCAATATCAACAAAGATCATCCATACATTTTTGCCGGATTCTATTACTAACTTTGATGTGTCAATCATTTTACTTTCCCTTATGCCACGGTCAACCACTCTTGAGTATTCTATTGCCTGTTCACTTGGTGGACCTGATTCAAAGGTAGGAAATGCCATGGGCAGTAATTCTATATTTAATAATATTACACCCTTATCCGGAGTATCCGCAAATGGCTCTCCCTGTTCTATTTTTAATCCGGCCACAACCTTTGTATTTCCGAGTTCTACCATGGCGGAACCTGCGGATTTCGGTATAAAATTCTCCGTTATCTTTATCTCCCTGTATTCATCCAGGGGTCTCCCATCAAGCCTTTTACCATTTTTTATGCTTTCAAGCATGAAATTTTTTCTTATTTCTGAAATAACTGCATTTGAATCCATCGGCATTTTATTCACCCTCCTCTACATTGTATTTAGACATCAAGGCATTTCTCTGAATTTCCGATATCCTTGGAATAGCATTCATCATCATTGAGGTTGCCTCATCAAATTCTTCCTGTGATACCTTGCCATCAAGCTGCAATAAAACAATTTTTTTGGTTCTCGGCAGTATTGCCATGGGTATATCAGCCTCACCGAAATTATCCTCATCCTTTGATAAATCCAGAACCATTTTACCATCTGCCTTGCCTGCCGTACATCCAACCACCAGATCCCTCATTGGAACACCTGCATCTGCAACTGCCACTGAAGCTGTGGTTAAACTTGCTATCCTTGTTCCTGCATCTGCCTCAAGGACCTGTATAAAAACATCAACCTCTGCCCTGGGCAATTTTTCAAGAACTATTGTAGATTCAAGTGCTTCGGTTATAACCTTTGATATTTCCATTGTCCTTCTATCTGGACCCGGACGTTTTCTTTCTTCTACGGAATAGCCGGACATATTATATCTTGCCTTTACTATTGCCCTGTCTATATTCTGGGCATGCTTTGGATATGCTTCACGCACATAAACTGCTGCGATAATTTTATTTGCCCCCCATTCTATATATGCGGATCCGTCCGCCTTTTCAACTACACCTGTTTGAATTTTAATTGGCCTCATTTCATTAAGGGCCCTGCCATCAAGCCTCAAACCATCATCTGTTATAAGCTTTATATTACTTTCCATTAATTTTCACCTTTCAGTTTCTTTAAATATTCTGACATTCTATCTGTCAAACCAATTATGTGTGCTTCTTTTTCAACTATTTTTATTGCTGTTATTGCATTGCTTACATTATCTACATCGCCATCAATCCATATAAAACCATTCTGCCCTACAATTACCCTGGTATCTGTTTCATTTTTTATCAGATTTATCATATTTCCACCCTTACCTATTACCCTGGGTACTTTAGGCGGTTTTACGGATATTATTCTTCCGATCTCGAGTTTTTTTAAGCCATTATCTCTTAATGTCAGCCAGCTCTCCTTTATTTCGTTTGATACAGAAATTTTTGCATATATATAATCCCCTATATTTAAATATCTGCCTAAATCACCTGAAGAAACGTGCCATGGTGTATCGTTCATATGTAGTAGGGAATAGTATGGGGAATTTATATCCACCGTCCACATCGTTGCACCTATATCCATTATCTTTCCTATAATTTTATCATTTGCCCTTGGTAAATATGGACTGTTAAAAGGAGCAATATCAATAAACTTCTCGCTTTTCTGAACAACACCAAAATATTCAGAAAAATATTCTGAATTGTTTTCGTACATACCATTTCTTGGCTTAAGATCATCTACATCGACCTTATCACCAGGATAAACTATCTGTTTTGTTTCCAATTATTTTCACCCTTAATTATTTTTATGAATGTATTCTACTTATATATTTATATTTGCCGTTACATGCCAAATAAAGTAAACCCGCTTCCTGCTTCATCCGGTGTGTTTGTTCTGCAGCGGTAACACCATGTCCACAGGCTTAAAATCGGGAATGTCTTTCCCTACTTTGTGTAAACCTATATTTTTAATGTTTATATTAAAGCCTTACCGGTACCTGGATCACAATCATTACATTTATAAATTCCATTATTAAATGTTAAATCTAAATTAATTATCTGTGAATTATCAGGGCAAATTCTAAATTTATAGGCTGACATAATTACCTTTTCATCAGGATATCTCCAAGCTCCCCACCTATTCAGGGGTGGGAGGAATTGAAGGTTAAAGTTCAGCCCCTTGCCATACTTCCTTAGCTGTACCTTTTTTACGTTTACATCCATCTTTTTTCCTCCTTTTTTAATAATCACTTGTTTGCCAACACTATGGATTCCCACTACGTCTCATTCCTCTTTCTGGAAAATAACAGGAGCTCCTGGTTGCAATGAATACATTCTCTTCCGTATAGAAGGTTTAAAGCCTTTTCTGTTCGGTTGCAGGCTTATGTGCTTCTTTTATGTATTTCTTTAATATATATGTTTGCATTAATCCCATAACCATGGTTGCTGGCTTTCCGCTTATATTTTACAGGCCTATGGATAAAATATTTTTATTATAGCTCTATTATAAATTATTTCAATAATTTTATGTCAACATCACCGTTAGTTTTTTTGTTTAGCATATCCATTAAATCTCCCTGCATTCCTGCAGGTATTTCTATTATGCACATATATTCACCTCCATTTGACCATTCCTCCTTTAATATGGTTCCGAACCTTACCAGATCGCCGTATACCTTACCGTATGCATCCCCAGATAATTTTATGCCAAGCCTGGCCTTTTCCATTCTTATGGGTATCAGCGGCCTTATTGCCTTCAAAACCATCTGAACCTGGTCTTCAACACTTTTAAACGGGTCTATTCTGATTTTGGCTTCTTCCATTGCCTCCTCTATTCTTATAGCCGGTATAGGCGTATTTGTCTGTGGATTTGTGGACTCCCTTACAATTTCACTGATTACCTGTTTCCTCTTGGATTCGACCATTTCCTTTCTCTGCTCCGTTGTTAACTGTATCTGGCCCTTCCTTAATATCTGTATGGCTATATCCCCTATATCGGATGTTTTAAATACCTTTTTTAATATTTCTTCGTTTGTTCTATCTCCTTTCTTTGCATCCTTGAAAACTTCCGGTATTGCTAAATCCTTTTCTATATCAATTTTCCCAGCTCTTATCCGTGATTCAGCATCTGGATCTACAAGTATTTCGAATTTATAACCATTATATTCATATTTTGCTATAACCGCATCATCAATATTTACCATAAACCATAATTATTTATTTAAATAAATAATTATACATTGGGAACCCTGAAAACTTTTTTTGCCATTGACAGTAATAAAAATAGTACTGCAACTATAGCAGATACCAGAACGAAGATAAATGATGTTTCATGGCTTATTATAAACAGTGCGGCAAATACTGTACTTCCAAGAAAACCGGATATTGCTTTTCCTGTATAGAATACTCCGTTATTTGCTGTTGAGAATCTTGGCCCGAATATATCCCCTATTAATGAAAAATACATTGAAATTAATGACCCATCGAAAAAGCCTATTAATATTATTGCGATAACATATGACCTTAATAATAGAAAAATAGCACCGAGTATTGTAAATATATAAATTATCAATACCATTCTTGGCCTTCCCAGTGAATCCGATACATAACCTAAAATAGGCCTGCTTACACCGCTAAGTAACGGGAATAATGATACCAGAACTGTGAATTCAAATACTGGTAACGCCGACCCGAGATAGCCGAAGGATGCTGATATTACAATTAACGGCATTGCCCCCAGTATGAATGATATGTATAATACCCAGAATGTTTTATTTTTAAGATTTTTTACAGTTTTTTCTCCTGCCATCTGGTCTGATTCTGGATATTTCACCCTTATTAACAGTAATGGCAATACTATTATTTCAACAATGCCTATAATAAGCATGGGCGTTCTGAAACTTACTGCTCTTGCAATAAATATATTTGCAATTGCTGCACCCAGGCCAAATCCCAGTGAAACAAAACCAACTGCAAAACCTCTTTTGCCCTTAAACCATTTTACGGCCAGATTTGCTGCCAGCCCATATAATATGCCCTCACCTATACTGCCCAGAGACCAGAAAAAATAGAATAAATACAGACTGTGTATAAACGATGTACCTATAAAACCTGATGAGGCAAAAATTGCGGATAGTATTCCTATATTCCTCGGGCCATTTTTATCTGCAAAATAACCACCTATTCCCTGAAAACCTGTAGAGAATATGGCAAATAATGTAAATGCAATCTGAACTTCAACTAAAGTAACATTTAACCCCGATTTTAATAAGGGTTCAAAGGCATTCCAGGAATACTGATATAATGAATTAAAAGACATTATTATAATGCCCGTTATGAGATATCCTCTCTTCATCTTTTTAAATTGTGGGATATTATAAAAATTTTATTTATATTCATTATATATCCTGCATTATTGATTTATGTCAACAATTTAAATATTCATTCTAAGATTAATAGTTATTCCCATGTAAATAATTGTTATATGAAAATTACCGTATTTTACATGTTAATTTTATTAAATAAGTTCAGTTTTTATATCCAGAGAATCAGCAATAAATTTTTGTTCCCTGTCTGCAGTAATAAATAATGAAGAATTATCAATGGATGAAACTATATGTATCATATCCGCAAGCGGTTTATGTAATTCCATGCAAATTTTGCTTGATTTTACCATAATATTTACATTTATATTTATTAAGTCTATTGAATTAATTTTTGTTAAATTTTTAATTTCATTATAAAATTCCTGAAAATAATTTATGGCATTGTTTATGATTTTTCTACGTTCTAATTTATCAAAAACTATTGAAATTTCACCTATTGTTAAAATTGAGGTAATTATTTTTATTTTGTTATTATAGGCATCATTAAATAATCTGTCCAGATAATCCGAATTTTCTTCATTTATGTACCTTTTAACATATACACTTGTATCAAGGTAAACGTTCATCCATTTCATCCCTTATTTTATCAATTATATTTTTAGTATCTATAACTTTCATTTTTTTTCGTTCCTTTACTATTTTATCTGGTGATATATAATTATATTTAATACCAATACTTTCAAATGCATTATCAAGTTCCTCCTCAAAATATAAGGTTTTTAAATTATTTTCAACAAAGGTGCTCAACGTCGTATTCTTTAATGCCAGTATTGACTTAGCCTTTTTTATTACATCATCATCTATAGATAATGTTAATTTCCTTTTCATCAGTATATAATTATATACATATATAATATCATTTTGGTTTGATTGTGTAGTTTCGCTCTCCGTGGAATTCACCTTTTCAATATATTTAATTTAACAGAAAATATAACCATATAATTTTTTATAGGTAACAGCCAGAGATTAAGAGGTACATTATAAAAATTGTTAAATATATATTTTGAATGCTTTATTAATGGAGAATATGGAAAAAATTGAAGTAAAAAATCCAGGGCAGCATTTCATAAACAACTGGATTATTTACAGTGCATTTGGAAATCCAGAAATAGATACAAATAAATGGTCCTTAAAGGTTTCCGGACTGGTGAAAAAACCCATGGAATATACCTATAAGGAACTCGGTGAAATGAATGAGCTTGAATATGTATCAGATTTCAACTGCGTTACAAAATGGTCAATAAAAAATGTTAAATGGACAGGTCCTTCATTAAGGGATTTAATATTAAAATCGGAGCCGGCGGAAAATGCCAGCTGGGTCATGTTTGAATGTGCCGATGGATATGATACGCCTGTACCGTATGATGACGCCATCAACGAAAAAAGTATAATAGCATTGAAAATGAACGGTAAACCCCTGGAGGTGACCCATGGATTTCCGGCAAGGCCATTTATGCCAGCATTATACGGATGGAAGAGTGCAAAATGGTTAATGGGCATAAGATTAATGGAAAAATATGAGGACGGTTACTGGGAGGCTTACGGTTACCATGAACGCGGTAAAATAGAAGATGAAGAAAGATTTAAGGAATTTAAATGGAAATCTATTAAAAGAAATTCAGGGATTGAAAAATGATATATAATAAAATCTATGTGAATTCCATGCAATAAACCTTTTAAAAATATCTAATGTTATTATATTTTCTCCGGCCTCCTGCTGATGTTAAGTATGAATATACCATTGAAATCACCATACCTTTTTGTATTGCTGTTTACCAGGCATATTACACCGTTCTCAAAACCCCGTGAAAGACTATGTTAGGAGCATACGCCACAGGTATACATTACCTTAGACCTGAAATGTTCTGAAAGTAATATATAAATAATATAGAATATTATTATCTATATTAAGGTATGAAATTATGAAAAATCATAAAGGCAGTGAGGGGAAGTTTAATATTATAATGGAATCAATTAATACAGATATAACAGTGGCAGAGCTATGCAGGAAATATGGAATAACATCGTCCGTATACCGTGAATGTAGGAGCAAATTCTTTGAGAGTGCTAAGAATGAATTGGCAGGGAATAATACTGGTAAGGCACTGGAAATGGAACAGCTAAAGCAGATGGCCGATGACCAGGCAATGGTTATAGATGTATTCAAAAAAAACCTTAGAAGGGAGGAAAAAGTAATGGCTATAATGGAACTTAACAGAAGAGAGGTAATATAAGGTGCCCATTAAAATGTATCAAAAACTGTCCGGGTTTCTATGGGGTAGACCATAATGCCTGATTATGAAAAGTCCAGCGTGGATGAGGTCCTAAAGGATCTGTCCTGTACCAGTAACGGCTTATCCTCGGATGAAGCAAAGCAGAGATTGCAGACCTATGGCTATAATGAAATCAAGGAGAAGAAAGAAAGCCCCGTAATAAAATTTTTAAAAAAATTCTGGGCACCGGTGCCATGGATGCTCGAAGTTGCCGTGGTATTAACATATATTCTAGATAAATATCTGGATATGTATATTATTGCCTTTCTACTGGTTTTTAATGCAGTTATTAGCTTTGCACAGGAAAGCCGTGCGGAAAATGCCGTTGAATTGTTGAAGCAGAAACTGAATGTCCAGGCAAGGGTTCTCCGTGATAGAAAATGGGAGATAACATCTGCCAGATATATAGTTCCCGGTGATGTTATCCATATAAGATTGGGAGATATCATACCTGCAGATACTAAAATCCTTGATGGTGAAGTTTCGGTTGACCAATCAGCACTCACCGGGGAATCAATGCCTGTTAATAAATCCACCAGTAATATGGCATATTCCAGCTCTATTGTAAAAAGGGGGGAATCCACCGGTGTCGTTGTTTCTACCGGATCAAAAACGTATTTCGGCAAGACCACTGAACTGGTTGAATCAGCCAGGGTAGAATCACATCTGGAGAAATTGATACTGAATATTGTGAAATATTTAATAGCAATAGATGTTGTGCTTGTTGCGGCATTAACAGCATTCTCATTAATTTCCGGCATCAGCATTTCCAATGTACTTCCATTTGCATTGATCGTATTAATTGCATCAATACCTGTGGCACTTCCGGCAACATTCACCATAGCAATGGCACTCGGTGCCGAAGAGCTCTCCAGGAAGGGTATACTTGTAACGAGGCTCAACGCTGCAGAGGATGTTGCATCAATGAATATACTGAACCTTGATAAGACCGGGACAATTACCGAGAACCGCATGAAGGTTGGAGATCCAGTACCCATCGGCGGATTTACAAAAGAAGATGTTGTGAAATATGCATATATGGCATCTGATGAGGCAAGCGAAGACCCAATAGATATGGCGGTGATTTCATGTTTAGAGGAAAATAAATTTGACCCGGGCAGTTACCATAGAATTAGTTTCCAGCCATTTGATCCGTCAATTAAAAGAACCGAGGCGGTTGTTCAGTACAATAATAAAACTATTAAGACCATGAAGGGTGCCCCACAGGTGCTTGCAACCATGTGCACCATCGATAAGGATGCATATAATAAAATTCTTGAAGAAATGTCATCAAAGGGTTTCAGAACAATTTCCGTTGCAATTGAGGAGGATGGTAAAACCAGTATGGTCGGGATAATTCCACTTTATGACCGTCCAAGAGCGGATAGCCGGGATTTTATTGATGAAATCAGATCACTTGGAGTAAGCCCGAAGATGGTTACCGGCGATACCAATTTAATAGCAAAGGAAATAGCAGGAGAGGTTGACATCGGAAACACCATATGCAATATCAACGATATTAAGAGTATAAAAGATGAAAATAATGAGATGAAAAAAATAGAGGAATGCAATGTCTTCTCCGAGGTATATCCGGAGGACAAATATTATATTATAAAAACCCTGCAGAAGGGAAAACATTATGTGGGTATGACCGGTGATGGGGTCAACGATGCACCGGCATTGAAACAGGCAGAGGTTGGCATAGCTGTCGCCAGTGCAACAGATGTAGCGAAAGCATCGGCGAGCATGGTACTGACCCATGAGGGATTAACTGATATAGTCGAGTCGATTAAAACAGGAAGGAAGATATACCAGCGGATGCTGACATATACAATAAACAAAATCATAAAAACACTGCAGGTTGTGCTCTTCCTGACATTATCCTTCTTCATTGTAAGGTTCTTTGTGACAACACCATTCGATATCATATTATTACTGTTCGCCAATGACTTTGTAACCATGTCTATAGCTACCGACAATGTGAGGTATTCAAAAGCGCCAGAGATATGGAGTGCAAAAAAACTGGTTACAGCCTCTCTAATTCTGGCTTCATTTGTATTGGTTGAATCGTTCTTTGTACTGTGGGTATCGTTATACCAGAGGCTTTCAGTAGATGAGATAAATACATTTATCTTTGATATGCTCGTATTTAGCGGGCAATTTACGGTATATATGGTTAGAGAGAGGCGTAGCATGTGGTCTTCAATGCCCAGTAAATTTTTACTGGCATCCAGCATACTCGATATAATTGTAATTTCTCTTATATCCTGGCTTGGCATACTTGTAACCCCGCTCCCTGCAATATACATAGTGGAAATTCTGGCAGTTACATTTCTATTCACTACCGGCATAGACTTCATCAAAAATGCCTCATTTAAAACCGTTGAAATATAAATTTAATTTTTATATAAATATTATTTAAATTTTCACCATTTTATGATAACATGTAATGGCAATAGAAAGTTACGGTATGAAACATTGATAATAACCCATGATAAATTATATTTTTAATTTAATAACATTTTTATAAATATTTATTGAATAACCTGTTACGTTATTATATTATAATCATTTTTTATGATTATTGCATTTTTTAATGCAAATTTCCATGAATTTTTAGATGGCATTTTTTCAGCTTCTTCCAGATCCCAGCATATTATATCTGCATAGGAGATGTTTTTATATAACTCTGGTAATTTAAAAGGCCGATCTATAAATCTTATGTTTTTAAAATAATCCGATATTATTATAATATCCACATCACTCCATAAATTAAAATCCCCTCTGGCATATGATCCGAATAAAATTAATGTTGTCTTTCCTAATTTTTCTTCAAGTATATTTGAGTATTGCTTTAATGATAATATTACATTATCTCTATCCTTTGACCTCTTTGTGATTTCTTCATTCAAAGACACCTTACCATCTCCCTTTTAACATGGAATATTATTATTTCAGCAGATTTTTTAGCTGTGATTGCATCATTTGCCGTAAAATGTTCCCATGGAGAGCCCTCGGCAAAGGCATCGGGATACCGTGGTGAAATATATAATTTGTCCAGGTATGAAACAGAATTGTGTACATCATCATTACCACTAAAAATGGCTGAAACCTCATCATATAATTTTAACAGACCGTAACCAAAAGCGTTTTTGCCCAGTGCTTTTAGAATACTTTTTATTGCCATTTCAGCACATTGCTGGGACTTAAAGCATGCCCAGCTGTATCCACCATTATTAATATCTACATCTACTAAATTAAATGTATATAGTGCCTGATTGAACCATCTGTTAAATTCCTCACAATCTAAATCCATTATGACATTATGTATAATGAAATTTAAAACTTTACCTTTTATTTTTTATATGCGATATCCTGAAATGAGTTTTCATATATACTTGACGTTTCCTGATAACTCCATTTATGCATCGGTTTCCTACACATGTAGGGAGTCTGCTTTTATAAAAAATTTTAAAATGAAAATATAATTATCTTTTAAAAACAGAAATACCATTAATAAACGTTTCAACCGGCTTATATATTGATATATCATTTAAATTTTTAAAGAAATCATCATCCAGTATTATAAAATCTGCTTTATAATTATTTTTGATTTTTCCCATACAGTTTTCTTTCCCGAGTAAATATGCGGAACCATATGTATACGCTTTAATAGCCTCAAAAATATTTATTCTCTGATTGCTGTATTTGCTGTTGATTGCAAAATTTATTCCATAAAACGGATTAAATGGCATACAGTCAGATCCAAAGGCTAAATGCTTTCCAGAATCAATAATATATCTAAAGGAGTTATTTTTTGATAACCATTCCTTACCAAGGGCATTTTCATACAGTCCATTATCATTATTCCATTGAAGATAATTCGGTTGTGATGAAATTACTGTATTATCATCCACATTATTTATTATATCATCATCCATCAGTTCAAAATGCTCTATTGAATTCCTAATTTTTCCGGGACTCTTTGAAAATGCCTTCAACGTAGTATCAATAGCTATTTCTCCTATTGCATGTACTGCTAGTGGCAAATTTTTGCTCCAGTAATTATTTGCCATATTTATTAATGAATTTACATCCATTTTTAAATTTTTACTGTTTATATGCGCTGCTGTACCGGCACCGATGGATCCGTCCATGAATATTTTTATTCCCAGATCATTTGTATTATTTCCAAAGCCATCGAAATAAAAGTTACTGTATATTGATTTGTAGATTGTAACATAGCTCCTTATATTTTTATATGCACTGTATGTTTTTAAATCAACCATATCCCTGAAGGCTGTTACACCGTAGGACTTTGAAATTTCAATTGATCTTTTTAATGCGTTGATTATCTCATTTTCATCGGGTTCTGTGATATATTCAATTTTCCGCATGAGTTCTTCGTTGATAATGCCATTATTTGAATCAATATTTAGAATTTCCAATGCCTTCGAATTCAATGTTGCCATATGCAGATCACGGCGATAGAGTATGACGGGTTTTTTCACGATGTCCAAATCCTTTTTTGTGATGTATTCACCGTGCCAGAGTGATTCATCCCAGTTATATCCTGTTATAACCTTTTCATCGCTTAATGACCTCTGATATACCATATTTATTATAGTGTTTATATCACTGACATTTTCAAAATTTAATTTATTCTGCTGCAACCCGAGAGTTAACATATGTGTATGTGCGTCGATAAATCCCGGTATTACATATTTACCGTTTAAATCTATGGTTTTTGCAGATGAACCTTCCGGGTGCATGGATGAAAATAAACCGTTTTTGATACCGGCGGAATCAATAAATCCACCATCGGTTAATATATTGCCATTGACAAGTTTCAAATCATAATCCGTGTTTACCACCAGTATAATATATACATCCATAATAATATTTTAACCTGTAACCTCTCATCGTCAAAATTTACATAGCCAAAATTTTTATTCTGAAATAATAAATATGCTAATGTTGATTTACCGCTTCTACGTATGCCTTTTATCACAATAATGTCGGGATATCTTAAATAATTATTATAATTATCTATCTGCTTTCAATTATGTCGTAACTGTACATATTTTTTAAATGCGATTTCTGTTCAATAAGCACCTTTTTTATCAATTCATAATTTATTGTGATTATAATCACATGTATATAGTTAAAGTTTGTGAATATAACTGCAAGGAATTGCATAATCATATACAATCCATAATACTGTAATTTCAAATCCGTATAGAAAACTATGTGTCTGAAATCGCTTTGGGTATTATTATATCCCGGTAAACTACTATTTATACCACAATAAAAATAGCTGTCAATAATAAAATTAGGGATACTAAATAATCCACATTTTTTGGTGTGATTTTATTTATTTTGCTTTTTATGATGTTGCTTAACCCTATTGTGACGATAAATAAAGATAATGTAGATATAACAATAAATAATACAACTGCGGTATATACGAAGGAAATGCCATAGATTATTGCCAGTAAAATAAATGGTACTATTGCCGGGTCAGGTATCACACTTACCAGTAACATTGATCTACTTATACCCTTATCATTTTCATTTTCAAAATGTGCATTGATGATTATGTAAATTGCGATAAATACCAGTAAAAGGATGGAAAAAATCCGCACATAATATGCCGGGAAAAAATAAATACCAACAAAAACTATTAATAATGATAGCAATGCTGAGAATAAACCGTGGAGGAATCCCAAATAAAGTGATATTGCACCTGTTTTTTTACGGTTTACCTTGTTTTTAATGGAATATGATAATATGGGTGTCCAGTGGTCCGGGGCCAGCATATGCATGAATGCTAAAATTGCTATCGTTAATAGTATTGTTCTGGGTAGCAGGATATAAATACTGTACATTTGTAAAGTAATTGCTGTATGTTATTTATATTTTATTTACCTACGTGGCTCCACTTCGTTCGGGCAGTTACTATGCCTTCATCTTCTTTTATTTTTACAATACCTTCTTTTCTGAAATCCTTATTCCCCATTATTTTTAATTCAAAATTCATAGGATATATTACGGATGTACAGGATTTTTGGAATTACAGCAATTTACTTACACTGTCCTAAATTAACGAAACCACATATAATGATAATAATGTAAAGAATAAAACCGGCAAAGCCAGAATTAATCCCACCTTCATATAATACCCATATGAGATTTTTATTGCGTTTTTTCTTTCCAGTGTATATAACCACAGCATTGTTGCCAGTGAACCTATTGGTGTGAATTTTGGCCCGACATCATTGCCAATAACGTTTGCGTACATAAGCAGCCCCTGATTTTTTAATCCGGATATTGCCAGATCACCAACCATTACAGATGGCATATTGTTCATTACAGCCGCATTAAATGCAAAGAAGAACCCGGAAAATATAAATGATAGGGGACCTTTAAATGAAGTTATATATTTTAAAATGCCGATGTATATTATATTTAAACCCTCATTGCTCATTCCGAATACTATGATATACATCCCCAGAGAAAATAATACAATCTGCCAGGGTGCTATTTTTATTACGTAATTTGCATCTATTTTTCCATCAACCCTTGCAAGTATGTAAAAGAATAATGCAAAGGGCATTGCTATAAATGCTATATCTATTTTTATTATACCGGATAAAAAGTAAAAAACCATTAATAATACTATCATTGGAAATGCAATTTTAAATACCTTTTTATCCTTTATTAGGGCATTAATATCCATATTTTCATCTATTTTATAATCGGTTATCTCCTTTCTATAAAATATATACAGAACAGTTATGCTTGCTATTATAGAAACAGCATCTGGGAGCAGCATTATTTCAGTATATTTTATAAATGTAATGCTGAAATAACCGGCAGTAACCAGATTTACTAGATTGCTCACAATAAATGGTATGCTTGCCGTATCTGCTATAAACCCCGTTGCCATTATAAATGGAAGTATCTTGTTTTTCGGTGTATTGGACCTTACAAGGATAGCATAAACAATTGGTGTTAAAATAAGGGCGGTGCCATCATTTGCAAATATTGCGGATATGGCCGAACCCAGCAGTATAATAAAAACAAATAGTTTTTTCCCGTTGCCCTTTGCATACAGTGCAATTTTGTATGCTATATACTCAAAAAATCCAGCTTCATCCAGAATTAATGAGATAATTATTATGGATATAAACGTGAATGTGGCATTCCATACAATATCGAATACCGTTATTATGTCCTTTAATGTTGATATTCCAAGTATTACCGTTATAAGTGCACCTATTAAGGCTGAATAGCCTATTCCTATATTTTTTGGTCTTTTTAATACAAGGACTAACGTTGCTATGAATACAATTAAAGATATATAAAATAATAATTTCATTTAATACACTCTGCACAATTACATGTTTTATCAAGTTTGTTTCCGGTATTTTCCGTAATTTTTATAATGTTTATCAGTGACTCACTGGAGATTTTGTATATGATATTTCTACCTGACCTGTAACTGACCACAAGTCCATTCTCGCGTAATTCCTTTAATTTGTGTGATATCAGTGGCTGGTCTATACTGAAGGCGTTGATTATATCTGAAACGTTTCTTTCCCTTTCCATAAGTAATTTCATTATCCTAAGCCTTATGTTATCTGATAACATTTTATATATGCTTAAATCTGTAATTTTTTCAATGGTTTTTTGCATTGGTGGATGATTGTTAATATATATAAAATATTTTTCATATGAATAAATATACATATTATTTATATAATTATGTGCAATCTACACCCATGAAACTGTTTATTATTTCGGATATACACGGAAATTACGACGCATTAAAAACCGCATACGATAATGAAAAATTTGATAAATTAATTTTTCTGGGCGATGCCGTTGATTATGGCCCAGAACCCGATAAGGTTATTGATTTTTTAAGGGGTAATTCAGATATAAACATAATGGGAAACCATGATAATGCTGTTGTAAATAATACATCGTGCAACTGCTCATTTGAAATGCTTGAATTAAGCGAGTACACGAGAAAGAATATATCCATGAAAATATTATCAAAAAACGATATTGAATTTATAAAAAACTTCAGTATAAATAAGGAAATTAATATAGAAAATAAAAAGTTTTACCTAACACATGGGTCACCGTATAATAATATTGATGGATATCTATTTGCAAGTGAGGCTGAAAAGGTTTTCAGGGACAAGGATTTTTTTAATAAATACGATTATATTCTCATAGGGCACACACATTTTATGATGGTATACAGAAATAAAATAATAAATCCCGGTAGCATCGGCCAACCCAGGGATTATATCCCCATGCCATCATATGTTATAATGGATACAGACAGTGATAATATTACGTTTAAAAGGTTCAAATATGATAATCAGAAAATGCTTTTAAAATTAAAGGATGTAATGAATAACGACGGTATGTATAAAAAACTTGAAAAGTACTATATATAATTAATTTCCTGGAATGTTATTCTCAGATAAAGCTATAAACATTGTATTAATTAACCCGGTATGGATTATCGTGTCAGAGCTGGAATGGTTCATGCTGCAAGGGCTGTTTACGCCCTGAACTGGATGGATATGGCTCCGGCGCTTAAATACATAAAAATTTATATGGGCCTGACAGTAGTTGAACTTGGGGCACTTGTAACAGCATTTTATATGGGCCTGGCTATTTTCCAGATACTTGGTGGATACCTGTCGTCTGTAATTGGTGATAAAACAACATCGCTTATAGGGCTCCTATTTGTTTCGGTGTTTGCAATAACATCGGGCATTTCTGTCAATTTCCCTGAACTTTTAATATCAAGGTTTCTTGCCGGTATGTCCGCAGCCCTATTCTTCTCGCCTGCTCTTAGCCTTCTTGCATCCATTGTACCCGAAAACAGGTATATATTCCATATTGGCATTTACAATGGTGCATTTAATGTGGGTGGCGGCATCGGTGTAATAGGTTGGGCAATACTTGACCAGTATATCGGGTATAGAATACCATTCATTATAGCCGGTATTGCAACAATGATGCTTTTTCTCATACTTGTAGCATTATTTACAAATATAAAGGACGTTAAAACAGAAAGGTCTGATATATTCAGGAGCTTTAAGAAGATTTTTTCATCACGGCTCATTATACTTATAGCCATTACGGGTATAGGAACCATGGTTGTTGAAACAATTATTTCCCAGTTCCTTGTATACTATTTAGAGTCTATACATTACAGTGATTCCATGGCAGGATCGATATCTGCAATTTTCCTTGTTATAGGATTTCCCGGTGGTATCATTGGAGGATATCACTTTTCACGGACAAAACATAAAATTGGAACATTTGTTGCCGTTAACCTGATAATTTCCTCGACTGTCATGTTAATTCCATTTATCCACAGTATTGCATTTATTATTATCCTTGCATCAGTTGCTGGCATGCTCGCAGTTTATGGTTTTTCAATTCCATATACATTTATCCGTTATCTGGCAAGGAGGGACCTTGTATCACTGACACTTTCATTCGTCAATACAATTCAGCTGTCTGTTGCCGTTACTGTTCCTGTAATATTTACCGTGCTTGTATCACAGTTTAATTACACCATTTCCTGGCTTGCAATGGGCATTATTGGCCTGGTTTTTCTGCCACTTATATTTGTGATTAAGGATGGGCTTAAAAAAGCCATACCATCATAATGGCCATCCAAGTAACCCTTTATTCCTGAGTATATTTATAATCCCGCCATTATCTATGATATCCATTAGAAATTGTGGTAATGGCTTAAAATTTATTTTTCTGTTATTGCTCTTATTAATTACTGTATTGTTTTTTAAATCAATATATAATATATCTCCCTCATCAACAGCATCAACTATGCCGGGTACGGTTAATGCCAGAAATCCAGAATTAACGGAATTCCTTAAAAACAATCCATTGATTGATTCAGCTATGACGCATGATATGCCTAAATTCTTTATATTATCTGCTGCAGGCCTGCTTGAACCGGTGCCGAAGTTCCTGCCAGCCACTATTATATCACCACGATTTACCATTTTAGACCATCCGGGCCTATTTGCTGACATTGCATAAAATGGTTTTTCCTCCTCCTTTAGTGTATAACATACCTGTGGGTACATTAAATCCGTATTGATATCGTCACCGAACAGCCATATTTTTCCCTCAATATTATTCACTTAAATCACCCGATATATAACCCTTTACTGCAGATGCTGCAACCGTTTTTGCTGATGCAAGATATATATTTGCCTTGCTGGATCCCATTCTACCCTTAAAGTTCCTTGTGGTGGAGCTTATTACAGTATCACCGTCACCAACAACACCCATATGCCCGCCCAGACATGCGCCGCATGTTGGATTCGTTACAAGTGCATCCGATTTTATTATAGTATCTATATAACCCAGCCTTAATGCCTCATTATATATTTCCTGTGATGCGGGAGTTACTATAAACCTTACATTCCTGTTTACCCTGTGATTTTTCAATACACTGGAAACATCCCTTAAATCACTTAACCTTCCATTTGCACAGGAACCAACTACTGCAACACTTATTTCCGTTTTATTTATTTCAGACACAGGCTTTATATTGTTTATTATCCGGTCTGGCAGTGCTATCATGGGCTCAATTTTATTTAAATCAATATCATATGTTTTATAATAATATGTATTATTATCCGGTTCTATAGCCTTATAATCATATATATTGATATTATCCATATAATTTTTTAAAACACTGTCATATGGAAATACTGAGAATTCAGCACTTATTTCGGCACACATTGTTGATATCGATGACCGGCCATCCATTGTTATCCGCTTTATGCCATCACCGTGGAATTCAATATTATTATTCGGTATATCCCCAGTGGTTCCTGCTATATTGAAGAATACATCCCTGTATGATGCGTTGCTGTTCATATTTCCATTTAAATTTACCCTTATGGTATCCCCTATTACAAACCATGTTTTGCCTGTTGCTATTATATTCATTATCTCTGGTGTCCCAAGCCCACGACCTACTGTATTGAATGCACCCACTGCAATTGTATGTGAATCTGTATTTGCTATTAAACTGCCTGGCCTCAAAAAACCCTTTTCGGCTGCTATTACATGGGAAATGCCACCACGGCCAACATCATAAAAATCCCTTATATTCCATAGATCTACCAGTTTTCTTAATCTGTTTATCCTGCTTGATATTTCAATATTCGGTGGCGGGACAAAGTGATCAAATATTACTGCAATTTTATTATTATCAAATGGTTTTACTGGTGGTTCATTAATAAATTCAGGATGCAATGCTGCCATATCCGTTATAATTGCCCTATCAACATTTACGGTTACAATATCCCCGGGAGAAACCTCTGGTATATCTTCCACAGAATGGTTTCTTAATATTTTCTCTATAATATTCATAGAATGTGATGTCAATGAATTATAAAGTTATTACTATTTTAGTATTTTATATACGATAAACGTATTCAATAAAATCTATACAGAATATATAGTATTTAACCTTATCCTAATATTTTTCGTAATCCCTTTATTAACCCCTATGATGTGAGTTGAAATTTATATATTTAAGATTTTTTTATTTTTGATTGTGAATTTGTGTTTTAAAAATGTATAATTCAAAAAAGCCTTTATCTATACGTTTTATATAAATACACATATAATATGCATCATAAATACCGGTTAGTATTGTTACACTGCTCTTTAAATAAGGTTAATATACTAAAATACTGTTAAGTTACATGAATTACTAAATTACATAATAAAATCTAATAATAAATATTAATTTAACTGATATATAAATAATAATATAAAGAACAATGTATAAATATACAGGGTTAATTTCGTTAAATATGTTATATGTAAATAAGAAAATATTTACTATTAATAAATTAAACTTCAATAAAACATTACCGGTATTCTCATACTCAATTGCAACATTCTTTTTAATGGATTTTGCGTTTTTCATAAATGATATTGTTTCAACGTTGCATTTTACATATTTAGAATCATATATACTGTTAGGCATACCGTTTATAGGGAGAATGGTAACGCCCTTTGTTTACTCATACCTTGGCAGGATCGGAGTTCCCAGATTAGCACTGGCGTCCATAACCTCAATGGCCATAATTTCATTCCTGATGGGATATGAAACATACTTCTTTGAATTATTCATAAGTAGATTTGTAATAGGAATACTATTCGGTCTGGCCACATCGGCATCAATAGAGGTAGCATCAATAACAAAGAGCAGGGTTACCATTGGATTAACAATGGGTGGCTGGGCAATAGGATGGTTACTGGGTGCAGTATTCTTTATATTTTTAAAATCATGGGAGCTTGTTTCCATTGCCGGCATTATATTTATACCTGCAGTACTGTTTTCAAAAAAACACAATGTTATTTCACCAGCTTTGAGGGAATTTCACTTTGATTTTTCATTTAGGGTGTTTATAATATTTTTACTGGGATTCACACCGGCATATATTCTTGAAATAGTCCCATCATATCTTGGCAGTGCAGCCTTAGAGGAATCGATAATAGCATATTCCATAGCCATATCTGCATATTTATTACTGCCGTATATGATAAACAGATTTTCATTGAAGAAAATATTATACCCCTCGTTAATTATAGTTGCAATTAGTGGCGGGTTATTCTTTCTGACGAAGAATATATTCATGGCTGTTATATTTACCATGATTGGTCTCGGGATAAATTCATTGTTGCCGATAATAAGCAGAAATTTAAACGTTGAACCTGATAAAATAGGGCCAAGCATGAATTTCTCTGCTATCAGTGGTTTTATTTTGCCTGTTATACTTACAGTAGGTTATGAATCGATAAATTCATCTATCACAATATTAATAACAACAGTGTGTTTTTTTGTTTTCATGGGAATAGAATTCGGCAGAAAAAGTTATGCAAAAAAGATATATAAAATAAAAAGAAATTAAATTTCAATATTATCTATATCGTATGGATCGGGGTTTTTTGGCTTTGTTTTCTTTATTACACCGACTATCATTACTATAAGCCCTGCCATCCCTGAAATAACTCCAATAACAACAAGTGCACCACTCAGTTCAATTGACGATGCCGGGGCATTTATATATTTTACTGATGAGGTATTACCAAACACAACATATGTATAACCACCTGATGATAATCCAATGTATATATTTTCACCACTTACGCTCTCTGATGGTTTTATTGCCATGGATGAAAAATCGGTGGCATTAACCTTATTTAACTGGGATGTTTTAACAAGTCCTGATGTACCTGCTGCACCTTCTATTATAATATAATAACCCGGTGTAACGGACATATTCTCTGATATATGCTCATTATTAGTTTGTAGTGTAAATTCATTATGTGAATAACTTGATAATGTGGCATCCGATGAATAGATACCGCCAAAGAATAGGGCTGCACCCAGTACAAGAAGAATTAAGCCTATAAGAAATATCCTTTTGTTCATACTGGCATAATTAATATATATTATATAATATTTAATATTTTTTTGTTTTATCAAAGTTTATTTACCATTTCAAATTAACTATATATGAAAAATGATATTGACAATTATATTAAAAATATAATAGGGTCAGCACCTTCAGAGGAAATGTATTTCGAAGCTATACATGACGTTTTCAAGGATTTAATAAAGGAATATATACGGAAAAAAATAAATGAGGACGATGAATTGAAAAAACAGATAAGCGAGGTTTTAGAGGAATTTATGGAGGCAAAGATAAAGGAATACGATTCCATGGCTAAAATGGCAAAGGTAACGGCAAAAATAGGCATTACAAGTGCCCCCAATAGTATAAGGGAAGAGGCAATTAATGACTTCATGAACACATTTAGAAAGGAAATAGATGAAATAATAAGAAGGACATTATAACTATTTAAAATCCTTTAATATAGTCGTTTTTGAGTGCAGATCAAACAGTGTCATTATTGATGGATTGGGTGAAAAATTCATCATTTTTTGATAATCAGTCTGTGATTGCCATGTTGATGCATTTATATACCTTATACCCTTATAATTCCCCTGGGAAAATGAATGTATATGTCCTGTAATAAATATATCAGGCACATCCTCTATTACATGATAATCCCTTTTATACGGTATAATTGGAGTTTTCCCACCATAAACCGGTGCCAGATGCCTTCTCTTTAATAGTTCCTCTATTGCGGATCCAACACTTGCATAACTCGCTCCTGGAACCAGTTCAATCATATCATTCAGTGACATGCCGTGGTAAATTAAAACATTTTTATCCTCCAGCCTTAAATTATATGGGTTCGGCAGCAGTGTTACATTACTATTAAAAAAATCCTTAATTTTGCTTGAGAATAACGGTTGTGGCTCTGCAAGCCTTACTATATCATGGTTTCCGGGCATTATAAAAATGTTTATATCTTCAGGTATTTGGTTTACATAATCTGCCAGTGTTTCGTATTGCTTATAGGGATTTAACACTGCAAGATCATTTTCCTGCCCTGGATATACGCCTATGCCATCCACTACATCACCGCTCAGTATCAGGTACTTTAATGATTCTGCTTCTTCATTTGAACTTTTAATCCATGAGATCATTTTATTAAAATCATCCTTTCTGAAGGTTTTACTGCCAACATGTATATCAGACAGGGATGCAACATAAACCGGTGGTTTTTTCTCCTCATCAATCATTTTATACGGTATATCGGGCCTTATAATTTCATCCGCAAAAATTACTGGATCTTTACCGGAATTGCTTATTGAACCAATTACACCGATAACCTCGTCCTCCAGAATTAATTCGTTATTAAGCCCCTTATTTTTCAGTAAAAATACATTTATATTATCATCCAGGTCCTCCAGTAACACTCTTTTATGCCCGTTTTTTGTGTTGCTTATTTCTGATACCATGCCAACTATTTTTACCTTGCCAGATGCTTTCTTTGCAGTTTTTATTGCGTATGTTCCCCTCATTTCAGATGACTGTATAACCATTTTACTTAATCTTTCATATCTGTCAACAAACATTTCCCTGAAATCTTCAACAGAACTGTGTGCCTTAATATCCGGTATATAAACCTCAAAATTCATTTTTTTTCTTTCCGGTTTTTTTATAAGTTTTTTCACGTCATTTTCCGTTAAATAGCCGGAACTCAGAACATCCGGTGAGGCTATTTCATTTAAAAATTGACCCATGCTATTGTTTAAAATTATATCCAGTGCACCTGGAGAAACAAGAATACCATGGCCCTGAAAGTATTCAAGTATTTTTCTTCTATCTTCAAAGAGTTCCATTAAAACGTTAATACAAACTTGCATTAATTTTTATTGTTAATGATTATGGAATATAAATATTTAACTTGCCATAAAAAATCTTATATACATTTATGTACTCTTTCACAATGTTTAAAGAGAAGTTTAAAGCTGTAAATGATGGCTATACATTTGATGATGTTTTATTAAAACCATTAAAATCCTCTATAGAGCCAAAAAATGCTGATGTCTCAAGTTATTTTTCAAAACACATTAAGATAAATATTCCAGTTATAAGTTCTCCAATGGATACCGTTACCGAGGATAAAATGGCAATAGCAATGGCAAGATATGGTGCACTTGGTGTATTGCATAGAAATATGTCTGCAAATGAGCAGGCAGAAATGGTGAAAAAGGTAAAAAAAGAGGAGAGCATAATAATAAGAGATGTTTTTTCAATAGACCCGGAAACACCGATAAATGTCGCAAGAACCATAATGCTAACAAAAAATATTGCAGGGTTGCCAGTAGTTGAATCTGGCAGGTTAATAGGAATTTTAACAAAAAGGGATCTGGAATTTTCAGAGTCTAATGGTAAGATAAAGGATATAATGACGAAGGACGTTATAACAGCAGATGTAAATGTGTCAATTGAAGATGCCAAATACATTTTATACAAAAACAGGGTTGAGAAACTGCCATTGGTAGATAAAAATGGCAAATTGATGGGATTAATAACAGCAAAGGATATAAAAACCAGAGAAAAATTCCCAAATGCAACCAGAGATAAAGAGGGACAGTTGATGGTAGGTGCCGCTATCGGTGCATATGACCTCGATAGGGCAATAAATCTTGAAAAAGCAGGTTCAGATTTTGTTGTTGTAGATACTGCACATGCCCATAATGAAAATGTATTATCATCATTGAAGAAAATAAGGAAGAATATTGATATAGATATTATAGCCGGAAATATTGCAACTGCAGAAGCGGCTGAGGATTTAATATCAATGGGTGTTGATGGATTAAGGGTTGGCATAGGTCCGGGGTCCATATGCACCACCAGAATAGTAGCCGGTGTCGGTGTGCCACAGTTAACGGCAATTTCTGATGTTGCTGATGTAGCCAGAGGTAATAATATACCGGTTATAGCCGATGGTGGCATCAGGTACTCCGGTGATATGGTGAAAGCATTTGCAGCCGGTGCTTCAACGGTTATGTTGGGATCATTACTGGCCGGTACAGAGGAAAGCCCCGGAACAGAAATAATAATAAATGGCAGGAAATATAAATCATACAGGGGCATGGGTTCACTGGGTGCCATAATTGCAGGAAAATCAGATAGATATGGCAAACTCGGTACAGATGAATTCATAGCAGAGGGTGTTGAGGGTTCAGTTCCATACCGTGGAAGAGTTTCAGAGAATCTGTTCCAGTTTGTTGGAGGCATAAAAACAGGTATGGGGTATCTTGGAGCCACAAAAATAGATGATTTAAAAGAGAAGGCCATATTTATAAAAATATCGAACAATGGGTTAAAGGAAAGCCATCCACATGACATAAGAATAGTTTCTGAACCACCAAATTACCAAAATTCAAATATATATTAAAAAAATATAAATAAAATAAAAAATTTTCATATTATATGGATAAAAATGATATAATAAAAATTTTAAAAGATAACGAGTTAACGGAGGAGGAGATAATAAACAGGATAATCGGTGCCACGGATATATATGATAAAAGCAGGGAGGGTTATTTAAAACTCGGGGCACAGATCCTGATGGAAAATAAGATAGAATTTATATTGAACAGCCTTTTAAAAAGTAACATTGTAGGAATAAAACAGAAGGGCGATTTAATGGAAAAGGAATATTATTATTTGAAATAACCTTTAGAACCAATATTAAATATGTTCTATGAGCATAAAGTTTAAATAGAAAAATTTGTTTTATCACTCATGAATAAAAAGATAATAGGCGGCATAGTTTTAATAATATTAATTGGACTTGCAGTAGCACCTGTTTCATCAGCTTCTACCGTTACG
This sequence comes from Thermoplasmata archaeon, assembly GCA_021806235.1. GTDB lineage: Archaea > Thermoplasmatota > Thermoplasmata > Thermoplasmatales > Thermoplasmataceae > Ferroplasma. The sequence goes on from JAJZXU010000018.1 coordinate 38,632, forward strand.
GTACACCTTGATAAAAAAACAAATTCCGGGAACGTTACTTATGCAACAGATTCATACATAGTTTTTGAGAAGAATGCAAGCAGTAGCAATAAGAATATGACAAATAGTACATTTAACTATCTAAGGTCCATGTTTCAGAACGTAAGCTTTAGGCAATCACTGATGCTGAACTCTTCACATGATGCAAATAGATATAAGGAAATGAGAGATATTATAGCACAGAATTCATCAGCTAATATAACAAATATTAATGTATCCATTGAAATGAAATATGTTAATGTCAGTTCAAATAAATTTATCCTGTACTATAATTCAACCCTGCATTTTAATATAACAAACATATTCCATGGAAATCAGGCAAATATGAGCTGGAGAGGATTTAACATGAATAAAAATATGTCTGAAACCGGTAGTTCCAGCTATCATAACTTATACACATCACATTTCAACAATATGAACTACTCTGTATTTGAAAAATCATTGAGTACATGGCACAGGTCATATAATTCATCAGCAAACAATACAATGTTTTCATATGATGCTGGAGATACTATGAACACATATATGAATAACACCGTACCCGGGGTAAACGTGCATTACGTCTCAGATCCATCATACACAATAATCGTACCGGGACATGCATACGCAAACAGTAATTCTATAATTCTTGGTAACCAGCCAGGTGTGGTAAATAACAGCTTATACATTGTTGCAGGTGTAGCAGCAGTAGTAATAGTATCACTTGCAGGAATAGCAATAACAAGAAGGAAAAATAGGAACTAAATATTTTTTATATTTTTAATTTATTTATTATATCAGTTTATAATCTACTTTTATGAATGAAAGTTTAATAGGTATCACCGGTTATTCATCTAAATCCTCTGGTTTTAATGGAAAAATAAAGTATGACCCGGAAAGTTTTATAGTAAATGAAATACCGCTGGATATAAAAAGAAATGAGAATGGTAAATATCATATTCTGCAAGTTAAATTATATAACTGGGATACAAATAAATTTTTAATGTACCTGGCAGATGAATTAAAAATAAGCAAAAAAAGAATTACTTACGCAGGTACAAAGGATAAAACCGGTATAACAACACAGTATTTCTGTGTAAATTTACCATATAATTCCAGTATAAGTTCATTAAATATTAAGGATGCAGAGTTAATTGAATCATTTAAATCAAATAATATAATAAAACTCGGAGATTTAAGGGGAAACGAATTTATAATAAAAATTCTCTCAAATGAAGATAACAGCGATAAAATACTGGATATATATGATGAAGTTGTAAATAATGGGGGTTTCCCAAATTTCTATGGTTACCAGAGATTTGGAAATATTAGGATAAATACCCATAAAATAGGGAAATTAATACTAAAAAGCAGGTATGAAGATGCTGTTAAACTGTATTTATATGACCCTGAATATGACCATGAAGATTATAGAATTAATTTCAATGAAACGGGGGACGCAAAAAGGGCTTTGAATGAATTCCCCCGGCATTTATCATTCGAAAGGTCTTTACTGGGCTATATATCTGAAAATAATACCTATGAGAAGGCATTTAACGTTTTCCCCAAAAATTTATCAATGCTATTTATACATGCTTACCAGTCGTATTTATTCAATAAAATTTTATCTGAAAGAATGAAAATTACGGGCAATTTATATGAGGTACTGGAGGGGGATTTATTGTACAGTATCGATAATTACTTTAATCCTGATAAAAGGGAAATCATACATGCAAATAAATACAATTTAGAAAAATTGAATAAATTATCAGTGGAAAACAAAATAAGGACTATTATTCCTTTAATTGGCTATAATACGGAATTATCTTCAGGGATAGATGGAGAAATAGAAAACAAAATACTAAATGAAGAAAATGTAAATATAAATGATTTCAATATTAAAAATAATAGGGATTTAAGCTCATCCGGTGATTATAGAATTATATCTATAATACCGTATGATTTTAAAATGATAGATAAAAATAAAATAAGTTTTATTCTCGGTAAGGGCGTTTATGCAACGTCCTTTATACGAGAATTTTTAAAAAATGACCTTATATAAGGCCGACTTTCTGCAATTCCTTTTTAACCTTGATTACTGCCTGTTCTATTTCACTTTCTTCCTTGGCACCGGTACATACAACTTTGCCCGAACCAAATAATAGCAATACAACTTTCGGCTCTTCCACCCTGTAAACCAGTCCCGGAAATTGTTCGGGTTCATATTCAACGTTTTCAAGACCCAGCGACATTGCAATATCGGTTAAATTTAGGTCTGATTCAAGGTCATATACAGCAACTATATTCTGAACTATTATATCCGGGTTATCCGTTACTTCAATATTTGCCTTTTTCATCTTATCTATTATAATATCTATTGTTTTTTTAACATTTTCAAGATTTTTTGCCCCTGTGCAGTTGACTTTACCGCTTCTGAAAATTAAAACTGCTGTTTTTGGGTCCTTTAATCTATAAATCAAACCAGGGAATTGTTCGGGTTCATATTCCGATCCTTCGAGTGCCAGAGCAATTTTGCTTAAATCCAGATGTTCAGCTAATGAAGTTGATGCCACTATATTTTCTATTGTTATTTTTTCCATTTCACTCATATATATCACTCTCTTTATATATAAAGGGTATATAAAGGTTTTAATTTTTTTAAAAATTAATGTAAAGGTAATTGAAAATAATATAAAAATAATTTGACCAATTTGCGGATACAAAAATAATGTCACTTAGGGGTAAACAGCATGGAAAAATATGTATTAAATAAGAAACAGATTATACTTTTTCTGGTTTCACTTGTAGCATCCACCATAGCATTTCTAATTATTGATGTATATACTGTTTTACATTATTATAATGATTCTGTTTCCTGACCGGACTTCAGTATTATCTGTTTTACGCAATTCCCTACTTACTTATTTTAGTTATTCTCCTTATTATTACAATTCTTAAAATAAATTATAATATAATAAATTAATACATGTTTAACTGTTCCCTGGCATAATCCGTCATCATATCCGGATTCCATTGTGGATCCCATACCAGTTCAATATCTGCTGCCTCAACATCTGCCAGATTCTCAACCTCTTTCTGTGCTTCGGATAAAATCCATGGTGTCACCGGGCATGTTGGTGCCGTCATGGTCATTTTTATGTATACCCTGTTATCGGTTATTTGAACATCATAAACCAAGCCTAAATTAACAACATCCATGCCTATTTCTGGATCGGATACGTTTTTTAATACCTCTAAAACTTCTTCTTTTGTTACCATGATTAAATTAATAATAATTGGTTATTTAAACATTATTAATATATTCTATAATTTATTTTATTGTGTATTAAATGTACCTTCTGCTGGGTTTTTAGGCTCTTTTTTCTTCAGTACAAGACCTACAATAAGCATTATAAAGCCTATAAAAGCTGCCATAGCCCCTATTATGATTAGTGATCCACCGAGTTGCAGTGTTGTTAATGGTGCATATTCATATCCAATTGCCGGTGTAGAGTTATTAAATGCAACAAATACATATTTACCTGCAGCCAGGCCTGTATATACTTCGGCACCGGATGCCGATGATGTCGGTTTTATTGGGTAATGTTCCAGACTGGCATTGCTATTTACCTTTGATAGACCAGATGCCTTTATTAACCCTTCATGTGTAGAATTTGATGTCACTATTAATTCATATCATGAGGACATGGTCATATTGTTGGTTATATATTCCGTTTTGCTCGATGGATCTGATTTTACCGCTGTGTGTAAATTATGGCTTAATATACTGGTAGCCTCATAATATCCACCTACAGCCATTGCAATGCCTATTATAAGCACAACCAGGCCTACAAGAGCTATTTTTTTCTCATTATTAAAACCTATTAATACTATGTAAATTCTATACTTAAATATTTTTGCATTTATATTATTACTTATCATTAACCGTTAGGATTTCACAGTTCGTGTGTATTTAATACCATAATAAGTACAATGATTGAAATAATAAAGATGATATAAAATTAGAACTTAATATTCATTATATATATCTGGCCTTAGCCTTATTACAAATGCATTTCTGATTGACTCATATATTAGATCATACCTTTTAATTCTATTATCTGAAATTAAACCTGTTATGCCCTCTCTTTTCCCTATGTTTTTAATGCCATATAATTTTTCAATATATTCACTTACATAACCACCGGATTTAATAAAATCAATAATATTATCAGGAATTTCAAATCCAGAGCTAACGCCTGTTGTTACCTTACTGTATTTATCTATTACAGTACAGTAGTGAAAATCATAATAGACATTATTTATTTTATTATAAATTAATCCTGATTCGACTCCAATGGAATAATCATTATCCTTTAATCCGTATAGAGCCCTCTGTGTGGCAAATTTTGCTGTATCGCTGCCGAATGGCTGTTCCGAATCCGTTTTATAATCAGAATTCCTTATTACTGTATAGTTTTTCATGTAACTTTTAAGAATATTATTCAGTGCACCTATTTTCAAATTATTATTCGTTGATATACTTATTTTTATTTTTGTTTTTCTTTTTCCGGATTTTGTTATTTCCTTATTTATCACCCTTGTTGAACTTATTGGGAATAGATCTTCCGCAAGAACAAACGGGATTTCTATTATTTTTAAAGGTTTTTTATTCAATTTTAATCTTTCACTGTTTATTTTTAATGCATTTTTATATGTTTCCGGGGAAACAACAAGATTTGCATCCCCAACATCAAGTGTATTGCCATATGAGGAGTCCAGTGGGTGTATTTCAAAATCATCGGTAAATTTTCTCATAAAATTTTCTACTGTATTTTTTCTTTTTTCATAATTTCTTTTTATATCTTTGTTTGAACTAACATATTTATCCGATGTTATGCCGATTATTACATGGTCATTCGTTTCATATGCTGCTTTTAATAGTTTTTCATGACCCTTATGTAAACAGTTAAATGTACCGCCAACAAGTGTTACCATTGAAAGTAAATTATTAATTATTATAAAATATTATTTAATAACTTTTAATTTCGTCTTTAATGGTTTTTGCCAGTCTTTTTATTCCGTCCTTTATATCATCATCCTGGGAATATGTAAAATTTAATCTCATTGTGTTTATTTCAGGGTTATTATGGTAAAAGGCTGATCCTGATACATATGCAACCTTATTCTCTATAGCCCTTTTTAGCATTTTTGATGAATCTATATTTCCATTCAATTTAAGCCACAGAAACATGCCACCATCCGGCCTTGACCACTCTGCATTTTCCATATTATCATCTAAGGATTCAAGCATTATATCTCTCTTTCTTCTGTATAGATTTATTGTTTTCGGTATCTGATCATATATTACTCCCCTCTTTAAGTATTCATATGCTATATACTGTGATAATGAATCACCTGCCAGATCTAAAGACTGCTTTAACATATTAAATCTATGTATAACTTCAGGCTGTGATACTGTAAATCCTGTTCTTAAACCGGGGGCCATAACCTTTGAAAATGTTCCGAGATATGTTACAATATCATTTGTGTCAAGGCTTTTTAATGCGGGTAATTTACTGCCTGAATACCTCAAATCGCCATATGGATTATCCTCTATCACCGGTATATCATACTGATATGCAAGTTCCAGTAGATGTTTCCTTCTATCAAGTGTCATTGTATATCCTGCAGGATTCTGGAACGTCGGTATTGTGTAAATAAATTTTGGTTTTATTCCCATTGATTTTAACATTTTTAATTTGTTTTCTAAATCTTCTATTATCATGCCATCGCTATCCATATTTACTGAAACGGATCTTACAGAATTTGCATTTAATGATGACAACATGCCTACATATGTTGGTGCTTCGGTTATAACGTAATCATTGGGATTTGCAAAAATTTTAGATAACGCATATAGTGCCTGCTGTGAACCAGTTGTTATAATCATATTATCAGGATTTACATGCATATTTTCATCCTTTAATAGATAGTTTTTTAGCTCATCCCTTAAATATATTAATCCATCGGTCTCACCATACTGCAATGCTGATGAGGAATGGTTATCTATTATATCATCCAGTATATTTTTTATTTCCTTTGACGGAAACGATTCAGGATTTGGCATGCCTCCACCAAATGATATCATTCCTGGTAAACGTATATACTTCAACAAATCCCTTATTTCAGACGATTTTACATTCTTTAAATTATCAGAAAATTCAAAATCCATAAATATTGATGTCATATAAATATTTAAATTTTCATTCGTGATTTTCATTCAAAATGAAAAAACGTTTTATAATCGATATTAATTAAAAGAATGATGTTTCACAAAATTATATGGAAAGTCACGGTAACGGGTAAAAAGGGTTCTGGAAAAAGTTCGTTAATATCGTCTGCGGCTTATAACTGCAGTTCCCCTATTGATTTGAAAGGATTTACCAGGAAGAGAATAAACATGAATTTTAACTCCGAGGAATATGATATAGATTTATTATTTCTTGAGATGCCAATAGAATTGTTAAATGATAAGGTTTTATCAAAATCCACATTTGTTTTATTAACTGCGGATATAACAGATATGGACAGTTTAAAAATTGCAGAAGAATTCATAAAAAAGTACAATGGTGATATGGAAATATTTTTAATAGGAATGAAATCCGATTTAAGATACATTTCACAGTTCTGGGAAAATGATATGGATGAGATAGGGAATAAATATAATATAAAATATTATATATACAATAATAAACTGGTCTTCACGAATATTATGGATGAAATTCTAAAAAGTGTTCTGACAAAGATTTATAACCAGAGTAAATAATACACCTTAATGGATATAATCTGCAAAAATGCCAGATTCGTTGCGTGTAATATAAGTACATCGCAGATAATAAATAAATACCATATCGGTAAAATTGTTGATAATAATTTTTACATAACACCATGTGATGCAATATATCTTTACGTAAAGGGAAAAATAAAGCCACTGGATTTGAATGGACTAAAAGATATAATGGAAAAATTATTCGATGATGACATTTACCTGTATTATGTCTATGAGATATTAAAAAATAAGGGTTATTATGTAAAAAATGAGGGGAATAAATTTTATTTTAAAAGAAAAATTAAGGAAAAATATAGTATACCTGTAATTTTAGTCAGGGAAAAGGAAGTTATAAATTTTTCACAGGTGTATAATGAATTGCCTGCTATATTCATAACTGTGGATGAGGAAAAAAGTGTCACATATTTTCATGCCGATTATATAGACCCCTATGGCTATGTAAATGATGAAATAAATGTAAAAAATGTTGAAAAAATTGATAATGTATATTATACACCCGATGAAGCTCCAGAATGGTTTGGTGAGAGTTTCCACAGCATAAAAATTTTGAATGATTTTGAGGCAAACTATGTTACAAATACCATGAAATCAAATGAGGATTTATTATATAATGACCTTATAAAGAGAAAATTTATAGTGAAAAGCGGTTTTAAGTATGGGCAGCATTTCAGGATTTATGCAAGATCAATGAATGACCATGCAGAATACCTCGTAAGTTTTATAGATTCTGAAGAATGGTATAAAATAAGCAGGGCAATACGGTTATCAATAAGTGTAAGAAAGGATACAATTTTTGCCGGTTTTATAAATGGCGCGGTAAAATATATAAAAATAGAAAGATTAAAAGATATTTAAATCTGTACCTCAAAGTCATCTATTTTTGAGGACATATCATCATATGATTTTATATCTCCACGGTTTTTTAATACCTCTCTCGCCAGTAACCAGTATATAACTGCAAGCGACATTCTTCCCTTGTTGTTTGTGGGTATTATTAAATCAACAAAATCTGTTTTGTTATTTGCATCACATAATGATATTATTGGTATACCTATTCTTATAGCTTCTTTCATTGCCTGTGTATCCGCTAATGGATCTGTTATAAGTATTACCTTTGCATTTGAGTATGATCCCAGGACCGGGTTTGTAAGTGTTCCTGGTATAAATCTACCTATAATTGAATTGGCACCTATAATATCTGAAAATTTTGCAACAGGCCTGAATGCATACTGTCTCTGTGCAACAACAAGTATATCCTGTGGTGCATACCTTGCAAGCATTTTGCCCGCTTCAATTAATGCATGGTTTGTCTTTTTAATGTCCAGTATGTACAATCCATCGTTTCTTATCTTAAATATGTATTTATCCATATCCTTTGATTTAACCTGTGTTCCTATATGAACTCCAGATTTTTGATATTCCTCTTCTGGTATCAATAACTGCTCTTCCATCATAATAATTACCTTTTTATTTTATATATAATTATAAATTATTATATAATTATTCCCATTCGATTGTTGCAGGTGGTTTATCTGTTATATCATAAACAATTCTATTTATTTCTGGTATTTCATCGGTTATTTCACTGGATATCTGTGATAATAATTCCCAGTCAGGCCTTGAAAATGTACCTGTCATACCATCAAATGTATCTATAAATCTTATTGCAATAGTGTTTCCATATACCCTGTTATCACCGTGGACACCGGTTGTTTTAACCGGCAATAAAACACAGAAATACTGCCATGGCTTATTATTGCATTTTTCGTTTACGTATCTTTCCGTTATATCTGTGGCTTTTCTCAAAATGTCTAATTTATCCTCTGTTACCTCACCAATTATTCTTATTGATAATCCCGGGCCTGGAAATGGCATCACCTCTGGCAAACCTAAATAATCTGATATTTCACGTACCTCATCCTTATATAAATCCCTTAATGGCTCTATTAATTTTAATTTCATATCCTCCGGCAAACCCCCAACGTTATGATGACTTTTTATTGTATCCCTTGAGGACCCGCCGCTTTCTATCCAGTCCGGTGCAATTGTTCCCTGCAATAAATATCTGGCATCGAATTTTTTTGCCTCCTTATCAAATACATCGATGAATGTTTTTCCTATTACCTTTCTCTTTTCTTCCGGGTCTATTACTCCCCTTAAATTACTTAAAAATAATTTTTTAGCATCTATTAATTGATATTTTATATTAAATTTTTTAAATAATGTATCTACCCTGTTAACCTCATTTAACCTCAACAAACCTGTATCAACGAAGATAATTTTTATATTGTTAAAGGGTGCGGCAATAGTAGCAAGCAATGTACTGTCCTGACCTCCAGAACATGCCATTATGGCCTTATTATCCCTCAGTTCTTCCCTTATTTTTTCTCTGCTTTCTTTTATGAATTGACCCGGATTCATGTATATGTATGGATAATGGATTAATTAATATTATGAAATCGGTATGCCTGGATTATAATGATACACCCGGGATTTATTGAAATACCGGGAGCTACAAAATTTCTGCCCGGTGAACATCTAACATGTACGGTAAATCAAACACTGGCAAAATGGAATAATTCCCCCCTCGAATTTATGTAATTATTAAAGACATGGATTTACAATTGCCATATTTAATGATTAAAATTAATCAGGTTAGAATAATATATACTCTGTTAATAAATAGCACAGATAAAAAAAAGATGGTAAGTGAAAATAATTGAGGCATCTTAAATAATTTACAGGTTCTTGTTATGTTCATTTAGATTAATATTTTTTACTTTTAATTCCGGTAGTTTAAAAAAACTTTATAAAGCATGATGCATTAATACAAGTATGATAGCCTCTAATAAATATAATAAAATAAGTGTTTATATTAGAAAGGATGAGAAAGCCCTCATAGAAGAAAAAGCATTAAAAGAAGGTGTGTCGTTATCAAGGTATCTTGTACTGGCAGCCCTTCACGGTAGTATAACGTTTGAAAACGAGAACATAGAATAATATTTTTAAGCATTAATTTTTGTAAATTTTTAATATATTTTTTTGGTTTCCATACCCTCAGTGTACATTAATTTTATAAGCTTATTTATATAATATATTTAAGAAATATATGGTATAATAGCATATATATTTAAATATTCGGAAAATATATAGTCAGGATAGAAATGGAGACTATTAAAAAAATAGAAAATAGTAGAACCGTACTGGAGAGACATATTGGATTCGCTGACATATTTTTCATGTCATTTGGAGGTCAGGCACCGTTTTTAAGTATGCTAACCTATGCAACTGCTGCATTACTGCTGGCACTGCTTTTTTCCCCAATAGTATTAATTATAGGAACCGTGGTTGTTTTTATCAATGGCCTTGGGGTTTATTACCTGTCGAAAAAACACGACGAAGAGGGTGGCTACTTTAATTATGCCTATAAATCCATATCACATAGATTTGGATTTGAAACTGGATGGATATACCTGTTTTATTCACTGTTATATGCAGGAGGTTATATGGCAGGTTCAGTTTTTGTTTTTACATACGTACTTTCATCGTTTATAACTATTCCACCCCTGATTTCCTTTGCTATAATTGTTATACCTACGTCCACATTTTTAATTATGGGAATAAGGCCATCAAGTAAATATGCTGTATTTTCGGCCTCAATAGAATTGATTGTGCTGGTAGCTGTCATAATAGCAGGTCTGTTTGGTTCACATTTTGCTTTTTATAACCCATTTATAAAAATACCCTCACCATCAGTAGTTTTCCTTGGCATTTTATTTGCCATTGGAATACCAACCGGTTACGGTGCAGTGACGCCGGTATCAGGTGAGGTCAGAGATGCAAAAAAGAATATAGGGAAAGCGGCATTGATGGTAATAATCATAGGTGGCCTTCTTGAATCCCTTGTATTATATTCACTTGTGGATTATGGATTAACCACACATTCATTTTCATCCCTGATAACAACAAGTGTACCGGTTATAACCATAATGGAGCACATTACCGGCCCGATATCCCTTCCACTTTTACTTTTTGCAGCTGTAAATGATGGTATACTGGGGTCTCTTGCGTTTTTAACGGCATTTTCAAGAAACCTGTATTCTATGTCCGATAGGAACTTGATTAGCAAAAAGATAAGCAAATTACATGCTAAAACTGGCACACCAACAGTATCGGTATTAATTACTATCGTGGCATCTATAATAATACTGGTGCCGGCATTACTGTTAGTCAATTCATTTACAGTATTTTTTGCACTTGGAACAATTGCAGGCCTGGCAAACCTCATAGTCCATCTTACCGCCAATTTCTCACTGTTTAAGGTGAACCTTGAAAAGGCAACAAGAAAAATAAGTGAATTTGGTGTTGGAATTGCCGGTATAATAGTATCTGGATTCATTTTCATATACTCTTTATTAACATCTGAAACATATATAATAGAACTGGTACTCGGATTTATCATCATAGGTTTCGTTATAATGGAATTAGCTGACACAAAGAATTATATGAATAATAATGCCACGAACTAATGCTTTCTGATCTACCCACTTATATAACGTTTTCCACAAATTATATAAGAATGGGGTTGTTTTATTTTTTTAGTGTTCTTTTTTAACTATACCCCGCAGTGAACCTTCAGTAGTAATTACTGTCTTTTAGGAAACATTCATTTCATATCACAAGAAAGTGCCAAAAATTAAGGTACGTAGATCAATAGGCATTAAAATACTATATCAATCATTAACCGTTATTTTTTTATGGAAAAACTGATAGAGAACCTGAATTTTCCTGCCACACCAGGAGAATCCATATACTGAAACTTACACAACACACAACTTTGATTCAGATATGCCACAGGTTTAAGGTTCCGTAAGATAAGGATGTAAAAAATCTAACGGTTAATGATCGCCACAGTTAGAATAAAAATATATTTATACAAGTATTTAATAATATATCAATTGCGTTTCCTATACTTAACTATTACTACCGAAACTTAACTTAATTTTTACCGTTTTTTAATACTAATGGAGTGCTAATTAATATCAATGCTGTTAATTTTCATTATTATCTATTAAAATACAGTAAAATATGCCATGGAAAAGCTTATCTAAATTATCCTGATTATAGCATGCTCTAGGATGGGGGTAATGGTTTCCCCCATGTGGAACCCGTTCTATTCAATTATAATTATATCTTACAGTTCTTTGCAGTGCTCTTACCTGTTTTAAATGGCAGTTTAATCCCATTTCTCAGCATTCTTAATATTTCTGCCAGGGATATGGAATAGGCCATCAATGATTGCATCATTGATAGAATAATGTATGCTATGAGTGATGCAAAGATCTGCAGCATAATGCCATTGACATTCTTCTAAAAAATATCTCTATTGACCATCTCTGTGAATAGATATAATGGATATAGATATCCGGAACATCCATTATATTGGTAATATAATTCCTTTCATCTTTATCAATAAGAAGCGTTACAAGCCTTAATTCCAATCCATTGCTGAATCTTATTATTTTGGAATTCTTATGTTCCTTAATAATTTCATACACTGCATTGCCCTTTATTCTGAACATAATTCCCTTACTGTTCAGTTTCTTAAATCTCTTAAGGCTGTAATAGCCCAGATCGAATGCAAGTATTGCTCTCTCCAGTGTGTTGCCATCTATATTATTTACAATGCCATCAAACTTGATGCTGCCATTTGTATTTGCAGGTGTAACAATGGATTCTATCGGTACGGCAAGGGGAAATACTATTGATGCATTATGCATCTTTATTCCATACTGTGTATTCTCCCCTGTATACCTGCCTGAACCCTTTGCCATTGTTTTTATGAATGTTGAATCTATTCCAATTATATTCAGCAATCCCTCATATATGGAATAGTTGTGTGCCATTATAAATGGATATAAAGGATCATAGAATACACCAGCAAGCATCTGGTACTTCCTGTATGCATTCAATTTTGATAACCGTGGTTTGCTTATACCGCTGTTAATGGCTGGAGCTGCCAGATCCTCCCTGGAAATTGCTGAACCTACAAGTATTGACGCATGTTACAGAAAACCTATTCTTTTGGAATACTTATCTATCTCCGTAATCTCTGGTATATAATTGCAGGAATCTTTCAGTGTTTGTCTAACAAATTTAATCATGGGTTATTAATTAAATCATAGGATAAATATAACACAGGTAAGACGAAAAATTAAATATAGGAAACGCAATTGATAATTATGAGTAAAAGAGTTGATAGAAGAATGGACACACAAAAAGACGGCGAAATATGGAACCTGAAAGCACTGCAGCAGGTTTACGAGACCTTTGATGAAATAGGTTTTGTTACCGCGTGTATGAAGTGTTTATAACCTTAGTAAAAAAATTATGATAGAAATAGGTAGCAGAGATGGATCGTGAAAACCGTGGTTTCTATGCATTGCTCTTCTCATCATCTGTTTCAACTGTAGGGGACGGTATAAGAACATTAGTTATTCCCCTTATTATTCTATATGCTACAGGATCAACCTTACTTTTTGGACTGATTTATTCCGCAGAATTTCTTGTATGGATAGTATCTACTGGGTTTACTGGATATTTTATAGATAGAACGAACAGAGTGAAGAACCTGTTATATTCCAATTTTATTATGTTTCTCCTGATGATGTGCGTTTCCATATCTTATTTCGTTGCCCGTTCTTATTTTATACTATTTATTGCATTAGCAGTTGTTGGAATAAGCATAGGCGAAACCTTTTATAATCCTGCAAGTTTTTCATTGCTTCCAGATATAGTCCATAAAGATCTTGATAAGCATAACGCACTCATATCTGTAGGTGTAAATGCATCCATGATAGTTGGATATATAGTAGCTGGCCTAGGATTCTCTATCATTTCCTGGGGTTTTTTGTTAGGTATTGATGCTCTTTCCTTCCTGCTTTCTGCCATAATTATCCGCACTGGTTTGGAAAAATACAGTAGGGACGAAAAAACAGAGAGGATACACCTATGGAAAGATATGAAAGATACATTTGCGTTCCTGAAACCCCAGAAAGTAATTCTTTACACAATTATTTTTGGATTTATCTTTAATTTTCTAACTTCGGGAATGGCTATAATTATACCAACAATAGCCGTAGAAAGCACATCTATTGGTTCAATCTCTCTGAGTTTGTTTTATATTTCTGAGCTTATTGGTATGATTCTTGGTGGTTCCATAATTATTGTTAAGAAAAATAGAAGATTGCTAAATTATTTGCTTGCTGGGTCAATCGGAGAGGGTTTTGTCATGTCCATAGTAGGTCTGTCCCTCCTTGCTGACGGAATAATAATTGTTGTAATAACATCTATTTTGCTTGTCAATGGAATTTTTTCTGAAATTTTGAATATACCATTAAGAGTATGGTATCAGGAGCTTGTACCCAAAGATAAAAGAGCAAAGGTGATCAATATAAAAGATTTGATCTTAACAATACCGATGGTTATAGCCTTCCCTCTCATTGGATACCTGTTAGGTCATTATAGCGAGTGGTTTGTTATCTTTATTTTTGGTTTTTCTGCAGTGATAGTTTCTATTTTTGAATTTATTTTTCTAAGACCCATTTTACTCAATTCCAACGCAGCACTATAAACAAAAACCAACTCGTTTGCTGGGGGAAAAGAGATACTGATAGTAATAATGTTAAGAAGGAAGAGATTAAATGAGAAGCATCGACAGGACAAATATTAATTATTAATAATGTAGAGTATACATCGTTGTTTCTATGAGTTTTCTTTACTATATATATTCTGTGATGAAGAATAAGAAACCTTACAGGATCAGGTTGTCTAACATAAATGCCCTGTGGCACAACTATCAACAATTCGTTGGTAATCTGCGACAAACAGGCAATATACCGCAAGAAGCATGCACGCTTTAGCTGTAGGAGGATGTTATAATAACAACGTTGTCTGAATTATAAAATATATATTTTATTATTGATAATATTCAGGTTTTCATTATAGCTCCAAGGAATATTAATAAGCCTATTAGAACACCGATAATTGCGGCAATAATATAGAATATTGCCGGTTCAAGTACCTGATATACAAAGCTTACATGTAATACGGCGGATGAACCAAATATTGTGAATACCCCAAATATTATTCCCACAATAAACAGGACAATACCTACCATACGACTCTTGTTGCTACCAAAATATGCTGTTAAAATACCGAATACTATCAGGGAAAGTGCCAGTAAAGATATCAACACCATTAAAAACACATCCCAGTTCCATGAAAATACAGTTGCCATATTATTTCACCTATAACCTTATCTCTGTTAGCGTTTTCGTGTCAAGTACGCCGCTTATGGGTCTTATATCGTTTATAACAAGTTTGCCAACCTCGTTTATATCACCAATATCCAGTTTTGCTATCATATCATACTGACCTAGCAACGGGTGGACCTCAGTAATGTATTTAAGCTGTGAAATTTTGTTATAAACCTCATGCTCCTTACCAGGAATTATACTTATCAGTACAAACGCTATAGACATTAAAACTCTAAATAGTAATTTAAATATAAACCTTTTGAAAATTTTTCGGTTTTTAATTATAAACTATCCATAAATTGAACATATTTAATTGTTTTCTGTTCACTGTTGTTCATATTTTTTATTGTTATGCTATTACCTTTTATTTCATTATCGCCTATTATTATCGCATAGTTATATGATGATGCACTTTTTATCTGTGCCGATAATTTTCTATTTGTTATGTCTACCAGTGCAATTTTATTTTTATTCCTGATATCATTTGCAATTTTTACCGGATAATCATAATTGTTTGTTGTACTGCATATATAATATGATGTTTTTAAACTGTTGTTTAACCACAAATTATTTCTTTTTAATAACAGTTCTATTACTGCATCACCTATTGCAAATCCAACTGCAGGTATTTCCTCATCTGAGAATAACGTTGATAAATTGTTATATCTCCCACCACCGAGTATAGCCCTTAACTCTCCCTGAATGTCAAATGCCTCAAAAACTATTCCGGTATAATATGATAACCCCCTTACCACCGAAAAATCATAGTTTATATTACTATCTGTATAATAATTTATGATTTCGAATGTTCTTTTTATCCGGTTTATGCGGTCTTCTATACCATCATAATTGTTTAACGTTTTCCTTAATTTTTTCTCAAGATTTTTTATATTTATTTTTTCAGATAGCAGATATGTAATTTTGTCTATGCTTTTTTCCCCGACACCTATTTCCTTAAATAGTTGGGAAAATGAATTCTTATCTATTTTTCTATATTTATCTATTATTGAAAAAGCAGTATTTATATCACTTACATCTAAATCCTTTAAAATATATTCCATTACAGAGCGATCATTTATATTTATCTCATAAACACCGGATAACCCCAGAGTATCTAGTATTTTAGATGCCAGACCTACAACCTCTGCATCTGCTTCCTGGGAATCTATTCCGAATAAATCAGAATTAAATTGATAGTGCTCCCTGAATCTCCCTTCCTGTGGTTCCTCATATCTCCATACCTTTGGAAATGAATACCATCTTATTGGTCTCGGCAAATCTTTCCTTGATGTTAACAATCTAACGGTTGATGGCGTTGCCTCGGGAATTAATGTTACGTCCCTTCCACCCCTGTCGGTAAAAGAAAATGTCTGGTTTACAAGCTCGGATCCGGATTTTAGCTTGTACATGTCAAGTAATTCTAAACTTGGAAAATCTATTCTTTTATAGCCAAAATTTTCTGCAGTGTTGGTCATCCTGTTGAATATGGAGTTTCTAATTTCCATATCTTCGGGATAATGGTCTCTAAATCCCTTTATTTTTCCTATTTTCATATTTTCCCTTTGTATTGTTCACCCTCAAAAATAACCTTATCGATCTTTTTCAATGTTTCTTCGTCTATTTCATTTGTAGCATGTGCATAATGAAAATGTATCCTTATCCTCGGATATAGATCCTCTCTTTTTTCAGCATGGTTTTCGAAAGAACAATTCCATCCCAAATCCTTACATTTGAAATAATATGTCATGGAGGTATATTTATTTTTAATATAAAAACAATTATTATTATAAAAACAATTAACCATTATGGAAAATAAAAATATACTCATAACCGGTGGAGCAGGTTTTATCGGATCAAACATGGTTGAAAAATTAATAGATAGTAATAATATAACAGTAATAGACAATTTAAATAACCATGTTGGTGATAGGTTTATAAAAAAATTTTATAATAACAAAAATTTTAACTTTATAAATTCAGATCTATTATCATATGATTTTAATAAGCTTAATGATGTCGATATTATAATACATTTTTCTGCAAACTCCGATGTAAGGTATGGATCTGGCGATCCTGAGAAGGATTTCAAAAATAATGTAATGGTTACTCAGGATATTTTAGAATATATGAGAAAAAAGGATATTAAGGAAATATTATTTGCATCATCATCCACTGTATATGGTGAAGCAGGCATTATGCCTACACCTGAAGATTATGGTCCATATATGCCGATATCATCTTACGGTGCATCAAAAATGGCAAATGAAGGCTTTATAACTGCATATTCACATTACTATGGCATTAAAGGATCAATATTCAGGTTTGCAAATATTGTGGGTAAAAACTCAACACATGGCGTTATATATGATTTTATAAATAAATTAATGAAAAATAGTGAGGAACTGGAAATTCTGGGTGATGGTACACAGGAAAAATCATATATGCACGTTTCAGACTGTGTTAATTCAATGATATTTATACATGAAAAATTTAAAAAAACCGATATAATAAATTTAGGAAACGACAATACAACTTCGGTTAGAAAAATAGCTGACTATGTTGTTAAGGGCATGAATTTAAAGGATATTAAATATAATTTTACCGGTGGAATAGATGGCAGGGGCTGGAAAGGTGATGTTAAAAAAACATATCTGGCAATAAATAAACTAAAAAAACTTGGATGGAAGAGCAAATACACAAGTGACCAATCCGTAGAGGTTGCTGTAAAGGAAACCATAGAACAGCTAAAAAATTAAATATATACCATTTATATTATATAATGGATAAAAATAATTTTTATAAAATATTGTTCAGTGAAAAAATTGAGGAATTAAAAATTCATAACGATTTAATATTAAAGCTTTTGAATTCATTAAAAAATGATGATTTGATAATGGCACCGTTTGAAAATGCTGGGACAATAGGCAAACAGTTCAGGCATATAATAACAACAAATGAAACATATTATTATGCGATGATTTCGGGTAATTTAGATTTTTATGTGGACAGTATAAACCATTCTATTGAAAATAATGCCAGTGATTTAATGGAAAACTTCAAAAAAACTAATGAAAACATTATAAATTTAATAGAAAATATGAATATTTACAGGTTGAATGAAAAATACATTAACTGTAAAAAATCCGCAAAATACATAGATAAAAATTATGTATCACCAAATGAAATAATTACGTATATCACAGAACATACTGTATTCCATGAGGGGGAATTAACACTGTATATACGGTCATTGCATAAAAATTTCCCGGAAAACTGGATGATCTGGGGATTAAAATAATAAATATTTATAATATAAACTTATAGCAAAATATGGGAAATGCCGCTAATAAAAACAGTACTGAAATTCTGATAAGGAATCATATTATTCCGGCAATATTTATAGGCATTACAGTATCATTCACAATATTTGCATTATCATTATTCCATGTATACATTGTGCCTGTAGCCAAATTCATAGTTTTTTCATCATTTGCGTCATCCTCATTTCTTTTGTTTATGGAATCAAAACAATCGGCATCAAGGATATCGAAATTTGTAAAAAGCTATATTATAGCCGGGATAATGGGAGTTGCTGGCTTTTTTATTTCAGTGCATATAGGGCTTTATTATACACTGGCAATTGTGGAGACAGTAATAGCATTATTACTGGTAATAACTGAATCAGAACACCCACCGGCAATGGGCATCGGTGTTGTTTTTATATTTGAAAGGGCGAATATATTTGCACTTGCATTTTTATTAACAGGAATGGTTATAATAATATTAATGGATAAATTTTTAAATAAATTTATTTACATCCTTAAGAATGATGTAAAGGTTGAAATAAAGAAACTATAATAAAAAGTTAAATTTTTAATCGATATACAGTATGAATGAGAGAGAAAATTTTAGTAAACTGTGCATTACCATACGCAAATGGGCCATTGCATTTAGGCCATATTGCCGGTGCATATCTGGGTGCCGATATATTTGTAAGATTTAACCGGTTAAATAATAAGGAGGTGTTATTTATTTCTGGTAGTGATGAATACGGCACACCCATAACAATAAGTGCTGAAAAAAATCATGTAAAACCCCAGGAAATAGCAGATAAATATTACAGAGAACATACAGAAACGTTTAAAAATATAGATATATTATTTGATAAATTTACAAGAACTACAGACCCAGAACATGAAAAGGATGTGAATGATTTCTTTTTAAATTTATATGATAAAAAGTATTTAGAAAAGAGATATATGGTATCACCGTTCTGTAAAAAATTAAATAAATTCATGCCTGACAGATACATTGAAGGAGAATGCCCCTACTGTGGTTACAGGGAAGCGAGGGGGGACCAGTGTGATAATTGTGGTAGGACTCTGGATCCAATAGAGCTGATAAACCCTATATGCAAGCTAAGCAATGAAAAACCGGAGTTTAAGGTAACAGTTCACTTCTTTTTGAGACTGGATCTATTGCAGGATAAATTAATAGATTATTTAGATAAAAAGAATTTCTGGAAAAACAATGTTCTGGGATTTACAAAAAATTTTGTAAATGAGGGATTAAAACCCAGGGCAATAACCAGAGATTTAGATTGGGGTGTGAAAATACCATTAAATGACTATAAAGATAAGAGAATATATGTGTGGTTTGAGGCCTTGATAGGTTATATAACAGGTGCAAGGACATATTCCATGGAAATTAATAAACCGGACTACTGGAAAGAATTCTATTTTAATAATGAAATAAAATCATATTATTTCATAGGCAAGGATAACATACCATTTCATACCATTATATGGCCTGCAATGCTAATAGCCCATGAGGATTATAATTTACCATATAATGTACCTGCAAATGAATATCTGAGGTTTGAGGGAGAGCAGTTTTCAAAAAGTCGTGGAATAGGTTATACTGTAAATGAAATGTTAAAAATAGTAGATAAAAATTCTTTGAGATATTACATGACGTCAATACTGCCTGAAACGGGGGATTCGGATTTTTCATTAAGGGAATTCCAGGAAAAAGTTAATTCTGAATTAATAGATAAATATGGAAATTATATATACAGACTGGAAAGCTTTATTGATAAAAATAAGTTAAATGTAGTAAAACCTGAAAAATTGGATGACGATGATGAAGATATTATTAATACGTTAAAAAATAAATTCAATGATTATAGAAATGACCTAAACAATTTACATATTAAGAGAGGTTTATCAATATGGCTGGAACTTGCAATGGTCGCAAACAACTATTTTAATGAAAGTGCCCCATGGAAATTGATAAAAAATGATATGAATAAACTAAATGCTAAACTGTTTGTTTCGTTGAAAATTGCAGAATACCTCACAGTCATGCTATATCCATATGTCCCCTCGGCATCCGAATCCGTATGGTTAACACTTGCCGGTGATATACCCATAGAAAACAACAGTTTTGACTCACTGTTATCAATAGATAATTTCAATGTTAAAAAGGGCAATCCACCTTTCAGCAAGATTGATCTTGTATTGTTATAACATAAAATATGGTTTATTATTTAAATTTTTTTAACGTGTTAAGATAAAAATATAAAATATAGCAATATGTTGTGTTTTTTAAATTCCATGGAATTTTCTCTCAGAAAAACACGGAAAACTTTATCTATGATAATTTAATGGAGTTTATGCTCTAAATGATTTTTATGATGTTAACTAAATTTGAAAAAGCGAGAATTATAGGTGCTAGAGCACTGCAGATTGCAATGGGCGCCCCTGTCATTATAGATATACCTTCTGATGTTATAGATCCTATTGACATAGCGATAACAGAATTCAATAATAATGTGATACCCATTACAATAAAAAGGAAGTAATAATATTATTTTTACAATTATATTTTTTATTGCGGTGTAAGAGGATTTATTTTACCTGTAACTGTTGAATTTAATAGTAGTCCGGTTAGTATATCTGGAACCATATAAACCACCAAAAAGTTAAATTATATATTATATATACATTTACTATGTTTACTAGAAGAGGTGATTATGGAGAAACCGATACTGGTTTGAGAGTTCGTATCGGCAAGGACTCTCCACTTGTGGACCTTCAGGGCTCTCTGGATGAATTAAATTCCTTTGTAGGCAATGCTTTAATAAACACAAAGTGGGATGATATAAAAAACGATTTAATTAAAATTCAAAATGATGTTTTTGTAATAGGTGAGGATATAACTGCCCAGAGTACACATAGAACAGTAAAAGAAGAAGATGTAAAATGGCTGGAGGACAGAGTAGCGGAATACAGAAAGGAGATAGGAAAAATAAACCTGTTTGTGGTGCCTGATGGCAGCATAGAATCCGTATCACTGCATATTGCAAGGTCGGTTGCAAGAAGGAATGAGAGGATGGCCGTTGGCCTTTCAAAGCAGATGCCTGTGAATAAGTATGTTTTAATTTATTTAAACAGATTGTCGTCTCTATTATTTATGCATGCACTTGCGTCAAATAAGAGATTGGGCATAACTGAACGGATATGGGATATCAAAAAAAAATCTTAATTTTAGTTATATAACAGTGTATAGTTTACTGGGATTTTTCTGGTTTTCATAAAACTGTTCCCTGCTACTCACCACGCGTTTCAGTCAGTGTGCAAGAGAAAATTATACAGTATTTCTAACCATCGTTTGCCATTGCAGTATATGGCAATAATATTAAATATAACCGTTAGTTGTATTTGACATGGTTTTTGATTGTGAATCTTTTGAAGGAAAATTTATGGATGGGTGGAACCGCCATAGGACCGCGGAACTTCTGGAATTATATTCCGATGGTATTATTTACAAACATCAGGGAGAAGAACCGAGAGTGGTTAGGGGAAAAAAACAGTTCGAACTTTACCTTAAGGGGTTATGGAGTTCTATTCCTGATTTTGAGCTTAAGTTGCTGAGAACCGTATGGAATGGAAGTATAGGATTCGGGGAATGGCTTGGAAAAGGTACATTTTTTGGACAGAGATACGGGTACGGCAGGATTGCAGAACCTAAGAAAATTGAATACGAAGGTGTGGATGTTATAATACTGGACAGTAGCAGTCTTATAAAAGAGGAAAGGGCATATTACAACATGTTAGACGTTATCAGGCAACTTCAATGAGTTTTATTCACAAAGGTTATAGAATGAATGAAAAAATGGGGAGAAAACGTAGGGGTAATCTAGAAAATTACCAGGATTATTTCTATTATCTCTCAAAAATGTACGGCTTTAAAGCTATACATGCCATACCGGCTGCTGTAATAATATATAATTATAATTTTTGTTTATCCAGTTTTAATATATTATCCTCAACAATTTTCTTTGCCTCATCATAATTTTTTATATCCTTCCATATATTTATAAATATTATATTACCGATATTTTTTCTTATTGCTTCCATGTGTATATCACGGTCATCAACGTAAACTATCCTGTCCGGCGGTATGTCTATTCCTGACAGTTTTAATTTCTCTATTAATTTTAATAACCTCTGATCCTTATCCGGGGTATAATCAGTTGAATGATAATCAAACAATTCTGTTATGCCGAATTTTGATAAGGCCTCATTGACATAATCTGTTCTATTCCAGCTTAAACTTGTTATTATTGCACCATTAGACTTTGCCCATCTCATAAAATCAAGGGCTGATTTATATAATGTTATTATAACATTATCATTATTTTTTATGCTGGCATCGTCAACTCTCATATACGGTGGACTAACCCCTGATATGTTTAAATGGTTCCATAGGGTACCATCAAGATCCATGGCAAGAATCCAATTTTTAGTCATCAATACATGTATGCATTTCATAAAATAAATATATCTATACATTTTATAATTATTTGTACAGATAATATGGAAAATGATAACATAAAATGCAGTATAACAGAAATTTAATATATAAAAATCCAATTGAACTATATGAAAAGTGGCATAACGTTTGAAGAGATAAATGTAGAGGATTCACAATTTAACGAGGCAATTGAAATTTATAATAACTCATTTCCAGATAAGGAAAGAAGGCCCTTAAATGACCTTAAAGACAACATTAAAGAGAATGAAAAGTTATTCATTGGAAAATATAATGATTCGATAATAATGTTTAGCATGATATGGGAAATAGAGAATACAGATTATCTTTTCCTTGATTATATTGCAGTGAAAAAAGAATACAGGAATAAAAAAATAGGTACAGTATTTTTAAAAAATATATTTAATATATTCAAAAATTATAACAGTATTATTTTTGAAATAGAAAATCCTGAAGAGGGAGAAAATAAAAGCCAGAGAATCAGAAGAATAAATTTTTATAGAAAATTGGGTGCACAGGAATTAACCGGTTTTAAATATTTTCTGCCACCGAGAAATGGGAAATCTGAACGGATGCTTCTAATGATACTGTCAAGGAATATTGATATAACTGTTAATGGAAGGGAAATAGAGAATATATTATCATTAATATATAAACATATATATCACAGGGATGAAGATGATATAACCTTAAAAAACATAGTGAACGATATACCTGAAAAGATATATTTAAAATAATTATAATTTGTTTATGCCCTCATGAACCTTCACTGCAACGCCTTCCCTGTAGGATTTCATCTCCGTTCCGGATACCGTAGAATGACCAACAGCATATAACTCATCATTTTCACCCACCACCATAACCTCATTCCCGGCGATTATATTCTCATCAAAATCCTTTATAAATTTAAAAAATACATTAAAGTCCTTTGCATTGAATTCACCGCTATCAGGTGTTACCACTACCCTGGACATGGGATATTCTTTTATTTTCTGCAATGCTACTCCACCATTTATGGACAGGGTAAAAAATCCATCATTTCTCATTGTTGCAAGTATTTTATTATTTCTTAATATATTTCTTATATGCCCTGTTGCCTTTGATCTTACTATAAAGTCACCGGAATTAAATAAACTTCTATCACAATTGAACTGAAATTTAAATACCGCATCTATTTTGCCATGATCATAATCCCTTACCTTCCTGTTGTATGTAATACTATCATCATAGAAAATTATGTCATTATTTATCTTTTTCAATTCGTTGATAAAATAGGTCTGGTAATCCCTGTCTATAATATTTGATGATACGCTCTGGCTTACCGGATATGTATCCTCCAGTTCCAGCGGTATAAATATATTATTCCACTGAACCAGTATGTTATAATCATTAGACCCGTAGAATTCTTTAACGTTATCAGCCGTAGGTACTCCTGCTCTCCAGTATTTATAGTTTAATATGATGCATTTTTTACTGTTGTTTATATATTTAAATGTAAACTCTATTAAACGCTTTACAAATGGATTTTTTAACGAATGGTTATCATAAAAATAAAACGGTGATTTCAGGGATATATTATAAAAATTATCAATATTGTTATTTAGCATTTCAATAAATGCCCTGTATAATGAGGGGTGTGCCCTTGATTTTTCTTCAACATACTGGTATAATGTATTTTCATATATTCTTTCCTTTATTTCTGTTATTTCATTAAAAATTGCCTTTAAATTATGTTTCGACAGCTCCTTTAACCTTATTTTTTCAGTCTCCCTTAAAAGCTCTTCGGGCTTATATCTACCGAATAATGGACTCCAGTCTGGAAAATCCCTTATCTCCTTTAAGTTCCTTGTTCCCTCCGTATACAGTACCCTGTTATCCTTTGCATATTTTATATATGATGCGGAATCGAACAGATCAACACCTAAAAGAACTGAAAATGCAAAGAACATTGGGTGGCCACCACCAAATAAATGTACTGGCTTTGAAAAATCTGCATTTACCTTTGAATTTATTATGATTTTTATTAAATCATCGTATCTATACGATTCCAGCAATGGCACAACACCACCTATAGGTAAATATGGGGCTTTTGACATTAATTTTGCCGATATTTTTCTTAAATCGGGATATATAGACCCCTGAATAGGCCCTGCTATAATTTTATTATCAATATCTATTTCATTTAATCTATTGTACGTTTCATAAACTGCATTTTTTGCCGTTTCATACCCATCATCCGGCCTTGAAAAAATATCAAGAATTGTAATTATATCGCTTCCTATATTTTTCTGGAAGTCAACTATTTCCTTATTATTATATTCAATATCACCATAAACATAGCTCTGAAACGTTCCAGAATCTGTCATTACAGGCCCCTGAAAATTTATTAACTTATGGACCCCGTATTTTAAAGCATAATCCCTTAATTTTTCTGTTCGCCTTATTATATAACTATTTGTTATAACAGCCTGCACACCTAAATCCTTAAGTTCTCTCTCACTTAAAAAATTTAGATTGGGATTTATGACGGGCATAACTGCTGGCGTTTCAATCTCTCCATGGTCGGTTTTGAATTTACCTATCCTGGCGAGATTCTCTCTGAATAATAATTGCATAGAAGCTTATTTTTATAAACTATATAATTATATCATGTTCTATTATAACAGAAAACGCCGGATAAAATTAATTTCACATAAATTATATTAATAAATCGAATATAAAAATATTGAAACACGATTATTTTCGATGTATATTTATGGTGGCAGAAATGTCTGAATATAGCAGAATAGACTGTAAAATAAGGATATTCAGATTAAATGGATATTTGTAGATAAATATTTTTATATAATTTTTAAAATTAAAAACTTTTAAAACATATAAACCAATTCAATTTTATGAAATCGTGTGTACTTGAATCACCTGGCAAATTGAAATTTGCAGACAACAGTATAGAAGATCCCCCGGATGATGGGATTTTAGTAAAAACAATGGCGTGTGGAATATGTGGAACAGATTTCCATGCATATAAGGGTAAACATAAGGCAATAGAATATCCCATTGTTCCTGGCCATGAGGTTAGCGGCATAGTTTATAAAACAGGCAAAAACATAAAAAATTTTAAAAAAGATGACCGTGTTGCTATAAATCCCAATATAACGTGCGGCTACTGTGAAAACTGCAAATCAGGCAACGAGAATTTCTGTGAAAATATGAGAAGCGTCGGCATAAATTATCCCGGTGGATACTCTGAATATGTAACTGTCCCGGAAAAGGTTGTTTATAAAATACCGGAGGAAATGAGTTTTGAGGCCGCAGCCTTAGCAGAACCCGTATCGTGTATAGTACATGCCTTTGAAACAACAAATATACCACTGGGTGGTTCTGCAGTAATTCTTGGTACCGGCTTTATAGGTTTAACATTCCTTCAAATATTAAAGGGAATGGGATATTATCCCGTATATGTAATGGGCAGAAATAAATTCAGAAATGAACTTGCAAAAAAATACGGTGCAGATAAAATTTTTGAGAATATGGATGAACTGATGCAGAGCAGTATTATAAATAACGCAAGCCTTGTAATAGAGGCAACGGGAAGTAATGATATCCTTAAAAAAACACCTGATGTGGTTTCACCAGCGGGCAAAATATTTGCATTTGCAGTTTACCCACCCTATGAAAACGTTGAAATGGACGCAAATAAAATTTATAGTAAGGAAATATCTATTTTCGGCGATTTTATAAATCCATATACAATGAGAAAGGCCATAAATTTAATCCAGTCTGGTTTAATCGATGTAAACGGCATGGAGGATTTAAAGGTAGATCTGGATAATGCTGATAAAATATTTACAGCACAGGCAAAAAAATTTATAAAACCCCTAATTGTATTTAAATAACATATAAAAAATAATTATATTTCATTTACCTGGTTTTTCATTTTATTGCTTAGTTTATTTAGAATGTTTTCAAATGATTTTATCTCAGCAGGGTCAAGTTCCTTCAGGGAATTTTCTATAGTATCCTTTATGAACTGCCTCATTTCATTATATCTTTTCATTCCCTTATCGGTTATTTTTATCATTATTACTCTCCGGTCATCCTCATTGTGTACTCTCATAATTAAATTCTTCTCTTCAAGATTATCGATTATATCTGTTACCCATCCCTTTGCCAGTGATAAACTATCGGCAATGCATTTCATTGGCTTTTCCGTGTCCTTTACCATATATAATACTTTATAATCTGTTATACTCAAATCGATCTTTGATAATTTATTTTTCAGCTCCCTTCTGTATCCCGCAATCACATCATCAAGTAATGACCAAATATTTATTACATCGTCCATTTTTATCATCTTTTTAATTTAGCGGCAGTACTGTTAATATCCTTTTCCTTTTGAACTTTGCCATGCCATAGTGGCTCCCTCAGAAGTGATAGGATACCGCCAGCAAGTGTTATGCCAAATGCTGTATAGAAAACTATATGCAGTGATGACATAAAGGCGGGTGCAAATACTCCAGGGAACCAGGTTCTTGCAGTTATTGTCGCATAAACGCTTTTTGATACGGTTACACCGGTTAAACCTATTATCTCCTTTACCGGATTTATTCCCAGTAATACTGAAAATATAGCATCCGTAGGTGGTAATTTTGTCATGTACGGTATTAGCGAAAAGGCACCTGCACCTGATAACCCGGAAGATAACGTGTGCGGTAGTATTGATGTTAATCCTAAAATTAATATTGTAAAGAATATGCCCATGCTTGCAGTAGTTCCAACGTTTCTCATTGTTGTTAACATACCTGACGCAGATCCCCTGGTTTCAGCAGGCACAGATGACATTACAGCGGATGTGTTAGGTGCTGTAAACATTCCCATACCTGATCCAAATATGAACAGTAATATGGCCATTTCAATGTAAATAAAATTATAGGGCAACAGTACTAAAACTATTAATGCAAACGCAGATGTAAACAATCCAAGGCTTGCAATCCACCTTGAACCATATTTATCAGATATTCTCCCACTTATAGGACCAAATATTCCCATTGCTATTGTCATTGGAAGTATAAATATACCTGCCCAGAAAGGAGCACTTGAGTATGAATATCCGTGTAACGGTAACCAGATCCCCTGGAATAACAGTATTATCATGAACATAAAGCCCATCATACCCATACCGGATATCATACCGGCAAAACTTCCCGCTGTGAATCCCCTTATTTTGAATAGCTCCAATCTGAACATCGGATTTTTTACTATTCTTTCAACAAATGGGAATATTATTAATAATGCTGCACCTATAACCAGCGCCACTATGACATATGGATTTCCCCAGCCCATGGTGTTTTTTCCATATGGTACTAAACCATACGTAACGCCGATTAATAATATAATTAAACCTGCGCCGAATGTTATATTCCCCGGTATATCCAGTCTCTGTTTTAATCTTGGGGACGTTTCCTTTAATTTTAGATATGACCATACGGTACCTAAAATACCGACAGGGACACTTACAAGAAATACATATCTCCAGTTTATCGCAGATAATATACCTCCTAAAACTATGCCTATACTCATACCTGCAGTACCGGCTATTGTATTTATCCCCAGAG
Organism: Thermoplasmata archaeon; assembly: GCA_021806235.1. Taxonomy (GTDB): domain Archaea; phylum Thermoplasmatota; class Thermoplasmata; order Thermoplasmatales; family Thermoplasmataceae; genus Ferroplasma. The sequence goes on from JAJZXU010000018.1 coordinate 67,272, forward strand.
CCGTGCCACGCTCATTTTTAGGGAAATTATCCGTTATAATAGCATAACTATTTGCCATTAAAAATGATCCACCAACAGCCTGGACAATTCTGAATGCTATTAATTCCAGTGCACCTGTATCGCCTTTACCCGGGGTGAAATATAGCAGTACTGATCCAAGGGTAAAAATGGCAAATCCTAAATTAAATAACCTTACCCTCCCAAAAATATCTGATAACCTGCCTATTGTTACCAGTAATACTGCTGTAACAATCATATATCCCATAAGGATCCATAGTAAATATGCAAAAGCACCGTGTGATAATGGATTTAAATCAATTCCCCGGAATATTGGGGGTAATGCTATTATAAGTATACTGGCATTTATTGTAGCCATCAACATACCTATCGTTGTATTTGATAAGGCTATCCACTTTTCCTGTACCATAATATCTTAATTAATTATTATTATTTAAATGTTAGGTTACATAAATATTTACTAATAAACCTTTTTTTATTAAACCAATATTGACATGGAAAAATATTATGTTTAGTTACTGGCTGCGTTTTCCAGCTCTCCACGGGCTAATAATAGCATTAATCCGGTTATTATTCCACCAATTAATAATGCTAACACCCCAAACAATACACTATCCTCATAATATGCTGATTTATAATCACCGTTATTCATAAATTTCCTTATTTTGGTTATTCTTATCAGTATATATACATTCACTATGAGAAACGGCAGAAATATAGCTAATATTATTAAAGAGAATGGATTGAAAGACGATACTGTAACCCCTGAACTCGTAGCATTTATAAAGGCAATGGATGAAAAAATAAATACTACAGAAATTATGGCATAAATTACAACAGTAAGAGATGCAAAAATAAGTGCAACAAGCATAAATGTCTGTGCACTGCCTGTATTTCTGGTGTTGAACTTTGTTTCCTGCATACCTTCCACGGTACTGGTAATATTGTTGATGGTAACATTGTAATACTTCTGTTCATTGTTTAAAATAAAAGAAGTGTGGATATACCACATATCGTTTTTCAGCACTGATGATTTTATAATTACATCAGTAATATTGAATTGCTTCTGTATTTCCGATCTGGCTGCTTCAGTTGCATCGTTTACATTCATATTGGATAATAGTGAAAACTGTATAAAAATGTTTACATTATTTTATATAATAATATTCACCATTAAGTTTCTGTTCCCGATCCAGTGCGCTATCTGTTTTATTTATTCTGGGCCTTTTTGTTATTTCATCCCTCCTAAATGTTATTCCTAAACCCTTCAAAAATAAATTCATGCCATCACGCATATCCATGGGGCCAGCGGATTCACCCATTATGCCCTGTTTACCGTTGAATACTATTAGGGCATCGCTTATTAAATCAATTAAATATATATCATGGTCCACAACTATTGCACTTTTTTTGCTGTTTTCTATGGCCCTTCTTATTATTTTTGAAACACTCATTCTATATGATGAATCAAGGTGTGCTGAGGGTTCATCTATTAAATATAAATCTGCCTCCGTTGATAGGGTCAGTGCTATGGATGTCCTCTGCAATTCACCCCCAGATAGATCTTTAACATATTTATCATACAGCTCCTCTATATCCAGTGGATGTATTATTTCATTTTTTGTAAAAACATCCTCCATTTTCTCCTTCAGCGCATTTGAAAACATTTCGTATACAGTGCCATCAAAGTCTGATGAGATATACTGTGGTTTATATGCAATTTTTAATTCGTTTTCTACTGAACCTGAATCAGGCTTTATAACCCCGGATAACATTTTTACAAAGGTGGTTTTACCGAGAGCGTTCTGGCCCAGAACACCTATAATTTCCTCCCTGTTTATATTGCCTCCATTAATGTTTAAATCAAATCCCTCAAAATGTTTTGTCATTTTAGTCCATGAGGTTATCTCTGTTGTTACTGTTGTCCTTTTTGACGATTTTATATTAAAATCTATTGAATTTGGCCGTATCCTTACGTTTTCTTCCCTCAAATAGCCTGACAGAAATGCATTTATAGCCTTATTCGTTGATTTCTCATGAGTAATAACACCATAGGCACCGGGGCTACCGTAAACCAGATTAACCTGATCTGCCATTTTATCCATTATAGCCAAATCGTGTTCTACGACCATTACTATTTTATCTTTTGATAGTTTTTTTATAATATTCGAAATTTTTATTCTTTCATTTATATCGAGGTACGAAGATGCCTCATCAAATAGATATATATCTGCATCCTTTATCAACGTCATTGCTATTGCAAGCTTCTGTAATTCACCGCCAGATAGTTCTTTTATATCCCTGTTAAGTGATGCTTCAAGGGACAGTTCTGATATTATATAATCCAGATTGCCATTATCATTATTTTTTAATGTGTTTTTTACACTGCCCCTTGCAATCCTCGGTATTAAATCAACATATTGATTTTTTAAAACAGCCTTTTTATCGCCGTTATATAAATCTTTAAAATACTGTCCCATTACACTCTTTGAGAATCTTTCTATCACATAATCCCTATCATCCTTTTTATCCAGATTGCCGAAATTCGGTATAACAACACCTGATAATATATTCATTGTTGTTGTTTTGCCAAGGGCATTCTGACCAAGAAGTGCATTAACCCTTCCCCTTGAAAGTTCCGGCAGGGAATATAATCTAAATGAATCTATACCGTACTGGTGTATGATGTTTTTATTAAGTTCGTCAGGTATGCTCACTATTTTTATTGCATCAAATGGGCATCTCCTTACGCATATACCACAGCCTATGCATAGGGATTCTGTAATTACCGGAAAATCCTCATTTTCGGGGAATTCTATTGTTCTGGTTCCATTTCTTACAGGAGGGCAGTAATATCTGCACTCATGATTACATTTCTTCGGATGGCATTTTTCCCTATCTAATATCGCTATATGCATGTTTTCAGATTGAATTATATTTAATTAACTTTCCAGTAATCATCAGGAATTTCATTATAAATGTCAAAGGTTGAATCTGTTTTGCTATTGTTGCTGATATTCATTTCTGACAGTTCAACAACCCTGTTGGTATTTAAAAGCCAGTAATGAATGCGCCACTCTCTGCCATCGAATAGTGTTGTTTCTTCCCTCTCTGTTTCCAGTATTCCAAGGTCTTCCATTGTATAAAAAACATCGCGATCTTCCGGCTCAAGCATGTTGTCAATAACCCTTGTACTATAACCGAAGAAATTAATAATGTGCTCAGCTGACGATTCTGATTCTTCCGATCCCATCTTCCGATCCTGCAAACTCAAACCATTACTTATTGCTCTTGCTAATTCATCTATCTTTACATATACCCTATTTTTTACATTTATCACTTCTATACTACTTGTTGCCATTTTTAAGTCACCTTAAAGTAAACAATCCTTATTAAATTTTGTTTAATAAGGTTATTCAATTCACTAAATAATATAGATATAACAATATATAAATGTTGTCAATTACTGTTCACAATTTCCTATAGAGTATATATATAATATATCCTATAAATATATTATAAAAATAAACTATATAAAAAAGTATTTAAATTGATAAAATTGTACTTGAAAATGTTTAACAATTAACGAAGTTAATAATATTTATTTTTGAAACGCATGTTAATGGAATTTTTCATTATATAAAAACATGGTAAGATATGGAAAAAGTGGGTAAAGTATATTTTTAAATTAAAAAATTCGTATCTGTATAGCTTCATTGCAATATTCATGAAAACCAGCATTATACATGGTCAGAGAAGATTTATTGAATTTTTTCAATCCCAATAATTTTTTGGAGAATTCCAGTATAAATAGCAACAAACCCGGTAATTCACTAACGTAGAATGTATAAACAGGCAGTGTTTCCATATTTATTAAAATATTATTTAACCGTTCATTAAATTTACCATTAAATTAGTGAAATTCCTGTTAGCATTCCGTAACACATCATCAATAAAATTTTTAATTATGTTGTAATAAATAACTATGGATATAATATTTCCATATAGAAAGGATAAAAGTAAAATAGAGGTATACCTTGAGGATGATTCCGGCAATACAGCAGTAAAAGGCAGAAGATATTCAAAAAAAATCATTGATTTTGATAGGAGCTATATAAAGGAGATATATGAAAAAAATTCTATATTCCTGGGATCTGAAGATTATATAGTAAACAGTATTATCAAAAAACTGGGAAATCAAAAATCGATTTTAATGGGCATATTAAATGGAACCCCGGATTCATTTTATTCCAGATCACGGGTAAAAAATGAAACTATTATAGATAACATGATATCCCAGAAACCAGATATTATTGATATCGGTGGGGAAAGTACAAGGCCTGGCAGTTCAGTCATAGCCCCTGATGAGGAATTTGAGAGAATAAAACCGGTGATAGAATATGTAAAGTCAATATCAAAAATACCGGTTTCCATTGATTCCAGAAATCCTGAAACAGTAGAGAAATGCTTAAAATATGATATAGATTACATAAATGATATATCTGGTTTTAAAAATAAGAATATGATAAAAATTGCCTCTGAGAATAATGTTAAAAATATAGTAATGCACATGATCGGTACACCACAGACAATGAATAACTATACGGATTATGATGATATTATATTTGAAATAAACAATTTTTTTTATGAAAAGATCGATGAAATGCTAAAAAACAATATAAAACCGGAAAATATTATTATTGATCCTGGAATAGGTTTTTCAAAGGATTTAAGGGGCAATATTGATATAATAAAATCCCCATGGTCCTTTTTTATAGGTTTTGATACATTATTCGGTGCCTCAATGAAAGGATTTATAGGTAAAATTACCGGTTCTGGTATAAATGACCGGCTTGGGGGTACAATAGCCACTTCAATATACTTAAGCAATAATGGCGTGGACATATTGAGATTGCACGATATACAGCAGAACAGGGATGCCATAAATATTTATAATTATATAAGGAATTCGCTAATCAACGATTAATTATAAAAGTTATTAACGTGAAGTTTATATATTTTCTAACAATAAATGAGTGTATGATTAGAGTACCGTACAAGGTAAAACTGCCTTCTGGAGAAAGGTATACTTTTATAAAAAACACGTTAAAGTCAAGGACTTTATATACTGTTTGTGAGGAGGCCCACTGCCCTAACATTAGTGAGTGCTGGGAAAGCGGTACAGCAACCTTTATGATACTTGGATCAAATTGCTCCAGGGGGTGCAGATTCTGTGCTGTAACTCATGGCAATATGCTACCCATTGACGAAAATGAACCTGAAAAAGTATATGAATCTGCCAGGTTAATGAATTTAGATTATATTGTTATAACTTCAGTTGATCGTGATGATCTCCCCGATAAGGGATCAGAGATGTTTGCTGCGGTCATAAGGAAAATCAGGTCTCTTGATATAAAGGTAGAAGTTTTAATACCTGATTTCAGTGGAATACATAAACACATAGATAGAATTATTGAGGAGAAACCTGATGTAATAGCACATAACATAGAAACGGTTAGAAGGTTAACCCCATCCGTAAGGGATGCAAGGGCGAACTATGATCAGAGTTTAGGCGTTTTAAAATATATAAAAAATACCGGTAATAAAATGATTACAAAATCATCCATAATGATTGGCCTCGGAGAAACAGATAGGGAAGTTCTGGAAACGATGAAAGACTTAAGGTCTGCTGGTGTGGATATACTGACAATAGGCCAGTATTTAAGGCCAACAAAAAAGCAACTGGAAGTGAAAGAATATTCTTCCATGGAAAGATTTAAGTTTTTTGAGGAAAAAGGATATGAAAATGGCTTCTCTTATGTAGCTTCAGGGCCACTGGTACGAACCTCATATAAAGCAGCAGAAGCTTATATTAAAATGAGTGATAAAAATGATTGAAAAAACAGATATTAGTAAGGAGGATTTGTTAAACGCATATAGAAACATTGTTATGGAAAGATTTTTGGATAAAAAGATGTTGAATGCAAGCAAGCAGGGATTTTTGCCATTTTACATACCTTTGATGGGACATGAGGCCATACATATTGGTATAGGCCTTGCTATAAGGAATACCGATTTCTTCTATCCATACTACAGGGATTTTGGTGCTATTATTGAAAGGGGAATACCACTGGACATGGCGTTATCACAGGTATTTGCAACAGAGGATGATAATGCCCTGGGAAGAAGCATGCCCAACCATTTTTCATTTAAGAAATATAATATTGGTGCGGTTATAACAACGGTTGCGGGACATTTAACAGCCGCTACTGGAATAGCATATGCATACAAATACAGGAAAAAGGAGGGATCAATAATAACAACATTCGGAGATGGCGCAACATCAACACCTGATTTTCATGTTGCAATGAATTTTGCAGGTGTTTATAACCTACCAATGGTATTCTTCTGCGAAAACAATCAATTTGCAATATCTGTGCCCACATATCCCGCTGAAAACGGTGCCTTTGATCAGACCTATATGGAAACACGTGGGGACATATACAAAAAAGCGGAGGCATATGGTTTCAAGGGCATAAGAATCGATGGTACGGATTTTGTAGAGGTCTACAGGCAAACAAGAAAGGCTTTAGAAAATGCCAAAAATGGACCTATATTAATAGAGGCAATGTCATATAGAATGGGCCCGCATTCAACGGCGGATGACCCTAACAAGTATAGAACAAACACGGTGCCAGAAGGGTCAGCAAAGGATCCATTAATAGCAAGCCAGAAGGCTCTGAAGGATATGGATATACTTGATGATAGCATGATAAAAAGCATAAATGATGAAATGGACAGAAAAACTACGGAGCTTGTAAATAAATATGAAAGGGAGCCAAAACCGGATAAACACACAATGCTGGATAATTTGTATGAAGAAGAGCCGTGGTACATAAGTGAAGAAAGGGGTGATGTACAGTGACGTCAATGACAATGGTAAAGGCACTTAACAGTGCACTGGACAATGCAATGGAGAGGGATGATTCAGTAATATTATTAGGGGAAGATGTCGGTACAGATGGAGGAGTTTTCAGGGTTACCGATGGTTTGCTTAATAAATATGGAAAAGAGAGGGTAATAGATACACCGTTAGCTGAACTCGGAATAATGGGTTTTGGCATAGGTATGGCAATGGAGGGTTTAAAGGCAATACCGGAGATTCAATTCCAGGATTTTCTATATACAGGAATGGATCAGATAATAAATCAGATGGCAAAACTCAGGTACAGGACCAACGGTGATTACACAGTACCGATGGTTTTAAGAACACCATATGCTGGTGGTGTTCACGGAGGGCCGTACCATTCACAGAGTGGGGAGGTCTATTTTACACATACACAGGGATTAACGGTGGTAACACCATCAACACCGTACGATGCCAAGGGTCTGTTACTATCATCAATAGAATTAAACGATCCGGTAATATTTCTGGAACCAAAAAGGTCATACTTCATAAAAGGAGAAGTTCCAGAGGACTACTATAAAATAGATTTAAGAAAGGCAAACGTATTGAAAGAAGGTGACGATTTAACGGTAATAACATACGGCCCTTCGGTACCACTGGTACAGAATACAGTAAAGAAAAATAATGTAAATGCAGAAATAATAGATTTAAGGACATTAAACCCGTTCGATATCAATACGATACTGACCAGTGTTAAAAAAACCGGCAGGGTTTTAATAGTTCACGAGGCTCCAAAAATGTTTGGTGTTGGAGCCGAACTGGCAGCTACAATAGCTGAAAAGGCTATAGATTATTTATCTGCCCCAATTTTAAGGGTAACCGGCCTTGATATACCGGTTCCATTTGCCCTTGAGGATTATTATGTCCCAAATGAAAGGAGAATAATGGAAGCAGTAAATAAATTATTAAATTATCAATAGATAGGGTGATATCATGTATACATTAAGTTTGCCACCAATAGGTGAGGGAATACAGGAAGGAGAACTGGTTAAATGGAATGTTAAGGAGGGAGATTCAATAAAACAGGATCAGGAAATTGTGGAGGTTATGACGGATAAAATTACCGTTAAAATACCATCACCCGTTGACGGAAAGATTGCAAAAATACTTGCAAAGGAAGGTGAAACGGTTGATATCGGTGAGCCAATAGTTCAGATAGATTCACCTACAGAATCAAATGATGTTAAAATAAATGAAAAACAGCCGGAAGATCAGCAGGCAAAGACAGTTCAGGAATATCCTGTTAATACAGATGAGAAGATACCGTCAGTAAAGGCAACCCCGGCTGTAAGGTCATATGCAAGATCAAGGAATGTTGATTTATTAAAAATTAAACCTGCAGGTTCCGATGGAAGAATAACAAAGGAAGATGTGGATAGTTATCTTAAGGGCAATGTTACTGCTGCCACAGAAACAAAAAACGTGAAAAATGAAGCAGAAGATGAAATATTTACACCGTCAGGAATCAGAAAAATTATATTTGACAAAATGGCAAAATCAAAACAGATACTGCCGCATTTCACTGTAACGGATTTTTTGAATACCGAAAATATAGAAAATGCAATAAACTATTATTCAAAAAAAGAATATATAAGCTTTACATCGTTCTTTGTAAAGGCTGTAACAGTAGCATTTAAAGATTTCCCGAAATTAAATGCAATATATAACGATGACCAGAAAAATTATACAATAAAGAAAATATACAACATCGGCGTTGCAGTTGATTCCCCAGCAGGTTTGACCGTCGTGGTAATTAAAAATGCAGACAGAAAGAGCATATTTGAAATTTCAAGGGAAATAAAGGATTTAGCACAGAAAGCCAGAACAAACGATCTTGCAATAGATGATGTAAGGGGATCCACATTCTCAATAACAAATATAGGTGCAGTGGGTGGCATAATGTCAACACCCATAATCAATTACCCTGAGGTTGCAATACTTGCCGTTAATTCAAGGACAACGGGTTTTGTAAACAATGAACTGAAACATGGACTGTATCTAACACTGGCATGTGACCATAGATTAATAGACGGTGCAGAAGCAGCACGCTATTTACAGAGATTAAAGGAGATACTGGAATATCCCCTGCTATTCATAGGTGATTAAATGGATTACGATGTTATACTTATAGGTACAGGTGCCGGCAGTTACATATCGGCCGTCAGGTTATTAAAGCATAAGAAAAAGGTTCTGATGATAGAAAAGGATAAATTTTCCGGGGAATGTACCAATTATGGCTGTATTCCATCAAAGGCACTTATAGAAATGAGTGAAAGCGTACATTATCTGGAGACGATGCCAGGAATGAACATGAATTATAAACTTGACATGAAGGAATGGCAGAAATGGAAGGAATCCATGATTGCAAGAATAAGAACAGGCACAGAAAATCTATGCAAAAGCAGGGGTGCAAAGATAATATATGGAACAGGAAAAATAGTTGATAAAAATCATGTTTCTGTAAACAATCAAACATTCTCAACAGAATATATAATACTGGATACAGGTTCATCGCCGGTAAAAATCAAGGGTATTGACGATGTATATTACAACAGGGAAATACTTGCAGTGGACAGTATACCTGAAAAACTTGTTGTTATCGGTGGTGGATACATAGGCATTGAAATGGCAACCGCTTTTAAAAAACTGGGGTCAGATGTTTATGTTGTCGAGATGATGGATAGAATTTTACCTGAGATCGAGGAGGACCTGGCTAGAGCTGTGGATAAAAAATTAAGATCATTAAAGGTAAATATAATGACAGGCAGCAAGGTTTTATCAGTAAAGAAGGATAAAAAATATAAGGTTTCAGTAGAAAACCATGATGACATAACAGCCGATGTTGTTTTAATGTCCGTTGGCAGAGTACCGAATACGGGGGATTTGGGCCTGGAAAATTTGAATATAGCTATGGATGGCAGATTTATAAAAACAGATGAACATAAGAGAACAAATGTGGATAATATATTTGCCATAGGTGATGTGTCTGGTGCACCGATGCTTGCACATAAGGCATTTTACGATGGATATATAGCTGCAGAAAATATACTTGGTAACAATGTAATTGTTGATTATAAGGCAATGCCATTTGTGGTTTATACAGACCCGGAAATATCATTTACAGGAAAAGCAACGGAGAAATCAAATAAAATACCTGTACTGGCAAATCCAAGATCACTGACAATGAATCATATGGATGGGTTTTTCAAGTTATATTATGAAAATGATGGAACACTGGCTGGAGCTGGAGTGGCGGCACCGAGATCATCAGAAATAATGGGAGAGATGACACTTGCAATAGAAGCGGGCCTAACCATGGAAGACCTATTCCTGACAATACATCCACACCCAACCGTTTCAGAGGGACTGAAGGACGCGAGTGATATAAATGGATAATTATTATATTGATTTAGGAACAGTGGATTATAATAAATGCCTTGAATTACAGTATAAACTTGTAGATTTAAGGAAAGAGCATAAAATAAAAAATACAGTTTTATTTTTAGAGCATAATGATGTATATACGATAGGCAGGAAAGCAGATATAAACAATTATAAAAACGTAAACGTAGTAAAAACTGATCGGGGCGGTGATGTTACATTTCATGGAAAGGGGCAGCTGGTAACGTATTTTATCTTCGATGTAAACATAAATGGCAAAAGAGAGATTAGAAAATTTCTGGAAAAAATTGAGAATTCCTATATCGATATGCTTAAAAAAAATAATTACGATGCTTTTGTGGGCGATGAACCGGGTATATTCATAAATATCAACAATGAAAAAAGAAAGGTTGCATCAATAGGCCTTGCAATAAAAGATAATATATCATATCATGGCGTTGCGTTAAATATAAGCAAAGAAATTTTAAAGGGGTTTAATTTAATCAATCCGTGCGGCATGAATAATAATGTAATGTACTATGCTGATATAAAAAGGGAAAAGGCAATAAATGACCTGCTGGTATCGATGGAAAACTATTTTGGCACATTTGAAAAGATAAATATTGATAAAATTATATATTAATTATTTTTATACTTTCTTAATTCTTTAACTGTGGTATATATCTCATTTCTCGAGGGCTCTAGATATTTTTGCCAGTGTACATACTAACCAGCTTTACTTCTGAGAAATTGCATAACAAGGTTAATAATCCCGATAAAAATAGAAAATACAGTAATTAGATTTACGTGCAGGAATAATTTTGTATTGAATACAATATAAAACAATACAGAGACACAGATTAAAAGCATAACTATCATTATAGCCACTCAAATTCTACCGATTTTAAATAACCTGTAGACTTTTTCACTGTTATCCCCTGCTAATGGATCTATAGATATCATTAATATAACATTTTATTATATATAAATGATATGATTTATATACAACCATATAATGCATTTCTGGTGAGAGAGTGAGTGAGAAGGAAAGATTACTAAATAAGGAAATAGATGAATATGTAGATTACATATTAAATAAAGATCCAATGGGTAAAGTCACTTTTGAAAGATTATCAAAACTTTAATTTTTAATGAAAAAGATAACATCAGAAATAATTTTCAATAACCATAATAATATTGTTAAAAAATTTAAAGTGCGTGATGGCTACGTGAATAAAAATACAGTTCAATCGTCAGTTGAAAGAATGGATTTGACATTTAATGATCAAAATTGCAATTAATTATTACACTGCCCCTAATATTTGTAGCGCTGGAAATAAATATCGGAGCGAAAATTTAAATATGTACGGCATATATAACAACCAGAGGTAATAAATATGGATGAAAACTCAAATGTAATAATGGTTACTACTAATTATGTCCCGGGAAAGAAAGTTGACAAGGTAATAGGCACTATCTGGGGCATTACAGTAAGAAGTAGAGGACTGGGCGGTAATTTAATGGCCGGGCTGAGATCAATAGCCGGTGGGGAAATAAAGGAATATTCAAAGATGCTTTCTGATGCTAGGAACACTGCAATGGAAAGGCTCAGAGATGCAGCTAAACAGATGGGGGCAAATGCTGTAATTGAGTTGAGATTTGATTCCTCAGATATAGGTCAGGTGATGACAGAAATAGTGGCATACGGAACTGCAGTAATTGTATCTGATGTTTCAGAAAACGTTGAACGGGTATCACTTTCCTGAAGAAATATGGATATAAAATCAGCTAAACAGGGTTACACTGCAAAAGAAGCCTTGAAGGCAGTTGGCCTCGGTATTCTTTTCATGGTTGTTGCCCTGTTTGTCCAGAGCCTGATACAGAATATTCCCGTACTTATCTTTCTGGCTCTCCATGGTTTCAATTTAGGGCTTATTAAAAATTATGCCAGCCTTGAGTTTAGATATCCACTTGTTTTCAGCATATACCTTGGATTTATCGCAGGTGCAATGCAGGAGGGTGCTACATACATTGCAGTGGACACAGAGAATAAACAGCTTGCCTTCTTTATAGGCATTGGGTTCTCAATAGTGGATATTGCAATATTAATTTTGGAAATTTTTATAGGGGGCATAATAGGAATTACAGAATTCCAGTTAATCCTGATTATACTGAATATTATATCCTCATTGCTGTTTCACCCTGGAACGGCAACTTTCATGAAATGGGGGAGGCTTAAGGGAACAGGTAGAATGACTCTGGGAATCAGCATTGCCCTGCATACAGTTATTGATGGCGGTGTGTCGTTTTCTGACCTTTTTGTTATTAAACATCCCTATGAATACCATACAGTTTCCATCATCTTCTGGATTATTGCCATGAGTATATCAATTGGAATTTTTGTTGTAGGTCTCAGAAAGATACATGGAATATCCGAGATTGAGAAACCGGAACCCCCGGTTGTTTTCTAATTTTCTACCATTAAACATACCTATAAAGGAAATAACGCATGACGGTTGCCACGGACAGTGGGTTTATGACAGGAAACATACGTTAATGTATTTTTGATATTATATTTGATTACTGAGTAAACTATACTTAACGTGTTCACAGGAAATAGCCTAATGGGTGATCAACTGGAATTCAACACGGCAAAAATGTTCGTAATGGTCTATAATATAAAATCCTGTTTATTATTTGATGGAAGTGTATATAGCATTGGATGAGTACCTGAATGTTCATCTACCCGATCTATTAATTTTTTCAAGCTCCTTTCGAATTTCTTCATAATACCTGTTCAGTATTGCAGTTATGGTCTCATCATTAAAATCAGAGGGGGGTGGGTATTTTTTCAATGGAACAATAGCGGAGCCAGGCTGTGAATGTATTTCAGATATGGTTATTGCTGGTTCCCTCCAGAATTTATCAATAAAATCTCTGGAAATTTCTGCTGTGCTTGATGGAGCCATACCGGGTGTTGGATGTTTTTCCCCACTGGTTCCTGAGACCACCTGCAGTATCTGTTCCTTTGTTTTCGGGGGCAATAAGATGGGATCGCAGGGCCATAGCTGTTTAAACCAGAAACCATCGCGGTACATCCTGGAAGATAGTGAAAAACTATATTGATTACGATATATTAGACTACCTGTATTTATATATAGAAAGCAAAAATGTATATTATTCTATATATAATATATATTCCAACATATCCTATTGTGAATACTATTAAATAATCATATCTGCTTTTTATACATATGATGGAAATGAACTTAATAAAATGCATGAAGGTGTATTAATGCAGATCAAATTTTTAGGGAACTGGTCATCCCATATAAAGGCGGGAAAAAGAAATGTGTCTATACTTATGGATAAAAAAATTATACTTGATTTTGGACCGCATACTATTGAATCTTTGCTGGAAAATAATATTGATCCGTGCTCAATAAAAAAGGTTTTGATAAGCCATATGCATCTTGATCATTATGGAGGGCTTGCTGAACTTCTCTGGTACAGGGCAATAAACCATGCTGAGGAAGAACTTTCAATAATGGGACCCCGTGGAATCAAGGCAGCCACAGAAAGCATACTGAAATTATACTTTACACCAGATAATGAGAAATTTAAGGTTAGATCAAAAATTCACGAAAATAACCCTGGCAGGGAGGTGTATGAAATCAAGCCAGAATATATTGAAAGAACAGAACATGATTACATAGAATCTTTTCCTGGAAATCATATTATACCTGACAGTATATACCGGCTGGATTATAATGGATTTATCATAACATATACAGGCGATACAGCATATACAGAATCGGCAATCATGGCTGGGGAAAATGCCGATATACTTCTGCATGAAATGACATACACCGATGAAAATAGTGATATAGCCACATTCTGGAAACATTCAACATATTCCTCTGCCATGAAAGTTTTTAAAGATAGCCATGCTAAGAAACTTGTACCTGTACACTTAACCGATGATACTTTTAATCTTTTAAATTCTAAAAAACATGAAAACGTAATAATGCCTGTAGCCGATATAGAACTGTGACAGATTATCATCATTAAACAGTAGATGGCACCGGGCAATGACTACAGGAAGCCCGTGAAGTAGAGATCTCCATTACGTGGGCTTTATTCGCAAATTACACGGCAAAATGAACCAGCCACTTCCACCGGAAAAATAGTTTTACACTAGAAATGGTGGTAACCAGTTGGCCTACTACTGGGGTAATTGAGAACCAGTAAGCGTGTAAGTTCCATGCAATCAGTTAAAGAGGAAAGATAAATCCAGACAGGTTATTGCAGATCAATGTTCTTACTGCCCTTTGTGTTGATTGTTGCCCATTATGATTTGTGAAATGATCTGCTTTTTCTGGCTTCCGTCGTCATCAACAATAGGAAATTAATAAGATAAAGAATAATAATTGATTATAGTTCATTATATGTAGAAGATTGCGTTGAGTGTTATTTTTTTATGTAAAAATATTCTACCTCACCTTCTTTAATTATATTTACACCTTTTATATATCTTAATATAGCATCGCGAGTGATAAAAGCTTGTGGATATAACTCCTCAATGCCGAAATTATGTAATAATAACTTAGTGAAAAGACCTAATGAAAGGGGATCCTCACTTTCCAGAATTTGCTTTCCAACCATTATTAATTTGGCTGCGACATTTTTAGATTCTGATAGGAATTCTGTTAATTTGCTTCCTTCTAATACCCTGTCATTTTTGAACGGTTTATAATTGTGAGAGGGTATAATCATTTCTGGTTTTATTTCTTCTATTTTTCTTATCAGAGATAGATACGCTTCAAAGTTAGAAATTTGTGGGATCATATTTATATCATTATCATTCGTAATGCCAGAGCCGTTTATCGCATCATTGGTAAAAAGTATATTACCATGTTTGACAACCAGGCCACCAGCTGTATGGCCACCAGCATCTATTACCTGGATGTTTTTAAGATTATTGAAATTGGTTGTTATATTGCCTATTGGTTTGAATTCATTCTCTATACCCTTTATGAATCCTTCTATATAGTTTGTGCTGAACCATATCTGATGCCTGGTTGGGAAAAAGTTGGAAATGTAACTTTTAGTAGTAAATGTCACAGTACCCGCCGTTATTTTGCTTCCATACACTACACTACCTCTTTTTTCAAAATATTCTCCACCACCAGAGTGATCATGGTGGCAGTGCGAAATTATAACTTTACCGGGACACACCCCCTGTTCATATATTTCCTTAGCTATGGGTTGAGTGGATGCATCTAATAAAGTATCGTGATCTATTAAAAGCAAAGTTAAATTTAATCCGTAGTATGTAGCTTTTATTATTTCTACATCCTTATCCAATGATTCAATAGATAATTTCATTTTACTCACCTCCTTCTTGATTTAACTCTTCATAAGTAGAATAATAAAGTCCTTTCAAAAACCCAACGGCATCAATTCTACCAAGAATAGAATAACCTGGCATCGACATCAAGTTTCTATCACCGGATAGCAGAGGTGTATGGTCAACTCTAAACGGTCCATTGAAGCCTGCACTAACGTATTCTTTCATAATCTTATGCAAATTAGTGTTACCCTGCTCATCTAGAAAAATCTCTTTAAACTGCTCTTTTCTACCAATAACATCCCTGAAATGAACAAAAAATATTCTATTTTTATTTAAAAGGTATCTTAAAAATGGAAACAGATCTCCATTCATAAGAGTGAAATTCCCCTGACAAAATGTCACCCCGTTTACTGGGCTTGAATTTATCACAGTGAGCGAGAAAACCCACCCCATTTATGGGTGGGATGAAAGCGAACATATATAAATGAATAAGTACTTACATACTTGAGTACCCACGGGCAGTGGGGATTTGAAGCCTGATAAACCACCCAAAAATGGTGGCGGGAGATGGAGTAAGACCTCTGGAATACATGAAAGAGGCACTGTCGATGAAACAGGAAGCCCACGGCTTTAGTCGTGGGAGGATGTCACCTCAACCAGGTGCTTAAATGATTCAAAAGAATTCATTATCCTGGCAACACCAAATAACTCTTCTATAGGTGGATCATCAGGATGCATAGCAAGCATAACGTTAGATTCCTCAGCTATTGGAATTATAAATTTTAAAAAATTCTCTAAATTTTTCCAGAGAGAATCCTTTCCTATTTTCCCCAATTTTGGAGTATTATAGTACTCTGCATCCTTTATGTCAAAGCCACCAACAAGTGCCCCTCCACGCCCTGTAAATGTATGCCTGGATCTAAACCAACCCGTAGCCATCCAGTTGTAACACCAAACAGATATCCCCAGCTTCCCCATGTTTTCTATTAATTTAGCCACAGACTCAAGCTGCTCCTCTTTCTCTGGTAATCCATAGATTATCTTCTCCATAGGTGGATTATCCTCTATGACAGAAAGTTTAAGACCCCTTTCTTCAAAATTCATTTTATATTTCAACATGGAAGTGTAGTCCCAGGGTTCATCGAATCTAAAATTCCTAAAATCTGGAAATTCTCTGTTTAGAGTGCCAGTAATCTCTGATATTCCTACCTGCCTGAAAATATCCACAACCTGTGATTCTGGTTCGTTAAGCATTATTTCTGCAATTCTAAGATTTTTCATATATAATACATTTTTTCTTTTAATATTTAGTTTTAGGTGTAAAGGTAAACCAATTTCTTTTTATTATGCCAAAGTATAGATATTTATGGAGATAAACCAGGATTTAAAAATACAAATAGAAAAAGCGAAAGAATTGCTGATAGAAAAAGGCAGTAAGCAGGGAACAATTATCGGTTGGATTATGATACTGTCTGTACTTGTGCAGGCTTGGGACTATTTTTCTTCGAGCTATGTAATGGGTTATTTAATATTTGAATTTCATCCATCCTCAGCAATTCTCGGAACAGCACTTGCTGGTCCTTTTATTGGGGGCGCGTTTGGGGCAATGTTAGGAGGATATCTAATAGATAAATATGGGCGTAGAGCTATATTTATAGGAGACATGATTGCAATGACGGTGTTTGCTGCTTTACAGGCATTTGTACCGAATATGACCTGGTTAGCAACCGTCAGAATACTACTTGGTGTCCCACTGGGTATAGATATACCAATTGCGTTCACATACATTATGGAACTATTACCGTCTGGTAGAAGAGAAATTATGGGAAATGCGTATCAATTGGCCTACGCACTTGGACTGGTTATAGCTGCAATTGGGGCCGTTTTCTTAATTCTGTCTAGTATAGCGTTTCCATATTAACATAGCAATATTACATATCCATTTTCCCTGGTATTTCATCCATCTTCCATTTCCATGTGAATACAACAGGTTCGTTGTTCACATCCTCGATATATTTCAGCATT
>JAJZXU010000007.1 GCA_021806235.1 Thermoplasmata archaeon
TATTAAATTGATCGCGTACACCTATATAAATATTTTTATCATGGGAATACGTGAAATGTGGCATGTTAAAGGATTATTTGCAGAAATTATTATTTTTATTATACTGTGGAGGTTATTAGAAAAACTCATTAGGTTCTTTTATTATTTTATCATTATCCGGTGCATCTACATATTTATCACTTTTGTTAATAAAATATCATTATTTACATATCTTTGAGGGCATGATATTATTTTTTGCTGTGATAATTGCAGGCATTATATTATTGCAGATGTATACAAACCATGTACTTGAACGCTGTGAACATAAAATTGTCAATAATAATATTGTTTACATAATGGGGGGTACAACAGTAATTAATAAAAAAAATTATAATTTTTACAATGCAGCAGTAACCGTTTCATTATTGCCAAGAATAATTATTATAGACAGTCTATTTAATATATTAAATGATGATGAATTAAAGGCTATAATAGATCATGAAGCAGGGCATATAAAATTTAATCATATAATTATCATTATTTTTTATGCAATTAGCTATGGAACGTTAATTGCATTATTTGATTTTGCATTAATGTATAAATGTGTCCTTTTATATATTCCTGAACATTTAGTATTTTTTGGTATATTATTTATGGATATTATATCTATTTTTCTGAGCGTTATAGCAATAAAAACATTATTCACAAAACTGGAGCTTGAAGCTGATAGTGTAGTTTCATCAAAAAATAGTTTTAATTCAGCATTAAACAAAATAAAAAATGCATATACAGACGATGCAATAAAACGTGGAAATAAAATTAAAGAGCATAAAATATTAAAGTTTGTTTTTTCTTTGTTTGACTCACATATGCTGTTTGAAAAAAGAATACAGAAAAGTAATTATGATATAAATTCAATGAAGAATGCATTCATTTCATTTTTTCCATTTGCACTTTTTATATCCCTTGATATAACCATATATATTTTTATGAAATTGGTGGTGTATAACTATTTTTATTCTTTACTTTTGAGCATATATTTTATCAGCTTTTTAATTGGTTTAACGTTAATAATGCCATTAATATATTATATATTCAATAGTGCTGGATTTGCATGGAATTTAACAAGAATATCACTAATGGCATATATAACAATATCATCCATGGAAATAATATATAACGGTTTAATCAATGATTTGATTATAAACATTATTGCAACAATTACATCAATTTATTTAATATCCGTTAATGGTGGTAGATTCAAAGCCATATTAATATGGATATTATTTTTTGTAATAAGTTTATTTGTGGGTGGAACGTGGATTTTAATAAAAAGGCTTTAATTATAATAATGATAGGTTTACTTTTCAGTGCAATATCCAGTTTGTATTCTCCGGTACATGCACATCCACATAAATTACCGTTTTACTATATTTTAATAATTTTTTTATTAGCTCTTTTATATTTTCTATAGGCATTATTTTATTTAGCAATGAAATAAAGCATCTTATACTGTTATGGCTCTTTATTAATCTCAAGTTTACAAGGAGGTAAAATAGAGAATTTAGATTATTCAGTATTTTAGGGCTTTTTATTGATGTTTTTATCCCTACTTTTATGTATTACCCACAATCTTGTAGAAGAACAGACCCAAATCCAGATGTTTAATGATCATATTAGCCTTGCTGTCCATATCACCTGGTTTTCATGTTATCTTTTCATTTTCATATAAGAATCCTGTTGCATAAACATTTTTACTGATTTTATCACCGACAAAGAATTAATAGAGCCATATGAAGAATATACACATATAGGGTAATACAACTAATGATCCTTTAAAATATCCTGAAAAAACAGAGCCGGTATTAAAATAAAATCTCCAAAAATGAACCTGTTTGTAAACTTGAGTTAATGTGGTTTTTGAATAGTTTATAGCATTTTCTGCTATGGAAATAATAGATTATAAAATGGGTATTACAACTATATTTTTAATACTGGCTGAAATGCCAATTTTAATATTATCCTCTAAAAATGGTTTTAAAACCATAAATTATATAACAGGTGAGACATTTTATTTTATTCTTGCAGTATTAGAGATTTTTAGATCTAATCTTGTAATTTAAATTTTATTAAAATGTAGGGATATAAATAAGACCTAAAAAATGATATTTTTTATCCAAAATTTCAAGTAAAAATTATCATCTCATTCCACCGACTAATTTTCTGGTTAACACCTGCAATAATTACATTCATATTATCATTGGATCTTGCGTATTACTAATTGCCCCAGATTGTAATATACAGACCATCGGAAATGGCTCAGGAAACGATTTAAGGTGTGAAGATGTCATAAATAATATTTAAATAATAGCCGGCATTAATAATTTATGGATAAATTATGGAATAAAATAGATAATTACATAGAAGATTCTCTGGTTAAACAGGATGATATATTTAGAACGGTTTTGGGAAATAGTCATAATGCGGGTCTTCCGGAAATAAACATATCTCCCGCCCAGGGAAAAATGCTCTATATCATTTTAAAGGCCATTTCGGCAGAGAATGTTCTTGAAATAGGTACATTAAGTGGTTATAGTTCAATATGGATGGCAAGAGCTTTACCTGGAAATGGGGAATTAATATCACTTGAAATAGACCCGTATCATGCTGAAGTTGCATCGAAAAACATAGAATTGGCAAACCTATCAGAAATAATTAAAATAAGGACAGGTGATGCAATTTCAGGCCTAAAAAAATTGAATGAGGAAAAACATAAACCGTTTGACCTTATATTCATAGATGCTGACAAACAGAACAACTATGTTTACTTCAATATGGCAATGGAGCTATCACATACAGGAACATTAATAGTTATAGATAATGTTGTTATGGGAGGTTCTATTCTTGATTCGTCCGATTCACTTGGCATAAGAGAATTATTCAATACAATTGCAAATACAGATACAGTTGATGCTACGGCTATTCAAACAGTTGGAATAAAGGGTCATGATGGCTTTGCAATAATAATTGTGAAATAATAATATAAAAATGGGGCCGTCCGAATTTGAATCGGAGTCACCAACACCCCAAGCTGGTAGGATACCAAGCTACCCCACGGCCCCGTTATATGCAATTGCAGAATAGCATATAAAAATTTTTAATATTATAATGTTTATATAAAATAAATGTTTATATTCGTTAAAATTATACTATGCGGATGAAAAGTAATTTCTTAATATCCGGAATATTATACTGGGCATTATTTACTATATTATTTTCAGGTGCAATATTTTCTAGAAGTTCAGTTATGCTTTCTGAATCATTTCACCAACTATTCGATTCTATTTCATTAACCTTCGGCTATTATGTTAGTTTAATGATAACCAAAAAACCCGATAAAAAATTCAGTTATGGTTATCATAGACTGGAGGGCATAAGTTCAATCCTCAATTTTTTTATTATTATAACGGGAATCATTCTATCGGTTTTCATAACAGTATACAGTTTGTACTATTTAATACCAGTAAATGGATTTTATGGTTTCATTATTTCAGTAGTATCATTGCCATTTTTAACCGTACCATTATATTTACTGAATAAATTAAAAAATAGTGGCATAAATGAAAAAGCAAATTTTAAGCATAATATTTCAGATACATTTACATTATTTATTGTTGTAATAACAATGTTGATAATAATATTAATAAAAAATAATCTCATATCAATAATAATAGATACAGTATCATCGTTCGTGATTATAATTATATTTATTATAACGGCCTATTCAATACTGAAGGATAGTGCTTCATATTTACTTGATAGATCACCAGATAATATCAGTGAAATAGAAAATGGTTTGGGGGTAAAATATCCCGGAGCACATCATTTGCATGTGTGGAAAGTGTGTTCACATCTAACTGTAGCAACCTTGCATGTCACTGAAAATGGAGATAAAACATTAAATGAATTGACAAGTGAGGAGAAAAGCCTGAATGATATATTGAATAAATACGGCATAAACCACTCTACAATACAGTTTGAAATTAAAAAATAATTTATAAAAATTTTACGAGTATGATATAACTTCATCTATTAAATCTGCATTTGATAATATCATTCTTCTGCAACAGTACCTGTCTACATGTAAATCATCCAGAATTTTGGATTTTTCCTCTCCTGTAGGCTCATGGCCTGTTTCATTTCTAATTTTCTTTGATTCCTCTCCAAATTTAACATAGTCCGAAGCTATAACCTTTCCACAGCTGAAACATCTTACCGGAATTATCATAATATCACCTGTATGATTTCTGCCTCTTTGCTCTTGCACCAGAGCCCATAGGCTTCTTTGGCATTTTCCTTCTTATATCATTTACCAGTATTGTTCTATCGTATATCCTTATATTATTTTCTAATTCATGGTCATCGCCGAAATATTTTATTATGCCCTTGGCCATTGCAGTTCTTGCTGCATCAGTCTGTCCAGTATTGCCGCCACCGTTTACCTTTATATCTATATCGACCTCATTTGACCTTTCTCCAAGTATTTTTAATGGTTCCATCAATTTATTCCTCAGTAATTCTATTGGATATAACTCTACCGGTACACCGTTTATAAGAACCTTGCCTTTTCCCTTTTTTGTCACCGCCCTTGCTGTTGCGGTTTTTCTCTTTCCTGTTGTTAAAATTTCATTACTCATTGAGCCTCACCTAATATTTTTGAAATTTCGCCTAGTGTAATAAAACCTGTAGAATTCTGATTCAATGCCTTATCAACCTTAACGAATTTTACATCCTTTAATGATCCCGGTACTTCATTGAAAACCTTGCATCTTTTAAAGGCCTCCAGTCCGTGTGTCTTCTTTTTTGGTAGCATATCACCTACCGACCTTCTCATTATCTGATCTGGTGTTTTTGGGTAATATGGACCTTTTCTTATACTTCCTATATTCCTTCTATGGACAAACTTTTCAAGAATAAATTTTTTAGTTCCAGTTATCACTATTTTTGAAGCATTTACAATTACAACTTCCTCACCATTTAATAATTGTTTTGCGATATATGAGGATAATCTTCCGTAAATATGATTTTCACCATCAATATATATCATTTCATCACCTTATTATTTTTATATCCGTTCCTTTGGGGTTTTCCCTTGCAAGTTCTGTTATTTCAATGAACTCGCTGCCGGACTCCTGAAGTTTCATTTTAGCCTTTTCCGATACCTTAAATGCGGATATTTTTAATTTCTTATGCAGTATACCTGATGATAACAAATTACCGGGTATAACAATTGTATCACCGTCTTTTGTAATCCTATCAAGCTTTCCCAGATTAACATCCGCATAATGATTTCTTGAAGAATTTAAACGAGAGGCTATATCACGCCAGAATATGCTCTGGCTCTCCCTCGATCTTTCAAGTAAATCATTTATTACACCTATTAGATAGACACTTGTCTTTCTCTCTACTTTGATCGACATATAACATGATTAAGAATGCATTAATAAATTTATTGAATACTTTTTAAATTTAATTAAGATTTTTTCCCCTTGGTTCAGGTGCAAATTTATATGTTACTGAAAACCCTATTACCTCAAAGGCAACAAGGAATAATAATACATATATAAATGGTAATGTAAATAACATTATTGGCTTAATCCTTTAACCTGTTTATTATCTGCCTCAGTATGCCCATAATTTTAAAATATTCTGATTCCGTTATCTTTGATCTCCCTATTATTCTATTAATCATTGTCATCAATACATAACGTTTTCCAGGAGTGTAATCAACCATTGATAATAATTCATCTATTCTATTGTATAGGATATCTATTTTATCCCTGTTTATTAAATCCTTACTTATTATAATATTTCCCGAATAATTGGCTTTGACCATTTCATATAGTATTATGGCAACCGCGTGTGATAAATTATATACAGGATATTCTGGATTTCCTATTATTTTAATAAAAAAATTGCATTTGCTTAATTCTTCATTGTTTAATCCATTATCTTCCCTTCCAAAAACTAGGGAAACATTTTTGCCGGTTAAGCCATAATTGTCCCAGAATTCCTCAGGGGATACCGGAACTCTGCTAAATTTCTCTCCAGCCTTGGATATATCAGATGTCCCGGCTATTATCTCTGAATCTTTTACTGCATCATCAAAATTATCAAAGGTCCTTGCATTTTCTAATATATATTTCCCATGCATTGACCTGTATATTGCCTCTGTTTCTATTTTTGTTTTTACGATCCTTAGATCGGTTAATCCACTATTGGCCATTGATCTGGCTATAGCGCCTATATTTCCCTGATATTTTGGCTCAACAAGAACTATAGATATTAAATTTTTTAGCTCAATCATTGTTATTTTCTTTTGATTCCACGTTTTCTTCCTTGGGTTCGTCTTTGTGTTCTTCTTTGCCTTCGTTTTCTTCTTTGGATTTTTCCTGTGTTTCTTCCTTCTTGTATAACTCTTTTATTATTATATCATTATCAGGCAGATATTTTCTTACATCATTTACTATCTTATACTTTGAATCTACCCAGTTAATGTCAAATTTTGCCTCTTCCGGTATCTGCATATTTATTGTATTGTTATCTACAGTAACTTCAAAATTATCAGATGTAGAGTAATTCATATCAATTATTGCCTTAACCTTGCCATCAACATCGTTTATAGTTTTCTTTATTTCATATTTGTAATAAAGATCTTTTCCGGCAAGTTCGTGATTGTAATCTATTAGTACCCTTCCAGGTGTAACTGATATTATTCTACCTACCTTATTGTTTATGTTTACTTCCTTGCCCATTTCGGGATTTATTTTATTTCTCTGAAATTCTCTCATGGGAACTACTTTTATATTTTTATTGTCCCTCAATCCATATGCATCTTTCGCCGGGACTAAAACCTCATATTCCTTGTCTATTTCAGCATTTTTAAAAGATTCATTAATTTCCTTGAAAAGGCCTTCGCTACCTACTATAATAACTGCATCCTTATACTTTTTCTTTTCATCAAATATATTATCTGCTTTCGCTACATCTTCCTTAGTTGTTGAGATCAGTTTCTTGTCCTGACCTGCCCTCAGCTCAAAGCTTAGCTCTATGAAATCACTATCGTTCATCAATAATCACCGTAATTTACCGTTTGAGATTATTTATTTATATATATATTTATTGAAAAATTGGGATTATAAAATTTATATTGATGCCTGATGATACTGGCTATTTTTCTGATAGCCAGTGATTGGTGTAACCATATGACGAAAAAATTAAGTGCTGAAATACCATTCTAAAATGGTGGTAAGTGCATGGAATTGGTTACCAGAAAAAATTTTCTGAAAAGTTATAATTATTCAATAAAGGCTTTTCCCGGAGATATCTGTAAAATCATGAGAAAGAACAGTCAGTTTAAAGAGTGGGTGTGGTGTGAACTGAATGGAGTGCAGGCATGGGTCCACAGTTCATTTCTTCAGATTAGTGGAAATGAGGGTAAATTTCTGGAAAAATACGATTCAATGGAACTGGATGTAAATGAAGGCGACAGGTTGGAAATCCTCAGAAATCTTAATGAATGGATGTATGTTAAAGCCAATTCTGGAGAATGTGGATGGCTGCCTTCAAGTGTATTTTATGTAAAGGACAGAGTAGAGGAGGGCTATTTAAAACCGGATCTGACCGGAGATATCAGCCATGTAGAATTAAACGTGGGGAAACTGGAAAAATCGGTAGAATTCTGGGGGTTTCTGTTAACAAAACTTGGTTATAGGGAATATCAGAAGTGGGAGAAGGGCAGAAGTTTTAGAAAGGGAAATAGTTATATTGTATTTGTTCAGGTGGAAGATAAGTATTCAAAAAATCATTTTAACAGAAAGAATATCGGAATAAATCACATATCACTCCACTGTTCGTCAAGTACATTAATAGATAGGATAAGAAATGAGGCAATAAACATGGGATATAACATACTGTACGATGATAGATACCCCAAAGCCGGAGACAGAGATGAATATTCACTGTTCCTTGAAGATCCTGACAGAATAAAGGTTGAAATAGTTTGCAGGGAATCTATGGCAAAAACAGGCAGCTAATTTCAGTGAATATCATCTAACATGCCTATATTGCAGTTTCTCTATGAGGGGAGAAAAATGCTTGTATAATTCTATAACTATTTTGAACCTATTATTTAATGCACATAATTTCAATAAAAGATAACGTTGTACTCAATAATTTACCTTATCAATATTGACTCATAGGAGGAATAATATTTATACTTTCTATTGAAAGAATATAAAATATAAAATGTTGTGCCAAACGATGATGAAAGGAAGAATATCCAACTACAGACTCTTTAAGTATTTATCCAACAAAGCAGTGTTTTTGCCCTTGTGTTTTGTGCGTTTTATACCATATCGGTTTGATTCCTATTCAGACCTGCTAGCCCCTCTATTAGTTGAGCAATGCGTGTACATCTGCCTATGGTCTACATAAACAGTTAGAAACGATGCACGGTTTCCATCGGAAACACACCAAAATTCTGGATAAATGAACGATTTGCCCTGTGTGCAAGGATTTACACCACGATCATTTATTACGAAGACGCTAGTTTTTGCTGCTATGAAAACAGGTAATAAGAAAAAAATCTGCGACCAATGAATGATTGCTTATACAACATCTCAGAACATCATCTATTATTAAATGCATAGTAATATTTATATATTATATTATATTATATTATATTATAGATAAGAATAATATAATAATAGCCATATCCATTTTAGTAGTTACAATGTTTATCATGATATCCTTTAATACCGCACCATTAAATAATATTAACCGTATAGATGAAAAAACCGCTTCAAATAATAATACAGATAAATATGTAAAAATAAATAATATTACATTCATGCACAATTATGCTGTATCAAAGAGTGGAGCTATAAATTTTAACAGTATCAATAAAACATCAATAAACAGCATATACTCATATAAGGATAATGCCAGTAATAATAATATTACACCATACAAATCAAATTATATAAAAACAAACAGCACAAATTATTTAGTGCAGTACTATAACAATTCTAATATAAGATATTCCATTGCATTTACAGAGAGGTTTAATAATTACAAGGTGGAAATAGCAGATATAATATCCGGTAACAATAGCAAGAATACCTCATACATCTATGCAAATATAGTTCCTATAAATTCATCTAAAATACTGTTAGGCAATGAATTTAATATAAATTATAAATCATCATATGGCAATCAGATGAAAACATTAATAAATTCTATTGAATTAATATCTATGAATTATATGGGTTCCAGTAATAACACAATGCATAAGTTCGGGATAGAGTATGGCTCTATAGCATTAGCAATGGGTAATATGCTTAAGGACACAAATAATAATATTAAAAACACAACAATAAATAAAACGGAATCGATAATTATAGACTGGAACTGGGGTTGCATAAATGCTATAGTATGGGCAGTAATAGCATTTCTTGGAATATTGGCCGTGATAGCTGCATTTGCTTCTGCACCATTTACCGGTGGTGTAAGTGCGGTCGCAGGTTTGTTTTTTTTGGCTGGACTTGGGTTATCTTTTGCCAGTTTCGGTGATACAATATATAATGTTGGTAATGCCTGTTTTGGGGGTTGGTAGATAAATGAACGATATTGATAATAAAAACAAAGTAAAAAATAAAATAAGCAGAAAAAAATTTGAAAAAATACGTATTAGCGTTTTTATTTTCATTATTTTATATAGTATAATATATCTTACAGGATCGATGATTTTACACACAAATATTGTAGAATATGCATCATTAATACCTTTTGTAATTGCTATAATACTACTTATATATCTTATAAAAAATAGGCAATATATATCAAAATAAATTTAAATTAAAAATTATTTCAGGTAATTTAAATATCTGAACTACTGAGAATTAACCCATAGGCATCGTGTTCTTGAACGAATTCAATAATCTTTTTTACATTTTTTAAAACTGCCGCAAATATGGCATAGTATCATCTGTATATTATAGATGGAAGGACCGGTTCTTTGATGGGACTAAGAATGGATTGGCAGGGAACAATACTGATAAGACGCTGGAAAAGGAGAATGATAAGTTAAAAAAGATGATTGGTGATCAAACAATAGTTATCTATGCATTTAAAAAACTTAAAAAGAGGAACAAGTAATAGCTATAGCAGAATTAAACCGCATAATGAGCAAGTCAAAGATATCGGGTGTAAAGGGCATTCAGAGATCAACAATATACAGCGAATTAAACACAATTAAGCCTTAACTCTCACTTTTTTACGGAATAGAATAGTTAATTTTTTTCATGAATCATTGTATAACCTGATATATTACAGGTCCTGGTAACATACTAATCATCTATGGCAGAAATAAGTGGGTATTCATTTACTTTTATATAATTCATTATATTTCTCATGTTTTTATCCCGATATAGCGTATTATTTATGTTACCGGCAAGTATTATACCATCTTCCTGTCAACAAGCTTATAATAGCTGTTTTTACCACGCATATTTACCTTTTTTACAATCAGTGTCATGTATTTAACCGTGAGATTGGTAAAAAGAAATGTACAGTAGAAGCATATATAGCTGTTGCAAAAAGGTTATTATTCCATGTTTACAGCATAATGAAGAATAATAAGCCCTATAAGGAAAGAAAGGTTGGAAATATGAAAATATCATAGAAATATTAACCATAAAATGTTACATCCTATAATCTAATATAGGTGTATACTCTATGTATGGAATACACATAAACTTCTCTCTCAGGTAGTAAATAACAGAGTCAGAAAGAAAAATTATACGAAATTCCTAGCAGCTTATTTCCGCCATGGATACAATGAAAAGATATTTATAACATATAAAAATAAATAGATATGAAAAATTATATAAACGGGGAATGGAGGGACTCTTCAAATAAAGAGGTTTTAAACAAGTATAATCCAAGTACGGGCGAGTTAATAGATACTTTTCCTGCAGCAACAAAAACAGATGTGGATGATGCAATGGATTCTTCTGAGGATGCTTTTGATTCGTGGAGTTCGCTTGGTACACAAGCAAGGGCTAAAATATTATATAGTGCCTATAATCTAATAGAGGAAAAAAGGGGTGAACTGGAGAATTTATTGACTATTGAGGCTGGAAAAATAAAAAGAGAG
Organism: Thermoplasmata archaeon; assembly: GCA_021806235.1. GTDB lineage: Archaea > Thermoplasmatota > Thermoplasmata > Thermoplasmatales > Thermoplasmataceae > Ferroplasma. The sequence goes on from JAJZXU010000007.1 coordinate 11,198, forward strand.
GCTAAGGATGAGGTTGATGGTGTTTTAGACCAGTTGCAATATTATGCAGAATTCGAGAGAAAATTAACCGGAGATATAGTTGAGGGTTCAAATTCAAAAAGAAAAATATTTCAGTATAAGGTTCCCTACGGCATTGTAGTTGCAATAACACCGTGGAATTTTCCTGCAGCGATGGTAATAAGAAAACTGGCTCCGGCACTGTTAACAGGAAATACCGTTATATTGAAACCAAGTTCAGATACACCTTTAATGGCACAGTGGATCGTAAACAAATTTATAGATGCAGGAATACCCAAGGGTGTTTTGAACCTTATTACCGGTAAAGGATCGGAAATAGGTGATTATATTGTTAACCATAAAAAGGTTTCACTGGTAACAATGACAGGATCAACACCTATAGGCCAGAGAATAATGCAGAATGCATCAAACAATATGGCAAAACTTATTCTTGAACTGGGCGGAAAAGCCCCGTTTATGGTATGGAAAGATGCAGATATAGAGAGAACATTAAAATCCCTTGTATGGGCAAAATATCTTAATGTCGGCCAATCCTGCATAGCTGCAGAGAGACTGTATATACATGAGGACATATACGATGATTTTATGAAAAAATTTGTTAATGTAACAAAAAGATTAACGGTTGGAAATCCCGAAACGTCCGATATAGGGCCATTAATAAATGGTGGTGCACTCGGCAGCATGGAGGATGTTGTAAAAAATGCAAGGGAAAGTGGATATAAAATAGCTACAGGTGGAAATAGACCTTCCTTAGAGGGAAACTATAAAAATGGATATTTCTTTGAACCGACGATAATAGAAGATGTAAACCAGGATTCTCCATTATTCCAGACAGAAATCTTCGGCCCGATAATAGGAACGGAAAAGGTATCGGATATAGATGAATTATATAAAAAAGCAAATGATTCAAGATATGGTTTAGCATCATATTTATTTACAGAGGACCCTGAATTAATGTTCGATGCAGCCGAAAAAATAAAGTTCGGTGAACTGTACATAAATATGCCCGGACCGGAAGCCTCACAGGGATACCATACTGGTTTTAGGCTTACTGGCCAGGGAGGGGAAGGAAGTGTTTATGGAATAAATGAATATTTAAAGGTTAAGAATGTTTACGTTGATTATTCAAAGAAGCCTCTAAATATAAACACAATAAATAATGATGTTTTTAATGATTTATAAATAAATTAATTTTTTATTATTTCACCGTGGAACGGGATTATCATTTTACTTTTTATATTTATCAATTTGTTGAATGATTTTACAGCCTCGGCATAGTCCTCGCAGAAAAACATAAATGGTGGCCTTATTCCATTAGTATTGTTTATAGCATCACCTGCAATTAATATATTATCATATAGAATTGAAATGTGGCCTTTAGTGTGTCCGGGAGAATTTATTACCCTTATATTATCAAATGTTTCCTCTGTTTTTAAATATATATCCGCATTTATTTTTCCCCTCCTAATATTATCTATTCTAACTGTAGTTTTATAAAAATCCTCTTTATTTACATTTATAGTTGATTTTACATCATCATAATTTATGTTAAATAAACCCTCATTTAACAGTTTTTCCTTCTCGTTTTCGCTTGCTATTACCTTTGCCCTTGATATTTCCTTTATGGCATTAACGTTGCCGGTATGATCCGGATGATAGTGCGTTATAAATATATATGATACATCATTTATACTGTATTTTATTTTCTTTAAAAAATTTGAAATGATTTCAATATTGCCCGGGAGTCCTGTATCAATCATAACCAGACCATTTTTATATCCATTTTCTATAAATGTAATATTATGATTCAGGACTGTACCGAAGAACTCGGGTTCCAGCATTTCCAGAACGTGAACATTACTGTATATTGTTACCATCTTTAAACGCCTGTACAAGATTAACCGGTATACCCATGCTTTTATTTTCACGATTAATAATATTTTTATTGTTTATTGACATGGTTTGTGCCGCTATTTTATCGCAGTAACCGCAGGATTCACAGCTCATTGAGTTGCAATCATTATGTTTAAAGAAATTTAACCATTTTTCCGGAAATTTTGTGTTATCTATGTATACCTTTCTTAATTCATTATAATTCTCTGGGCCACTTATTTTTTCCATTGCTTTAGGTACTGCATTACCCTGCGGATAACTTAAAATATCCAGTAAATTCCCATTATAACTTCTATCAGAATATGCCTTTATAGACCTTAATATCCAGTTTGTATTTTTGGTCCTAGAAGCAAGTTTAAAACGGTCTATACCTATATCTTCATAGAGTTTTGTATCTTCTGGCCTGATCCATCTCATCTTTATAATATTTTTTGGATCATTATATACATCTGTTGCACAGAATAATAATGGGTATTCAAACCAGAATTTTCTATCATCAGTCTTCGATGATAGAGAGGATACAACATCATGTGTTCTCCTGTAAGGGCATCCAAATAAACATGAATTATCCGTTATTACTTCCATATCCATATCATTGTCCTTCACATAGTTATTTACTTTCTCCAGGAATTTAAAATCCCTTGATGTGTCCTCATTCAGTATAATAGTATTTACTCCCAAGTTCCTGTATTCTTCTATTTCCCTCATTGTTGATATTCTTGCAAATGAGGAGGCGGATATTTCAAGATCCGGGTATTCATTTCTTATTTTGCCTATCAAAAATGGCAGTGCAACGATAAAACCATCAACACCGTATGATACAAGTTTTTCTATTTCATTTTCTATATTCTTATTGAATTCTGGAGAATACTCATTCCCATTCAATACTGCACTGTTCATTACATATAAAAACTTCATATTATTCCTGTGTATCAGAGCTATGTGACTTTTAAAATGTTCTTCATCTATATCCGGCAATATAAATGATGCCCTCCCATGGCCGGTTATTGTTTTTTTAAAACTTCCAAATAGGTATTTTACAGGATATTTATTAATTTCCATTATAAGATTATCATCAAAATTCGTTCCAATTACCAGTCTCATAGGTTAATGAGTGACCTGAATTATTTTATTATTTTCTTTTTTATGTATATATTCGGCAAATTAAAAATGTGTAAATAAAATTTCAATATGCCCGGTTGTGATATATATGGAGGTAACAGAAGTAAAACTACTGAAACTGGATAGAAAGCTATGTAGGTGTGGTTATTCACCGAGCTGGGGTAATTAATGCCCCAGCAATTTTTTTCAAATTATAATGTATTCATTAAGGATAAGGACGATTATATATTATTTAATACACTGACGGGATATGCATTGAGATTGTCATATGATGAAAAATCTATGATAGAAGATGGAAATATACCGGAGAATGTTGAGGATGTATTCAGTGAAGGTTTTATAACGGGCGATGTAAATAAAATTTTTAATAATTTAACCATGGAAAAAAACATTTTTGAACCAACGCTATTATTAACATATAACTGTAATTTTGATTGCTCATACTGTTTTCAAAAGGAGTATAGAAAAAGAATTTATGTAAATGATGATGTTATTGACGGTTTTATCAATTACATAAATAAGAATAACAATGGAATGAAAACAAGGGTGACATTTTTTGGTGGTGAGCCATTATTAAACATAAAAGATATAAAAAGAATATCAGAAAGATTAAAAGACATAAAGTATGAATTCAGCATTGTTACAAATGGGTCCCTATTGACAGAGAATGTAGCAGATGAATTATATAATTATGGCTTAAGGTATGTTCAGATCACACTGGATGGACCTAAAGAAGTACATGATAAAAGGAGATATTTTGATAACGGAAAGGGTTCATTTAACATTATAATGAAAAATTTAAAATATGCACAGAATAAGTTTAATGTCGTGTTAAGAATTAATATAGACTATTCAAATGAAAATGAAATAGATGAATTACTGGAAAATTTAAAATTAAATGGAATAAGCAATGTAAGAATAGATCCACACATGGTGCATGAAAACCTTTTTAGAAATGAAGCATGGGATGAAAATATACCGAGGAAAAATGAATATATAGAAATAAAAAAGATATGGAACAAAATTAAAGATCATGGATTTAAAATACCTGGTGATGCTTTCAGGTTGGGAATATGCGTTGCACATATAGATAAGGACATCATAGCTGACCCCTATGGAAATATATATCCCTGCTGGGCATTTACAGGTGATGAAAAATATATAAAGGGCAAATTGAATAAAAACGGTGATGTAACCTTAATAAATAAAGAGCTAACAGCAGATAAAGCAGCAATGGCATGGAAAAATGATGAATGCATGAATTGCCAGTATCTGCCAATGTGCTTTGGTGGGTGTAGATTTTTCTCAGTTTTAAATGGGAATTCATTTTCAGGTAAGGAATGCAGGAAAGACTCCTTCAGGGAAACACTGGAATTTATAAAGGAATTTATTTAAATTTATAAAAATGTAATAATCCCTGTATCAGAATCTATATTTATTTTATCACCTGTTTTTATATTCTCCAGTATTTCTGTATTATAAACAATAGTCTTATTTTTATCAATAAAATTATCTATAATTCTATTTGTTACACTGGATTTGATTATAATAGCATCGTACCCTGAATAATCAAAATTTTTATCGTACTTATCAGTAATTATTATGTTTCCATTGCCCGGCACATTAATATCAACATTTCCCCTGATGCTTTTGCCTATTGAATAGCCCCTGCCAGCGAATTTTCCTATAGTTATAACCCTTATATCATTTGTACCACCAGCATACAGGGATGGAAAGCCTGAAACAAGTATTGTTTTCTGTCCTGATTTGAGGAAATTTAATGAGGATAGTTCATTGATTAAATCATATATATTGTTCAGGAATTTTTCTGAAATATTTACAGGTATTACTCCCTTTAAAAGATTAATAGACTTTGATAACCAGTCAGATGCCACAATTGCATATATCTCGGTATTTGGCCTTATTGCAGATATGATTCTTGCAGTATAACCGGATTTTGTAAATGCTACTATTGAATCAACATTGATGCTTTCTGCCATTATTCTTACACCCCGTGCAACAGAAAATGCAATTTTATCCATTATAAAATTTTCAGGTTCAGAAAATTTAACATTCTGTGTTTCCACAAAATTCGATATATCATTTAAATAGGAAACTGCACTTACAGGATATTTGCCCACTGCGGTTTCCTCAGATAACATCAGGGCGTCTGTGTCGTCTATTATTGCATTCGTTACATCGGCTACCTCTGCTCTTGTTGGGGAATCTGAATTCACCATGGATTCCAGCATCTGCGTTGCAACTATGGTTGGAACGGCATATTTATGTGCTATCATTATTATTTTTTTCTGTGCCATTACGACCTCCTTTAATGGCAATTCAACACCAAGGTCTCCCCTCGCCACCATTATATAATCTGAGGCCTGAACTATTGATTCTATATTGTCATAACCGCTTTTTGTTTCTATTTTGCTTATTATTTCTCCATTTCCATTTTTATCATATATATAATCCTGTAATTCATTTACATTTTCGGCCTTTTGAACAAATGATAATGCATAAAAATTGACATGGTTTTTTAATCCCTCATCCAGAAATAATTTATCACGGTCTGTCAGTGTACCAAGTTCTATATATTTACCCGGTATATTTACCCTTGAGGTATTATGAATTTCTCCACTGTCCAGGGCTGTTGTTTCAATAGTATTGCCTATCTTATCTACCTTAAATCTTATTTTGCCATCTTTTATTGCTATAATGGTTTCATTGTCTATGTAATCCCTGATTTTATGATTTATAAAGATGTCGGATTTTAAATTGCTGTCATCAGATATTGTATACTTATTTCCTGATATAACATTAAGAATATTATTATTGAAAATTCCTGTTCTTAACTCCGGCCCCTTCAGGTCTACCATTATACCTATATTTGTTTTGCAATCCCTGTTTATTTTATCAAGCATATTTGATACCCTGGTTATATATCCTGGCTCTATATGTGCGGTATTTATTCTTATTGCAGATAAGCCCAGGTGTGCCATTTTATTTAATATTGTTTCATCAAAGCTTGCTGGACCTATTGTTGCGATTATTTTGGTTTTAGACATAGCTCTAAATATTATTATAAATATTAAATTTTTTTAAATTGAATTTAGTAGTTTTATTCCAATTAAATTTGAGGCATCCTCCATAATTTTTTTATAGAGCTTTAATAATGTTATTCTCTTTTTCATTTCCGGATCACCTATAATAGTGCAGTTTAAATAGAACTCATTGAAACGTTTTACAAGATTTAAAAGATAATTTGCTATTATATCTGGTCTCAAATAGTCTACAGAGTTTTTAAGATAATACGGATAAGTATACATTGCTTTTATCAATTTTTTTTCGTGTTCATTATAATCGTTAGATATTTCATTATAATCTCCGGATTTACTCAATATACTGCATGACCTTGCATATGAATACATTATATATGGTGCGGAATCACCTTCGAAATTCAGCGCTTCAGACCATTTAAATGTTAATGGTTTGTTTGCATTTACCTTCACAATATTATATCTTATTGATGATGATGCTATTCCATTGCTTATTTCCTCTATTTTTTTCCCGTCATATTCAGGTCTTTTTTCTTTTATTATTTTTATTGATTCTTCAACTGTTTTATCGTACAGATCGTCTAATGTTACTATTCTACCTTTCCTTGTTGACATTTTACCTGATTCAAGGGATACAAAACCATAAAACAGGTAACTTACCCTTGCATTAAAATCCAGGTAATTGTTTAAGATATAATCCAGATCCTTTGCATGATCCTTATGATCCTCACCTAAAACATCTATTAACCAATCAAAGTTTTCAGCCTTGAATAAATGGTAGGCTATATCCCTTGCAGGGTATAATGAAGTGCCATTATCCCTTGTTAAAAATATTTTTTTATCACCGATTTCTATATATTTCGCCGTGCCCTCTGATTGTAAATAATCTGATAATTCATTTAAAACGTTATAGACGTCGCCATACAGGATAAAATTTGATTCCCATACATATGTTGATATCACTATATCTAATTTCTTCAATGATTTTTTTATTGATTCCAGAACTACAGAAGCGGTGTTCTGTATGTTATTTATTAATTCCTTATCTCCCCTCTCATATTTTTCTGCAAGTGCCTCAATTTCCTTATTTATACCGGAATTTTTTTCCCTTTCATTATATATTTTCTGATAGCCATCCAGAAGGTTTTCCACAGTTAATTCCTCATCCTTATGGTACATTATATGGCCAAGATATAGTGCAATTACCTGTTTTCCTGAATCATTCACAAAATATTGCGTACACGATCTATAACCGTATCTATCAATAATCCTGAATACGGAATCTCCTATTATCGAATTCCTGATCCTTCCAACGTGTATTGGCCCTGTAGGGTTTGAACTTGTATGTTCTATTAATACCCTGGACGTATCCTGGAATGTATTTGGGTATTTGCCGAATGTGTTTACTGAATCATTTACTGTTTTAATCATTGATGATGGTTTTATAAAGAAATTTATATAATTACCATCAAGTTCTATCTTATCAATAAACTTATCATTTAATTTATCCTTTATATTTTTATAAATAATGTCGGGCTTATCCCTTAATTTAAAAATTTTTAATGTAAAATCACCGTGACTGTTGCTTATTTCTATATCATTTTCATCTATTTTATATATTTTATTTATTTTTTCATATAGAATTTTTTTATAATCGTCGAAAAGTAACATGACATGTAATATATTAAATGTAATTATATTTTTTTATTTAAATGTTGATTGATGGTTCTCAGGATATAGAGAAACCAAATATCTCTGTGGTTTACGGGAGAAGAATAATGCTTATAAAAACAGGGAGAGTGGAAATTATGGGGTTCAAATCAGGTTCCACTGAAACATTTGATTGAATATATCCGTACTGTGATTGCAATTCCCATCATTAACATCCCGGATTAATCTTATATGGGCAGAGAATATAATATTTCCCAATAATACTGTTAAACAGGTACGGTTAGTAGGTACTTCTGATACATATAAAAAGTTCTAAGTTTAGTTTCGGGTTGATTTATATATGACCTACTGTTAATATATTTAGTGATATAAATGGTAAACAGGAAAATATTGGTACTGATGATTGTACCTATATTAATAACGTTAAGTGGCTCTTTTGCCTTCTCTGCTTTTTCAGGAGCAAATCCCACTGATATAAATACATCGGCGGGAACATTTGGTTTCTCGCAGAACCTGAGTTATATTGCAACAAATGCAAATAATACACCAGTTACAGTAAGCGGTGGAGGACACAGCTATACAGTTACAACTATCGGAACTGAGAATATTTGGAACGGCATTCGTGCGACTCTCCCCATAGGTCCTTATGATCTTGGAACGGCAACTTCCACCTCCCGTTTATTAGTACAGACGGTAAATGTAAGCAATATGGCACCGGGAGATATTGTAGTGATAAAACTTACAGTCACCAACATGGGAACGGTTGGAGAGACTGTTACACCTGCAATGTCATCAACATCGACATTGCCTGTCTATAACTCTTCCTTCGATCCACTGGTTTATCCGGCAGTCCCACCATATCCCTGGAGTGCTATGGTGAACTACGACACATTTGTATACAATATATTTAACCCGACGACAGGTGCCCCTTCTAGCTCTGTGACATTGGCACCCGGTGGGTCAGTATCATGGGATGTTGCCATTGGCCTTGGTATAAATGCAGGGAATAGTTTCCAGGATGTTGATGTGCCCATAACAATAACAACTACAGTCATATCTGCTCCATAAAGTAACTATAAACAAATTTTTAATTTTTAACTCTGGTTATATTATCCCTCTTTTTACAGAGAGTATTTCAGGAGCATGAAATTTATTGATTGCCAGAGTGAAAAACGCTCTAATGGATTATCCCTGCCAGCAACTGCATACTGGAAATCGTTAGATGCCATTTATATATTGAGTATAAAAATGAAACAAAAATATATTATAACGGCATTATGTTTTATGGATAAAATAGAGAAAACAGTAAACAATAACGAAATAAAAATATATATAAATAGTAATCTTGAAAATGCAATCAATTATGAACTTGGTAAATATAATGACAATGTTTCCTTTATTATAAAAAACCTGAAAAAAAATTATAAAGAAAAATTACAGAGAATAAATTCAAATAAAATTTATATGAACGATGGTGAAAAAATAAAGAGCAATTTATATTTTAATAATGTTATAAAAAAATTATTATCTATAGGAATAGAAAGGGATGGGGTAATATCATATTTTGGCGGTGGTACACTTGGAGATTTAATAGGTTATGTATCATCTGTTTATAAAAGGGGGATCGACTTAATTGCTGTACCCACAACGTTGCTGTCACAGGTTGATAGTTCTATTGGCGGTAAAAATGCCATAAATTTTATGGATGTAAAAAATGTTGTTGGATCATTTCATAACCCGAAAATCATATTCGATGATATAGATTTCCTGTTAAATTCAGATATAAATCTATTAAAAGAGGGTATGGCAGAGGTGATAAAAATGGCACTGATATGTGATGGACAATTTTTTGAATACCTTGATAATAATGATTTGAATACTATATATAATCCGGAGGCTTTAAAAAATATTATATATAAAAGTGTTAATTTAAAACTTGATATTGTTTCTAAGGATTTCTATGATCTAAAGAAGCTCAGGTATTTATTAAATTTTGGTCATTCCATAGGCCATGCAATAGAATCGTATACGAATAATAAAATTCCACACGGTGTGGCAGTTGCAAATGGCATGATAATAGAAAGCTATATAGCATATAAATCAGGTTATTCAAAAAAGCTATATGATATTATAAAAAATACAGTAAAGAAATATAAAATAGATCTAATAAATTTTAACACGGTAGAGGTGGAAAAATTAATATCGTATATGAAAAATGATAAAAAAATGGAAAAAAATGTTTTAAACATGGTAATGTTAAATGATATAGGCAAATCAGATATAATGAAAATAGATTTAAATTCAATAAGAAGATATTTGAAATTATATATGGATGAGAGAAAATGATGGCAAGTGGAGTAATAGGCAAACCTGTTTCGCACTCAATAGGACAGTATATCTACAATATAATATTTGATAGATATAATATTGATTCTATATATTTATCAGTGGATCTGGATGAGAATAACATAAAAAGATTCATAAATTATTCAAAAAAGGCTTTTACTGGATTTAATATCACGGCACCGTACAAGGAAACGGTAATGAGTTATCTGGATGATATCGATTTAACTGCAAAAAATATAGGTTCGGTAAATCTTGTTAAAAATATATCCGGAAAATTATATGGTTATAATTCTGATTATAATGGATTTTTATTTCTATTAAAAAACAATAATGTAAATTTAAATGGAAGAAATGTTTTAGTTCTTGGCACAGGCGGTATATCAAAAACTATAATTTATGCAATAGAGAATAATTATAATTCTAACATTGCCATTGTTACAAGAGATATTAGCAGTAAAAAATTTGATTTAAAAACCATTGGATATGATGATATAGATGATTATGATGTTATAATTAACTGCACACCTGTGGGTATGGGAAATAATGAAGATATGCCAGTAAATGAAAATAAAATAAAGGAGGGCATTACTGGCATAGATGTTATATACAATCCGCAGGAGACAAAATTTTTAAAAACAGTAAAGGGCAGAAAGGGTATTGCAGTAAATGGTTCTGATCTTTTTATAGGCCAGGGCATTGAAACACTAAAAAAATTATATAACATTGATATTGATTATAGTGAATTTAAAAATCTATTTTATGAAAAAATAAATAAATGAATTGCATTTAACTACTTATGATAATTAAGGTTAATGGTGGTCTATCGATTTTAACTGCTTTTATAAATGGCCATGGATCTGCAGTATCAATAAATCTGCCTATGTATACGGAAATAAATGAGTCTGATATAGATTACTTTGAAAATAAAGAGATAAATGGTACTGTTAATTTTATAAGAAAAAAATATAATATTAATAAAAACTATAATATAAAAATAAAAAGTGAAATACCTATGGCAATGGGATTAAAAAGCAGCAGTGCAATGACATTATCACTGATATATGGTATAATAAAAATGAATGGTATAAACATACATGAAAGGGATTTGTTGAGAATTACTGCAAAAGCGTCAATATATAATAAAACATCCATTACAGGGGCTATGGATGATATTGCATCATGTTACTACGGCGGATTGTGCATAACGGATAACAATAAAAATAAGTTACTGGCAAGGAATAAAATAAAAGATAATTATCTATTAATTGCATATAATGATAATATACGGAAAACCTATGATTATAAAAATTATGATTTTACGGTCTACAGAAAATTCTATAAAAATATAGAAAAATTACTGAACGAAAATTTTGTCTATGAGGCTATGGTTTTGAATGGTTATTTATTTAACATGATATTCGGTTATAATAGCGATGTAATAAACTACTTTTTAAAAAATAGGGCAGCGTATGCAGGCCAGAGTGGAAAAGGGCCTGCGTTTTTCTCCATATACAATTCGTGGAAGGATATGGATTATGCCTACAATAATTTTAAATTTGATAATTATAAATTAATAAAAAGTAGATTTAATAATGAAGGAATAAATATAATGAACAATGGAAATCAAGACTAAATTAAATGAGGCTTCTGGAAGCATAAATGCACCGTCATCTAAAAGTTATACACAGAGATATGTTTTATATTCTGCGTTTTCAAATAAAAAGATAAAGTTAAACAATATATCTTTCTGCAGTGATGAATTAATTGCGATTGATATTGCTAAAAACTGTAATGCAGATATAAAATACGATAAAAAAAACATTATAATAGAGCCTGACTTTAAATGTCCCGATATGCTATATTTCGAAGAATCTGGTACATCCTATAGACTGGGCATAGGATTAATTTCGGGCAGAAAATGTTATACCTTAACATCGGGTGAAAAGGGTCTTGCATCAAGACCTGTTAAATCCCTTGTTGATAGTTTATCATCATTAAACATAAAATTTGATTTAATGAGTGATGATTTTTATAAAATTGATGCACGGAATGCTTTAAACAAATACAGTTATATTGATGGTAGCAAGAGCTCACAGTTTATAAGCTCAATGCTTTTTTATTATTCATTTTATAATAATTCAAAATTCCGTGCTGATAATATTGTTTCCAGCAATTACATAGATATTACTGTAAAATGCCTGAATGATTTTGGTATTTGTGTTAATAATAATGATGGCGAGTTTATAATAAATACAGGTGATTACAGCGAAAAAACTATCGATATAGAGGGCGATTATTCATCCATTTCATATTTTATCGTTTTATCATTGTTTAAGGGAAAAACAAGGATATATAATTTATATAATAAATCGTTGCAGCCGGATAAAAAAATAATAAATTTAATAAATAATGCATGCAATGCAATAAAGATTTATGATAATTATATAGAAATAGAAAGGGTAGAAAATATAAATGAAATAGATATTGATGTGTCAGAAGTGCCAGATCTTGCACCAATAATATCTGTAATAGGAATATTTTCTGAAAAAGGCATTAAAATAAAAAATTATAAAAGGTTGAAATTCAAGGAATCAGATCGGTTAAATGGAATAATGGATATGGTAACAAAATTCGGTGCCAGTGTAATAAAAAATGAGGAATATATATTTATAAACAGGAGGGAAATAAAAAAACCGGATGTTATAGACTATGATGACCATAGAATGATAATGAGCTCAATAATAGCAGGATTAATTTCTAATTCCAGTACAGTTTACAGAAACGTTGAAAAAATAAACAAAAGTTATTCCAGTTTTCTGAATGACCTAAAAAAAGTTGGATGTGAAATAGAATTTACATATAATTATAATAAAAATTGAATGAATATACACATTAATCATAAACCTCTTTAAATAAAGGTTTTATAAAAAGATAAGATTAAAAATATATAAACTGTAAATATTTAATATTATTTTATAAAATTATAAAAATTGAAAATGCTTATATATTGCTACGTAATTAGGAAGAGTCAACAAATGCCAATCTAAAGCTAATAGATGGATATATACATATAATGTATGAATGAAATCTATAATCCAGGATTGGTGATAGATGAAGTTCTCATCAGTAGATGGGTTCCGATATGTAAGGCAAAGCCGCTAATTTCTTAATTGAATAAGTTTGGAGGTGGGATTAACTCCGGTTGATCCTGCCGGCGGCCACTGCTATCAAGTTCTGACTAAGCCATGCGAGTCAAGGTATCGTAAGATGCCGGCATACTGCTCAGTAACACGTGGATAATCTAACCTTGAGCGAGGGATAACTTCGGGAAACTGAGGGTAATACCTTATAATTGCTTAAAACTGGAATGTTTAAGCAATAAAAGCTCCGGCGCTCAAGGATGAATCTGCGACCTATCAGGTAGTAGGTGGTGTAACGGACCACCTAGCCTCAGACGGGTACGGGCCCTGGGAGGGGTAGCCCGGAGATGGACTCTGAGACATAAGTCCAGGCCCTACGGGGCGCAGCAGGCGCGAAAACTGTGCAATGCGCGAAAGCGCGACACGGGGAGCTTGAGTGTCTTGGCATAGCCAAGACTTTTATTATGCCTAAAAAGCATAAGGAATAAGTGCTGGGTAAGACGGGTGCCAGCCGCCGCGGTAACACCCGCAGCACAAGTGGTGGTCACTTTTATTGAGCCTAAAGCGTTCGTAGCCGGTTTTGTAAATCTCCAGATAAAGACTGAAGCTTAACTCCAGAAAGTCTGAAGAGACTGCAAGACTTGAGATCGGGTGAGGTTAAATGTACTCTCAGGGTAGGGGTAAAATCCTGTAATCCTGGAAGGACGACCAGTGGTGAAAACGTTTAACTAGAACGAATCTGACGGTAAGGAACGAAGGCTAGGGTAGCAAACCGGATTAGATACCCGGGTAGTCCTAGCTGTAAACTCTGCCCACTTGATGTTGCTTTTCCGTTGAGGGAAGGCAGTGTCGTAGCGAAGGTGTTAAGTGGGTCGCTTGGGAAGTATGGTCGCAAGACTGAAACTTAAAGGAATTGGCGGGGGAGCACCGCAACGGGAGGAATGTGCGGTTTAATTGGATTCAACGCCGGAAAACTCAC
>JAJZXU010000001.1 GCA_021806235.1 Thermoplasmata archaeon
ATAGGAGGGGTTATGAAACTTGATGAAATTGTAAGAAGGTAGTGTACCCACAGCACTGAAACGAAAGAAAGCCATGAAATGCCTACTCTGTAATCAACAAAAATAAAATTGATGTAAAGTCACGATAATAAATAAATTATTATTAAAATTTTATAAAATTGGTTTATTCAAAAATAATATTATATATCATATGAATTACCATACATGACTAAATTCCCATTTTTTATAATGGATAATTTTGATTTTACAGATAAAACGGTTTATTTAAGAATAGATATAAATTCTCCAATAAATCCCATAACTGATGAGATACTGGACGATTCAAGGTTTAAATCCTATATAGATACAATAAACGAATTGAAGAATTCAAAAACTGTGATAGTTGCACATCAGGGCAGGCCGGGTGATTCCGATTTTATATCCTTAAGATACCACGCATTGCATTTATCTAAAATAATTAAAAGGGATATAAAATTTGTAGATTCTTTGTTCGGTGAGGAAGCTAAAAAATCCATAAGGGAAATGAAAACTGGAGATATAATCATGCTTGAAAACTCAAGATTTTACAGTGAGGAGGTTGCGATAAACTTTGATGATGAAATCATTGAGAATACACATATAGTAAAGTCATTATCACCATTATTTGATTATTATATAATAGATTCATTTGCAACAATCCACAGGCCACAGACAACATTAACGGGCTTTAAAAAAATTAAGCCAAACATTGCGGGAAAACTAATGGAAAAAGAGATAGCAATGTTAAATAAATTCAAATTCTCGGAAAACAGGCCAAAATTAGCAGTACTTGCAGGTTCAAAGGTAAACGATGCAATCAGGGTGTCAAAAAACTTCTTTGATAAGAACATTGTTGATAATATTATATTCGGTGGTGTTGCGGCAAATATATTTTTATGGACTCTCGGTTATGATATAGGTAAAAGAAATATTGATTTTATAACTAAAAACAATAAAAATTATGAGGAGCTAATAAAAATTTGCAGGTATTTGATAGAAAAATATTATAATAGAATTATTTTGCCTGAAGATTTCATATTGAACCCATCGGAAAAATCAGTAAATTTAAAGTCAAAAATACCTGATAATGAGCTTATAGCAGATATAGGCATGAAAAGTATAATGAAGTTTAAGAAATACATAGACGAGGCAAAGAGCATTTTTCTAAATGGGCCCATGGGTATGTATGAAATAAATGAGTATTCTATTGGTACAAGGGAAGTTTTCACCAATGTTGCCTACAGTAATGCTATGAAAATAACTGGTGGTGGCCATACGATAAATGCTATAAACAGCCTTGGTTTATCGGATAATATTGACTATATCTCAACAGGTGGTGGAGCTTTAATAAATTATTTATCCGGTGATTTAATTCCAGTAATAGATTCGTTAATAGAAAATAAAAAAATATTTGGAGGTAATTAAATGGCAGATGAAAATAATATAATGGAACAGCTTGATTATTTAAAGAATTTGATAGATAATATAGACCAGAGGCTAAATTTATTATTAAAAACATTAGAGGAATCAAATGAAACCCTATCGTTTTTGAATGATAATGAATACCAGAATTCAAATGATGTGAAAATCTCTATAGGTTCAGGTCTTTTTTCAAAGGCAACACTGAATCCAGGGAAGATTATAGTACCCATAGGGTCAAGCGTATTTATAGAAGAGGAAAAGGAAAAAACAATAAAAAGGCTGCAGGATAATATAAAAGGTTTAAATGATACATATAATAGTTTAATTAAGCAGAAGGATATGGCACAGAATAATTATGATGCCCTTGTATACAGTATTCAGAGATCACAGGGGAAGTAAATAATGTTTGATAAAATTAAAAATAAATTTTTTGAAATGTTTTCTAACGATGAGGGCAATGAGAAAATTGATGAAAACAGCACTGAAAATGAGGACATTAAAAATAGTGAAAACATTTATCATGAAAATAAAGGAACTCCTGAAATTAGAGAAAGAAATGAAAGGAACATAAGGGTAATAAAAAGAGATGAAATTGAGGACAGTATAGAACAGATTTTATTAGAATCAGATGTTACCTTTGATGCTACTGAAACGATAGTAACATCATTAAAAAATAACCTTGGAAAGATAAAGAGAAAAATGGATTATGATATCATAGAGAAACAGTTAAAAATGGTTATAAAGAATCTAATAAATAAAAATAACGATAATTCAATAGATATATTAAATGTTGATAAGAAACCGTATATTATATTGTTTCTGGGAATAAATGGCACGGGCAAAACAACAACAATAGCAAAAATGGCATATCTGCTAAAAAATAACAATAAAAAGGTCGTTATTTCCGCCTCCGATACATTCAGGGCCGGTGCAATAGAACAGTTATCGATTTTGGGCGATAATATAGGTGTGGAGGTAATAAAACATGATTTTAAAAGTGACCCCGCATCGGTTGCATATGATTCAATAGACCATGCAAAGGCAAGGCATATGGATTACGTTTTAATAGATTCTGCAGGGAGAATGAATACAAATAAAAATTTGTTAGATGAAATGAAAAAAATTAAAAGGGTTGCAAAACCGGATTTAACATTGCTTGTTTTAGATGCAATGATAGGACAGGATGTTATTGAGCAGGCAAACACATTTTCAAAAGAGATAAATTACGATGGAGTAATATTAACTAAACTGGATACAGATGCAAAGGGTGGTGCAATAATCAGCATATCAACAGAAATAAAAAAACCAATATTATTTGTTTGTACCGGCCAGAATATGGAGGATTTAATGAAATTCGATGTAAGCTGGTATTTAAATAAAATATTTTCATCTTAATAAATTCATGACGCTGGATATTGATTTATGATCCATATCTGTCCTTATTAATGGTATGTTTTCGATTTCAGATAATTTTATGGCCAGTTCATCAACATTTCCTGGCCGTATGTAAACAACCGCTGCAGGCTTCAATGGATGTGCCCTTATGGCTATCATGGGGCTCCTGCCATATGAAACGTCGGTAATAAATATAATTCTCTGGCTTGACCACCCATAGAGTTTTGTGTATTCTGCATATGAAAATTTCAATATTGCATTGATTCCATCAATCATTGTATATCCTCTAATATTCCTTTTTAAATCTGCACCTGAACATGATCTTCCTTTTATTTTTGGTAATATGTATTCCAGACCTATATCGTGGTCATAATCCTTTATATCCAGTAAAGCATCGGATGGTATACCGCTGTTATATCTTCTTAATAAATGACCTCCACGTTTTTCATCTATTTTTATCAGTGCATTAACTATTTTTTTTATTGAGGCTGCTCCCGGGGATTTTCTTCTTCCAGATTCATAATCACTTATAACGGACGGCGATACTTCCATATATTTTGATAATTCCATCTGTGATATTGAAAATTCTTCACGCCATTTTTTAATTGTTGTGCCAGGGTTATCTGATACTGTAATTTCTCCTGCGATTTTTTCTTCTATATCCATTTTTAGTTAATATACATATTAAATAAAAATATTTCTATTCGATTATAATTAATGTTAACTTCACATAAAAGTGATTGCTATTTTATTTTTAATTTTGAAATAAACAAACCAAAAAATATGCCCCAGACAGAGCCGTAAAATATATGCATTAAATAGTAAAAGAATGTAGATGGTAAATAATATTTTTCATATACATACAGGTGTAACAGGAGTATATTAACCGGCAAACTAAAAACCAGCAATATAAGAAAACCGGCTAATAATCCCGTTAATAAACCCTTTTTTGGATTGTGGATATTAAATATTCCTGTATAATATACTATTATTGATGCAAAAAATGCAACAACTGTGCCAACCAGAAAATGCAGTAATAAACCATATGTTTCTCCATAAATTCCAGATATGTGCAGTAATCTTATGCCTATTGCTGTGAACTGGTAACCCGTGGGTTTTGAATCAAGAAAATCGAATAAATAAAACATTATTGCCTCAAAAATTGCTGAAATGAAACCGGATAATGACCCATAAATTAAATATCTCCTCACGGTAATATATTACTGTAAAATATTTAAAATACTATTTATAATAAATTTATTTATATAAATTATAATATAATTTGGATAACAAAAATTAAAATGCATTATAATAATGAGGAAGCATGGAGTTTGAAATAGGCAACTGGCTGATGAACCATAGGGGTGAGTACGGATTAAGTAGTAGCGGTATGTATGGCGTTTTAAATTTAGATAAATACTTTAATAACTATGAATTGAAAGAGGAAGATGATTTAAAGGACGAAATAGCATCATTACATAATGTAAATAAGGATAATGTTGTTCTGACACATGGCGCAACAGAGGCATTTTCTATGGTAATGTTTTATTTAAAAAACAGGTATAATAGTTATAATGTAAACTATCCTGAATATGAATTAATATATAAAACTCCTGAACTACTGGGTTATAATAGGGGCAATGATATTTTTGTTGGAAGTAACCCCAATAATCCATCTGGCAATTTAATATCCATAGATAATGAGAATAAAATAAATGTAATAGACGAAACATTCATGGAATTTTACCAGGATCTGGATAAGATAAGTTATAGCAATGGCTTTATCATTAATACATTTACAAAATTATATGCAGGCGATGATTTAAAACTGGGCTATATTATAACCCCTAATAGGGAAGATGCTGAAAGACTGGATAGTTATAAGGGTCTATTAACAGAGGGGGTTTCAAGAATAAATGTTTCAATAGGTTATAAAATATTAAAGGATAATGATAATATAGTAAATTATGTCAGGGATATAATCAGGAAAAATAATGGAATTTTGATGAAAAAAAAGGATAGATTAAAGTTTTATAAAAATATAGAACCGCTGAATGTTCCTGTTTCATTTATGGATTACTCAAATTATACTGATATGGATTCAGATAATTTAAGTGAAGAACTTTCCAAAAGTGGAATTATAGCTGTACCTTCGCGATTCTTCGGGTTAAATGGAACATATTTAAGAATATGCACAACAAGATTAAATTTTGAGGAGTCA
>JAJZXU010000017.1 GCA_021806235.1 Thermoplasmata archaeon
TCTATAGAATACAACTCCAAGCATGCATTTAAGGTAATGAACGGATATTATAAATCCAGGGATGAGATAAGGGAAATGTTTCAGAAGAGGTATCCTTTATAAATACACAAAATTATGTACACGATCGACTGTTTCAAATCCTTTTGTATCATTAGGCTTTAACCCATTTGCGTATTTAACTTTTTGGTTCAATTTTTTGTTTTTTTTGGTTTTTTGGTCAGTTCATTGTTTTTATTACATCTTTTGCCACAGGGCTTTAAAGACTTCCCTAATCTGACCATTATAACTATATATGTTTACAGTTGTATATTTATATT
Organism: Thermoplasmata archaeon; assembly: GCA_021806235.1. Taxonomy (GTDB): domain Archaea; phylum Thermoplasmatota; class Thermoplasmata; order Thermoplasmatales; family Thermoplasmataceae; genus Ferroplasma. The sequence continues at coordinate 318 of JAJZXU010000017.1, forward strand.
GGTTCACTGATAGTTTTCACATTCGAGAGAACTGAAAAAGGCATAAGTCCTGCATCATACTCAAGGCTATACAGAAAGATCTATGGATACAACAATTCATCATATTATGGAAAATATCATTCCAGGATACCTGGTTTCCTTGATGGAATCAGGTACATAAAATATGCAAATGGAGCGATCCTTGCCATGAAGGGGGATAGCAGCATGATAGTTGAGTACCTGAAAGAGAATAAGGCAAGGGTCTTCCAGTGGGAGGTACAGCTGTCCAGAAAAGAGGAGATTGACCTGGGGAATAATGAAGAATAGCTGTTCTAAATAATTTCCATTTATATATTTATTCAACACAGCATGTTTTCTATTCTTTTTATAATAAGTTCTGAAACCTCTTCAGGTTTATATTTATCTGTGTTTATTATTAAATCATAGTAGGAGAAATCCCTGTAATCAATGCCATAAAAAACCATATACCTCTTTATTTCAGACCTACTTCTTTCTATTATATCCTGTTTATCTATATTTTTATCCCGGGAATATAATCTTTTAATTCTCTCATCCTGGGATGCAGATAGATATATTTTACATGCCTTTATATTATTTTTATATGCTAAATAACCTGCCAGCCTTGATTCCACAACTATATTATCACTGGTTTTAATTAAATTTAATAGCAGGGCATCCTCCTCATGGTCTATTTCTGGATGTGCCTCAGCATATTTACTGAAATTAATTAGATCCATACTGTACTCCTTTGCCTTCTCCCTGAAAAAATAACCACCTGAAAAAAATTTATAATTAAAATGGTCTGATAATAAATTTCCTGCTGTCGTTTTTCCTGATCCTGATTCACCACTGATCGTTATAATCATATTGATTTCGCTTCTTCATCGTCTATTTTTCTTATTTTATATGTAAAATCAATATATTTCATTATCATGGTTACAAAGTATCCAACCGCAAGATTGCCAAGGGTGTATAAGCCCATCCACAGTGGCATTATATATAGACGTGCGGTTACAATGTTAAGATTAAGGTTCCATGGCATTGAAACGTACTGGTAATGCAACGATAACATGAAAACATATAACCATATGAATATTAAGAAGAAAAATATCTCGGTTACCATCAGCGGTTTCATTGTATTCATTGACAGTGCGGCCTGATCCATCTGCCTCTGCATTGACATTTTCTGCAATTTCTGTTGTTTTACACGGTCACCATTTTTCATGGCCTCCCTCATGGCCTGTGAATAGGCTCTACTTATCAGCTGGGTTTTACCCATTTTGATCCAGTCTGTGAAGAAGTATCTCGGTATTGATGATATTAATCCAAGTATGATTCCCGTTAACATTAATGTGAGTACCGGTGATTTATGATGAAAACCTAATAACGGTAAAAATACAACGTTCAAAGCATTGCCTATAGGATTTCTTATTGATGGGTCACTTATAACAAATATAAGTATAAGACCTGCAAACATAAAAACGAATTCTATCATCATGAATTTGGTCATCTGCTGATTCTGTGGTGGCCTATTTTGTTGTGGTCTCTGTTGCATAATCTAACCTCGTTACTATATTATCTGCTGCTATTTCAGGATTGCCCTCCTGATTACATATAAAATTTACAGTTGCACCGGAATATACGGAGTATGCCGCTGCATAGTATCTGTTTATTTCCTGATGTTCCCCTATATCTTCTACTGTATCACTGTCCCTTGATCTGGTTTTATCGTTATCCCTTCTTTTTTTTATTTCCTCAGGTTTTGATTCTATTAAAAAGAATGAGGAAACATTGAGTTCGTGCAAAACCCATTCCGGTAAACCGGGAAAATATCCGGAAGGTGATTTTATTGACATATGTGTGTCTATTATAATATTATTCATTCTACCAAGTTCATTTGATGTTAACCTCTGGATGTGTTTCTGTGTCTCTATATCCAGCTTTCTTATATCATCCCTGCTATTTATAGAAGTCTCCTTTTTTGCGATCTCTAACATTAATGAACCGAAGTTTATTATTCGATAATCTGATTTTTTTGATACCAAATCCAGTATTGTAGATTTTCCTACTCCTGGAATACCTGAAATTACCACTCTCATGTTATCATCCCATAAAGAACTGCCTTATCAATGGATGCATTTCCATTAGCTGCTCCCTTCCCATAGCCTCGTAGAACTGAATAACTATTCCAACAGCCAGCAATAAACCTGTACCGCTGGTATCACCCACAGTTCCGATAAGATCGGCAGCGCCGGCGAGAACACCTACTATGGCACCGCTGAATATTGTTATTGCCGGTATGTATTTGCTCAAAACCCTTTCCATTACCCTTGGATCCCTTCTGAAACCGGGTATCTGCATACCACTTGACCTTATCTGCTTTGCCACGGCACCGGCACCCATATTCGTAGTTTCAATCCAGAATTTTGCGAAGAGTATACTGAAACCCACAAGAAATACCATAAACACCAGTATGTGTGCAAGTTCCTGAACCGGTGTATGGCCTAACAGTACATTCTGAGATGAACTTGGCTGCAGTATTGGGAACAACCAGTCCGATAGACCATTTGGCGTATACAAATAAAATGCCAGACCGCTGGTAGGTGTAGTAGACGAAATATTAAGTGTCGATATCTGTGAAGATGTAGCATATGCCCCGAGCATGTGATTATGTCCCAGAAGCGGGATCTTGCTTAAAACCGGACTACTCCAGAATAATAATGTCCACATTGATATGTTTGCTAATAATGCTGTTGCTAATATAACAGGTATATTTGATGCATATAATAGCTGTAATGGATATCTTCCCCTTGCTCCCCTTACCCTTTCGTGGGCTATTGGAAGTTCTATTTTACTGCTCTGGAAGAATGCAACTATAAAGAATATTAATAATGTACCTACCAGTGCAATCATTGGATTAGGCTGTGCAAACAGTACCTGTTCCATACCTGTATTTGTTAAATAGGAACCCGGTGCGTTTAAGAATAAATATATGACCTTTGGTATTGCACCCCCAGGTGGATTGCTCAGAGATAATGGAGATGATATTGTTGATGGAATCCAGCTAAATGTTCCGGTAAACAACTGCTGTGATACACCTGCAGCTATGAATAATGATATACCTGAACCAATACCGTATTTTGAAACAACCTCATCCATCAAAAATACCAGATATGAACCAACAAATAACTGTGCTATGATTATTGACTGTGCAAGGAACTCACCGTATCCGGGTGAGAATTTATTTAAACCGGAGACAAGGGCTGTATCCGGTACAAGGAAGCCAAATGCCTGCGGTATGGCCTCAACAAGTATCATTATAATAACTAATAATTTCTGTGTTCCCTGGTACATTGCCTTATCTGCTGAATCCTCTAAATTCAGATTGAATATTTTTGCACCAGCAAATAACTGCATTACTATACTTGCAGTTACAATAGGGCCTATACCCAAATCCATCAATGAACCTGACGCACCTGCAAATATAGCCCTGAATGAGGCAAAAACATCAACGGTTTTGGTTGTATTTAAACCGTATATGTATATATTCGTAAGTGCAAAATATATTAATACAACTATGACTGTCCACATTATTTTATATTTGAATGGAACGTGTCCCTGCGCCTTCTTTATAGCCGGCAACTTTGCAGTTAAATTTTCGAGACCATATAACTTACTCTTTTTTGGCCCCTTATAGCTTATCAGCAGATATGCTATTAAAAACAAAGGCGATGACAGAAAGGCCACAATGAATAATCTAAGACCCGTGTAATGATAGAAGTAGTAGAACACAAGTACATAAAGAGCGAATACAAAAACTACGGGGATTGCTGTACCCCTATTCCTCTGTATATCAGTCATTTTCTATCGTAATACCATAATGGGAAAGCTTACTAATAGTTTTTTCGGTAGCCTTTGGAATTTTGATTTTGCATTTTATTTCAAAATTTCCCGTCCCGAGTAATTTCGTATATCCCGCACTCTCAAGGTCAATTACATCGTTTTCAACATAGCCCTCATTTTTTAATTTTCCATATAAACTGTTTAACTGATCTAATGTTATGGCATTTTCATATGTTTTTGAGTGGCTTGTAAAACCATGGACACCATAATAGTTTTTATCATGTAATATCAACCATGTTTTCCTGTGTGCTCCAAAACCAGCGTTTCCATTTCCTCCTCTCTTGCCTTTTCCTCTTCCGGATTTCATTCCCCTGCCGTAATGGCCTCCTCTCTGTTTTTTAGTTCTTGTTCTCACCATTTAAATCAACTCCCGGAATAATCATTTTTTTAATTAGATTATTAATTTTTTCTCCCCTGTAGCCTGATGACCCCTTTTCATGGAAGGGCTTCTGTATTGCCTCATAGCCTCCCCTTGGTGGATTTAGCCTTATTACAGATATTAAATCCCCGGCATTTTTTAGCTTTGTTTTGTTATTTAAAAGTGCATCTGCAAAATCCTCAAAGGATTTGTATCCTAAATTACTTATATAATCATCTGTAAGTTTTTTTCTGCCCTTCAATAGCATTCTATTTTTTAATATTAACGTTAGGGTTTCCCTATCCAGTTCTCCCCAGGTTACATAATCTTTCACCCTTTTAAGCATACCGTTTATGCTATCATTTTCATTAAATAATACCATATGGTTTATCCTGTTAAGGTTTAATAAATCTGCAGTTTTTTCCGCCGCAGGTTTTATTCCAGTACTGCCTCTAATCCTGATTATTGCTATCATGTTCTATGCCTCCAACATATATGGGTGTGGTAAGATTTATCTTCGGGTTTATTTTCATTGAAACCGTCTTTTTAATTGCATCAAATGTTGCCAGTGCATAATTTACGGTTGTTTTTGTATGCCCTGATGCAAAACCCCATGCATCCTCTATTCCTGCCATCTTTAATATTACCTTTACAACATCTCCAACAGCAAGTCCTACACCCTGTGGTGCGGGTTTCAACTTCACGATAACGGACCCGGATTTGCCAATTATCTGAAATGGCAGTGAATGTGGTCTACCACAACCGCATTCCCATGATCCACATCCCCTTTTTATTTCTATTATGTTTACTTTTGCATTATTTATTGCCTTCCTTATTGCAGGTGCAGCTTCTTTTGCCTTGCCACGGCCTATACCGATATATCCATTTCCATTACCCACTACAGCGGTAATAGAATAATTCATTCTCCTACCGGAATCGGTCATTCTCTGTGCTCTCTCTATGTTTATAACTTCATCCTTTAGATCAGGCATAAGGTAATCAACTATCTGATATTCCTTTAAAGGTAATTTTGTGTGTAATGCTTCTCCCATAGTTTTTATTTCATCGTTTGCTACCAATCTTCCAAGTTCAGTTTTTGGAATCCATTCTTCGTCCATCTTTATTCACCTTTAATATATTTATTTAGATCTGTTTTATTTTTCAGATGATCACCTTTTAACCTTGCATCATTAGGAAAAACCTCCTCATCTACAGGTATATCAATGCCAGAGTCCTTTATGCCCTTTAATGCTGCAGCCAATCTTCCACCATGTACGAATTTATACCTTCCTGTATCGAATATTGCTGATTCTATATGCTTTTCCATGGCCCTTTTACCTGCTAAATAACCACCAAGGTAATACATCTGGATATTGTTTCCAGTTACGTTGTAAACCTTTTTCAATGTGGCATCTGTTACCGTTACCACTACCTTATCCCCTTCGGGCTTATAATCTATGAACTCTATTATGAAACCCTTATTGCTCGGTCTTACAACTGCCCTGGTCATACCAGATTTTAATAGAGTGTATCTCTTATGGTAATCGGTTATACCTTCCTTTCTACGTTTAAGAACTGGTATTGTTTTCATTTTTATCCTCCTTTATTAATGATGCTCCCTTTAAATGCGACACAAGCTGTGCCCTTGACACATATGACCCGCTTTTTATTGTTCTATAATACTTACGGTATGTTTTATTGTCTATTTTATTTTCATCCTTTAATGTTTTTAACTCAGACCTCAGTGCCCTTATAAGGGTTACCCATCTTCTTTTTCTTGGATATCTTGCATATTTTGTTCCCCTTACAGATCCGGGTCCTCTTCTTCTACCCTTTTTTAACTGGTTTATTCTTTTCTTCAATCTATTATTTGAATTAGTTTTCTTATCTTTTCTCTGTATTACGTGCAGGGCTATAAGTTTTCTTACATCCTCACGTGACGTTGCATCCAGAACCTTTTCAGTACTGTTTGTATCTATCCATACCCTTGAAATACCTATTTTTAATTCATCAGATGCTATTTCCTTTACACTGGACATTTTCATTTTACTACCACCCTATTAAATACATGAATCCCAAGTTCATCTGCTTCAGATTCTATATAAGTTCTTTTCTTATAACCAACGGTCGAGGCTATTCTTGCACCCTCAAGATCCGGATTAATTTTTCTTAATTCGTCCACATTGTGAACTAATACTTCCCTAAATCCTGATGGATGCAGACCCCTTACGGCCTTCGGTGTTCTATACCCAGGATTCACCATAGGTATTCTGTAACCTATATGTTTCCTTAATTTCGAATGCTTTCCTCTTGGTTTTCTCCATGAATCGTCAAATTTCTTATATCTGAACCATTCTTGCCTGTGGAATTCTACTCTTCTTCTATTTACTTCATTTTTCTTTTTTAATAATACTTTCTGTTCCTTTGTTAATAAAGGTTTATAACTCATCAGGATTCACCCCCTTCAAAAGATATATACCGTCCTGAAAAACCCTTGAATCGAAATGCTTTATGTATGTTGCCCTCTCTATATTTGCTGCGGTATCTCCCATATCTCTTTTGTCTATTCCCTCTATGGTTACCTTATCACCTTTTACAGAGACCTTGCAGTTTTTTATTTTTGCTATTCTTGGGGCCTTTCCTCCAAGGAAATTTTCTATATATAACAAATTGCCACGAACAGAAACCCTCATTGGAAAATGCGTGAAATCTATCTTCATTACATATTTAAATCCCTCTGTTACACCCTTGAATACTATATTTAATTCAGAGTACCATGTACCAACTATGCTGTTGGTAAATTTATTTTCCTTACTTACGGCTATAATCAATGAATTGTCTTTTTTATAGACCTTCGCATATTTGTCTTTGAAATTCCTTAATGTTTCTCCCAGTTTACCCTTTACAGTTATAAGGTATTCATCGACGTTTACCTGAATCCCTTCAGGTATTTTTAATTCCATTTTATCTTTCCAGTTTATCATTTTATTTACACCTCAGTATACATAAGCAAGAAGCTTGCCGCCTATGCCAAATTTTCTTGCTTCAAGATGGCTCATAACACCCTTTGTTGTTGTTAATATTATTATTCCAAAGTCCTGAGCCGGGAGATATCTTGATTCATATTTTTCTATATTTGTTTTTTTAACAGACAGCCTTGGCTTTATTACACCACAGTTATTGATTGTATCGCTTAAGTTAACTTTGAATCTGCCACCGCGGTCTTCTTCTATTACCTCAAAGCTTTTTATATAATTATAATCCTGCATTACCTTTAATACCCTTCCTATTATTATGGATGCGGGGTTTATAATTATCTCATTCTTGCCTATTCTCGAAGCCATTTTTATTGTATTTATTACATCATTTAAAGGATCACTTTTCATTTAATCACCTCAGCTATATTTCCTGAAGCCAATCTTCTCTGCTGTTTCTCTGAAGCACTGCCTGCACAATCTTATACCGTATCTTCTTACTAATCCTCTTTTTCTTCCACAGCGGACACACCCCTGGGAATGACCGAAATTCTTTTTTGGTTGTAATTTTACCTGCATAATATCACCTTATAATTTTAACATTAAAATTATCTTCAAGAAACTTTATTGACTCGTCCTTCTTAACCCTTATTTTTGAGGGTACAGTTTTACGATTTATTCTTCTTTTTGATATTCTATATCCGCCTGCTTTTTTCAATACTATGGCTACATCCATACCGAAAATACCGATATCAGGGTCATACTTCATTCCCTTGAAATCTGTATAATCCGTTACTCCAAAGTATGCATTTCCCTGTTTATCAAATGAATAAACAGGTAATTTGTAATCCTTTGCAAAGAAAGCTTCCTTCAGGAAGTTATACGCATTTTCCTTCCTTAATGTAACCTTCACACCTATATTAAGCCCCTTTCTTATATTGAAATCCCTTATTGTTTTTCCTGCACTTGTAACTACAGGTTTGTGCTTTGTCAGTAATTCTATTACTTTCGCAGCCTTGTTTAACCTTTCTCCTGCGGCACCAACACCGATGTTTATTACCACTTTGTCGATAACGATTTCAGTCATAGGATTTTCTGTTTTTTCACTCATCATTTATAGCCACCTCTTTTTCTGGTATTTTAAATGTGTATTTCGCACTGCCAATAACAAACATATAATCCTTTATTGTTGAGAATCCCTCATTAAGGTTTGCCATATTATGCCCTGATGATTTTTTAACCTCTATTGACTTTATTGTGGCAATCTCACCAACGTGTGATCCACCGGTAATAAACGCCTTATCTCCTATACCCATCTTTATAACATCAGCTATCTGAAGTTCCGGGACCTTCATCAGTACCACATCGGAGGTTTTTATATCATTTTTATCTGTTGTTATGGTTTTACCATCATGGAATCCTAACTGTAACCTGTTTTTACTTATTACCGTCTTTTTTGTTACCTTTAATAATTTAACGCCCTTATTTTCATCTGGATTTGCCACACTTATAAGTTTGCCCTTTCTATCATATATGATCAGGAAATCATGGTCAAATGTGTCTATTGACAGTACATCCATGAAACCCAGTGGGAATCTTCTATCTTTCACTATCTTGCCATCAACTTTAACATGATTTGTATTTAATAATCTTGTTATTTCCCTTTCCTTATCTCCAATTTTTAGGTAATCCCTTAATACTATAAGTAAGGGTATGGAGTCTTCCTTTTTGTGTGTTGCTGGCGTGGGAGTAACAGACCAGAAATTTGTTTTCCTCGGTATTTTCAACTTCCTTGACGCCATCATAATTTTAGTTTTCATCATTATCACCGTCTTCTTTTACATTATCCTCACTGGATTCTTCATTATCGTTACCCTCAGAATCTTCACTCTCTGTTTTCTCGTCATCTGTTTCCTCACTGCCTGCTTCCCTATCATCAATGATTTCCTGTTCTGTTTCCTCCGTGGTTTCTTCTGTTAATTCTTCGTTATTTTCTATATTTTCATTCTCTTCGGGTTCGGGTGCTTCCGGTTCCGGTGGTGGTAAACTACGCCTTGCGGTTATATCCTTAATCTTATTATACCTTCCAGGACTTGATAGATCAAGCTTTGTTATAACAAGATTGCTGTGGTCTATGTAATATTCTACCTGCTTTCCATCCGCTTTTGCTATTGTTACACCCTCTATGGATATTTTCTTTGATTTGTGGCTTACATCTATTACCTTGCCGCCTTCTCCTTTTCTTGATCCTGAAATAATTTTTACAATATCACCCTTGACTATGGGGAATTGCCTTATACCGTATTTTTTACGTAAATCCTTATTTATTGCTACATTTATTTTATTTTCTAACATAATACACCTCATACTATTGTTGATGCTATTGATGCTATTCTGGGCCACCTTTCAGCTGCCTCCCTTGCAACCGGTCCCTTAATCTCAGAACCACGTACTTCTCCTTCAAGGGTAACAAGAACAGCTGCATTATCCTCAAATTCTATAATATTACCATCCGATCTCCGGTAGGGTCTCTTCTGCCTCACTACTACAGCATATACAACCTTTGCTCTCATCTCTGGAGTTCCCTTCTTAACACTTGCAATGAATAAATCACCAACACCAGCAGAAGGTATTCTTCTTGCAACCGTATGTAAATCCTTTACACCAATAAGGCTTACTATTTTAGCACCTGTATTATCGACACAGGGTATTACCGCACCTAAAGGTAAACCCCTTGATTCATTTCCCGAAATTCCTTTCATTTACTCCACCTTCTCAATGACGACAAAATTTATGGTTTTTGCAAGTTTTCTGCATTCACCAATCCTTACAATATCTCCGGGTTTTACATCAATGCAATCCGGCAGATGTGCGTGATATTTTTTAAATTTTGTTCTGTATCTTTCGTATTTTTTTATGTATTCCTTTGTTTCTCTTTGAATTATAATACTGCGTTCCATTTTTACAGATATAACCTTACCTGCTATCATCTGACCTCTAACAGGTAAACTACCGTGAAATGGACAGTTTATATCGTTACATTCCTTTTCTGGTGGTTTAACATCTATTCCTATGTTTCTCATTTCTATCATTACTCCTTAACCTTTTGTATATTTTTCTCCTATCCTTTGTTCTATCTTCGGGGCGTATCATTATTATATCGCCATCCACATCATAGAAACAGTTACCAAATTTTATGGTAAATATTGTTCTATGTTTTGGTATTTTCATTATCTTATTATTATTCTGGATGAACATCATATTTTTTGTCTCATTTATTAATTTGCCATGAATATTTATATTATTTATATTTGATGATTTCTTTATATTCACTTCATTACCGATAAATTCAGAGATGTATACATTATCTGAATTCATACCATCTGAACCTTGAATCCCATGTTTTCCAGTTCCTTTTTCATAACGTCACGGTGATCGCCCTGCAGTTCTATTGACCTGCCATCCTTTACTGTTCCACCCGATGCTGCTTTCTTCTTTAATACCTTTGCAATCTCATTAATGTTCTCAGATTTCGGGTCTATGCCATCAATAACAGTGACCATCTTGCCATACCTTCTTTTATCAACGCTAATTTTTACCAGTTCATTATCACGGTTGAAACCTTCCCATGGTTGCAATTCCTTTGGCATGCCGGTAAAGTTTTTATCTTTCATTATTTTTTTTCCTCCATTACAGTTAATATTCTTGCGATCTGCCTTCTGAGTGACCTGGTCTTACCAGGACTTGCAGGAGCACCACCCATTGCCACTGCAGATCTTTCCCTTAATAATGATTCCTTTAATGATTTTAATTTCTCATTTAATTCATCATCATTCATATTTCTTAAATCCTTAGTTTTTAGCTCCATTATCCTCAACTCCATCATTATTTAAATTGTTATTTACTTTTGCACTCTCAACTATTACGCTGTTGTTAATATCAATTTCATCCGGTAATCTGTAGTTTGTTTTTAATAATTTAACGTAAATACCTATAACGCCTGTTTTAAGCATGGCAACGGAATAACCGCCAGCAACTCCTGATCTTGCAGGTTCCCCTGAATATTTTATCTCTCCATACATGAACTTCTGTGTACGTGCTCTTTCACCGGATATTTTGCCGCTTATCCTTATTAAAACACCACGTGCATGCTGATCCATTATCCTTCTCAGTGTTGTTGTGCCTGCCTTCCTGTAATTCCAGCCCTTTTCAAGGAATAATGCAATTTTCTTTGATACAATCTGCGGGTTTAAATCTGGATTTTCTACCTCCTTAACCTCTATCTGTGGTGCCTCTAAACCGTATTTTGTTTCCAGTGCCAGTGTCATTTCCTTTATTTTTGATCCATGGCGACCTATTACAAGACCGGGTCTGTTTACGTATAATGTTATATTTGTTCCAAATGGAGTTCTCTTCATTTCCATTCCACCAAATCCGGCATTATCATTCTCCGTTCTTAAATATTCGGTAACCAGCAATTTTTTAATGTTATCACTTACAAATTTTTTCTCTTTCATACAATCACTCCTTTTCATTTTCCGTTACTATTATCTCAAGATTTATTAAATCCTTAAAGAAAGCTCCTGCCCTTCCATATGCTTTTGGAGTGAATTTTTTCACCATTCTGCCCTTTGATGCGGATATATGAAAAATCTTCAAATCGTCTGATAAACCTTTGAATTCTGCATTTGCAGATGCATCATCTAAAAGTTTTTTGAATTCCCCTGCCGCTTTTATCGGGAATCTTCCCGGGCCTGTTGCCTTTTTATGTGAAACTGAATCAAGGTATCTGAAATATGGTACCGGTGTTTTCTTTTCAATAACACTATCTATAACATCTTTTGCAGATTCAACGTCCATACCCCTGATAAAATGGGCTATATTAACCGCATCCTTCTCTGATATATCCGTTTCGTTAACCCTTGCCTTCGCATATTTTTCCGGTAATTTATCTATACTGTATCCTTTCATTTACATCACTTCAGTGGTAAGAATTTGGATGACCTTGTGGCTCCAACTCCGGGTCCGGAGTGTTTTACTACCTTTCTTGTTGGTGCAAATTCACCTAAATAATGACCTATCATTTCGGGCCTTATTTCAAATTTAAGATAGGAATTACCATTGTAAAGTTCTATAGTTTTACCTATGAACTGGGGTAAAATTATTATATCCCTTACATGTGTTTTTATCCTTTCTTTATCGCCCAGTAAATCATCAAACGCCTTTTTTTGTTCGTGATTCATTTCCCTGTTATATGACCTTCTAACCCTTGCCGGGAAAATTTCCATTAACTGAGCTAATTCCATATCCTGCAATTCTTCTACAGTGTGCCCACGGTATGAAAACTCTCTGGTTCTTCCCGTAATAGCCCTCTGGGCCTTTCTTGATCTCCTTTTAATTGATTTTACAGATGCCTGCCTTCTAACTACCATTTCTTATTCCTCCTTTTTGGTGATAATCTACCCACCTTTGCACCCGGTGGTGATCCTCTAGCAACTGTGCTTGGTCCTCCAACATGCTGATGATTTCCACCTCCATGTGGATGATTAACAGCATTCATTGCAACTCCCCTCACAGTATATGGCTTCTTTGCCTTGCTCTTTAAATATTTTATATGATTTCCTGCCTTTAATATAGGTATATCTCTTGCACCTGAACCGGCCACTACACCTACCGTTGCCCTGCATCTAGGATTAAACTCCTTTGTATTGCCCGATGGTAATTTTATTGAAACCGAATTGCCATGGCTTATTATAAGTCCCGCTGAACCAGCTGTTCTGCAGAATTTACCACCATCACCCGGCATGCTTTCTATATTATATACATATGAACCGTCATCTATCTTTGATAGATGTGTTGTTGTACCGGTAACTGAATTGCCTTCAGAGCCTATTTTAAGATCCTGGCCTATGTAAGCCCCATTAAATGCCAGCATGTAATTTGTTTCGTTTTTTTCATTTTTTAATAATAAAAGGGGCGCATTTCTTCCAGGAGCCTGAATTATATCATCTATTTTATAACTCCCATCTCTTGGGTGCTTTATATCAGTTACATGCCTGTGACTTGGACTCTGATATGTTAACGAACCATGACCCCTTCTCTGTGCTACTATATGTTTTCCCATTTATTTCACCTCAGAATATTCCTATTCTACCTCCTATTTCTTCGGCAGAGAAATCTTTTGATAATTTCGCTATTGCCTTTTTACCTTTTTTTGTTATTAATATATTCAATGATACTACCTTTACATCAAATCTTTCTTCTATTTCCTTTTTAATATCCTTTTTTCTGCCCCTGCGATCTACCATGAATGTAAGCTTATTTTCTTTCTCCATCATTAACGTAGTTTTTTCCGTAACAACCGGAGTTATGATATAATCCATTTTAATTCACCTCTTCAAGTTCCTTTATTGCAGTTTCTGTGTATAATGTTAATCTTCCTGGAATTCCTCCCGGAGCTAATTTTGTTATGCTTAAACTGTTTAATGATGCAGTTTCCACTCCAGGCAATGATGAAAATGCCCTTAATTTCTCATTTGAAGACCCTACTACTAATATACTTTTAGGCTGTTTATACGTTCTATTTCTCATTTTTCCCCTTCCGGCTCTTATCTTTTTACCGTTCTTTGACCGTATAATATCATCGTAAATTCCTATATCAGAAAGCATCTTCACTGCATCCTTTGCCTTTGTTATATTCTCAAGGTCATCCTCAACTATAACAGGGAATGTTAGAGTATCCATAACATCTTCAGATATCCTGTGACCTCTATTTAATACATAGTCTTTATTTGCAGTAAATGCTATTGCACTTAATTTAGCTAATTTTCTTTCCTTTTTATTTATCTTTTTATATAATACCTTATCACTTCTTGGAGATAATGCACTTCTGCCGCCCACCGTACTTGCCAGCAATACACCCCTTGAGCCACCGGCTAATCTTGGTATTCTTGATATACCGTGATTTGGGCCTAGATTATGACCGACCCTTCTGGTTCCTGCCAGTGGGCTTGAACCGTATGGTTGCCTCATTGATAATGATATGGCTTTAAATGCCTTATGAACAAGGTCTTCCCTTGTATCCATGCCGAACACTGCAGGTAATTCTATTTCCTTTTTCACTTCGCCATTTATTGAATAAACATTTGCTTTCATTTTTAATCACCCTGTTTGGATTCCTTTGATATATATGTTATCTCTACCTTTTCCGCATTAACTACCTTCTGCCTTGCAGGGTCCCTTAGTTTAATCAATCTTTTTGCTGGACCGGATACTGACCCATATAAAAGAATGTAATCATTTTTTACAAGACCGTAGTTAAGGAATCCTCCCTTTACGTTTATATCATTGATATCTTCCTTTTTACCGTATTTTACTACCCTTATGTTATGTAATGTTCTCTGATGGAGACCGACCTGACCTGCCTGGGGTACTGTATTTCTAACCCAGTCGGGATGCCATGGACCAAGGGTTCCTATCATCCTTCTATGTTTTCTATTCTTTTTTGGCAGTAACTTTACTCCAAATCTCTTTACAACACCCTGGAAACCCTTTCCCTTTGTAACTGATATTGTATCAACAAATGAACCGTCTGAAGTAAAATCGGTGAAATTTAATTCCTTGCCCAGTTTTTCTTCTGCAAGCTTTATTCTATCTTCCATTGTTGATCCACCTACCCTTATCTCAAATATTTCTGGTGTTTTTGAGGGTATACCTGAGACAAGCCCGGGATTTGTGTGTACTAATAATCTTACATCTGAAACATCTTTTAATTCTATTTCCCTTGGATTTTTATTTTTAATTTCTGGTATTCTTTTAAATACCTCCTTATCTATATCATCTGCCTTCTTCTCTGCAAATATTTTTAAACCGTTGTCTCCATCCTCATAATATCTTACCGATATAACCTTTAATGGAGGTACTTCCACAACTGTTACAGGTGCCATTATAGTTTTTCCTGCTGTCACACTGGTTTTTCTATAGTCTGTCATCTGTATATGTGTCATGCCAACTTTATAGCCTGCGAATGCCTGAATCTTCGCATTGCCCTCTATTTCAGGCCATGATCTGATATCAGCCCCAATTTTTTTAGCGCGTACTCTGGGATAATACGCCATTGATCCCCTACGGGAATGATGCGGTGTCGCCATTTTTTATCACCAACCGTTACACTTTCTACATCGCCAATAAATTACGATATAACGGGATGCCTATAGCATTGCCCATTGTGTATGGTTAAATATAGTAGAGGTTTATTAATTTAATATTTATTAAGTTTGTTATTTTTTATTTAGGGATTTTGGGAGTTATAATTTATTCTAACATAATATTATATAGCTAAATATATTAAAAAAATCTAATTTTTATTATTAATGGCATTTTTATAATTTATTAGGGTTATTATTAACTGTGAATGTGACCATACCAGTGGTGAAACCGATAATGGCTTTTCCGTTATAGGGTCTATCTGCTCCGATAAAATTCCTGATTCTTCACTGTGCTTGATAACCCACTGGATCAGTTCATTTGCCTTATCAAAATTATTGATTTTTATATAATAATCCGCAAGCCATAGTGTTGTTATTATCCATGGATTGCCTGTTATACCGGGGTTGAGCTCCACTCTCTGATAAAAATCATTACTATACCTGGCTATGCCACCTGAGTTTTTGATCCATAAATATTCATTGATTTTTTCAACAGATGATTTTACCTTTGAATCGTTTGCATCCTTTACATCCAGATTAACAAGGGCTAATATTGATGAATCCAGGGTAAAATCCATTTTACCATTATAATATGTTCTACCATAGTAACCTGTTAAATCTGAATAAAATGTTTCATCAAATGTTTTAAGCATTTTATCCGCCTTATCCGAGTATTTCTGTGATAAATCGGTATCATTGAACATCTCGGAAAATTCTGATGCGTATTTCAATGCCTTGTATACTGTAGCTACAGTATATGTGTGTATGCCGTATCTTTCCTCCCACAGATCAAATGATTCCTTGGGTAAACCGTTATCATATGTATAATTATATAGAAACTCCGCTATTTTTGTTATTAGTTTTTCGTACAGGAATGAGATGTATTCAACATCCTTATTTGTTGAGTAATAATGCCAGATGGCTATTATTATCAGTGCTGATTCATCTTCCTGTATCGGTAATATTTTTTTATTATCCATAAAATATGGTAACCAGCTGCTTGCTATTTTTCCACTGGAATTATATTTATGAAAAAAATAACCCTCACTGGATATTGTATTTATGCAGAAATTAAAGAATAGTTTTGCAGGATCGCCATGGCCCGATAAGATCATAGACATTGCCGCATATGAGGAATCCCTCGGCCATGAGTAATAATATGAATCCATATTGCTTCTTAATATAGCGCTGTCACTTGATGCCATTATTGCACCCATACTGTTAATGTGTGACCTTACTATAAATAATGATTTCTTAAACATATCATTATAATTATCGTTATCGATATTCAACGGATATTTGGAAACCCATAATTCCCAGAAATTCTCTGTTCTATTAAGCATTCTTCCCATGCCTTCAATATCCATATATTTTGAATTTTCAAACAGGTCTGATCTATCCCTTGAACACAGTATATAATAAAATAATTCTATAGAAGAGTGTGGCTCCATTTTTACATGATGCCTTATAACGGAATCAACAGATCCTGTTGCTATTGTGTCCATTGATAATTCATTATCCTCTGCATCCTTCCATGTGCCTTCCAGGCCATTAAAATTCTTTATGCCTACCGCGTATTCATCAAATGAACCTTTATTGCCTACTGTTGATGCCATAAAATATCTCTCTCCCTTATAATGGACTATGGAATTATTTTCCGGATAATAAAAGGCAGTATCGCCTATATTATTGCCATAAATTGAAAAATTTTGATGGAAAAATAATTTTATATCCCTTTTATTATCTGTTTCGTTTATTATTTTTATTTTTTTTATATAAACATCTCGATAAATATCGACAAAATTTTGATCTTCGAAATTTATATCATTAACCCTGTATTTGACTATACCTATCATTGTGTGATCAAAATAATCCTTTGAAATAATGTTTGATTTATTGATCCATGTGAAATTGTTATCAATTGAAACACCATATTTAAAAGGTTTTCCTCCACTCTGGTTCTCCTCCATATCCCTTGAAAAGTAAAAATCCGTGAGATTGTAATCTTCATTAAAACTTACTAATAGCCTACCATTGCCTATTGCTATATATCTTACCATATGGTAGTATATTTAATCTATATATAAAATAATATTGTAATGTGTTTGATACCGATGAATTACCCCTATCCAGCAGGATGTTTCAGGGGTACTGTTCTATCTCTAAAAACACACAGAGAATGGTTAATATATGTGTCCATTTCAGTTAAACAGGATGGGTATAAAATTATATTAATTTATAAGGTTCCCCGTGTGATGGGTATATTGTTACTGGCTTCATGCTTTTTATTTTTTCAAGTGATAAATTTGCTGCCCTTATATCCTGTATAAACATTCTATCTAATTTTATTTTATTTCTTTTAACTGTCAATGCGTCTCCAACAAAAATTGCATTATCCTGCTCATAATAAATGGAAACATTTGCATTTGTATATCCTGGAGTATCTATAACTTTTAGAAAATCAAGGTTGAACCTGTTGTATGATGAAATATTTTTAACACCATCGAATCTTAAACCCCTGCCCTCAACCTCCATAATACCTCTTAATGCCGGACCGTGTATCATTGTATCCATTTCACTTTTGGTTACAAATATTTTTGGTTTATATCTATCATATAGTTCCTTTAATGCACCAACGTGAGTGTAATCGACCGAGGTTATCAGTATATAACCAGGTTCTTCATTTTTCTTGTCATAAAAATCATAAATTTTATTTATATCATTCCGTATGCCCGCGTCTATCTGGATAACTTTATCCCCGTGCTTTATAACGTATATATTAAGGGCTGTTTTATTCCCTATTTTACTTATATTTTCTGGATATTCAAAATTACTTTTCATAATAATCATTAATTATATATCATTAAATTATATAAATGGATATAATATAATAACAACAAGCAGGATAAAAAGGTACATGTTGGATAAACCAAACGCACTTCTAAAGTATTTTTTATTATATTCGTGGAATACGGGTTTAAGTACATAGTATATTAGTAAAACATCCATTATAGCTGCTATTGGTATATATGCAAATCCCAGCTTTATACTGGACACAAATAGTGGAATCATAGAATAAAATATGAGTATAACTGTGTTAACAATAATCCAGAACTCTGCTTTTTTTATGCCTACAACTGCTGGAAGCATCGGTACATTGCTTTTTTTATAGTCATCGATATTATTTACGGAAAGATTCCAGAAATGCGTGGGTGTCCACATGAATACCAGAAATGCTATGAATAGTGAGATTAATGATACTGAATCGGTTAATGATGCCCAGCCCGCCAGTGCAGGGAAACTACCTGCTATACCTCCTATAACAATGTTTAATGATGTTCTTCTCTTCAATATTATTGTATACAGAACCACATAGCTCAAAAATCCGGCAAATATGAAAACTGCGGTTAACGGGTTGATAAGTACATAACTTATGATAAATGAAAAAATTATCATTAATGTGGATACTGCAAATATTTTATTCCTGGTTGATAAATTTAATGTATCTGATCTTGATCTGGTCCTTTTCATCTCTATATCTATATCCATATCATAAATATTATTGAATATGCTTGCTGACATTGATGCCAGGGTACCGCTTAGTAGTAAATAAAATAAAATCATGGGATAGCCTGTGCTTCCTGGTACAACGATAAAGCCTGCAACGGCAACTAAATCGATAAGAATAGTAATTTCCATTTTTGTAATTTTCATGAAATTTGTAATCTTTGACATTGAACTCCCCCCTTTAAATTTTTAAAAATATATAATAAATTTATAAAAAATATATTTAATCACCAGCTGACGGTGGTGTTGGTGCTGCGCCATAAAGTGTTGGTCCATAGTTGTATGTTTTACCATGGTATACAAATGTCTGGTTCATTTCTCCAGCTTTCTGCTGGTTTTCCCATTTTGTAAAGTTATGTGGTGATAATACAAATGCAGGCCCCCTCATATGGGCATGCCCTAATCCACACAGTTCAACGCATTCAAATTCGTACAGGCCCGCCTGGGTTATATTTGTCCATATATAGTTATAATGCCCCGGGAATGCATCCACTTTGGTTACATTGATCAGATAGAACGAATGCATTACATCAACACTCGTTACATTAAACTGTATTGGCGTATTTGCGGGCAGTACTACGAAACGCCTTGATGATGAGTGATTTGGATATATAAATATCCACTGCCACTGGTAACCAATGACGTTGATATCTGTGTAATTATGGGCGTTAGTTGGTGCGCTTGGTGCTGCTCCTGCTACCCTTATTCCATATGCCGGTGGTAAATCGTAAACAAGCAGTGATAGCAGTATAAGGACAACGAATAGCACAAACAATTTAAATATTGCTTTATTTCCCCGCTCTATTTCCTCTATTCTACCGGGTCTCATATCCTCCTTGGGGTTATACCTTTCATTCATGAAATTATCTGCTTCTTTCTTACGGTAACTCTTTATGAATACAAAGATATACCAGAAGGCAAATCCAGCACCGATAACTATTCCTGGCAATATATATGCCAGAAATATTGATGTTATCTCAGCACCGGTTATTGACCCTTTAGGTATAAGATGGTATACATCCGGAATTATATTATATATACTTTCTAACATTTTTTTTCACCTCATTTTATTGTGTAATATGGAGTTGTTACATGGCTACTTACTACCACGAATACATACATACCTGCTTCAGCATGTGTGGTTAAACCGCATACTATCCAGTAATTAGCAGGCAGTGTGTTGTTCCACCATATTGCTTTGGAATGTGCTGTGTTTCCATACCATATTGGAAGTATTCCACCTGTACTGTTTATAATCTTTTTAACGTGTACACTTGTATGTGCCCATACAGGCCCACGTGACCACTGCGATGAGTGTGGCAATTCTATTTTTAATGTGTGTGCCTTTACCTCAAAATTTGTCATATTTGCATGTATATCTGCATGTGCCGGTAAATATATTGTCATAGCACCATATGATGTACCATTAAAGTTAAATGGGTATGCATTGGAATGTCCATTTCCCCGACCCCATGCAGCCAGTGAAAGATTGACCACTTCATGGATTGTTCCATTTGATGAAGTTACATTGTAATATGGTATATTTCTATGTGCTACTGCACCCTGATCTGACATTACTGTATTTGTTGGTGCATATGATACAACTGTTATTCCTACTGCTGCGATCAATATAACTGCCACTATAAGTACTGCAAATGCAGCTTTTACTAATGTCTTCAAGAGAACCACCTGCCCATAAATACATTCAGGAATAGCCATAGTGAAAACCATATAGCTATTACAATTATAGCAAGTGCGTACGGGTTTTTCCATATACCAATCTCGTTGTATTCTAAGTCGTCATCCCCCAGTTCCATTTCAACGTCCTCGTATTCGTAAGACTTTTTCATCTCCTTCTTATTTACCTTCTCAGATTTTTCATTATTTATATCAACCATTTTTTATCACCTCACGCCACAAAGGCTATTGTAGTGAATACACTTGTAAGGAATACAAATGCAATGAACCACATTAGTATATTTGCACTTGTTGCAGTTCTTCCCCATAATATCCTCTTGCTTTTCTTTATCTGTATCATGTATCTTACCATTACAGCTATTACACCTACAGCAAATAATACATCCATCAATGATATCATCCAGAACATAGATGACATTGGGTTTGCTCCTATTCCTGCAAGACCAAGTGCACTGTATGAATTTATTACTACGAATGATAACAGGGATGTTATAAGATATATCACCGCAAATACTGTTGCTATTAACATATAGCTGAATGATTTGTTTCTGTTCTTTCCTATAGCACCACCTAATGAGAACCAGGAGAATAAACCCGCTATTCCTATAGTTATTATTGATATTGCTATATATACAGATGCCAGTGATGGGAAGAAGAATGTTGTTGGATCGCTTCCTTGCACATATGGTGAAACTGACTGTAGTTTTATCCATTCCACCATACCATAGAATGTTGCCATCCATATCATATCACCTGCAAGGAATATTAACATTCCAAGCCTCATGTTGTTGAGGCCTTTTGTAATAGGTTCTTTCCTGTATGTGGGTGGTACGTTGGGTGATTTTAATTTGTAATCATCGTACATCCATCTGAAACAGCCCAGTACAAATATCGCCAGTGCAACTGCAACTACTACATATCCAAGATATGCATAGACTGTTCCAAAGGCGTATGGTTTATATCCCATCAGGGTTACAACTGCACCAACGAATGCTAGGAAAAGTCCACTGGCTATAAGTAGTGGTGCAGATGATAATTCCACTTTAGATGGTGCTATTGGATGATGTTGATCCATTAATAAATCCCTGTGATCTTTACCACCTACATATGGTTCATAGTCAAAGTTATAATATTTTGGAGGATTTGTTGTGAACCATACAAATCCTGCTGTTGCTTTGTAAGGATTTGTTTCACTTATTGGTTTGTGTTTCTTCAAAGCGTAACCAAAGTTTGCAAACATTATAAGGAAGGATAAACCGAATATAAATGCACCTACTGTTGATATCTGGTTAATTATCGTATAACCAGATCCGGCCTGATATGTATAAACCCTTCTGGGTAAATCATACAGGAAGAACATCGGGAAATATAATACATTTACACCTATATATGCAATTGCCCAGTGTATTCTTCCTAATGTTTCATTATACATTTTCCCGGTAAATTTGGGGAAATAGTAATATAAGTTGCCTATTAAGGCCATTGTAGCCACTCCTACCATGAAGTAATGGAAGTGCGCCACTATGTAATAATCACCGTGAACTATTGTGTCTATGGCAAGTGATGAGTTGGTAACTCCTGTTACACCACCTATCATAAATGATGTTGATGCTGCAAGTGCAAATAATACTGGTGTCTGGAATTTGTGCTTTGCACCAAGTAATGTTGCTATTATGCCTACTATAAGCATTGATGTGGGTATCGATATGGTTTCTGTGAATATACTATCTGCCATTAACCATGCAAATATTATGCCTGTCATAAATGTATGATGCAGGAATACCATTACACTATCAACCGATATTGCACCCATTGCGGCTATCATCCATTTTTTAAGGTAAGGCGCCTTATGGCCAAGATTTGACAGATAGTCAAACATTGCACCTGTTCCGGGTAATAGCAATAGGTAAACTTCTGGATGACCGAAGTACCAGAATAGGTTTTCCCACATTAATGCACCACCATATGTTGATATGTATACTGAAAAACCAAAAACGTTTGATAGAACCAGTATAAAGAACATTGCAGTAATTTCAGGGAAGACAAACCATGATATCATTGCAACCCATAGTATAGCCCATGCGAATAAGGGTAAATCCATTAATCTGAAACCTCTTGCTCTTGCCTTGAATATTGTTGCTATAACCTCTGTAGAAGCTATTATGGTACCAAATCCCCTGAGCACCACAGCGGCAGCAGCACTATCGGCTCCAAGATATGGTGTAAATTTAAATGATGATAGGGGCTGGTATACAGTCCAGCCCGTATCTAAATTGCCACCGGGTAAAAAGAATCCCGCCCATAATAATAGTCCACTGAATAGATATAACCAGTAACCCAATGCATTAATTCTTGGGTAAATCATATCTCTTGACCCTATTGCCAGCGGTATTAAATATATACCAAAGCCAAAACCCAGTGGGCCTAAAAACCATACTAACATTGTCAATCCATGTAGTGTTACTAACTGATTGTACTGTAGTGCATCAAGAAATCTTCCTGAGAACAAACTGAAATTGGTAAGGTCATACCTCGGTATTGTCAGTTGTATTCTCATCAATAATGCAAGTACACCACCTCCAATAAAGAAAACCAATGATGTCAATATATACAATAGACCTATCTGTTTATGGTTTGTTGAAAAGACCCAACCTTTCACAGAATTATAGATCTTATTATTTTCTTCGTACACTTCATTATTTCTGCCTTCCATGCATCTAACATATTTATTTTAGATATAAGTGTAATTATAGAATATTTTCAGATAGATTATGATTCTATACAGATGTTATTTTACCGTCATTATAGTTTATTTTGATTTAAATTTGTTTTTATATCACCGGATATCATCGAATATCGATATAATATTACCATTATTTTGCTAAAAATTACTGTAAATAAAAAACGATTTATACAGAATTGAAATTTTGGTATATGGCAAAGGAAAGGAATATAGATTATAAATTATTGACTTTCTTTATAATCTTCCTGATAATTGTTGCGTTTCTAGGTATATATGGTGCATACCATTATAATCCATCAGATGAGAACATAGAACTTGAACAGTACTGTCAAATAAGCACTTCCAATTTAATAAAAAATAACAGCAATGAACATATTTATTTTGTTTCCTGGGGTGGTAGCCCATTTGGTGCTGCGAGTTCATGGGCTATATACTCGTTTTTGAATGAATGGGGTGTGCATAATATAAAATATAACTATACGGAATCTATGAATAATTTTCAGTATAACAATACACCTGGATTAATGTTATACAACAGTACGTATAATTTCACATATAACAGCCATGCGGTTACATTGAGTACAATTTACTTATATGGTAAAAATATCTCTAATAATAGCCAGGAAATAAAATTGGGGCTTAATGAACTAAAAAACATGGTGCCCAAAGATGTGTATAATGAAATAAAAATATATACAACCGAAGCCATAGTAGATGGTACAAGCAATACAAGTGCAAACATGAGCAGTATACCACATATAAATACTGTAACGTTGATAACTGGAAAGGATGGAGCCTATTTGTTTAACGGTTACCTTTTGTACCCCGGTAATTCAGGTTTGGTCAATAATAGTAAACCATTAACTCCTGAAGTTGTAATGGGAAATATAACCTCTATAGGGGGTATAAAAACCTCTATAGGGGGCATAGAAACCACATTAAATAAGGTTAAATAAAAAAATTAAACGTCTTAAAATTCTTAATTGAAAAATAATTAATTTAAACCTTATGTTTTTCCCTTAGTTTGTATATTATAAGGACTGTAACAAATGCTAGCCCTACAGCCAACATGAACAAATCTACAGCATAACCAGCCGCATAAAAACCACCAATTATAGAACCCGTAGAATCAGGTTTTATTCCTCTTGTTATACCAGCCAGCGGTAATAGCGCTAGATTTCTTAGTTTTCCTGCTTTATCTCTATGTATCATAATACATTAACTTAAAAAAATATATAAGTCTTATTATAAAATATGTTTATAATTGGTTAATAATTAATTAAAATAAATAAAAATATTCAGTCGTTTATCTGCTTATTTTTGTCATTGTTGTTTTTTATTTTGTTCTTGTCGCCGGAATTTTTAAATGAAAGTTTAACAACTGCCAGTGCTGTAATGCCTAAACCTACTATATATAAACCTGCCCCAAGTATCCCGAAATATGCACTGAATGGTATTAATGAGAATAGAGATATCATAAATATCCCAAAACCTCCTCCAATTAAAATCAAACCGATTGCCAATCTTTTCCACACGTTATCAACCATAATTATCACTATTAATAAATTATATACTATTTTAATATATAATTTTTATTGTAGACATTGTATATTGTTTATATAATGATATTCTCCTTACGGTTAAACATTTTTCAGCTTCCCCTATTGAAATAAAAATGCTTCAAGAACTTATTTCACACTCTCAACCCAAATTAAGGCCTATCCCTCATTTATTTTATATAGGTTAAATCTCCTACAGTAATCGGGTAAATAATATTGAAGTGAATGTTATTATTTTATATTGAATTAATTTCACGGGCTATTCTTTAATTATATAGATATATAATTAATATTGTTCCCTATGGTATGGGTAATATTTTATTAAAATTCCCTATGCCAAAGGAAAACTTAAATAACATTCATATATAATCTATTATGGCAGATGTTACCCAGCTTATGTATATTTTAAAAGACCAGAAAGATAGAATGATGCATCTCACATCTGAGAATAAAATCATAAAGAGGGAATTGCCATTCAGTACAGATGTATTATCCACCGGTGCGGCAACAATAATACTTGGACCAAGAAGATGTGGTAAATCAACCTTTTCATTTGAGCTCCTTGGGGATAAAAAATTTGGTTACATAAACTTTGATGATGAAAGATTGAACATATCGATAGAAGATCTCAACCAGGTAATAGAGGCTATTTATTCCCTGGAGGGTAATGTGGAAATATTGCTATTTGATGAGATCCAGGAAGTACCCGGGTGGGAAAAATTCATATCAAGATTAATAGACGAAAAAAAGATAATGATAACTGGAAGCAATTCAAAATTATCAGGTAAGGGATTATCAACATACATGACTGGAAGGCATATAAATTATAATCTTCTGCCATTTAGTTTTACAGAATTTCTCACATATTACGGTTTTTATCTGGAAAAAAATAATGTTTATACAACAGAGAAAAAAGCGGAGCTGGTGAATTTTCTTAATAAATATATGGAGATGGGTGGATTCCCACTGGCATTAAAAATAGGCAGGGATTACCTTGTTGATTTATATACTGATATCATTGAGCATGATATAGTACAGGCATATGGAATAAAATTAAAATTAAAATTAAAGGAATTTACCAGATATGTCATTACAAATTATTCATCAGAAATAAGTTATAACAGGTTAAGCAGGATTCTAGAAATATCAGGTAAAAGTACTATAAATAACTGGATGTCCTATTTTAATGATGCATATATTTTTTTTACTGTGGAAAAATTCTCATTTAAAATGAAAGAATCCATAATGTCACCAAAAAAGGTTTATGTAATAGATGATGGCTTGATAAATATAAATTCATTTGATAGAAATACAGGCAGATTGATGGAGAATACAGTTGCTATTGATCTTTTGAAATGCAAGAACTATAGCAATGGTAATTTTGAAATAAATTACTGGAAGGATTACAGTAACCGCGAAATAGATTTTGTTATTCATAAAGGAATGAAAGTGCTTAAATTAATAAATGTCACATTTTCCTCGTCCATGAAAGATATAAAGGATAGAGAAATAAACTCGTTAATAGGGGGGTCAGTGGAATTAAACTGCAATGACCTGTATATAATTACCTGGGATTATGAATCCACTGAAAAGTTTAATGGAAAAACAATTAAATTTATACCACTGTGGAAATGGCTTATCGATAAGGATAAAATAATTACCAGGGAAAATCTGTAAATTTATGCATAAAATGGGTTATAATTACACGCAATAGTTTTGCGTTTTAATATATATGAGATATTTTCCCAGTAAGGCATCGCTTTTACACGCAATATGATTTTATCATATATTTCATCCACTTCCCGGAACTTACTATACGGCTTCTGAATTTCAATTCATGTTAACAAATTGCAAAAACATTGATACGGTTTCAAAATTCTTTTATCATTAATATTAGTGAATATATTCACTAATTAACCTTTTATATATAGTTACAATAAATGTTTATGATAAGTGAGATAATTATGAGTGCAGTTGCGCTACATAAAGTTGCATATAATCCAAATAACGAATTTCTGTTTTTAGGAGTGGTTATGACCGTAAGTTCACTTGTAACGATAGGCGCAACGATAATGATGAAGCTATTCCTGCTAAGGAAGACAAACTATTAAGTATGTTTTTATAAACTTTATACAAATAAAAAAAATATTATTAGTTTTGCCTACCAGTGTTTTTATTATTTTATGCATCATGTTTATATTATATTTTTGCGGGTTTTATGTGCTGTAATATCTGTAAATAAAAAGGGTTCTGGTACATCCTACCTTTAAATTAAATATATATGATAACCATTATCTAAACCAGAAATTGTTATAGAATATGTTAAAAATATGATTATCGAAAGTATATATAACCATAAAAATAACTATCAGGAACTGATTAAAAATGGGTATATCAGTTTTGATTGGATTCTTTTGCTATCCCTCTTCTTTTATTTTTTATTATATAGGGTTCTTCCGGTATTGAATATTGATACATTGTATCTATTGTACTTAACCACATAAATGGCAATGCAACCCCCCACAATATCGCAGAAAAGTATATTTGCTGTGTTACCCCATATAATGGATATAATGTGGTTACATTTATAAGGGATATATAGAACAGTACAAGTGCTGTCATACTGAACATCATTGAATTAAACTCAACGTATGCCCTTTTAAGTTCATATAAATTAATGTAAACAAGATATGTTATCAATCCTGATACAAGAGAAAATATGTTCATAAGCAGATAAAACATATAATATGTATATGCATAGTAAGCTATTGATGGAATGAACCATATAAACATTAATAATGAGGCACCTATAACCATAGCGATTTTTATTTTATTATTCCTGATATTTGGTTTTATGCCTATTTTTGTTAATACGTATACAAGGAATATGCCTGCAACAAACATTAATATGTTGATGCCATAAAAGAATAATAATGATGTAAATTCAAGATTAAAGGCTATTCCCAGGGTTTCAGCTACGGGTGTAATAATTATAAAGAATATTGCCAGTAATGGGAATGCGTTGCTATTCCTTATATCCTTTATATTGGAAACAAGTTTAATTCTTGATCTTTTTGTAAGAAAAACAGTAAGCATAAAATTACTGAATAGAAGCAATGCTATGCTTTCTGATAATAGTACTGTGCTTACAGTGGTGGCAATTACGGCAGCCACAGTTGGCAGAGTTGCCGTTAACCCCTCACACTGGCAGCTAAGTACGGAAATACCACCACTTACTGTTGGACTTATCAGAGTTTTTGCATTGTTTCCTTTCTTATTATTTCCCATCTGGGATTTCCCGGTACCACCCTTCACTATGCCAAATATTAAAAAGTAGTTTTCTGTTAATAAGGCTGCGAGTATAACATAAAGTATTATTGACTGAATTCCCACAGTAAGGTTCAGATAATTCACCCTCGTTATAATGCCATAATAGAAGAAGAATGGAACTTTTGACGCTGGAAAATCAGCATAGATCGAATCAACAACTATTTTTGTGGGTTCTACCGGTACAGTTACTACAAGAAATTTTGATATAAACAGCATTATAAATAATATAAGGATAAATGTGGCACCACGATAGAAAAGCTTTTTGTCCTTCCTGAAATATGTTATATCTATTATATCTGTATAAAATGCTAATGTAAACAGGACTAAAACCTCTATTAATGGGTAAATTATGTATGTAAACAACAGTATGATAAATGTTACAAGGCCTATGAATAGAAAATATGCATATATTCTATTGACTATGGAATTTTTTCTGAAAAAAACTAGAAGTGGCAATATAACGTATGGCAAAATAATAAACAAAAATTGGTATGCTGCTGGATATAACCTTGTTGAGTATACAACAAAAACGCCGGTAATATAAGAATAAAAAAATAAGTATATTGTGAATACAGATATTAATATGCTTTCTATAGCTTCTCTCTTCATATTATTGGATATCAATAACTACGAATAAGTTTAATTATAGAATAATGTCTACAATCACATAATAATATGATAACACAATTGCATAACCAGATGGGTAACCTTACATTAATTTTAGGACTGATTACGATAATTATAATGGTTACTTACATAGTATTAGTATTTTCATACGTCCTCAGGCATAAATATGATATAACATTTGTAAGGGTAGCTGTAATAGGCATATTTACGGCCATGATGGCAAGCATGCTTGACGCGTTATTACTTTATATTACAACAGCAAGGAATTTTTTAGATACAAGCCTTGCATTCGCTTTTGGAATGATTTTAATGACACAACCGCTGGTTGCAACGTTTGTTGGAGTGATGCATGGCGGATTGCACAGAAAAGGTATTACAAAATCAAATTCAATAGCATTTACCGGGCTTATAGTATGGAATGAAATATCTATGGGATTATTCCTCTATTATCTTTTTAACCCAACAATAATACATTTTGACTATTATCATGCATTTTATTCCCCTGATTTTATATATGCCCTAAGTAATGGAATAAATACCCTGTATTTCCTTATACCCATGAGCGTAGAGATGATTGCATTATTCTTTGTTTATAAACCAAAGGGAATGCATAAATATGCGGCAATATCAATATTTACTATGGATTTATTTTCCCCCACAATACTGGGGAACGATAAATTTGTTTTCATAGGTGGTGTTGGAGAAACAGCGGTTATGATAATATTTATGATAATATTCTTTGAATTCATAGCATCACACAAAATGGTACTGCCCAGAGAAGATGCATACCATATAAAAATGATTTTTATAGACTATGGCCTTATGGCAGCGGGAACCTTTATCGGTACAATTGTGTTAAAACCATTCGGACTTGTGTGGATATTCTACGCAATGGCTATAATATTTGGTATGTGGTATTATTTCCAGAGCATGTTTTCAGTAACAATAAACACAACCACAGAGGTAACAGAGAACAATATTGAGATAAAAAGAAAGAAAACTGTATCAAAACCTGCCTATTTAATCTTCTTTGTACTGGTAACATCATTTGTATCTGAACTTCTAATGGCAGGTGCGATGGATTTTGCAACGTATGATTACCTTCCCTTTTATAATGTTATAGATACTTTGCCTGTTTACGGCCATATTACTATAGCTTCCTTTTATGCAAAGGATGTGTTAAAAGAATTTGTTTCTCCATTTGTTCCAGCTACAACAGGAACTAAAAATTTTCTTGTTTTCTACGATATGGCCGGCGGTGTTTATAAATTCACACCTGTATCCATATTTATTGAAATTTTATACATTATTGGTTTTATAACGGTTTCAACAACATTTTTAATTATAATGGGTATAGAGATGGGTGTCCTGGTAATAGCACAGATGAGAAAATTAAAGGATAGGGGAAAAAGAATAAACTTAACATTTGCATTAACAGCATATATATTATATACAATATTTGGGCCAAACTTCCTTGATCCGGCATGGTATAATAAATTGCCCCTGTGGGCAAATACTGGTGCAGAGGCAGCATTATACCCAGATCTCATAATACCTTTACTTGGGTCATATGCATTATACGCAGTGCTTGCATTATTATTCGGAAGAAGGTCATACTGCTCCACCTTATGCCCATCTGCAGTAATGTTTGGCGGTACTTTAGGGCAATCCATGATACAGTACAATTATAATACAAAAATAAGTAAAAAAATGCGTGGAAGCAAATTTACAGATTCCATAATGTTTATAGCAACAGGTAGCTGGCTATGGGCTATACTGGCATCATTATTTTCATATTTTTATACAACTACTGGCAATTTAACATTCAGCATCTATGGCATAGACCCCTCAGTATTTTATTCGTATTTTATCTGGAATTTATTATGGTATGTATTCTTCTTTTCAATACCGTTTGTTGGTATGAGCCCGTGCCGTAAATACGGATGGTGCTCTACCGGCACTCTGGTAGGATTTTTCAGTGTTCTGGGATTTTTCAAACTTAAGGTTAAGGATAAAAATTTATGTAAAACATGTAAAACAAAGGATTGTGCAAAATCCTGTGAGGTTGGTTTATCCACAATGCCCGGGTCATTTATCAAAAATGGTTCCTTCAAGAGTATTAAATGTGTTGGTTCTGGAGATTGCATAAGGGCATGCCCGTATGATAACATATATTTTTATGATGTGAGGAATTATCTGGGTGAAAAACTCATGCATAAAAAAGCAGATAAAAATGAGGAAATAACAAAACTTAAGGAAAATGATTGGTGAATTAAAATGAATGTAATATTATATTACTATTTTATATTCCAGACAGTTCTTGCATTTGGAATAGTTATAGTTGGCGGTACCGTTGAGGGTTACGGCTATGGCTTATCCCTCGGAACCAACTGGCCATATACAAAGGACATGCCATTAAAGGCAAAGGCCGGAGACCCGGAGGTATGGCATAGAATACTTGCAACATTCCTGGGCATTGATGCTGTTATAATGGTTGTGTTAATACACGGAGCACTTGAAATTACCGGGCTTATCTTAATTATACTTACCGCTTTGCTTGGAATGGCAACCCTGTATACACTGGCAGGCAAAGCTCCATCTGTTGTGCAGGGACTGCATGATGTACTTGCATATTCAACGGCAATTACATATCTATTGATAGTTACAGGATCATATCCTAATGAAATATCATTAATAATTCATAATATACCGTTATTATTCTTCTTTATAGTAATATATATGGGTGGTATGACCACCGGGGAGAGAGGGTATCAGAAAGCAATAGGCTATTTCAAATTTCCTAAAACAAGACCACAGTGGATATGGACGGTCCACGGGATAAGTGTTGTAATATTCCTATTTTCTCTAATATTTTTCTTTTACAGATACAATATAGCCCTAATAATAATAGCATTTCAGATAATAGTTGGCATAATAGTATTTATATCGGTTAATAAATCTGCATCAAAACCTGGATTTATAATACCATTGCATCAATTTTTTACAATATTAATAGTTATATCAATTATACTTCAATTAAGTATATTTAAATAAAAATTTAGATGGATTTCATTTTACATTTTCGCGTATTATTTGTTTTATTTCCCTTCTCATCAGTAAATCTAGAGTTGTTTGTGGTATTCCAAGTACGGATGATAGATCCCTTAAACCTATTTTTTTAGGTACGTCAAAATATCCCCTTTCATAGGCTTCCTTAAGTATATATTCGGATTTTATGTCTATATGCCTGCCTATATATACCTTGATGTTTGTATCCTCTATATTAAATTTATTTTTTAAAGTATCGTCTATATGCTTTATTTTATTGTAACCGTTAACATCCATTTCCAGCTGCATATTACCGGCGTAATCAATTCTTTCCAGTTTCATTTTGCTACTATGATTTATCAATCTCTTCCTTATTATATCTATTACAGGGCATTCCAGTGTTGATATCTGAATCAAAACACAGTTTTTATTTTTTTCAAGTATAGATAGATTATTTGCATGACCATAACTATTGAGATACTCAACGGTTTTATCTATTAATTCAGGTGAATTGGAGTATATTGCTACTGTTTCACTCATAACATTATTATCAAAATTCTGGTTTATTACCTTTATCCTCACATTAAAATCATGTATTAGCTCATACGCAAAGCATTTGTCATATTTAAAGGAATATAAAACTTTCATTGTAGGTCATTGTCTATAATATAGTGGTGGTTCTTAAACTTTGTGATTTAATAAATTTTGTGACTTAATTTAAAATTATTGAAAATATGTAGATATTTTATTGCTTAAAATATAATATTATAAATAATATCGACACTGTGTTTATCTGAATCAACATTAAATAACATTTATTATCATATATAAAAATAAAAAATCTTGAATAATATAAAGAATAATAGAACATATAGCCATTTTTTGTATACCTATATTAACATTTACCCTCCATTATTAATGCTTACAAAAACCCTTTTAAATATTCTGGGGATAATGACCGGAGGTTTAAGCAATTCCTGAAAGACAATAACTTCCGGATATAATGTTAACAGAGTCCACAAAAACCATGACCTGATAATAGTAAATGATATAATAAATAATAAAATATCTGGGTGTATGATGCGATTATTTGACAGAAAACAATTTAGAATTTTATTACTTGTATCACTTACTATTGGTATGAGGACCCTCGGTTTATTCATGGTGCTTCCAATATTTTCATTGTATGGTGAAAAATTTACAGATTCATATTTGCTGATAGGTTTGGCCCTTGGGGCATATGGTATCACAATGGCTATATTTCAAACTCCACTTGGGAGGTTATCTGATAAATATGGGAGAAAATTAATAATTTCTATAGGTATTATTACATTTATAATAGGCAATATTATATGTGCTGATCCGGTAAATATATATGGATTGATTCTGGGAAGGCTGGTAGAAGGTGCAGGTGCGGTTAGTTCTGCGGGTATAGCCCTTGTACATGAAAATGTGCCCGTTAATACAAGGAATGTATCTGATGCAATAATAGGTATAGCAATAGGCTTTTCTTTTATGCTTGGCGTTATTGCTGGACCATTATTAAGTGTTGTTGTGAGTTATTCTACCCTGTTTATAATAGTTGCAGTAATAGGTGTATTATCATTTATACCGTTATTAACAATAGAGGAAACAAGAAAGGACTATGCATTTGAAACAAAAGCAAAGATGGATTTTAAACTTGCCATAATCTCTATAATAAGTTTCTTCATATATTTTTATATGATAATTTTTTATTTCTATTTGCCGTTCTTTTCACTTAAATATTTCAATGTAAGCCATTTTTATGAGTTTTTAATACCCGTTGTAATTATAGCAGGAGTTGTAGGGTTGGCAATAGCAAGGCCTGCGGATAAAAATAAAACTGTGCTGTTTTCTCTGATTTCACTGATAATATTGCTTATAAGTGTTCCAGTATTCTTTTTGAATAATAGGGTAAACGATGTAACATATTTTGGATTAAGTGTAGCAGCTTTTTACTCGGGGTATATAATAAGTGAAACTGTATTTCCAACACTGATTACAAGACTGGCAAGGGAAGATAGCTATGGCGGAAATCTTGGATTTTATACATCAATGCAACATGCTGGGGTGTTTGCCGGCGCTGTTTTTGCGGGATTATTATTAGTAAAGATAAATCAGGATCTATCAATTATGATACTGCTTATTATTTCCTTTGCTTTCAGTATATTTTTATTATATATTTTAACAAAATTCAAGGAAATATATCTAAAAGACTGATTTGTTTTTTATATATAAAAAATCATTTATAGAATATGTTAAACAATATCTGCTATAAATAATAAATATCTTATCAGTATTATAATGAAAAGATGGATTCTTGTTATAGGGATAGTTTTACTTCTTATTGGTGTTGCACTGTATGGTTACGAAAATTTTGAAAGACCAGGAATAACAATGGATAAATTTACACACAGTAATAATGAATATCTATCTGGCAATATGTCCGTTACCACAAACAATTATATAATATCCGTTAAAAACCCATCAAGCAATTCCGGGCTTGTTCCTGCAAAGGATGTAAAATATATAAATAATACAACAGCCCTCGGGAAATATGAAGTGCCCGCAGATTATACATTTGGAAATATAAAGGAATATAAAAATGTTACACCGGGAGCCTACGCATTCATAGACTTTTCTTCAAGAAACCCGGATACAAGTATTACGTATGGGCCATTTGAGTCCCTTGTTTATATAGGATACGCTGGAGATGTTAGTGCCTTTTTAATTGTAATAGGAATAATAGTAATGATACCGGGAATAGTTTTAAGAAAGGATTATAAAATAAAAAATATATTTTAGTTTAATATTTTTATAAATATAATAAGTATATCCAACAGTTCCACAAATTTAAAAAGTTAAAATACTATTTAGCAATTAGCATAGTGAACAAGAAACTCCACCCTCTTCAGAGGTAGGATGAGAGCGAGCTTGAAACCTCTGGGTCCGTAGCTCAGCTAGGTAGAGCGATGGACTCTTAATCCATCGGTCAGGGGTCCAAATCCCCTCGGACCCGCTCTAAACTTGATGCCGTAATGTACCTGAGAGTTATAGCATAAATCCTTTACTTTTTACCCCAGTTTTGCAAAACTATTGAATATATTTATATAATCTGATGGGGTATATATAATGCAAATATGAGATTTAAACTAGGAAAATGGAGATGGAACCGCAAAATGGCTATGATATACTGGATATCTCTCTTCATAGGTTCTGGACCCATGTCACTTCTTCTAGGATTTAATTCATATAAATCAACTATTTTTGGCAGTGATCCATTTGCTTATTATATGCTTAACGGTATTTTTATAGCCACCTTTTCTGTGGGCTTTATATATATAATTGATTGGATTGTTAAGAAAAGGAATAAATATAAAGGTTATGATAAAATTACAGGGGATTCCGGCATATATAAGAAAATATGAAAATCGTATAAACATAAAAGTTATAATTAAATTACGCAGAAACAGAAAGCTGTTGTATGCAACAGATAACTCTTCTTATTATGATTTACATAGCCATGTTGGACTCCACCTCTTCCCGGGAAAAGTTGCCATAATGAGTTATTTATTATTCTCAGGATTTATTTTCCGGAATGTGCCAGTTTAGCCTCTCCTTCCATCCTCTGTTTAACATAGGCATACATTGCATCATATAGTGGAAACTGGAGTTTCATGTTCTCGTGATCATCCTTTGCAATCTCCCTGAACCCAAGTGCTGCAGCCTCAAGGCCGGGAGATTCAGGGGGAATATCTGGAATGTTAGCATCAGCACCCCTGACAATCTTTGCAAATTCAAGAAGTGCGGGATCAGTAAGATTATACTTCTTTATGATTGCGTCAAAGCTGACATGTTCACTCCCATTCTCCTTATAATGGAAAAGTTCAGCACCGGGTGTATCGAAAGCTATTGCATTTTCTTTCTCTGCAACTTCCAGTACTTTCTCTTTTGGAACGAAGAGGAATTCAGGTTCCTTATCAATAAACCTTGAGATAACCCACGGACATGCTATCCTGTCTACCTTTGCCTTTTCTCTTGTCACCCATTTCATAATTACTTATCATGTTGTAGATATTAAATCTTATCGATTTTATTGTGTACCGGAAAACCTTCTATAGCGATCAGAGATAGAAACGTGCAGTGCTGATAAAAACCAGATAAATTCATATAAATTATTGAAATAAGCCGTAATAAAATGGGTAAAAAATTAAAGGGCAATATAATTCCTATAAAAAACCTGAAATAATGCAAAGTTTATAAATTTATATATTATCATGAGCTATGTATCTATTATATATAGGCTTATTTTCAGGATTTGTTGCAGGTTTATTTTCAGGCATATTTGTATATTCAAAGGTTCATAAAAAAATATATAATAACATAGGCAAGGATTTAAAGATATCATTGAATGATTTTATGGTAAAACAGAATGAAAGTTTAATAAATTCAAGTACGTATGCCTTTAAAAATGCAATAGAAATGGAGAACAGTGAAAATGAAAAAAACGCCATGAAAATTAATAGTTTAATAGAACCATTAAGGAATTCACTGATAAACTATCAGAACTATGTGGATAATATAGAAAAGGAAAGGAAAACAGAATCCGGGGCATTGAAGGATAATCTGGATAACCTGTATAAAAAGATAAATGACCTGGAAAGTGATACTAAAAAATTAACCGGTGCATTAAAGAACCCATCAATAAGGGGCAAATGGGGAGAAATAACGTTGAGGAGGGTCGTTGAAATAGCCGGCATGAATCATTACTGCGATTTCTATGAACAGGTTGTTTCAGATGATAGAACAATGAAACCTGATATGGTAATAAATTTACCCAATGGCAGAAAGATAATTGTAGACTCAAAGGTACCGTTAAATGGCTATTTTGAATATATTGAAAATGAAGAAAATAAAAATATTTACCTTGAAAAATATGTTTCTGTATTTAACGGCCATGTAAAGGAGCTGGCATCAAAAAAATACTGGGAAAAATTTGACAACTCGGTAGATTTTGTTGTTATGTTTTTACCCATGGAATCATTATTAAGTTTTATAATGGATAACTCCAGAGAACTGATTGAGGATTCCATATCAAGGAAGGTCATAATATCAACACCGGTAACATTAATATCGTTACTGTTAACCGTGCATATGGGCTGGAAGGATGTAAATACAATGGAAAACTTCAATGAATTAATATTGAAAATAAAGAACTTTTATAGCAACCTTGAAACATTTATAAACGATTTTAATGAAACATCAAAGAACCTTGGCAAAACGGTTGATTCATTTAATAAAACCTCAAGAAGTATGGAGAAAAGGCTGGAACCAATAATAAGCGATTTAATAAAAAACGAGTTGTCCAAGGATAATTCAGTATTAAAAATGAATGATGTGAATAAAAAACCGGATGAAATTAATCATCTAAACTGAGTGAATAATCTATGGTCAGATTCACCGTTAAATAAACCTATCCGTATTGCGGAATCGATCCATCCGTATGAGTAATTCAATGCAGCAAAGGCATTTATTAAATCATCCTTTTCGTAGAAATATTTTGCATCCTTATAATAATTTTTTATCATATTTAAATGATCCCTGGCAATACCGTATAAATACGAATCCTCAGGAACTGAGATGCTGATTTTATTCAATGCCTCCTCCTCTATTTTAAAATATTTTTCCACCTTTTCCCTTAAATCCATTGTTGCATATTATTATTTATTATTTTATTATTCTCAAAATTTAAATAAAAAACCATAATATGTGAAAATGAAAAATGTCATAATGAGTGTTGATACTGGCATAGACGATGCCATGGCAATATACCTTTTATCAAAATATATGGATATAGACTATATAATAGCAACATCAGGCAATTCATATCTAAATAATACATTTAATAATACCAGTTTTGTTGTAAACTCATTGAAATTAAATATACCTGTTTACAGAGGTTCGGAAAAACCACTGATAAGACCACATTTTGAGGAGAAATACCATGGAGAATATGGATTGGGAGATTATAAGGCAGAAAATGCTGTAAAAAAGGAAAACGGAATAATTAAATTAATAAATAGCCTGAAAAGTGATAGGTATACCATATTGAGTACGGGACCATTAACGGATATAGCACTGGCATTATCCGTGGAACCTGATATATCAAAGAATATAGATAAGATAATAATAATGGGTGGTGCTTTCGGGTTAAATCAGTATGGCGTGGGCAATGTTAATAACGCTGAATTCAATATATATTATGACCCTGAAGCCGCAAAAATAGTTTTTGAGAATAATGTAAAGGAGTATGTAATAGGACTTGATATTACTATGGATCCTAAATTTTCAATGGATATTAATGGTTTTAATAGTATTAAGAATAATAATATACCCGAAATTATAGTTAACCTGTCAAAGTATTTAATCTCAGGACATGGCAGGCTATATTTCCATGACCCAATTGCTGCTTTGTACCTGATAAATAAAAATCTATTCAAATTCATTGGTGGCGGTATCAAGGTCAATAACGATGGTAGCACAACTATATTAAGTGATAATTCAGAGAGTAAATATATAGCGGTAGACCTTGATTACAGTGGATTTAAAACATATTTATATGATAAAATATTTGATATGTAAAACTATATTCCCAGAATAGACCCGTAGCCTATTAATCTCCATCTGTTTGATATCCTTCTGCCTATTGCAATTCTATCATTTATATTACCTGCAACAGGATATTTTAATGAAACATCAACCTTTTCATCCCTTATTGATGTTATAACACCAACTGTATTTGCTGTACCCACAGTTAGCATTATTGTTTCGTTTGTTTTTAATGGCTCTACCTTTAATTCCTCATCAAAACCGACAACCCTGTTTAAAAGGTGGGAATCCATTGTTATATTAAACAGTGTTTGCGGTACCTTTCCCTTTTTACCGATTATTCTTCCCGTGAATGAATCACCCTTTGTTAAAAATGGATCCAGACACGTTCCAACTGCTGCCAATCCACCCGGAACTATTGAGTCATAACTATCAGATCCGGCCATTAACGAAACTATCTTTGTTGTTATATTTTCCCAGATATTTTTATTTCCCTTTGTTAGCTGTATGCCTGGAGATATTTCTATTTCATCGCCTACACTTAATCTGCCCTTAATAAGTGATCCACCAAGAACGCCCCCCTTTAAATTCTTAGGTTTTGTCCCGGGCTTATTTATATCAAATGACCTTGCTATATACATCATCGGATCATCGTTTTCATTAAGAACTGGTGTTTTAACTATCTTTTCTATTGCCTCTAAAACTATATCTATATTTGTATTATGATATGCACTTACAGGGATTACAGGTGAGTTTTCTGCTATACTACCCTTCAAAAAATCTTTTATTTCCCTGTAACTTTCAACTGCTCTTTCCTTTGTTACTAAATCTATTTTATTCTGAACTACTATAATTTCCTTAATGCCCATTATTTCCAGGGCTGTTAAATGCTCCCTTGTCTGTGGCTGCGGGCATGATTCATTTGCAGCTATTACCAGAATTGCACCATTCATTATTGAGGAACCTGATAACATTGTTGCCATTAGTGTCTCATGGCCTGGAGCATCAACTATTGATATGACCCTTGATAACCTGCAATCGGCATTTAACTTTTTACTGGAATAAAATTCTTTGCCGTTACTGTTATAACATCTGTATATCGGTGCATCGGCATATCCAAGTTTTATTGATATTCCTCTCTTAACCTCTTCTGAATGTACATCTGTTTTTTTGCCTGTTAAAGCGTATGTCAAGGTACTTTTACCATGATCGACATGCCCGACCATACCTATATTTACAGAAGGCTGTTCCATTATTGTTCTCCCTTTTCCCCTTTATTTTCTACCGGTTCAAGAGGTGCTTCTCCGTACTGTGTTATAACCATATTTAACTGGGATATATCTGAACCTATGATATTCCCCCTGAATGTTATCCTTTTCCTAATTCCCTCTTTACCCTTTCTTCCAGTTTTGTATGAAACCAGAATTCTTTTTCTGCCCGCTATTGCCAGATCCTTTTTCATCGGGAAACCGTTATTGGCACTTCCACCTGTTAATTTCATCTTATAGCCTGGCATCTCAAAGAAA
This sequence comes from Thermoplasmata archaeon, assembly GCA_021806235.1. Taxonomy (GTDB): domain Archaea; phylum Thermoplasmatota; class Thermoplasmata; order Thermoplasmatales; family Thermoplasmataceae; genus Ferroplasma. The sequence continues at coordinate 40,489 of JAJZXU010000017.1, forward strand.
ATACCATCTATCTCCTCGCCTATTCTCCTTCCAGCTAATGAACCGAGAACATCTTCTGATATTTCTTTTTTGTATGTTTTTCCTATCTTTGTATCTGCAATTACTGCTACTGCCATAATAAACACCTTAATAACTATTATTTATTCCCTATTTCATGCTTATTAATAAAATTATAGATTAATTGCATTTTAATATAAATAATCATTTTAGATTATTTTCTATTAAAAACGAGATGAAATTATTTATTGCTTTAGACCTGTGAGAAATCCTGTTCTTTTCCTCAAGTGATAGTTCTGCCAGGGTTTGATCTGAATTTTCCGGTATGAAGATGGGGTCATAGCCAAATTTATTTTTACCCCTTTCCCTATCAGAAATTTTACCATGCAGAATACCTGTAAACTGGTATATCCTGTTATAATAAAATGATATTACCGTTTTAAAATAAGCCCTAGATCCGGAGGCAAGTTTTATAATGTTTTTATTTCCAAGTGTTGCCTGCACGTAGGATGCATAGGGGCCCGGAAATCCGTTCAGATCCTCTATATATAGCCCGGTATCATCAATAAAATATGGTGAATCAACCACATTCACAAGTTTCTTACAGCTATCATTTGAGATATATTCTGTACTATCCGCCTGTATTTCTTCATATTCAAGTTTTACCATGTTAATTCTTATTTTATTATTTTCCATAATAGCATTTATCTCATTGAATTTGTTTAGATTGTGCGTTACAAAATTTATCATCAGGTTGACATGTTTATAAATTATTTATTTTTTTATTTTAAACATATCTTCTTCTTTCACTGATCTTTTTTACTGTATCCATTACATTATTATATTCACTGTAATTATTTTTATATGAATCTAAGAATGCAACCTGCATTTTTTTCCCATCCCTGTACAGGGCTTTCAGCGATTCAGTAAACAAAAAGATATCATCACCAATATCCTCCAATTCGGGCTCTAAACTCCCCATGCTGGGGTCTATCAAATATATTTTATTATCCTTTATTATTATATTATTGGGCGTTAAATCACCATGTGTTATTTTTAGGGAATGCATTTTGCCTATAATTTCACCTGTTTTTGATAATATATTATTATAATCATTATTATTAATTAGATATTCATTTAATGTTATTCCATCTATATTTTCCATTATTAATTCCATCCCGTATCTGTTAAAATCATATACTACCGGAACATTGAATCCATTTTCATATAACCTGTATAATATTAAAAATTCATTCTTCATTCTCATATACCGGATTTTTTTGTCCAGCTCCCCATTTCTATAATTTTTTATCAGCCTCTTTTTTACTATAACATTTCTACTGAAAAATTCTGATTTTTTTATTATTGATTCCGCACCCTTATTCCTGTTTATTTCATTGCCGCTTGATCTGATCCATGGAGCGTAAACCTCATCTATCCTATATTTCTGGTTAATTTTTGTGTCCATTATACCCATTCTTATGCCGGAGTTATACATTAATAAACCTGCCTGCGCAATCATGGCACCGTTATCCATGCAGTATTTTTTATCCGTTAAATATGCTTTATACCCTGCGTTTTCAGCCATTAACGATACCATAGACCTTAATCGATCATTTCTTGCAACACCACCTGCCAGTAATATTTCATCCTTGTTTGTGTAATATAATGCCCTTTCCAGTACCTCTATCACCATGGAAAATGATACCTCCTGTATGCTGTAGCATATATCATTTATATCCTCCTTTTTTAAATAGCTTTTTGCAGCTGTATATATACCTGAAAATGATGTATCCATCCCCCTTACTGAATATGGTAAATCCAGTAATTTATGACCTTTTAATGCCATTTTCTCTATTACAGGGCCACCAGGAAATGGTATATCTGAATCCCTTGCAAATTTATCTAACAGATTACCTAAACCAATATCCATTGTTTCTCCTAAAACAATATATCTATCGATCTCATGTGCTATTATCTGCGTATTCCCGCCTGAAATGTATAACATAACCGGGTCTCTGGCACCGGATAGTTTCCTTCCAATTTCTATATGCCCTAACGGGTGGTTAACACCTGTTATAGGTATATTATATTTAATTGAAAATGCCCTTGCTGCAGTGGCAACAACCCTCAGGCATGGTCCCAGTCCCGGACCCATAGAAAAGGCAACCAGATCAATATTTTCCGGCTGTACATCTGCATTTTCAAATGCATTTTTGATTACATCTATTATTTTATCTGCATGGTGTATTGCTGCCTCCCTGGGATGTATACCACCTGTTTCCGGTATATATGTTGAGGATGAATTTGATAATATTGATTTTTCATCTACTATCCCGGCACTTACTGTATGCGCTGTACCTTCCATACCTAATACTAACATAAAACTATATTATTATTTGATATTTTAACCTGTAATAAATCCTAAAAAAAATATTATATAAAATTTAATAAATAAAAGTTATTATTTTAACTCTTGTATTTTATTTTTGATGAAGCACGGAACACAAACTTTTCCTTTGCTGGAACCTTTATTTCAGCTCTTGTCTGTGGGTTTCTTGCTGTTCTTGCACTCTGTTTCTTTCTTTCGAAAATTCCAAAACCAGCTAAGTTTATTTTTGATCCTTTGTCTACTTCCGAAACGGTTTCGTTCAGGAACTCTGTTATAACGTCTGCGGCTTTCTTCTGTGTTATTCCGGCTTTCTTGGCTACTGTTTTTGATAATTCGCTTATTCCAACCATTTTTTCACCAATACCATAATATATACAGATGTATTAAAATCTTTCGGTTTTATTACCAATAAATCATTGATTTTACGAATTTATCCTATATTTAAAAAATTTAATAAAAAAAATTAGATAATTAATGATGGAAAAACGCTTAATAAAAATTATATATATTATAAATATAACCGGTTATGAGATTAATAGAGAATTGGTTTTCAGAGAGATATTCAGATAATTTACAGCTATCATTCAGGGTAAAGGATCAGTTATTATCAATTAAAACTGACTACCAGAGAATAGATTTATTTGATACCTATGATTTTGGAAAACTTTTATCAATAGATGGCACTGTTCAGCTGACAGAGAAGGATGAATACGTATATCATGAAATGATAACAATGATTCCATACTATTTTAATAAAAAACCAAAAAATGCATTGATTATTGGAGGAGGTGATGGTGGGGCTGCAAAGAGATTGCTGAAACTTAATTTTGAAAATATTGTAAATGCTGAAATAGACCAGAATGTTGTTGAGGTTTCAAAAAAATACTTTCCGGAAATAGCATCCTCATTTAATGATAAAAGGGTGAAATTAATTATCGGTGATGGCATAAAATATGTTAAAAATAGCAGTGAGAAATTTGACAGAATAATAATAGATTCTACAGATCCGGTTGGACCGGCAGAGGGATTATTTTCAGAAGAATTTTACAGGGACATTAAAAACCACCTAACTGATGATGGAATTGTGGTAACCCAGTCAGGTTCACCCTATTACCAGGAGGGGGCATTATCACTGGCATATAAGGGTCTTTCAGAGGTATTCAGTAACGTAAAAACGTATTTAGCGTTCATACCAACATATCCCAGTGGACTGTGGTCATTTACAATGGCATCCAAAAGTGAATTCACAGTAAGGGATGAAAACGTAATTAATGGCATATATTTTAATAGGGATGTTTTAACCGGATCGTTTTATCTGCCTGAGTTTGTTAAAAAGATAATATATTAATTATCTTTTTATGCCCCATTTATGCTTTGCACTTTTTAGATTATCCTTATATTTTTCTCCGAATTTTTTTGATATTCTTTCTAAATCGGGTAAATTTTCTAAAAATGTTTTTTTGCTTGTGCTATTCATCATGTCCTTAAATTTTTTAATATCGTTAACGTTGACTATAGCCATATATACGAAATATATAAAAACTATAAAAGAAACTATTAACACCCAGTACTGCCATCTTCCTATTCTATTCAAACTTATATGTGCTATTATAACTGCATTTACAAAAACCAAATCATTCATTGCTATTACAAGGAAAAATAGCGAGATTATGCTTATTAAAATATATATGATGTATAATTTATCTTTTCCCATAAAAATGATATATGAAATATGGTTTTAAATTTTATTATTTTAACTTTGAAAAAAGTTTCTTTCTTTCCTTTGAATTATAACCTGTTATTTCTTCCAGTAAATCATTAAATTTTTTGATTGTTTCAGCTGGATTGGCATATTCCGTGTCTGTCTCTGTTTCTGCACATAATTTTTTACCATCAGTCCATAATTCAAGTTTTTTTAATCCCGGGTATGATGATATGATATGGTCATTTAAAACCTTATACTCACCAAATTCCGATTTTACAATATCTATAATGTAATCATTACTAATTTTTATTGTTTTTCTCACAGGGTATTCTCTCATAATTTCACCTATATTTTTTTTGCAAATTTTTTCTGGTATTTTTTTGATAATGCGCGCCAGTACATTAATTCCATATACTGTGCATCATGTTCCAGTAATGGGGACATGGATATTATGGTCATATCATTTTCCATGTTTGCAATAACCTCGGATAATGTTTCAAATTTTAAATCACCATGTTTTATTGCCGTAATTTTTAGTTCGTTGCCATTGCTGTAATCTACTCCACCGAATTCTGTATATAGATCATCCTTGGCATATTTTGAAAATGCAGATATAGCATCTTCAAAGTTTTTTGTTTCAATTAAAGACCCGTTGTTTGATGAATGTAAATGCGGAAAATTTAGTATTGGCTCAATATCCGGTATTCTACCAGCCAGATAGAATAAATCCTTCTGCGTGCCAAACAGGTCTTTCTTGCCCGATGCTTCCACGCCTATATATGGATATCCTTTCTCGTGTGGGAATTCCTTTGCTATTTCGGTATATGCTTTAAGTGCTTTTCTTGTGCTATCTGTCTTTTTCTTGCAATAGAAACCTGTATGTGTTACAATTCTTTTTGCACCCATGGCTTTTCCTATTAGTAGTGACCATCTAATATGGTTCAGAGACCTTTCTGCCATTTCTCCACCATTTAATAAATCCATATAATACGGTGCATGCATTGTTATATTTATATCAAGCTCCTCTGCAATTTTTTTACCGTCATTTAAATCATTATAATTTTTTGCCATGTTCCAGAACAGTTCCTGGACTATGTCATCCTCCTCTATCTTTTTATCCGTACCAATACTCTGGTAATTGCCATTATCATCCGGCCTTAAAATATCAACTATTATAGAATCCTCAACCTCACGCGGGTACATATCCACATATTCTATAGCCGGATTTTCACTTACATTTACCCTTAAAAGCTGGACTTCAAGTGCATTAAGACCGAGATTTGCAACATCCTCAATAGAATCTATATATGTTCTCCCCTTGCTTGTGAGGGGTATGCCTGCTACTCCAAATCTAATCATTCATTCTAATAATGGTTATACATTATTTTATTTTTTCTATCAACCAAATTTCGGGCATAAAAATAATAAAATATTATAATACTGACTGTTGGTTACAGAAATGTGCTTCCATATCACCGGATTAAACTATATATGTCGTTTTATCCCTATCACTATTTTTATCTTTTGCAATTAGATTTGCCTCATCAAAATCAATATATGCAATTGAACTGATAGGTATTAACCTTAATTTATTTTTATTGCCATCATTTATCCTAAAAACCAGTGAGCCCTCTTCACCAAGTATTGCGTAGCCAATATATTCGCCCTCTGTTGTCATTGGTTTTCCGTCCCCATTTCCTGAAACAACTGTATATTTAGCTCCCTTTTTAATTTCTATCATGTCCATGCCATTATATCGCAGTTTTGTATATAACATTAATTATAACCGGCACTCTGAAAATAGAAACCGGTATAAAATTTTTAAATTTTAATCCTGTTAACTGGAATTACTATTTAGCAGGAGAACTATGGGGGTTTCCACCAGTGGATATGATGGTTCACACTATTATAGATCATATAAAATGAATTATTTTTAATATTAAATTATGATAACCTTATATGAAAATGCCAGATATATTCATATCCATTTATTTCAGGAATTTTAACGAAATGAAAAATGCATTCGATAAAAATATTTTATCATTTCAAAATAAGTATGAAATCAGATATGATCTGTTCAGTGATAAAAGCGGGGAAAATTTAATAAAAATATTAAATTTCTTAAATGAAAATAATGTATTGTATATATTCACATTCAGGTCAGATGATAATAATGAATTAATGGATATATACAGCATTGCAGTAAAAAACAATGCACCGGTAATAGATATAGATATAAACTCATTTAATTATGATAGAAGTATTTTTAAAAACTCAAGGTTAATGATATCATATCACGGAAATAATGATGACGATATTATAAAAATTCTTAATAGAATTACTGAAATAAAGCCTGATATATATAAGATAGCCCTAACATATACCAGCAATGAGAAATTTATCAGCGATTTAAATGAAGTATATAAATTTAAATCCATTCATAAAATAAATATGGCATTCGTTCCAATGGGTGAAAATAATAGCTTTTTAAGAGTTGTTTCCGGTGGCCTTGTTTCTGATATATTATATGCAAAATATATTAAAAATACAGCTCCTGGACAGTTATCCATGGAAGATTATGATAACATATTTAAAATCTTTACAGTGCCCGGGGATAGAAAGTCTGAGAAATAGCTTGTAGCATAGATATAAACAGCGGGTGATAATAAATTTATTGAACCACATACCTATATCACAGAAATATCCTCATTATACCGGTAGTTATAAGTTCAATAGCTATTGCGGTAAGTAATAATCCCATTATTCTTGATATTACCATAGATCCAGTTTTACCGAGTTTTGCAAATATTTTTATTGAATACTTTAGCAGGAAAAATGAAAGTGCGAGTATTACAATAGCGGCGGCAACAACTATAAGCCTGGATATAACCGTTATGTTTGTACTATTAAAATAAATAATAGCCGTTGTTATTGCTCCAGGCCCGACGAGTAATGGTGTTCCTATGGGTGCTATTGCAATGGCCTCCCTTTCAGCCGAATCCTGTTGCTCTGCGGGAGTAATTTTAGTATTTGATGTTTTCCCCTGAAGCATGTCGAAACCGACCTTAAATAATAATGCACCACCGGCAATTTCAAAATCATATATGCTTATACCAAGCACATCAAATATGTAAACCCCAAGAAACATAAATCCAAAAAGCATACCTGAAGCCATGTATATACTTTTTCTTATAACATCCTTTCTTTCTTTTAAACTGTAACCATCCGTTAATGATATCAGAATTGGTACTGCACCTATTGGATTTATTATTGCGAATAGTGCTGCAAGAACAGTTACAAATAAAATTACAAGGCTCATTTAAATCAGTATAAATAACCATTATATTAACTTTTAAAAAAACAATAAAAATATTTATTTATATGACCTGTCATCATTATAATTGTAATAGTTATAGTACTCCCCCTTCTGTGATCCTGTTGATTCCTCACCCAGAGCATTGTGCATGCTGCCGTAATACTTCTTTATTTTTTCCTCTACAGGTACATATAATTCCAGTGCTTCCTTGACATCGTCCTTTTCTATCAGTTTATGATTTTTTTCAATTGCCATATCACCTGATGCCCTTATTAAGCCACCCAATTCCCTCAATCTCAGTGTCAGTGCATTATTTTTATGATTTTCTCTTGCTTTCCGTTTTCCTTCTTCTATTATAAGGTCTGTTGAATCTATCGTCATATGTGGAATTTTACCATCCATGTTTATTTCCTGGGCTATAAACTGTAAATATTTTAACCTATTCTCCCTGTTGTCAGGCATTGAATCCTCCATTAGAATTTCATAACCGTTACCAACTATTCTAGATCTTAATGGGCTCAGTATATACTGTAAATCCTCTATATTGCATGCAGCTACCAGAATAAAATCGGTGGGTACATCATCAATTTTAACACTTGCACCTGCGCTCTGTGGATTTCTTCCAACTATGGGAAATTTTCTTTCCTGCATTGCAGTTAATATAAATCTCTGTAAATTACCCAAATGTGTTATTTCATCTATGAATAACACGCCTTCATGTGCCATATGTATTGACCCGGAGACAACCCTTTCATACGGTAATGTACCTAACTGTGGATGACCACCATATGGGTCATGCCTTACATCGCCAAGAAGCTCTGTTTCACTGGCCCCTGTTGCAAGAACAAATGGATTTCTATCGATAGGTACTATTATTTTACTTGGGCTCTTCTTTTCAAGTTTTCTTCTTCTTTCAAGCGTTCTTTCATCCAAAACTCTTATTTTATCCCCATATTTTTCATACACAATTATTTCTTCCCTGTCACCAATTTTTCTTGTCTGTGTTACCCTGTCATTATTGTTGTTTATTCCAAAAGTAACTCCTATTACGTTAAAAACATCGTTGAATGGCCCCTGACCATTATTAACAACCTTGCTGTTGTTACAGTTGGGGCATATGTTATCAGTGGGTGGTGAATAAAATCCACAGTGCTGGCATTTATAACCAAGACGCTCGGCAACATTCTGCGGTGCATCCTTTGCATCTATTATTTCACCCTCTATTGAATTCATTTCATGCTTCTCTTTTTCTATTTCATCCAGTGTTTTTACCTCGATAAACGGCCTTTCTGGATAGGATGGGTTGTGTACAACTCTTATTTCCTCTTTTGGCCTCTCAATGTAAAACGACATTGCCTGTGCAATCATGGATTTTCCAACTCCCGGAGGACCTACAAGTAATAGGTTCCTTCTCTGCCTGGATGCAATAAGTGCCAATCTTACGGCTTCATTCTGGCCTATAACCCTGTCAAGTGGATTTGTTGGTATTTTAATATATGATGTATCCGGGTATCTATCCACATTTATATATGTTCCCATGTAACCACCCTTATATCATCAGGTTTTTTTGTTATATGGCCCATTTTCATGCCGTAGATGCTTTTTATTCCCATACTGTATGATATATCTATAAATCTCTGGGATATAACACCACCAGTTATTATTACCACTCCGTTTTTAATGTTCTGCATTAATTCAGCTGCATCAGAAATGGGATATCTGACTATAGGATTGGAATTTTCATCATATATCTCCATGGTCTTGGTTTCATACAGTTCATTTAATTTGTTTCTTATGAATCTCGGGTCATTTGTATCCTTCAATTCCTCAATGGTTGATACCTGTGCTTCATTTTTATTAACTATTTCCTTTTTTTCATTGTTTCTCACATTTTTTTTATCCTCGATATTTCTGCCCTCACTGTTATCAGTTTTTTTCGTATTTTCAATTTTCACGTTTTCATTGTTTCTACTGGCGGTTTTTTCAGAAAATTCCTTCAATTCCTCTATCATTCCATGTGATTCTAAATACTGCTCAACAGGCGTTTTATATTTCAGTGCTTTAACTATCTGTTTGTATGTAAGTTCCTCAACCTCTGTTCCTGGGGGGGCTCTTGCTATAAAATCAACATCCGCAACCTGCAGCATTTCCTTTATTATCAGTTCTCCACCGTGGTCTCCATCAACAAATAAGGTTACAGTCCTTGATTTTGATAAGTCTTTTACTGCTTTGGGTACGCTTGTTCCCTGAACTGCTATGGTATTTTTTATTCCGTATTTCAGTAAATTTAAAATATCATTTCTTCCCTCAACAACTATTATTGAATCCGATGTACTTACCATAGGCCCTGCGGGTAAATGGTCCTCACCGTATGATATTATCTCCTTTTTCTCCACATCTTCTCTCACGGACTGTATTATACTCTCACTGAGGCTTTTTCCATTATTCCCCATGTTCTTATATAATTCTTCCGCTCTCTGTATTACCTTATCTCTCTTGTTTACTCTTACATCCTCTATGTTCTCTATCTCAACCTTAGCCTTGCATGGTCCTATTCTATCTATTGTTTCAAGTGCAGCAGCAAGTATAGAGCTTTCTACCTGATCAAGCCCGGAAGGTATCAGGGCAAAACCATCTGTCCTACCTTTCTTTGTATCAATTTCTACCTCTATCCTACCTATTTTACCACTTTTCTGTAAATCCCTTAAATCTAATTCATCACCAAGTAAGCCCTCGGTCTGGCCAAATATGGCACCTACAATATCGGGTTTTTCCACGACACCGTCGGTGATTATTTTGGCTTTGATAAGATATTTTGTTATATTTGGATCGACATTCATCATTATCACCGTTACTTTTATTAATTATTTCATGATAACTTACATTATCATATAATGTTATGTTTAAAATGTATATAACCTATTCGTTGCAACATATTCTATGTTACATTATATGAATAATTTAATTACTATATGTTTTTATATCTAATTCGGCATGTGGAAAATCCTATTTAGCAGGATAGTAAACGAAAGCGATAGAAAACATTTATAACTCAGTGGTATTCCATCTATCCTGATACACACATAACACTGGAAAATTCCAGTATACTGCCACTGAAAATATGAGAAAAATAGAATAGTTTTCCAGTACTTATAGATGCCCTAAAAAATGTGGTTATTTTATATCAGGAACTTCCATAAATCCTGTTTAGTAGTTTCCTAACGGCAGGAACTATTTTACTGTTGCTGGTTAATAATGATTTTACTGATGGATCCACAGTTCTTAGATTTTTATCAAAGGGAATCTGGTCAACTGTAAATGGTATGCTGGAATCGATTTCGTCTATAAGGCTATCAATATCCTCCTTATTGCCTGCAACCCTGTTAAAAACAAGGTGAATGTTTTTTATTCCAAGATCCCATGCCAGTGTTACTGCACTTGCTGCGACCTGTATAGAGTTAAAAGATACCTCACTGACCACTATTGCATGACCGAAACCTCTTGCTATGGCCCTTCCAAAATGCTCCACTCCAGCTTCAGTATCCATAAGAATCCGTTCATCATTTCTGATCGATATGTGCCTCACCACAGATTCCAAAAGATCGTTCTCAGGGCACAGACATCCTATTCCCGATTTGTGTAATGTTCCCATCACAAGTATGCTGATTTTATCGTTGATACCTATTCCAAATCTTTCTACAACGTCGCTTACATCAGGATTAAGTGAGAGAAATTCACCCCATCCAGATCCGGGCCTGGCACCGGTTTTCTCCTCGATATAATCTGCCTGAACATTTAGGGGCACGATTTTCGCTGCAACTTTTCTGTCAAGTCCAAGAGCATACGGCAGGTTCATCTGTGGATCAGCATCAACATCCAGAACTTTATGTTTCTCTGCAATAAGATATGAGAGAATTGCAGTTATAGTAGTCTTGCCAGTTCCACCCTTTCCAGTAATTACAATCCTGTTTTCTGGATTGTTAATACCGGCTGATTCAGCTCCCATTACCAGATCCTTGACCCTGCTATCTCTTTCTTCCTCACCAGAGAGTATAAATTCTGAACACATTTTTATCACCCTATGTAGGAAGCCCGAGGGCTTTTCTTTTTTCCTTTATTATCGCTACCATTTCTTTAGCTGCCTTTTCCGGATCCATCTCGCTAAAAGCCTCGGCTCCGGTAAGATCCTTCAGGCTTTCCGAGAGAATCCCCTTAACCTGTTTTCCACCTTCTATATGTAGTTCTGGAGCAGTATGAAGTGGAAGTCCTATGGATAGGGCCCATGTTCCAATAGCCACGGCCTTTTCTGTAATAAGCTCGGGAGCCGATGCAACTACAGGCAGGGCAGAAACATCAACATCCAGTTTTTCTGAAATATTCTTTACCAGAACCCCTATTCTTGAATTATCCACACAGGAACCCATATGAAGGGTTGGAGGAAGAGAACTCATACCGGCAACACCACCAAGTTCTTTTAGTGTTTCCCTTAATCCATTGCCCATCTCAAATTCATCTATCCTCGCAGGGTTCATGAAACCTTCCTGAGCCGATATATGTGCAATACATCCAGTAACCAGAACCAGTATATTGTTCTTGAAAAGTTCTCTAATTAGCCTCTCAGTATAAAGTTCCCTGCGTAGTTTTGGATTTGGGCAACCCACAATGCCAACTATACCGTATATGTCGCCTTTTACGATTTTGTCAATCAATGGTTTCAGTGGATCCTCATTATTTACTTTAGCAAGCAGTTTGGTTATAGCCTCCACTGAAAATCCACCAACCACTGGTTCAACCTGTTTAGATAACAGTACACGGGATGGATCACGTTTTACGTAAGCTTTAAGGGCTTCCCTTACAATCTGTTCCGCCACCTCATCAGCACGTTCCGGCGAATACTCTATATGCAGTGCTCCAGGGATCTTGACATATGGAATTGTTGTAATAAGCTTTGTATGATAGCATGACGCAACCTCACCAAGAACTGGCCATATACACTGGAAGTCCACAACCATTGCATCAAGCGCCCCTGTTGCAATTGCAAGTTCTGCCTGCATTTCGTTGGCTGCCATGGGTACACCGTGTCGCATTAGAACCTCATTTCCACTGCAGCACACACCAACAAGATTGAGTCCCCTCGCGCCCAGTTTCTTTGCCTCATCATCAAGGCGTTCTGCCCATTCAACAACCTTCTCAGCCACCAGTGGATTATGTCCGTGTATGGCCAGATTAACATAATCTTCCTTCAAAACTCCAATATTTGCAGTTGAATTTACAACTTCAGGGGTTCCAAATAGAATATCGGATAACTCTGTACTTGGGGTAAGACCTGAATACCCATCAAGAATTCCCATTCTAATATCTGCAAGGAGAATATTACTTACCTCCGCATCATTTCCCATGCTGGTTCTATGAAGGGCATTCATTATAAATGACCACGAATTGGATGGAATAATATTTAGATTCTTCCAGTGAAGATAGCTTGATGAGGGTGCGTATCCCTTTACCCAGACCATAGGCTCATGGTCAGCCTTACTGAAATCAGCAATTGTTACATCTGCTATTTCATTTGCTATTTGTTTATCTGTCTTTCCCTCAACTTCAATTCCCAGATTTGATGCAACACTTAATAACTTAGTCTTATCCTTTATTTCATAACCCTTTATCTTATTAGTGGCTACAAGCTTCAATGTCTCTGCTATTTCAAATGCATGTTCTGCATGCGATGCGGTTCCACCAACAGTCTCACGGAGCAGATTCCTTGCAACTATAGTATCGGCTGTGGCCCCACAGACCCCCCTTGAAGCACCCCTGTTGAATCTTGCACTGGTAATCCTGCATGGACCCATGTAACAGATTCTACAGCAAACACCCCACTCGCCGAACCAGCACGAGGGATCCTGTTTTGACAACCTTTCGAAGGAAGATGTGCCTGTATCATCCATAATTTTATGAACCAGATCAATGGACGGTTTTGTGGCTGTTGATGATCCAAATCTTCCAAGTTTTAAATCAAATTTTTGTTCGTTTTCTTTTTGCATACTTAATTAATCTTAAAATATATATCAAACTTATTATTAGCATGAATATATTAGAATGAATTTACAATATTAATATACAGGATGATGAGCATAAGTATTCATAGAAAAATCAGGAAGATATATGTGGAGGGTGCAATGGAGAATTATAACAAACATTATCCTGATCTGGCAATGTTTAGCCTGTATCGGTCTTTAGAACTTTATTTAAGGTGTATGCTGATCTATGAGAATTCTCCACATACGCATAATTTAAGGTGCGGATTAGATGTTTTAGAGTCCTATAGGCATGTGCCTGTTTTTGAGATGAAAAATCGTCCGTTAGTGCAGGGTAATTCACATATATTTACAGCACAGTCCATTGTATATCCTTTTTTCTTCGAATATACTATTATACAAACAGACTTTATCTATTGTTATATTGAACTTAATGTCACTTTTTATAACTTCATGGAATTTTTTGAAACGGTATATTGTAACATGGGGTGTAAAATTATATTTTTTCAAATTAATTTCATCGACTAATTTCTTATAAATATTATTTACATATTCGCTATCTACGCTAAAATATAAAATACGGGCATGTTTATCATCTGGAAATCCATGTATGCCATTTATGGTTATCTCTGATTTTTTTATATCCAGTGAATTTATTTTTGAACATATGTAGTTTGAATATGATTCGTCAATTTCACCGAGAAAATAATACGTAATATGCAGCAATGCCCTATCAGTTTTTTTACCGTCATAATTTATGGAATTATAAATATTCTCATCTATATTTAACGGAGAACCAAGAAAGCATCTCATAACTTATTTAACAGATTTGAATATTTATATTTTATGCATAATATATAATAAGGACCCACAACTTATCCAGTTTTTTGAATCACAGAAATTTTGGCAGGTCTATAAACATAAAAGTTTAAATATAATAATTCACTCATAATAATTATGTTGTATCCAGCATCATTAGAACCGATGGCCCCATATATCACCATGGCACTGGTGTTTATAGATGGACTGTTGTTTGGAATTGCAATAAGGAAGGCAGTTACGTCTATTGTCCTGTTAGTTGTAGCTTTTGTAATTGCAGGGTTTGTGAGCATAAGCTTTATACCGCACATATCGTCTTCAAATATAATCTCAAATGTCACAAAATATGCAATAACATATTCTTCAACACTCCACCTTACCGCCATAGACGTAACATTTACCGTCATTCTCTTCATAGTCGGTTTTGCCTTAGGACTGTGGAAGGGATAAAAATTATATATTTTTTTAAAAATGAAAATTTAATATTAAAATTTTAAAATTAATTTTATTCAGATATAGATTCTAAGGTTTTTCTTGATGTTACAGGTCCACCTATTGCCATTATAATTCCTGCTATTAACCCTGTTATTGCTATAAATATAAAACCTGTAGAGAATGTGTATAATGAAACTATTATGGGCAATATTATGGCACCTAAGGCCCCACCAATATGGCCTAAACCATCTGTTAATGCAAATCCAGAGGCTCTGGCTCTTGTCGGGTAACTCTATGCTGTGTAGGTATATGCCACCTGCAAATACATTCCCAGTGCCAGTGAAGCCATAAATGACCCTATTAATAATGTTGGTTCGGTTTTAAGTGAAAATATTAAAAGGCCTACAAACCATACTATTGTATCCATAAATATAACATATTTTCTTTCGTATTTATCTGCAGTTAGTGCCATTAATATTGCACCTACGGGATAACCTACTGCACCTATTCCTAAATACAGTATTGATTTTGCTAACGGTATATGGGCGGCTGCCAGTAAAGTTGCTGCATCCCCTAAAAATGCGTAGTTGCCTATATACCAGAAAAACCATGCAAAAACTAGGATTGTTAATCTTTTCGAGTATACTTTTCCCTCTCTGCCCTCAAACAGGTATAATGTCGGAAACCTTGTTTTATATTCCTCTAAATTTACCTCCTCAGGATGTGATGCCGGTAATTTACCATAACGTTTTTCTGCTATAGTTTCCATCATTGCAAGGATAGATTCAGCCTTACCAAAATTATTCTTTTTCAGTACAAGCCATCTTGGTGATTCCGGTAATTCGAATCTTAACAGTAATGCTATTACAGCTATTATACCGCCTATGGCAAATAGATATCTCCATCCATTATAAAATACAGGCACTAAACCTAAAGCGACAAAGGGTACCAGTGCCTGCCCCATTATACCCAGTATAAATGCATAAACTGTTATAAAAATGGAGATCAATTTTGCCTTAGAGGTGCCGATAAACATATAAAAAAATGTGGCAGGTTAAGGTGTTTTACACAAAAACATAGGGAAGCTTTACACCAGATTATAATAAGCCATCGGAGGGATTCGATCCCCCGACCTGCTGATTACAAATCAGCCGCTCTACCTAGCTGAGCTACGATGGCTGTAAATACTGTATATGAAATTATTATATAAAATTTCCAGTTGTTCTTAAATAAAAATTATTAAAATTATTTACTCTTTGTGGTTAAAAGCTTCCATTACATATTCTGCGAACTGGTCATCAGGATATGCACCTACAAATGTAACGTCATCGTTTATAACAATATGTGGTACTGCTGAGACACCAGCGTCTGAAGCTTCCTTCTCGAATTCCAGAGATTCTATCATTTCACCTCTTATATTTTTATTTAATAAGGCGAATTTATGTGCTGTTCCAACTGCCCTAGGACAGTACTGGCATGTGGGTGTTACATATACCTTTATCGTTACAGGTTTATCAACCTTTGACAGAAGTTCAACTGCTTTCTTTGATACATCAGCATCGCCTATTGATATGTTTTCTATATCCTCTATTAATGACCCGAATTCATAGCCAGATGGAATACCATAATATATAATTCTTCCGTCCTCTACACCCTTTGGGGCCACTATAGTTGCAGGATATTTCTCAACGCCATATTTTTCAGCTACATCCTTGTTATCCTCGAATATATATTTTACTACGTTTATTTTCTGGTCTAATGCAGCAAGTTCGTCAACAAGTTCCAGGGTTTCCTTGCAATATTTGCAATCGCCATTGTTTGAAGTAAAAACAACAACATCTATATCGTTCTTTAACTTTTTATTAAACTCATCTATTAAATACTTCTTATCTTCATCTCTTATCAATGCCATTTTTATCTATGTGACATTTTAATGTTCTATATAAATATTTCTGCACAGATCTGTGCATTGCAATTTTAATGTAATCAAATTAATATATTATTTTTGCATATATTTATCATGACATTGCAATTATATTTTACTGAAATGTATAAAAAAGAATTTGATGCAACTGTAATTGACACATACGATAATAACATAATACTGGATCAGACATTGTTTTACCCCACAAGTGGCGGACAGCCAAGCGATACGGGCATTATAAAATTTAATGATAAGAATATAGAAATAACGGACGTGAGGAAAGAGGGAAATAATATTTTACATATAGCAGACAGCAGCACTGGAATAAAAAACGGAGATAAAATACATGGAATGATAAACTGGGATAAGAGGTATCTGCATATGAGATACCATACGGCAGTACACATAATTGACGGTGTTGTAAACAACGAGTATAAAAATGGTCTGTTAACCGGTGGCCAGATATATGATGACCATGCCAGGGTTGATTTCAGCTTCGATATAATAGATAAGGACCTTATAAATGATATAATAAAAAGGTCAAATGAGGTAATAAATAAGGGGTTAAATGTTTTCCAGAGAGATATAACAAGGGATGAGGCCTTAAAAATACCTGAACTATCAAGAACTGAACCTGGCAGGGAGTTAATAAAAAACCTGGATAGGGTAAGGATAATAGAGATAGAAAATTTTGATTACCAGGCCGATGGTGGAACACATGTTAAAAATACGGGTGAAGTAGGTAAGATAGAAATATTAAAAATAGAAAATAAGGGCAGAGGCCATAAAAGGCTGAGTTTTAAATTAAATTAATATCATTTAAGATAAACTCAGGCAATACCGTTTCTTTCGGTATTTCATTTTCATCTATATTCTCATTTATCCCGGCAACTTTAAAATATGTATCTAGGAATTTTTTTATGTAAAAATTATTTATAACACCCATTGTACCCAGTCTTATTGTTTTTTCCGCCATATTTCCCATACCCTTTGATACAGTTATATTATTCAAATTTAATTTTTTAATTAAATCCTGGTTACCGTTATAAAAACATACAACGGTGTTTGAATATGTATCATCGCTGCCAAATATTTTTATATCGTTTTCCATTAATTTTTTCCTTATAAACTCTGATGACTTTTCTATTCTTTCAATCCTGTTATTAAAACCTTCACGGTCTAGTATTTTTAATGCTAAATTCAATGAATTAAAGGCACCTGTTGACGGTGTGTACGCCGTTTCATTTTTATTTAAAAATTTTAATGATGTTTTTAAATCTAGGTAAAATGGCACGTTGCTGGTATTATTCATTAAATCGCTATATGCTTCCTCTGAGAGGAATATTATGCCGGTTCCGGGAATGGCGGCTATATTTTTCTGGCTACCAGTAACCATTGCATATATGCCATCCATGGTTATATTATAGCCACCGAAACCGGAAACACCATCTATTAATAGCTTTGAACCCTTGCTTTTAACTATTTTTATTATTCTGTTTAAATCATTTATGGCAGTACCGTTGGATGTTTCATTATGTACCAGAAATAATAAATCAAAATCTCTTTCACTTATATCCGCTATAAGATTTTCTACATTTAATTCATCATAATTTAAATATTCAACATTTTTTGTTTTTCTTTTTATAGAATCTATTAATCTCTCACCGAAGTTGCCATAGCTTATGGATAAAACCCTCTGCCCTTCATTTATCAGGGAAAAAACCATAGTTTCAACTGCTAATGTGCCTGAACCGGTTACAACCACAGATTTAAATGCACCGGAGAATTTATTCAATAATTCCTGATTTTCTCTTACAATATCCCTGAATTTATCTGACCTATGATTTATTACAAGACTGCCAGCATTGGAAACACTGAATGGTACCTCAACGGGACCCGGAATTAATAACATTTTTACCACTCATTTATTATATTATCTGCAGTCATTATTGCTATTCTTTTCTGTGCTTCATATGTCTGGGCACCTAAATGTGGGGTTATTAAAACGTTATCCAGTTTTAACATTTCTAATTCATAGTCTTCCTTTGCAGGTTCATTCCAGAATACATCACTTACAAACGCAGATATTTTACCATTTTTTAAATATTTTAACATATCCCCGCCATTTATTGCCCTGGCCCTTGATGTATTTATTATTATTACATTATCCTTTAACATGGATAATTCCCTATCGTTTAATATATATGGAGAATCTTTTCCCATTGTTACATTTATTGATATTAAATCTGAATTTTTTAATAATTCCTCCAGTGATACTTTCTTTACATAATCTGGATATTCCACAGGCATCGGATCATATGCAATAAAGTTCATACCGAAGATCTTTGCAGCATCTGTTATTGCCCTGCCTATCCTACCAAATCCCAGTATTCCCATGGTTTTACCTGATAATTCAGAACCCATTAATTTTTTAAAATTATTATTTTTTGTGTTTTCTATACCTTTTACAAGGTTTCTTGCACCCATAACCATCATTGCAATGGTAATTTCAACAACGCTTTCTGTTGATGATCCTGGAGCATAAACAATTTTTATTTTCTTTTCCTCCGCATAATCTGTATCAATATTATCAACGCCTATACCTGCCCTTGCTATAATTTTAAGATTTTTACCCCTGTCAATTATTTCCTTATTTATCTTGGTTCTGCTTCTTACAACAACAACATTATATTTATCTATAACATTTAATAATTCACCCTTTAATATTTCGGGTTTATAATCTACATCAAATTTATCCTTTAATTTATCTCTTAAAACATTATCTACAGGATCGCATATTAATATCTTTCCATACATGGGGCTTAATGCTATTATTATTTATAAAAATTTCTTTATTCGTTATATTATTCATCATTGTTAATTATTTATGATTATAATAAAAATAAAATGCATATTTTTATTAAAATAATGTCATATAAAAAACGATAATATAAAGTTTTTATAGGAATTAAAATTTATCATATACAATGCATTTAATATTTGATGAATATTTTAAGAATTATCCGGTAAAGAAAAAGATAGTGGAAGCACTATATAAAAACGGCATATCAATTATTGATGATAAATTCTTTTTAAATAATATAGAAATACCATTGAGCAGCATTGCAAATGCAATAAATGTAAATAGAAGGACACTGTATGAAACTATAAAATTTATAAATAAAAACACTATTGTAAAAGGAATAATGGAAAATATTTCTGTAATAACCGACGAATCAAAGGTATCTTTAATGATGGGAAACGAGATGGTTACGGTTTACATAAACATAGGTTCATTTCCAAAGGTGTTATGGGAATTTATGTCCATTACAAAGAGGTATTCCTCATACATAAGAGAGATGTATTCAGTGAATTCCGATCGTGAGGAAAACTTCATAAGGGTAATATTTTATAACAGGATAAATAATGATATATTTAATGAACTTAATAATGTTCCGGGAATAAATAAAATAGTGATAAATTCACCTGAAAAAATAAATGTTATATGTGATAAATGTGAGGTAAAAGTATGCAAACATAAATTATCATCTGAAATTGGGAGAAATACTATATAATATTAAATATATTATTATTACGATATTATAAAAGTATATATATAAGTATATTAATATTACCGTGTGGATGGGAGAAGAGAATTAATAAAAAAGGTATACGATTTTCTTAAAAAAAATAATTTTAAGGTATCAGAGCCGGATCTATATGGTCTGGTTACATTTGATTTAATCTGTAAAAGTTATAATGAAAAGTATATAATAAAAATATTATACAATATTGATACATTCAGTAAAATAAGTGTTACACCCCTGATGAAAATGGGTGTGCTGACGGGTTCTATCGCTATAATAATAGGAGAGAAAGCCGGTAATGGTAAACTTGAGGAGGGTGTGCTGTATTTCAGGCATGGTGTTCCTATATTATCTATGGGAACGTTTATAGAATATATAAATGGGAGAGAACCCTATATTTACTCTGCACCTGGAGGTTTTTATGTTCAGATAGATGGGGAAAAAATGAGGGAGATCAGGGAGAAAAAGAAATATTCTATAGGGTATATATCACAGAAACTTGGCATCTCAAGAAGATCTGTTTCGCTATATGAATCCGGTAGTTCCGCTACAGTAGATATATATTTTAAACTTGAAGAGATATTAAAATGTGATATCAGTAAGAATCTGGATATAAACGTTATGAAAAATAATGTTAGTATAAAACAGGAGTATTCTGAAAATGGCTTTATAAAGGAGGTATTTGGTATAATGAATAATTTTGGTTATGTGTCTGAATATATTAGCAGGAATCCATTTGATGGTTTGTCATACGATCTGAAATCGTTTTTAATTATAGGGGCATTTGATAATATAAATAACAATGCCAACAGGATAATATCAATAAAAAAGATAAGTGAAATACTGGATGATATACCTGTAATAATTAATAGGGAGAATACAGAAAGAGAGAATATATACGGTTGCCCCGTTATAAATATAAGGGATCTGAAAAATATATATGATGGTGACAAATTCAAAAAAATACTGGCAAAACGTTTATGATATACAGTATTAATGATAATATAACAATATTCGGCGGCATAAAAGGTCTCGTGCGTGATGGTGATGAGCTGCGGAAGGAGCTATTATACGAGAGACCGGATATTATACTGATAACAATATCCCCTGAGGAGGTTGATGGCATGAAAGCCTTTATTAATGACCCCTTTGAGATGAATTTATCTGATTATGAAATAATGTATGGTGTCCAGTTATCGAAGTATGGTGAGGTGATGACACCGTCACCTGTATATATAGAGGCGACAAAATATTCCGTTGAAAATGATATACCGATGATAGGCCTGGATATGGATGAAAATACGTACCAGAAAATATATAAAAAACATATAAAGACCACTGATTTATTGAGACATTCCCTAAGAAAAAAGAAGATAAGCAAACTACAATTTGAAAATGAAACACCTGAAGAATTTGTTGAATCGTGGAATTATGTTGTGGATATTAAAAGTTTTAAGAAAGTGAATATAGAAAGGAGCAGTTATATAATAAATGGATTAAAGGAAGAAATAAATGAAAATGAAAACAGGAAAATAATATGCATAACCGATTATGATTTTTATGATGATATTGTTGAGTCCTTTAAGGATTAACGCTTATTTTTAAACAGTATATATATCTCTTTGCTGTGTGCCCTTGATGCATGTGGTTTTGTTATTTTATAAAAATTAAAATTGCCCTTCCATTTATCTAAAAATCCGTTTGTCATATCTCCCTGAAATTGTTTCAGTAACATATTGCCATTTTTTGATAATAAATCTACTGATAATTTCATTACGTTTTCACACAGTTCATATGAACGGTAATGGTCCATTTCACCATTGCCACTGGTTTTTACCATGGCATCGGATACCACTGTATTAAATGATTTTATACCGTTTGAAACCATTATTTCATTTATCTTATCATGCAGGGATCCATCATTGATATTGCCCTGAATAAATATTACATTATCCAGTGGTGCCATTCTGTTTAAATCAACTGAAACTACAGGCATATCTGTATATTCCCTTATAATCTGCGTCCATCCTCCCGGTGAGGAACCGAACTCGAGGATATAATCATCTCTGCCTATTACATTATATTTTTTCTCTATTTCTATTAATTTGAATGCAGCCCTGCTTCTATATTTTTCTTTCTTTGCCCTGGTATAATATTTATCCTTTCTATCCATGTTATCATTCTTATAAAGTTATTCACCAATATATTCCTTATATTTTTTAGAATCCATGGATTCAAACCTGTCATCGGATAATTCTATTCTTACCAGCCAGTATTTATAAGAATCAGAATTAACAAGTTCGGGTTTATCATTCAATTCATTGTTTATTTCCACTACCTTTCCATTTACCGGAGAATATACATCCTCAGCTGATTTAACCGATTCTATCGTCAGTAAAATGTCCTTAATTTTTTTTTGATCCCCTATTTTTGGCATATCAATATAAACGATATCTGTTAACTGATTCTGGGCAAAATCAGTTATTCCTACTGTGGCTATATTATTCTCTATAACAAACCATTCATGGTTTTTTGTATAATTTAAATTTTCAGGTATTGTGGACATAATAGGGTATAAAAATTTAATATAAAAATAGTATGATTTTTAAGATGTGTTATTTATTAATTTTTTCATTTATCTAAAACATTGTGCCTGTTTTTTACAATGTATACAAATATTACTACAATAATTACCAATATTATAAGAAGTATATAAAGCAAGATATTTATATGAAATGTGAGGTATAAGAATCCAACAGCATCAAAAATAATCCATAACAAAATAGCAATTATTCTTAATCTTTCAATTTTTTTTCTGCTTATTTTATTTTTTTCTATGCTTTTATTACTGATCTTATTCATTTACCAGCCTCCAATACAGGAATTTTGCAGTCTATCCTGCCTGATTTTCCCTTTATTAGTTCCTTTAGCCATTGACCCATTTTACTAATAAATATTTTTTTCCGTATTTTAGGCACAACGTAGAATGACACCCCATGAAATGAACACTTGTTTCCGATGTGTTACACACTTTTGGCATACTTATTGTATAAATATATTCTTATATATACCTATTGCCATTACTACGGTTCACTCTTATCTCACCCATAAATGGCGCGGTATTTCCAGTTCATATTGTTAAATATAGATTTTATTTAAATTCCCATCACGTTTGTAAATTCAAACATACTATTCATTGCTGTAGCCCGAATTGGGATTTCATAACTCTTTTACTTATTATTATTTCATCCAATATAAATATAATAAACCCAATTACTTCATACAGTGTAAAATAGAAGATATTTTTTGTTATTATAAAGATTAATGGTGACATTATAAAATATATTATAGCAGGTATAATAAGATATATTGCTCTATATTTTATAGCATTTTTATAGTTTATACTATTATACTTATATATCCTATATTTTATTAGGTTTTTGTTATATTTATATGAAATAACACTAATTATGGCCGGTATATATGCTAGTGATGAAAGTGCTTTCCAGTATATATTATTATATGGATCTATAATTAAAATTGTGGGCATTTCAGCTTCCAGTATCATTAATATTGTAAATAATTTTAATTTTTTATATTCTGTTTTTAAATTTATATTTAAAGATATATTATTTACCATTTTACCACCCGCATGCGTGTGCAACTCCAGCTAATACAACGGTACTTAGCATAAAAATGGAAAATAACCACGCTCCTGCTAACAAGCCAAGTGTTGCAGGTATACCAAGTGCACTAATTATTTGAACAATCCAAGCTCCGATATATCCTATAAGGGCAAGAACATACCACCAATTTGCATCTATTGATATGGCATTTGTTTTATTTATTTCTATATTCTTAATATTATTATTTGTATTCTTAAGCATATTACCCATTGCTAATCCTATATATCCATACTCTATCCCGAACTTATGCATTGTACTGTTACTGGAACCCATATAATTCATAGATATTAATTCAATAGAATTTATTAATGTTTTCATCTGGTTGCCATATGATGATTTATAGTTTAAATTAAATTGTTGCTGCAAGTTCCGGTACATCATTTATGCAATCACCTTCTCAATCTATTATCATTGATTATTTTGTGGCGTAGTTTAAAAATATATCTAATTATCATAACCTCCGCTATAAGTGGTATTAATGCTATGGATTCTACAATAATTCTTATATTAACCGGGCGGATATAATTACTAATTATCAGTATTAAACCAAAAATGCCTGGCATAAAAAAATTGATAACAATAAGTTTTGTAAGTTTTTGTTGATCTCGACCACTTTTATATAAATCTTTATTTTTATTATTTTCCATTTACCAACCTCCAAAGCAGGCATTGCCTGCATGATAAACTGCACCCATTGTAAGACCAATAGATATGCCTGTACCGATTAAAAACGCTATGCCTATCAATACACTTGTACCCCCTGTTAATGGAGCAACACTAAATAGTGCAGAAGCTATAAACCACGCAATAATAGTTCCTGCAAGTGATAGTATAGCATTTATGCAACCCCAGTTCCAGTCTATTATTATTGATTCAGTATGACTAACCTCTATATTCTTAACATTACTGTTTGTATATCCCAGCATATTACCCATTGCCAATGCTATATAGCCATACTCTATTCCGAATTTATGCATCGTGTTATTACTGGAACCCATATAATTCATGGATATTAATTCAATAGAATTTATTAATGTTTTCATCTGATTGCCATATGATGACTTATAGTTTATATTAAACTCATTGCCGAATAATATTTTAGAGGAATTTACTGTTACTATGTTTGCATAGATGTATGATGTATTCTTGCTGTTATTACTGAATTTTAGAATTATCATTTTTTTGATCATCTAAATTCTGTTTTTTCATGAACTTAAAAATAATTATAAAAAGTATAACCAGTGTGGCAAGCATGATAGATAGTATTAAGCTAATAATTTCTACTTCTCTCTTAATAAAAAAATCATATAAAAATGTTATAAGGTATAAAACCGATGCCGATGATTCAAAAATTACTGCAAGAATAAAAAGTTTCCATTGCCTCTTTAATCGTTTAACAGTGTCCAGCATCCTACCAGCCTCCAAAGCAATTATTTCCATCATGGTAAACAGATAATGCCAGTGAACCAAGCCCAATACCCAAACTAGCTAAGATTCCCAATCCAAGAAGCACACTTGTACCTCCAGTTGCAGCACCAAAAATCACTAATCCGATAGTTATCCCCGCTAATACCAAAATAGTTCCTATCATGCTTAAAATGCAATTCCAGTTATAGTCTATTATTATTGATTCGGTGTGATTGATTTCTATGTTTTTAATATTTTTATTTGTATCCTTAAACATATTACCCATTGCCAATGCTATATAGCCATATTCTATCCCGAATTTATGCATCGTATTATTACTGGAACCCATATAATTCATAGATATTAATTCAATAGAATTTATTAATGTTTTCATCTGGTTGCCGTATGTAGATCTATAATTCAG
Source organism: Thermoplasmata archaeon (assembly GCA_021806235.1). Lineage (GTDB taxonomy): Archaea > Thermoplasmatota > Thermoplasmata > Thermoplasmatales > Thermoplasmataceae > Ferroplasma. Next base: position 66,213 of record JAJZXU010000017.1, read on the forward strand.
GTTGAATTCATTGCCCAGCAATATCTTGGATGAGTTTAGGGGAACTATATTTGCATAGATGTATGAGGTATTCTTGCTATTGTTACCGGATATTATATCTGCTATTTCCACCTTGTAATTATTAAACCTCTCTGTAAATGCAATGGAATATCTTATATTAGAATTGTTATAGTACTGCACTAAATAATTTGTGCTGTTTGTTTTTATATAATTTGATTTGTATGGTGTAACATTATTATTACTGGCATTATCCTTATATGAGTATATGCTGTTTATTGATGTTTTATTGATACTGTTAAAATTTATAGCTCCACTCTTGGATACAGCATAATTGTGCATGAATGTAATATTATTTATTTTTACAGATTTATCTGTATCATTATTTGAAGCGGTTTTTTCATCTATACGGTTAATATTATTTAATGGTGCGGTATTAAAGGATATCATGATAAACATTGTAACTACTAAAATGGATATGGCTATTACTATATTACTTCTCCTCATAATATAATATAATATAATATAATATATAAATATTTCTATGCATTTAATAATAGATGATGTTCTGAAATTGATTTACATAAAAAGTTACATATAGGTACAAAATTGTTATCAAAATCAGTAAAAAAAGACAGTTACAAATAAGGGTTTAAAAAAATATCAGTCCCTGTTATGTAAAATGGACGGGGTTAAGAATTGAAGTAATATTATTAATGTTTATATAACTGCTTTTAACGTTGTTTTTAACATTATTGGCATTGTTTATATCATTATGATTGACAGGAGAATAAGCAATCATTATAAACATGGCAACAACAATTAACGATGCTATTATTATGTATAATTGACCTCTCCGCATGTGCCAGTAGATCACTTATATTGGATTAACCTGTGACGTTAATGGAAAGAATTACGATCAGAGTATGAATTAACTTAACTGTATGTTACAGTAGAATCTTTTACGCCCCCTGTTTGGCAACTTGATCCCTGTAATGGATGAGGAGCCCTCAACATAACTGTTTGTCGTGGAAACAGGCATAATGGTCCTGAAGGTGAGTTACCCACTTCGTGATTTTCCAAATCCAGTAGCACTGTAAAGTAAATGCCTTCAGTACAGTTTCCTTGCAGCAGTATCAAGACCTTCAAAGGTCATAGGGTGCTGATGTGACATTTCTGCAAAATCCCTTGCAGTTAAGCCTTTTTCTATTCCAAGTGCTATTTCATTTATTATATTGCCCGCATCATTGCCTATTATATATCCTCCCAGAATTTTCATGGAATTTTCCTCAAAAAATAGATCTATTTCACCATACATTTCATTGTATGCCTCTGCAAGTGAGTCGCCTTTGATGTCATATGTAGTCCGTATATAGTTTATTCCCCTTCTATTTAATTCGTCTGGCAATAAACCCACAAATGCCATCTGTGGTATGGTAAACAGTGTAAACGGAACAGCGAATGGATCGAAATAATCCGTTAATTTATCACCATTCATTATATTGTGTGCTGCAATTAAAGACTGCCTCTTTGCTGCATGAAATAGTGGTGCGATACCGTTTACATCTCCTGCTGCATAGATATTTTTAATATTTGTCTGCATTCCAGAATTTACCCTTATTCCTTTCCTATCATATTCAATTCCGAGATCCTTGATACCATCAGGTATTACAGGAGACCTGCCCGTAGCCATTAAAACCTTATCAACAATTACATTATCACTTTTATTGTCCTTATCCATTATATTTACCTTAAATTTATCACCATGTTTTTCTATTGATTGAACGCTATTATTCAGGTGCAAATTCATTTCAGGCAGCAATGGCAATAGTTTATTCACGGCCTCAATGTCCATGCCCTTTAATACACTGTCCATTATCTCTATTAATTCAACCCTTACACCAAGAATGGATAGAAACGATGCTGTTTCTATACCGATATATCCAGCACCTATAATTGCTATTGATTCTGGCAGTTCATCCATAGAATGCCTGAATGCATAGAGATCTTTACTGGTAATACAGTATTGATAGCCTTCTATTTTTAGTACCGACGTGGTGGCTCCGGAACCTATTATTAAATGCTTATAATGGAATCTTTCCTTACTGTTAATATCATTGTTTATGCTTACCTCTACTGTATTTTTATCGATTATTGATGCTGTACCCTTCAATACTTCCAGATTAGCAATATTTAATTCTTCATTATGACTTTTATACCTTATATCCTGTACATAGTCCTTTCTTTTTATTATATCACTGTAATTTATTCTAAAATTATAAAACTCCTTCATTCTTTTGTAATTATGCACCGTTTCTATAATTGTTTTTGATGGTACACAACCCTCTGATAAACAATTACCTGACATAACACCCTTTTCATCCACCATTAAAACATTATAATCAGATTGCCTTAACCTGAATGCTGCCGGATAACATGCACCACCGGCACCTATAGTTATCACATCGTATTCTTTCATAGTAATAAAGTAATCCATTTGATAAGAACGTTTTTATTAACACAGTGAGCGAGAAATCCCACACCATTTATGGGTGAGATGAAAGCGAACATTTATAAAGGAATAAGTGCCTACATGCTTGAGTACCCACGGACAGTGGGGATTTGAAGCCTGATAAACCACCCAAAAAGGGTGGCGGGAGATGGAGTAAGACCTCTGGAATACATGAAAGAGGCACTGTCGATGAAGCAGGAAGCCCACGGCTTTAGTCGTGGGAGGATGTCACCTGAAAATAATCAAGTCATTAAAATATCTGGTCTATTTTATGGTTCTCGATTTCATTTTTTATATTACTTATAAATTCCTCTATCTCGAATTCTTTTGTTTTATCCTTTCTATTACGCACAGATAGTGTGTTTGAGTTTTTCTCCCTTTCACCCACAACTATAATGTAGGATGGCCTCATTTTTCTGATAAGTTTTATCTTTTTTGATATGGTTTCTCCGGATAAGTCTATTCTTGACCTTAGATTATTTTTATTTAATAATTCATTTATTTTAACGGCATAATCATTATAATTTTCGGATACCGGGATAACATATGTCTGTAATGGTGACAGCCATAGAGGTAACTTACCATTAAAATGCTCCAGCAGTATTGCAATAAACCTTTCATAACTACCATATATAGCTCTGTGTATTATTATTGGTCTTACCCTTTTATCATCCCTATCTATATAGTATAAATCAAAATTTACTGGCATAAAGAAATCCAGCTGTATTGTTGATAACTGCCATGACCTGCCCAGAGCGTCTTTAATGTGTATATCTATTTTGGGTCCGTAAAAAGCAGCCTCGCCTGGATATTCAGTATATTTTAAATTTAAATTTTTCAATGCCTCCCTTAAATTATCCGTGGCATTATCCCACATGGAAAAATCTACCCTTAAATCACTGGAGCCACAGTTATAGCACTTTAGTTCATCCACTGCGGCACGCATTTCAAATTTTGCATTGCAATTATTGCATATATATGATACCAGGTAATTTTCAGGATTATTTTTATCCATAATACTCAGATCATACGAGATCTCATCTGTACCGAGTACTGTTTTAAAAATTTCTGGAACCATTTTTAATAATGAAACTGTCTCTTCCAGAACCTGATCTGGTCTTACAAATCCATGGCCATCATCTATTGTAAAACCCCTTGGCCTTGTTAATCCCCCCATTTCTCCAGATTTTTCATATCTGTATACCGTGCCTGGCTCAGAATATTTTACAGGCATATCCCTGTAACTGTAAACATTTCTCTGAAATATTGTGATATGACCAGGGCAATTCATGGGCTTTAAACCATAATTATCTCCATTCTGTAACTGAAACAGGAACATATCGTTCTTATATTTACCATAATGGCCGGATTGTTTCCATATTATATCCTTAAAAACGTGTGCCGTCCATACTTCTTCCCATCCATGGCTTTTGTTTATTTCCTTCATGTAATTTATCAGTTCATTCCGTATAATTGCACCGTTTGGTGTATAGAATGGCATGCCAGGTGCCCTTTCGTTGTCAAACATAAATAAATCCATTTCCGTGCCTATTTTTCTGTGATCCCTTTTTATTGCCTCTTCCCTTCTAATTAAAAATGCATTCAGTGCTTTTTTATCTGGAAAAGCCGTACCGTAGATTCTTATCATTTTTTCTTTATTAATGTCGCCTTCATAATTGGTACTTGAAATTGATAATAATTTAAATGCCATTATATATCCTGTTGATGGCACGTGTGGACCCTTACAGAATTCTATATAGTTACCCTGTCTGTATATCGATGATTTATCATTATCATTTACATTAGTGTTTATTTTATCAATCTTATATTTATTATTTTTAAATATTTCTAGGATCTCACTTTTGTTCAGGATTGATTTTTCTATTTTTACATTACTTTTTACAATTTCTTCCATTCTTTTTTCTATTAATGGAAAATCTTCAATGGATATCGGATCCATTTTAAAATCATAATAAAATGTATCCTCTCCCTCATTACTTGTATTTGGCAGGGCATCCTTATGTATGTCCGTAATTGCATTGGCAAGTAAATGTGCTGCACTGTGCAATAAAATTTTTTCACCATCGCCTGAATGTATATCTATAAGTTCAGCATCATTATTTTCCGGTGCTGTATCAAATAGATCGTATAATTTATCATTCATCTTTGCTGCTATTATTCTATCCTTAAGTTTTTCAGGAACAATGTCATTGAATTTCCCTCCTTTTTTAATTTTAATAGTAATATTATCCATTTTATATGCAATATTTAACAGTTATATTAATTTATTTTTATGCCATATAAAAGTTAAATAGATATATTTTAAAATGATTATTAAGGATGTACAGGGTAATAGTAAATGGAAACGATATAAAAATGATGGAAATAATTTTAAAACAGATAAAAAATTTAAAAAATGCAATGCCCGATGCCGAAATAGATGTTGTATTTACAAGGTCTGCTGTAAAAGCTTTATTAAAAAATTCCTGGTATGGGGATACAATTAAGGAGCTTATAAATTCCGGCGTAAAAATGAATGCGTGTGTAAATACGTTGAGGGGAATGAAATTATCGAAGGATGATGTAGATACATCTATCGGAATAGGTTTTGTTAATGCCGGCGTGGAGGAAATAGTTAAAAAACAGGCCGAGGGCTATTCGTATTTACAGTTATAACTATTTTTTTGGTTTTGGATTTAAATAATTTTTTATTGATGCTATGGCTTTTTTTGGATCCTTTGTATTTCTAAGTTTTGCTGCCAATTTTTTCTCATCTATGTAATTTAACCAGTTGTATATATCCTTATTCGCAACATGATATTTTAAGCTTTCAGGGTTGCTGCTGGACAATTTTTCCATTGCATCTAACAATTCATTAACATTGTTTGCCGTTGCTATAATTTTATCATAGCTTCTAAAATAAAATGATTCCATAAAAAGTAAACTATATTACCAATATATACTTTTCGTTTATTAAAGATACACCCATATATTAACGGTATCCACCACCGTATATTTTTGTATGTGTTACAACTAAATTATTTCATAACTAAATTCGTAATAACTACAGGAGACATAAGGCAGCTGTTAATAGCTGGAACATAGCTATTTATCCTTAATTCCATATTATTTCCATTGGAAGGCGCAGAGAAATGTGTTGTCTGCATCATATTAAGGGTATCTTAAAATTATATAATATTATTTTTATATTATAAAACAGGATCGTGAATGCATAAATAAAAGCAATGGCAGAAAAACTTTAACAGATATTTGCATTGAATTTTTATAATAATGCAGGTGCCGGGATTTGGACCCGGGTCGAAAGCTTGGAAGGCTTCCGTGCTACCAGGCTACACCACACCTGCTTGATATTGCATTACAAATTAATTAATGTATTTTTCTCTTTTGGTTAAGAATGAAATTCATTTTAAATTTATAAAAGTGTTTATATTATTTATTATGAGTATAATGTAAATTTTTTTGTTGTTGTCACATGTGTTGAATTCTCTGTTATTGTAAGTGTATTTGAGCCTTGAGCACGTAATCCGGTAACGTTGAAATATACATATCCACTGTTTCTGTTATAATGGTACGGTAAAGTATGACTATTTTCGGTTATGTGTATTCCTGTTATATTGTATTTATATTCTGTATAATAACGCATTTGATCAGTGCCATTACTACTTAGCGGTATGTTATAATGCCCACTTGTTGCTGTAACAATCTTCCAGCCACTGCTATGATAAACTGATAAATCTATCACCTCAGGACCGGAAGCAACATGTAATGGTGGATTTAATGCAATTATCCAGAACACAAACCATGCAATAACCAGTTCACTATAAATCAAAAACTTATGTGTTGTCCTCTTGGGTATTGCTATTTTGAATAACATTATAAGCCTTCTTAAAAAATATATTACTGCTATAATAAGCAATATTGCCAGATACCAGTAACCAAATATTTCGAGATAGCCTGAAAATAAACCAACCAGTGCCCCTGTTATAAAAACAAGTATTATGGCTTTTGCCCTTTCCCTTTCATAAGATAAATATTCACGTTTATCGAATTTTGGCTCTTCAAATATAGGTTCTTCTTGCTTTTTTGGATTAACCATAGATTTACCTTGTATGAGTTAATGAGATTAACTTATTTATTGGTTTCGGGTCTCTGATAATTCCTGATGCAATTAAAACACCATATGCACCTAAATCCATTGACCTGTCAATATCTTCCTTTGTTTTTACTCCAGCACCAACAAGTAATTTTGTTCTATTTTTACATATTTTGCCTGCTTCTTCTATTATTTCTGGTTTTGCATTTGATACGGAAATGTTACCACCTATTAGTTCCGGTGGTTCGTATGCTATATAATCCGGTTCAAATTTTGAATATTTTTTTATTTCCTCAATATTTTCTGCGCATAAAACAATGGTAAAATTGTTATTTTTAGATTTTTCCAGTATCTTTATTATGTTTTCTTCGTTTATTCTGTTTTCTGAATGGTTCAGTAATGATCCGTGTATACCTATACTCATTAAAGACTCCATTGAAACTGATCCTGTAAAGGCACCATAATCATTTACATCAACGGATTGGGAGAATATATTAAGACTATTAAATTTGGAGTTTAACCTCAAATCTATGTATGATAGACAGTAATATATGTTATTATCTTTTAAACTGTTGAAATCATTTAACAATTTTTCACAGTTATTGCCCACCGCATTTTCATAATGCTTAAAATTTATAAATATTTCCGGTTCCATGGAACTATATTATAATTATGTATAATATATTTTTACATATTAATTTAACGACATTTATAATATTATACACTTATAATTAATGCAAAAGAATAATAATTCGGGAATAGATTAATGATATACCATGTATAATTTTGATCGGATAAGCACATCATATGATAGAATAACAGCTATAGAAACCCTTGGTCTTGATAATTACTGGAGAAGATATATGATAAAGAATATAAAACTTGATAATAATTGCAAAGTTCTTGATGCGGGTGCTGGAACCGGTAAGTTAACCGGTATACTTTATAATAGATTCAAAAATTGTAATGTTTATGCTATAGACCGGAGCGAGGAAATGCTGGATAAGATAAACAATAAAAATATAATAAAGATCAACGGTAATGTTCTGGATACAAAATTTAATGATAATTATTTCGATTTAATCACATCATCATTTCTGATAAGACCATTGAATAAGAGTTTGAATGAGTATTTTTCTGAAATGAACAGGATTGCTAAAAAGAATGGTCATCTAATTATTATGGAGATATATGAGCCTGAAAATGCATATTTTAAAATATTTTTTGATGTGTATTTTCATAGAATACTGAAATATACTGGCGATAAAATCACAAAAAGCTCGGCATTTACATATTTCTCAGAATCAGTTAAAAATTTTTATGATTACCGGTATATATCTAAATTGTTATTAAAAAATAATTTTCAGATAATAAAAATTAAAAAATTTCTGGCGGGTACGGTTATTATCCATAATTCAATAAAAGCATAATAAATACAAACATCGTTTATATGTTATATTTTATCAATATATAATTATACATAAATAATAATCAGTAATGCTTATATATTGTGTATTAATATGTGCATTATGATTTCATCAATAAATAAGGATATAATGCCAGAGAACTGGTACAACGTCGTGCCTGATTTACCAGAACCGTTAGCACCACCTAAGGATTCTAAAAGTGAGTTTTCATCAATAAATTTATTAAATAAAATACTGCCCAAGGAGATTTTGAAACAGGAATTTACATTCAGGAGATATGAAAAAATACCGGATGAGGTAATTGAACAGTATAAACAGATAGGCAGGCCAACCCCATTAATAAGGGCAAAAAACCTTGAAAAATTTTTGAACTATAATGGCAAAATATTCTATAAATATGAGGGTGCAACTGCCACAGGTTCACATAAGATAAATACTGCCATTCCGCAGGCATATTATGCCAGAAATGAGGGGGTCAATGGTGTAACAACAGAAACAGGTGCCGGACAGTGGGGATCGGCAACTGCCCTGGCCGCGTCATTATATAAATTGCCAGCACAGATATTTATGGTAAGGATAAGTTTTGAACAGAAACCATTAAGGAAAATTGTCATGAATTTATATAATGGCAATGTTGTTCCAAGTCCATCAAATTTAACCGAATACGGCAGGAGAGTGTTGAAGGAGCATCCGGATACCCCTGGAACTCTGGGTATAGGCATAAGCGAGGCTATTGAATACGCACTGGACCATGATTATAGATACATGGTTGCAAGTGTAATGAATGTTGCATTAACGCATCAGAGTGTAGTGGGCCAGGAAGCCAAAAAGCAGCTGGAGCTGTTAGGTGAGCATGCCGATGTTCTGATAGGCTGTGTTGGTGGTGGCAGTAACTTTGGTGGATTTACATTCCCATTTATTCCTGATAATCCCGATACGGAAATAATAGCTACAACAGCGGATGAAGTACCCAAATTTTCAAAGGGTGAATATAAATATGATTTAATGGATACCGCCGGTGTTTTACCCGAAATGAGAATGTACTCACTTGGTGCAGATTTTGTACCACCGACAATATATGCCGGTGGCCTGAGATACCATGGTGCTTCCCCATCATTATCATTACTGATAAATAAGGGAAGGATAAAAAGTGATGAGGTAACACAGGAGGAGGTTACGGAGGCGCTGAGAATATTTGCAAATACCCAGGGTATAATTGCGGCACCAGAATCAGGTCATGCAATTGCAACAATGTTAAAATATGTTAAAGAACATAAAAATGATAAAAAAACAATAGTGGTAAATGTAAGCGGCCATGGTTTACTGGATATGTCAATTTTCGGTGATAAGCCATGAAAAATTTAATTCCATATTTTACATTAGGATATCCTGATAATGAGACTTTAATGAAATTTTTAAAAGTAATACCCGTAAATAAAATAAACTATCTGGAATTTGGATTCCCATCGAATGATCCGAGATACGATGGCCCTGTAATAAGGGAAACACACAAAATAGGAAATAAAAACTTCAGGGATGATTTATACGATGAATTCTTTTCATATTTCCATAAAAACGGAATAAAAATGTATTCACTATCATATTATTCTGATATAAAACCAAGATTTAGTGAATTTATAGATTATTTACAGACAAGAAATTTCTCTGGAATTATAATACCGGATTTAATTATAGATTACTATTCTGAGGCTAAAGATACTATAGATTATTTAAATAAAAATGGTTTTGAATATATACCATTTTTTTCACCTGCCACACCGGATAAAATTATAACCGGTATATCAGAATTAACGGATTCATGGATTTATTACGGATTGCAGCCATCAACGGGAATAGATATACCATACGAACTGGATTATACAACGGAGAGAATAAATTCATTGCTGCCCGGCAGGGAAATAACATATGGCTTTGGAATAAAAACAGAGGAAGATATCAAATCATTGATGAGAAATGGAGGTTCCGGGGTTGCAATAGGTACGTATCTTGAAAAAATGCTTGAGAAAAACGATGAGGGTGGATTTCTGGGATATATAGATAAAATGAGGGGTGTTCTTGATGCGTGACCTGGAATTTGTATATGATAATATGTCAAGGGAAGATGCAAAAAATGCAATGATAAAAATAATGGATATGCACGATGATTATAAAATTTTATTTCTGACAGAGCTACATTCCAGGGGAGAAACACCGGAAGAAATAACAGGTTTTGCAGAGGCATTAAGAGAAAACTCAAAAATAAAATTCAGATATAGTAATCTAACAGATATAGTCGGTACCGGCGGGGATAAAAAGAATACAGTAAATGTAAGCACTGCATCAAGTATATTATTATCATCCATGGGGGTAAAGGTAGCAAAACATGGCAATTTTGGCATAACAGGAAAGCATGGCAGTGCAGATTTTATGAAATACTTAAATTATAATTTTAATATGACCTGCAATGAAATAAAACATGATCTGGATAAAAAAAATTATGTGTATCTTTTAGCACCACAGTATAATGATAATTTTAAAAAATTTGCAGATGCAAGAAAAAAAATAAATTCCAGAACCGTATTCAATATTTTAGGGCCATTAACCAACCCGTTAAATCCCGGTAATGTTGTTTTAGGTTCATTCAGTGATGAAATTGCAAAATTGTATTCAGAGGTGATACTAAGGGAGAATAAGAAAGGATTTATAATAACTTCTGAGGATGGCATGGATGAAATATCACCGTTTTCAGAGAATTCCATATATTTTGTTGATAAGAAAATCCATAAATATACCATAGACCCACATAATATAATAGACGATAAAATTAATTTAAATGATATAGCAACAGAGGACCCGGTAAGAAGTTTTGAAATGGCACTTGACGGATTAAAGGGCATTAATAAAAAAACTGAAGAATTCATTGCAATAAATGCTGCACCGGCATTAATTTTAAATGGGCTTTCAAATGATATTTTAACAGCATATAATATGATAATAGAACATATAGATAATAAAGGGGTTATACCGAAACTCAGGGAGGTTTTTAATTATGAAAATTAAAATATGCGGGATAACAAATATTGATGATGCCATGTATTCCATTAAAAAGGGTGCTGATTTTATAGGCGTAATACTTGATTATACTGTTAAAAGACACGGTACAGAGGATTTAATAGTGGAAATAAAAAATAAAAGCCCTGAAACAAAGGTTGTTGGTGTATATACTAAATTTCCTGATAATGAACTGAATGAAGATTATGTACAGTTACATTTTCCACATAATAAAAATGATATTAATTATATCAAAAATAAATTGAATAAAAATGTAATATCTGTAATAAATATTGATAATGAGGATTATAGAAAGAAAATAAATGAATATATGGAGGCAGGGTCTGATTATATACTGTTAGAGGATAAAAATGGTATCTATAAGGATGGCGATATAATTAATGGAATAAATAAATATCATATAGGCCTCGCCGGGAAAATCTCGCCGGATAATGTGAAAAATGTACTGGCTATGGAACCGGAACTGATAGATGTAAGCAGTTCACTGGAAGAGTGTGTGGGTAAGAAATCGCTGGAAAAGATAGATCTTTTCTTTAAAAATGCAGGTGATTGCAATGCTATTAAACAGTATAAATGATTTTAAGGATAAAAATTTTGCATATTTCTGTAAATTTGATGAGAAGAGGATAGACGGAGATGAATACCTGTTTGTATCAGATAAAAAGGCAGTAAATATTTATAATAATGCAGTAGAACATTTAAATAAACTAAAACTTGATAATAAATTAATTCCACTGTATTTATCATATGATTTTATTGATGATATATATCCAGACGTTAAAATAAAAAGATCATCATGGCCAGAACTGTCATATATAATTCCAGATAAAATTTATACATCAAAAATAAAGAGGGACAATAAAAAATTAAACATAAAAAACGAGGGTATAGTAGATGATAAATTATCTAAAAAAATAGGTACTCTGATAGATAGAATAAAAAGGGGGGATTTATTGCAGATAGTTATTTCAAAAAGATTTGATCTGGATGATTATGATGTAATTAATCTACTGAAGAAATTTATATTCTATGATAAATCCCTGTACGTTTACTATTATAAATTTGACGATTATGAAATAATAGGCAGTTCCCCTGAAAATTTATTCACGGTGAATGGCAATAGTATATCAATAGACCCCATAGCAGGAACAAGAAAGATCGGTAAAACAGAAATTGAGGATAAAAAACTGGAAAACGAATTGAAAAATGATGAAAAAGAATTGCTGGAACACAGGATGCTGGTTGATCTGGCAAGAAACGATATTGGCAAAATATGTATTCCTGGAACTGTAAGGGTAACAAAATCCATGGAAATCCAGAAATTTTCAACTGTACAGCATATGGTAAGCAATGTCACTGGAATTTTAAGGGATAATAATACAGGGAATATATTTAAGGCAGTATTTCCTGCAGGCACAGTAAGTGGTGCACCAAAGAAAAAGGCTATTACACTGATAGATGAAAACGAGGATTTACCGAGAGGTGCATATGCAGGATCACTTGGAGTAATAAGCAGGGATTATATTGATATGGCACTGTTGATAAGGTCACTGTACAGAAATGAAAATGAAAATTATACACAGGCCGGTGCTGGAATAGTTAAGGATTCTATACCGGAAAATGAGGTAAATGAAATGTACTCAAAAGTATTGAGTGTTACGGGTGATTTATATGAAAAGATTATTGATTATTGATAATTATGATTCCTTTGTTTATAATATATACCAGTATGTAAGTTCTCTTGGAATAACGGTAGACATAGCCGAAAATAATAAATTAAAGGATATTAATAATAAGTATGATGGGTATATAATATCTCCAGGTCCGGGGAATCCAGAGAATGCAGATGACCGTGGAAATTTATTTGAATTTATAGGTGATAATATAGATAAAAAATTTTTAGGCATATGTTTCGGCAATCAGATTTTAGGTTACTATCTTGGATCAAAAATTGAAATAGCGAAAAAATTGATGCACGGGCAAACCGATAAAATCATTCATAACGATTCATTATTATATAGAGGCATACCCGAGGAATTCATAGCAACAAGATACCATTCACTGGTTATAACAGAAAACAGCAACATTATTGTGGATGCCTATTCATTAACCGATAAAAGTATAATGGGATTCCATTCAAAAAATAATAATATTTTTGGTGTACAGTTTCATCCAGAAAGCTATTATTCTCAATACGGAGAATTATTACTGAAAAATTTTGTTGATGCCCTATGATAGTTGATAATATCTATAATAATAACAGTAAGAGAAAACTTATACTTAACAATATGCGGGAACGCAGCGTTTTAAGCCTTAAAGCTTCATTAAAAGACTGCAGAGATTTTCCTGGCATAATAGCGGAATACAAAAAAAAATCACCATCTGGTTTCAACAATATTGCAAATAGTGATATGCTTAAATACTTTAATTTGATAAGGGATAACATAGCTGGAATCAGTATTTTAACAGAGCCACAATATTTCAATGGAAACCCATTAGACGCCATATCCGTGCAATGCTATAACAAGCCAATACTGATAAAAGATTTCATATCTAACATGGATATGATAAAATCATCATATATGATAGGGGGGGATGTATATCTCTTAATAGCAGATTTCCTTGAATACAGCAAAATAAGGGAACTGGTAAAATATGGGAAATCTTTGGGCATGGAGGCTCTGGTAGAGGTACATGATAAAAACAGAATAGAAAATATATACAATGATGAAAATGTACTGATAGGATACAACAGGAGAAATCTAAAAACACTGAAAATGGAAGATGAGTCAGGGGAAATCTATGATAAACTGAGGTCCTTTGGTTCACCATTGATACTGGAGAGTGGAATATCAGTAGATAATGCAAAAACATTAAACCTGAAAAAGTATGATGGCCTCCTGATAGGAACAGCACTACTTTCCGGCGAAAATATAAATAAATTAAAGGATGATTAAAAATGATAGATATAAAAATAAATGATGAACTGTCGCTGAACAAAGAAAATTTCATGGTTATAGCAGGACCATGCTCTGTTGAAGACAGAGAGCAGATAGTGGGCGTTGCGAAGAGCTTAAAGAAGATGGGAGTTAATGTTCTGAGAGGCGGAGCATACAAACCCAGAACATGCCCAGATTCATTCCAGGGCCTTGGGGAAGAAGGATTAAAATTACTGGTGAAAGCAAGGGAAGAAACAGGAATGGCAATAATAACCGAGGTAATGGATACTGAAACATTGCCACTTGTGGAAGAATATGCGGATATAATACAGATAGGTTCAAGAAATTCACAGAATTTTTCACTGCTAAAGGCCGTAAGTAAATACGATAAACCCATAGTATTAAAAAGAGGTTTTGGGAATACAATAGGCGAATTAATAAGTGCAACAAAATATTTATCAATGAATGGAAACAATAAAATTATTTTAGTGGAAAGGGGAATAAGAACATTTGAAACAACTACAAGATTTACCTTAGATGTTTCGGCTGTTCCAGTTTTGCATGAAAAAACTGAATACCCTGTAATTATAGATCCCAGTCACCCGGCAGGTGTAAACAGATATGTTGAACCTCTGGCCATGGCGGGTACAGCTGCAGGATCGGATGGCTTAATGATTGAGGTACACCCAGAACCAGAAAACGCTTTAAGTGATTCAGCACAGCAGTTGACAATACCACAATTCCAAGAGTTATATAAAAAGGTTAAAATGATAGCACAGATAAATAATAAAAATGTAGTATAAAATTTATTTACTGTTGCTTTTTGTTATGTTTATTATATTTACTTTTATCCATATTAGCTGCCTTATCCTTATTGCCCTCTATTTTTTTCTGTTCTGTATTATCCACACTTTTAGTCTCGGGTTTAGTGGCGACTTTTCTCTGTCTCGGATGCAGTGACCTGCGTTTTGATGCCTCAAAGTATACAACACCTATTACTATTATGGCTGCAACAACAGCACCTATTATTATTGGTATTTCATACGGATACCTGTTTATTGTTACGGATGCTGTATGCTGGCTGGATGTAAAAAATGATGAGGGCTCATTTGAATTAAATGCTTTTGCAGTTACTGTATACTTTCCAGTTACACCGGGAGTAAATGTAAATGATAAATTCTTATGTGCTGAGGGGTCTATAGGTGTTGTATATGATTGGGAATATGTTTTGCCATCAATTATAACATATAATTTATAGGAATTTGCTGTTACAGTCCCATCGTTTGAAACGTTTAAATGAATGGTGGATTTTATTCCCTCAGAAAGATTGCCCGGTATATAAATATTGTTTACCACAAGTCTTGGGGTTGTAACTACAGGTGTATATGTTTTATTTAAGTAAGCAGATACATTTAATGGATTTGTAACCTTTAATGATAAAAGAACTGATTTATATGTATATATTTTTAATGTTATATTCCTGGCCGAGGAATTGCCCTTGGTAATCTCATATGTGTTTGTTGATTGATTCATTTTTGTACCGTTGGAGTACATTATAGACCATTTATATGTTACGTTATGGGCATAATATTTATCATATGACCCATTTGCAGAGAATACTGCTGGAGACCCTACTGTCGGGTTTTTCACTGTTACACCGGTTGCGTTTGTTAATGTAAGCACCGGAACAGGTGGTGTTGTATCCTTTATATAAAAGGTCAATTTTGTAGAGTTTGTATTTGCTGTACTGCTACCTGTGACACCGGTTACATTGAGATGTAATGTAACATTTGTAAACGGTTTTTCAAATGTGTATGTTAAATTTGAACCTATATACGTAGAATTGTTTACCGTCCAGTTTAATGTTAGTGGTACATTATAATCCGTATTATATACCTTTAATGATGAATTATAACCATAAACACATGTAAATTGACCCTGATCAACTCTATATTTACCGCTTGTTTCATTTACTATTTTTGAATACTGTTCAACAGTTGTATTTATTACCGGCTTAACCGATGGGTTTATAATATAAACATGGAATGTTGTATTATCATAACCATTTGATGCGGTTGCATTGATACTTATATTTGCCTCTTTACCGGTATACTTTGAGAAATTTACCGATGCATTATAACCAGTGTCATTATAAATTTTGATACCACTGCTATACCACTTATAACTTGCATCCTTATATGTTATTGATGAATTTAAGTCATAAAATGCACTGGAAACATTAAATGATACATTGGTATAAGGTGCTACAAATACTGTATTATTTACTGATGTGTTGACTGCATAATTATTTGATATCATATTTTTCCAGTATAAATTTATCTGTGGGTCAGTTACGCTAACATTTTTATTAACTGACTGGGAATTAAAAGGTGTGTTATGAACACCATTTAAAATTGGGTTATTTGCAGACGTGCCATTGGAATTTCCATCTATACTGGCAGTTGCAATAGCCATTGAGCTGATTATCATGATCATAGTTACTATAAATACAAGCAATGTTCTTTTCATAATTTCACTTATAACGGTTAAATGAATTGAGTAATATAAATATTTTCTTTAATTTACCCATGTTATTATATTTAAATAATTTAACCCATCTTTTAACCCTTCATAACGCCTAATGGTACCATCCTTACAACTGGTTTTGCTATATCTGCACCGTTAACAACGTTTATTACCTCATCTATATCCTTATAACTGTTCGGTGATTCCTCCGTTATTACCTTTTTTGTAGTTGCCCGTAAATATATATTTTTGCCTGTTAATTTATTTAAAACCTCATTGCTTTGGAAATATTCATTTGATTTCTTCCTGCTTAAAACCCTGCCAGAACCATGGCATGAACTGCCAAATGTATTGTTAATGTTGTTTTCTGTTCCGGCAAGAACATATGATGCCGTACCCATTGAACCGGGTATTATAACTGGATGACCTGTATCATGAAAATATCCATCAATATGATTCTTCGGAAATGCCCTTGTGGCACCTTTCCTGTGAACAATTAATTTCATTTTTTTGCCATCAATGATGTGCTCTTCGGTTCTTGCCATATTGTGTGCTAAACTGTAAACTATTTTAATATCCATGGATTCAAAATCCCTATTGAAGATGTTTTCAAAGACTTTTCTTATTTTATACACAATTATCTGCCTGTTATTAAAACCAAAATTGGCTGCAGCATTCATTGCATTTATATAATTATTACCGTTCCTGCTTCCTATATATGTGGATATTAACTGCTTATCATTCCCGTTTTTAACGCTATCAGCGGATTCATTCAGTATATTCATAAAATCCGTTGCAACCTGATGACCCAGCCCCCTTGAACCGGTATGTACCATTATCATTATCTGGTCATTATCATCTATTCCAAATTTTTTTGCTATTCCACTATCATAGATTTTATCCACCCTCTGTATTTCAAGAAAATGGTTGCCGGCCCCCAGTGTGCCAACCTCATTTATTCCCCTTTTCACTGCCTTTTCACTAACATTAGAGTAATCGCATTCCAGTTTTCCATTTTCCTCTGTCCTGATTTTATCATCCTCTATTGCATACCCTTTGTTATATGCCCAGTCTATTCCGGATGATAATATATCATTCAGGTTATCGCTGTTTATTTGAAAACCACCCTTAATATCAATGCCGGATGGTACTTTTTTATATATTTCATCAATTAAATCCCTTATTTTACCCTTTATATCACTGTAAGTAAATGATGTTTTTATTAATGTTACACCGCAGTTTATATCATAACCAACACCACCCGGAGATATTATACCATTATCGTAATCAAATGCAGCAACACCACCTATTGGGAAACCATAACCCAGGTGTATATCAGGCATTGCTATTGAATTTTTTACTATGCCTGGCAATGATGCTACATTTGAAACCTGTTTTAATGGCTCATCGTCACTGAGGGCACTTAAAAGTTTTTCACTGATATAAATTTTGCCTGGAACCCGCATATTACCTGTTTTGGGCAACTCGTATTCATAATCATTAATTTTCTTTAAATTGAACATGTTACAGCAATTGCATACTAAAAGATAACTTTTTATAATTGCATATTTAATGGAATCCAGAAAAATAAACGTATTTTAGTCGCCGGTATGCCACAATACCGGTAAAATGTCTGTAATTTTTTGTATTACGTTCATTTCAGGAACAGATAGTAACCGGCAAATACTGTGTATATGGGAAAAATTAAACCCTTTACGCGATACCGTATTTTAACAGTTTTATATGGTATTTCCCTGCCGTGAGGTGATAAACCTGATGCGATATGTTTCTACCCATAAAAACTCCAGCAGGAACTGAATTTATAATGATATGGCACTTCATATTCCAGTGACCGGTTACAGTAAATAAAAAGGTTAATAAAATAATAAAGTAATGTGGTATGAATGGCAAAAGTTTTTGATATAAATTCATTCGATGAGAGAAAAAAATTTGAGATAAAACTGCAGATAGCGCTTTTAAACAATACCATAAAAATAAAAGAAAATTCAAATAATCCGGAAAAATATGATGAATATATAATTGAAAGGATACAGAAATTAAGGGATATACTTAACACCACAGCCAGATTTGTTATAGAGGAAGATGGTGCGGTAATATATGATAGGGATAAAAAATGATTGTGATTAGCACAGTAAAGTATGCATTAAAAAATAATAAATAATCCATTGATATATATTATCATGAATGAATATTCAATATTCAAGGAAGTAAATGAAGACATAGAAACGCTGGAAAGGCATATAATAATTATAAAAACGTTACTCAAGGAACAGCCCATGGGAATAATTAAAATGTCCCAGCAAACAGGGATTCCCGAGCATAAAATCAGGTATTCATTGCGGATTCTTGAGCATGAGGAGATAATAGAGGCATCCAGGGAAGGTGCAATATTAACATCAAATTTTATGACAAATAAAGATAGTATACTTGCTTCAGGTAAAAAGATGTATGAAGGCCTTGAAAACATATATAAGGAATTAAAAAACATACTTGAAAATTAATATTTGAAATGATTGATATGCAAAATAAATTCAGGGATATATTTCTGGGAAAAAAAATAGATAAGAAATATAAAATAAGGAAGGCAGTGCCTGTAGATGCCAGGGGCATTATAAACTGCATGCAGAGTGTAATGAATGAAAAAATATACCTTGTAAGTGAATATTACCTGTTAACGGAACGTGGGGAACGGGAAAGATTGAAAAATACGGAAGACCTTACACTGGTCTGTGAGGTCAGTTATGATATAGTTGGAGTTTTAACAATTCAGAGGGGTATGTATAAAAAAAATAGGCACACAGCAAATCTGGGCATAGCAGTAAAAAGTAATTACAGAAATAATAAAATAGGCACAAATATGATTAAGGAAGCATTAATCTGGTGCAGGGATCAGGGTATACTTAAGGTAAATCTCGAAGTATTTTCAGTAAATGTTAATGCAATAAAAATGTATAGAAAACTTGGATTTCAGTATGAGGGCGTCAGAAAAAACCAGTTTATGATAAATGGAAAATATGTAGATGATATACTTATGACATTTTTTACGAATATATTACTTTAATAATGCAATTTAGACTGTCTGACAAAAAAATTTAAATTTAAATGTTATATTAAGTTCTTATAATGTTTAAGGGTATCCCAAAAATAATAACAAAATATGCTGGCATATTTATCAGTATAACGGTTCTGCTTTTTATTATAATAAAATTCATACCGGAAAATATTATTATAAGCAATTACGGTGCCGGTGCATATAATGGGCTGGGATTAAAAGAACCAGTTTTCATTCAATATTTCTATTTTCTGTTTGACCTTATCACGGGAAATATGGGGAGTGTAAACATCAAAATTTACACTGGAAATACACTGGGTATAGTTGGTATGTTACTTCCTGAAACGATGGAATTTTTACTCATAAGCTTTCTCGCATCGCTGGCCATATCGTATGAGGTTGGTGTGTTTATAGGCACAAAATACAGGAATACAAACAACATTAATGTAAACGTATTTCCATTTCTTATATTATACCTTATCACGGGTTTAATTTTATTAACCATTTTTAGCGGTTTGCTTGGAATATTCCCCCTTAGATACATAATACCTAATAGGTTTGCAACAGGTTATTCATGGATCGGTTATGCCGGCAATGGAATTTTTATAACAAAACCAACCAATATAATAATGCTTGATAGCATAATAAATGGTAATTATACTGTGTTAATAGATTATGTTAAGGGATTTATTTTGCCCTTCATAGCCCTTATAATACCATCAACAATCTATCTGTGCATATATATAAGCAGGTTAACATCGATTGAATATAATAAAGATTACCTCAAAATTGCATTTATAAGGGGTTTGTATGGAAATGATTATATAAAGCATATAAAAAGAAACATAGATTCAACAATTATAAGGGAGATGAAGCCAGTATTCATACTTTTTATTGGGGGTATGATAATAATAAGCTATATATATTCGTATATGAACATCGGTGAGTTTGTAGTATATTCGTTTTTAAATTATAATGGTGGCCTTATGGGCGCGATATATGGTATTTTTATATTAATAGTGATTATTCTTATATTTGATTTTATTATTGACCTAGCTATGAGGGGTAAAAAATATGTATTACATTAAATTGCTTATTAAAAATAAATTATCATTATTCAGTATTATTATAATAATTTTATATTTCGTGGGTTTCATACTTGATATAATATACCCGGAATATCTTGGCGTTAAAAATATTAATAGCATACTTGCTTTCAGGTTTAAAAGCGATTTAATCCCGGTTGCCCCATCAATAAAATCATGGCGCCTGTATATGGGTACAACATACTATGGGATTGAAATATTTCCAGCTATGCTTGCTACATTAAAAATAGATTTTACGATACTTTTGGCATCACTTACACTGTCTATTGTAACCGGTTTTACTCTGGGTTATATTGGGGTAATATCGAAAAGCAAAATTTACAGGAGTTCAGTGCTGTATATAAATAAGGTTTTTTTTGATATACCGTATATAATTATGGCACTGCTCATACTTTTTGTTGTAAGGCCATCCATATATGGCATAATAATTGCAATATACATAGCATGGTTCCCATTTTATATAAACAGGTCATGCAAAACAAACCGTAAGGAAATAAAATATGCCTTTACAGAAATTATACCATATATAATATCTGATATGGGAAGTATGTTTGGGCTTATAACAATAATAACATTCTTAGGATTTTACTACAGTAACCCGTTTATTGTTGATTTAGGCAATATCATGAATGTTAATGGAAATGTTTCAGAATACATATCGTTTGGGGACTGGTGGATTGTAATTTTCCCACTTATTTTTATCATTGTGTTTTTATTATTCACATCTATACTGAGTTATAAAATAAAGGTGATTTTAAATGATAAAAAATGATGATGATTTTAGATTTAAAATAGATAATTTCTCATTAAAAACGGATAACCCGGTAGTTAACAGTTTAAATATAAAAATAAATCCTGATAAAAGCCTTTTAATATTTTCAAATCATAAAAACATATCGGAGTTTTTATCAATTTTTATGCTTAAAATCCTTAATAAGAATTGCTATTCCGGTGATATTTTCTATGATAATACAGATATTATACAGATTCTAAAAAAAATAAAGAAGTTCAATATAAGGAATAAAAATATGTTAATTTTATCAAATATTATGCGTAATGTATTTGTTATCCCTGAAAATGCTATGGATATATTTGATGAATCATTAACAGTATCCGATCAGATTCTTAATTTTTTAACCTATAATACAAGAATAAGAATGCTAAATTCAATAATAAGAAGGGAGATGATAAGCCATGATGATATTGAATATCTAATAAAAAACTACAGTAATTCCGATAATAAAGATAATTTTCTCATATACTGGGCAACTGAATATGGTGTGCCAAATATCCTTGATGATCTTGATAAAATTTTAAAAACCGGTGAAAACTTAAATGAAAAACTTATGCGTGTGTTATTATACCAGAAAACTGGGGTCAACCTTGCGGATATCGTGAACTTAAGGGATTATTATAAATATAAAACAAAAAATAATAACTCAGGGGTTAACAGGCGTGGCAATAATAAGGTTATTGTGGAAGATGAACTGAACTTTATCGATGTTAAATTAAAAAGGAAGGGCAATGAAGAACTGTTAAAAAATGAAATGAGCAAGCATATAACAGAGTATCTGAAGTTTTTAGATGTAAATGATGGGATTTATATATTAAACAAAAAACCCGGAGAAATTGAAAAACCGATATTAAAGGAAATATTACTTGTTATAATGATTTTTTCCAATGCTGATATTTTAATTCTTGATAACCCCGGCATAACAGATGAGGCAAAAAAATTTATGAACAATGTGTATAGAATTCACAAAATATTTAATTTTGCCTATATATGTACTGCATATAATAGCAATGTTATAAAATCTTATTATAAATTATTTGATGATGTTAAAATTTTATATGATAGTAATACCGTTGAAGAATGTTCAGTGGAGGAGTTTATTAAAAACCCGTTACATCCATATTCTAAATATATATTAAAAAATAATGATAATCCTGATAGTTCTATGGAAAACGGATGCAGCTACTATGATCTGTGTAAATTTGCCATGGCAATATGCAGAAAAAAGATACCTGAAGATCATGAAGTAATAAAAAATCATTCTGTGGCATGCTTTCTTTATGATAATAAATAAATAATTAATTAATTTATTAAATTAAACATTACTATACTTTCTTCTGTTATGGCATTATTCAGTTTTATATGTTTATTATAGGAAAACATAAACTTATTACTTCCTGAGTTTATGTACAGGTGTAGTTTATTAAGATCTTTTACTGTATTATTTAGATTGGTGCTATTATATTTTTCATTAAGTTCCGTTATATTTTGTTCCAGATATTTCATGTAAATTGACTGGTTCTTATCTGTTATATTGAGACTATATGTGCTAAACCCATTGTTATACAGGTGCGTGTAGTTTAATGTTGATCCCAGATATGTATAATACTGTGTTTTATTCATATTGCTATTTATTAACATATTGTATATGGGCATCGGATTCGATCCGTATTTTTCGTTATCTGCCATGAAAGCAGAGTTTTCGGTAATTATGGGATAACTTGACCCGTTTATAATATGCTCAAGATTTGTGGTAAACGCTGTTATATTTTTCATATTGCTTATCTGGTTTACAAAAATCGGCATTACAATATTATTTCCCTTATACTTATAATCTTTAGTAGCATTATCATATTTTATACCGTATTTACTGCCATCATTGTTTACAAATGATTTCCATAGATCCCTGGACTTGGTTAAATTATAATTATTGCCAAAGGCATAATAAAAAGCCTCCCTTACAGTGGCATTTGAAAACAAATTGTAGGGCATATTTGAATATGAATACTTATTCAATTCTTTTATGCTTACATTTGCATTGAAATTATAGAGTTCTGTATAATTAATGGTGTTGGCATATGAATTTACATCGCTCAGCTGTTTTATATATGGAGCGTATATGGATGGGAATTCCGCTATCTGGGTTACATTTAATCTTAGGTCCTGATAAATTTCAGATAGGGCGCTTTTATAGGTTATCATTACCATATTTACTTTTGGAACTGGATCTCCTGGTCTACCTTCAAAATATGGATTTTTAATTAAAGTCACTGAGGAATTTTTTACAGATGAATAGATTTCGTATGGACCATTGGATATTACATTATTTAAAGAGTACTGATTATATGTGCCATTTTTAAATTCGTTAAAACCCTTTTCCGACCATGTAAGATTTCCATATTTTGCTATATATGAACCTGAAGTAATAAATGCACCGGGAGATGATAATATATTAAAAACCAGATTCCTGCTCATGGGCCTATTGAAATGCAGTGTTATATTATCTGTTGAATTATTTACCGTTATTGCATTAGCAATGTTTGTATAATTATTCGTTTTATAATAGTTGCCCGGCAACAAATACTGTGCCAGGAGCCACCCTGGAGTCTGTGGTGTTTTATTAACCAGTAATAAATCAGCGGCTATTGAATATGCGGCATCCCACGCATTTACCTTATTACCATTCTGGAAAAATGCCTTATTATAAATGTGGAATGTATAATCTTCGCGGTTGCCTGAAATGCCACCGTTGGAACTGGATGGCAGATAGGCCGCAATTTCAGGTGTGTATGATGTGTTATTATGGTATACCAGGAACTGCTCTGTATTCATCAATATCTGTAAATCGGATTTTGAGTATGCAAGTCCGGGATTCAGGGTATTATACGGTGATGTTGAACTATATGTTATTGATTCTACATTATTATTTATGTAAAGGCTTCCATTGCTGTATACCGGTATATCCATATAGTAATTGGTTCTGTATATGCCATTTGATGCATTTATATCGCCGGTTATCCCCGCATTAATTGCTCCGTTAATACTAACTGCTATTGTTGCATTTGTAGAATTTAAATATTTTATTTTTAAATTATTTTCATATAATAATTTTGAATTGGGATAAATTAAAAATTTTGAACTGTTAATAGATATTGAATCACCCTTATTATAAAGTATAGAGGCATTGATATAATTAAAATATGTGCTGTTAAGGGTTTTTACAGGGACTGATGATGTAAAGTTAATTACATCAGTTTTATTCAGTTTCAGTATTGTTGTACCTGTTGCATTATGTGATTTGTGATTTAGAATATATGAACCACCGAAGGGCAGTTCAATAGATGTGTTTTTTAATACCCTTATCGTGGAACCGTTTGAAATATAAAAATTATCACCCTTAGCTGAGAAAACATTAGAATTGCTGTAATGTATAGTAGATGTTCCTGCAAAGAAGATAGAATGATTATTTATATCCATAGCTTCCGTATAGTTTTTATATTTTATATACTCTATTTCATGGCCATTGTATGTGTTATTGTAAATATGAGTACCACTTTTATATGTAACATTATTATAATCTGTTACATTGACATTTATGTATTTATTCAGCAGTGATGCTGAATATGTAACAAGTTTTAATGTATACATGCCGCCGGATAAATTTTTCAGTGCAAAACTATTATTTTTGTTCACATATAACCGGGATGATGGGTTAAATTTATATGGTAAATTATATGTTTTTACCAGAGATCCGTTTTTGTATACAAACATTGTCTGTGCTATAACCTGATAACTGCTATTCTGTGGTTCACTGGAATATGAGGCTGAAAGATTAATATCTGTACCTGACAAGAAAATATTGGAATTTGGCACACTTGGTGCCCGTGAGTAGTTGTTTATATATATTATTCCACTGGCCGTCTTATTATTATTTAATGATGCGACATATACAGGGATAAAGGTATTGTTTTTGTAAAACGAATTTCCAAAATTAATAGAGTAGCGGATATAATATATGCCTGGATTATTATAAATATGGCTGGCAAATATTTTATCACCTGATGATTTTATCAGGCTTTCAGAATTATCACCCCAGTGTATTTCCGCATATTTAAACGGTTCATTGGTATGTAATGTTATATTATATGTATCGCCCGCTGTTATATAATTTGCAGCAGAATCAATTTTAGCACTGGGAACTGTATTTGAGGGGTGAAAAATAGACAGGGCAGCAAATGATGATAATAATACTATTAAGATAATAATTATGGCATACCATTTATTTTTTGTTGATTTGGGTTTGCTCGGTGATGTTTTTGGCTCTGGTATGTCATAATCCATTCTTACACTAATGTAAAAGCAAATATTTAAATTTTCTTTAACCACAAAAGGGAGATTTACTTATATGTGATATCATAACCGGGGATCAAAATCTGTGCGTGTAAAAGGTTCCGGAACCCGGGTTGTAGATTAAATTGTGAAAGGACACTGGAATAATGCTATATTATGATACCCCAGAGTATCTATTGAAGAATGTTTAATATCCAGACTAAGCCAAAATAATATTAACATGTTCATTATTTATGTTTATGACTATTAAGGCTGTTGTAATGGCTGGCGGTAAGGGAACAAGACTCAGGCCTATAACGTATTCAATACCGAAACCAATAGTCCCCATAGCGGGTAAAGCATGTATATCATATTTACTGGATTCTTTTTATAATGCGGGCATAAAAAATAATATTATTACAACCGGTTATAAATTTGATTCACTGATAAGTAAAATAATAGAAAATAAATATAATGACCAGAGCATACTGTTCTCTGTTGAAAAAGAGCCCGCAGGAACAGCTGGTGGCATAAAAATAATTTCAGAGTTCCTGGATGATACGTTTATAGTTGGCAGTGGCGATATATTATCTGATTTTAATATAAAGGATATACTGAATTTCCATAAAAATAATAACTCTAAAATAACGGTAGTATTAACCGAGGTAAAGGATCCCAGCCAGTTTGGAATTGTGGAATTAAAGGATAATAAGATAGTAAGATTCCTGGAGAAACCGTCTGCAGGCGAAAAATTTTCAAATCTGGCCAATACCGGAATATACGTAATTGAACCGGAAATACTGAAATATATAAGTGAAATACCGTATGATTTTGCCAGGGATTTATTTCCAAGATTATTAAGAAAAAATATATGTATATACGGTTATTTAGGCAAGGGAATATGGCTCGATACGGGCAGGCCGAATGATTTAATAAAAGCCAACCAGGTAATGATAGATAAATACGGAAAAGACTATAATGAGGAGTTTATAAAGGGCAAAAATATAATTGCAACAATGTCAAAATTTGATGGTAATTTTATAGGTGAAAGTTACATAGGCAATGGCATTCAGATGAAAAAAAATATTAAGATATATGATTCGGCAATTTATGATAATGTTAATATTGGGGACAATGTTGAAATAGATAACTCAATACTCATGGAAAACGTTACAGTTAAAAATAATACAAAAATAAAAAACTCTGTTATAATGAGAAACTGTATAATTGGAGAGGATTCAGAAATAGTTGATAGTATAATTTCTCCTGATTTATCATTGCAGGGCAAATCCAGAATTTATAATGTATCCCTGGCATCAAAGATTATAGAAAGTGATATATAAATATAATATATAATATAATTATTACCAGTGCGATAATCATTGAAATATAAACAAGTTTTTTATTATTGCCAAATATTATCGGTACGGGTCCTATCATTACAATGCCACCAAAATTTGATTTTTTTTCTGCGTTGTCTTTATTATAATCATTTACGTTCTGATCTGGTTCATTATTATAATCATTATCCGGTATACCTTGAAAGGGTGAAATAAAGAGAAGTATAAAACCAATAAAAATTATTAATGCGGGAATAACAGATAATGCATTATTGCTTATTATAAATGGAAATATGAAAAATATGCCTACCTTTGCTATGCCCAGAAATCCAAAAATAATAAAAATAATAAACCCGACGAAAATAAGGTACAGCCCAATTTTATAAGTTTTCATAATACAGTTATAGGAAACCAGCTTTCTGTAATGTTAATAAATCTTCTGTAGTTAGTTGTTCACCGGCCTTAAATTTCTCATATAAAGCTGATGCTTTTTCCTGCAATTCAGATTCTTTCTCCTTCTTTTTTGTTACCTTAGTTTTATTTCTGATAGAATATATAGCCTTTTCAAGATCCCTTAAATCATTTTTGGATTTAATAAAAGCTGCATGCTCTGACTCAGATTCTTTACTGTGTTTTATAAATATTTCGTGGTTTTCATCTGCTTCTTTCCTTACATTATCAAGCTGCTGCAACTCCTCGTTTATTTCATCACTCAGTTTTGATATCTGATTTGATAAATCCTCTATTTCCTTTTTAAGTGATTCACCAAGGGCTCTTTCACTGGTTGTTTTGTCCGTTAACTCTTTTATATCCTTATTCTTTAAAAGTTCCTCTTCTCTCTGAGTTTTTGCTTTCTTGATTTCATTAGTTAACCTTCTTATGTCAACAATAATCTTATTCTCATCTTCCTTTGTAAGCTCAGTTGTTTGCTGTCTTTTTTCAAGGTACTGAAGTTCCTTTTCCTTCATTTTTATATCCTTTAATCCAAGGCCAGCACCAAAACCAGATTTGAGTTCTCTTAAATTCTTCTTAAGGTCTGATAAATTTTTGTAATGCTCTTCTTTTTCGTCTCTCAAAACTTTTATTTTGTCTATTAACTCATTTTTCTCAGCTATCTTTTCTTTCGCATGTTCACGCATATCGTGTGTTTTCTGATTAAGTTCATCACGTTTTTTTGCATATTCCTGCGCTTTGGCATTGGCTTCATCTCGCTTTTTAATGTGGAGTTCTACCTCATCTCTGATAGTTTCCTTTTTTGTTTCAAAATCTTCTAAAAGGTCGGTCATCAGGATACCTCCAAGGATACCCACCTATTCAGGGGTGGGAGGAATTGAAGGTTAAAGTTCAGCCCCTTGCCATACTTCCTTAGCTGTACCTTTTTTACGTTTACATCCATCTTTTTTCCCCCTTTTTTAATAATCACTTGTTTGCCAACACTATGGATTCCCACTACGTCCCATTCCTCTTTCTGGAATAGAACAGGAGCCCCCAGTTGCAATGAATACATTCTCTTCCGTATAGAAGGTTTAAAGCCCTTCCTGTTCAGCTGCAGGCAGCGGTTGTTCCTTCTTCTCTGGCTTACCATAAACAGTGATGTTCTCTTCTGTGTTGATCCACCGGCTATGATAAATGCATCATTAGTATGTGTTTTCTCTATTCCAAGGGAAATACGGTTTTTCTTTGTTATGGACCCAGGAGTGGTTTCACATCCCCGGAGCCATGCTATTTTTTGCTTTACAACATTCATAAATGGTGCTTCCTTATCTCCAGAGAGGAGTTCTGATCTTTCTGTCACCACTGAGAAATCTGTGTACTTAGAGCCGGGATCTGTTCCAAGTTTAACCTGCTGTTTTGCCTCTCCTGTTGCATAGAGTAGCTGTATAGTGAATGGTGATCTCTGGATAACCTTTGCTCTGCCTTTCTTCAGAAGTTTTCTTGCCTTGGTTGGTGCTGCTGGCATTAATGGTTGGTTTCGCATGTTTAAAACGGGAACTCTCAGGTCCCGTACAGTCATGCCTGACTGTAGGTCCACATCGGGATTGTTAGAAGAGGTTTTTAAACCCGGCACACTGAGAGTTTTCTCTCTGTTTAATGCATGGTCACAGTTGCCACGGGTTTGTGGAGCATCCGTAGGTGTGTATGTATTTCTCCGATCTAACTTCTGCTTTTCTTTCATATTTTCAAAGCCCCCTAATCAACTCTTGCGTTGCCCTCATGGGACAAGCCAACCCCTAAAGAGGTTGGTAGTTGACACTAACACTTCTATATCTTTATGTAAGAACAATGATAAAGTATGATACAGTTATCATTGCTCTCACAATTAAAATTCGTATTTAAAGAAACTATATAAGTATTACTATAAACCGTAACTGGTCAGTCTGACGTACCAATAGTTATTATAACATATAGTGTTAATGCCCTATTCAACAGTTCCTCCGGCTATTTCCATAGAAATAAATTGTTGCTGTTATTAACATATGTTATTTTTGGTAATTTTTCATATTTTTTTTAGGCAATTTTTATCGGGTGGAGATTAATACATGCACATGAGACTCCCACGTTACTAATACCAGATACTGGAAATTCTGAATTGCAAAGGGTATTTATGGAAATGGTGTTAAATTTTCTTATATTCATCCTGATAGGGAAAAAATACCCCTGGCCTTAAATGCTGCTAAAACTGAAAATTTTATTCGGCCCGTTTACTACCCCTGGCGCAGGGTATAAATATTTTCAAGGGGATTTATAATTTTAATATCATACAATCCTGTGAAATCTTTAACGTTTTCGGTATAAATTTTCTTTACACCATTTTCAATAGCGGTTTCAATTATCAACGTATCCCAGAATGGCTTATTCACTTTGGTGCACATTTCTATTGCCCTGCCAACTGTATTATGTGTATAATTAACTTTCTCCCACCTGCTGGAATATATAAGATCGTTTACTATTGCATACGCATCAATGTCTGGCAATTTATGCCTTACCTTAGAGGTAATCACAAAAAAAAATTCTCCGATAATCTGATTGGATATAACTCCGGTTATATTGCCATTTTCTACCTCCATGAAAAGAGATGCTGCCTTTCTATTCTTATCTGGCTCATGCGTATCAAAGGCATAAACCAGAATATTGGTATCAAATAAAATTCTATCTTTCATGAAGTTCATCTCTGGTATTATATATAACACCACCAAGATCGTATCCCTTATTTAACCTATTTAATAAATCAATATCTGCATTTTTTGAATTTATGTTGTCAATTAATAATTTGAATGCATCCTCAACAGCTTTGCCTATATTCCCTTTCTTGTTTCCATATGCTTTTATTATAGCCTCTCTGAATTTTTTGTCGATCTCTTCGTCTATATTTACTGTAAGTGTTCTTGTCATAATTAATTTATTAAAATAGAATATTTAAATGTTTTTAATTTATAAATTTTATCTATATTTAAATAATCTCTGAATAGGCATTCAATTCGGATAACATATAATTTTAAAAACTGTATATTAACAACAATAAAAAATTAAATAATCATATATTATTAACAAAAATGCATGGCGGAAATATTTACAGTGTTTCTAAAAATAATAATATAAAATTGAAAAAAATACTTGATTATTCAGCAAATATGAATGATTTCATAAAAATAAATAATATAACAGTAAAATCTGAATATATAGAAAATTACCCGGAAATAGATCTGGATAAATATAAAAAAATTTTATCAAACAATGAATTTGATATAGAATATATATCAATGGTACCGGGATTAACCTATTTTATACATAAATTTATTTCAACATTAAAGAATAATATAATAATAATATCTCCATCCTTTACAGAATATATATATTCAAAATATAATTATAATAAAATAATAATAAATTATGATACAGTGGTTAAAAATCCGGATATTATAAAAAATTATGATTTCACCGCAATTTTTTTGATTTACCCTGATAACCCTCTCGGTAATTTAATCAGTAAGGACATACTGTTTAAATTAATAGATATATCATATAAAAAAAATGCATATTTTTTCATTGATGAATCCTTTATTTATTTTGTTAAAAACCGGGAAATCAATGAGAATGAGATGATAAATAATTATAACAATATAATAATAGGGAGATCATTAACAAAGATATTTTCAATACCGGGTTTGAGATTGGGCTATATAATATCGGATAAGAATAATATAAGCAATATGGAAAAATATCTGGAGCCATGGAGAATATCAGAAATAACGTTGAAGTATATGGAAGAACTGGATTTTGACAGCATAAAATACACACCTGAAAAAACTGAAATTGAGAGGAATTATATGGTTAAACAGCTGTCAAAGTTAAATTTTACACTGGTAGGCAGGCCAGAGGCAAATTTTATAACATTAAAATTAGATGATAATTATAACGGTTCTGAATTAAAAAAATATCTGGAAAATAGAGGAATAATGATAAGGTTACTGGAAGATTATGATTTATTCAATAAAAACTATATAAGGTTAAACGTTAAAAGGCATTATAAAAATAAGATATTAATAAACAGTATAAGAGATTTTATGGTGAATGAAAATGAATAGGATAATCCAGATTTTAGGAACCTCTTCTGATTCGGGTAAAACAACTATGGCAATGGTGTTATGCAGGCATTTTTCCGATAATGGGTATAATGTGGCCCCATTTAAAGCAATTAATATGTCATTGAATTCCATATCATTAAATGATGGGTCAGAAATATCCAGAGCCCAGTGGTTGCAGGCCATAGCGGCGAGAACTGATCCCTCAAAATACATGAATCCATTTTTAATTAAACCGGAGGGAAATAAAAAATCACAGTTAATAGTTTTGGGCAAGGCTATAGGGTCATTAACAGTTGATAATTATTATGGCTACATTAAAAAAAATGCTGGCAGGATTATAAAAAAATCACTGGATGAATTATTAAAAAAATATGATATAATAATAGCCGAAGGGGCAGGTTCTGCGGCCGAAATAAATATGTATGATAGGGATTATGCAAATACTTTTGTTTCAAATATATATAAAACTCCGGCAATTTTAATATCCGATATTGATAAGGGTGGTGTTTTCGCATCCTTATATGGAACAGTGAAACTGATGAAACACAAAAATTTATTGAAATACATGGTAATAAATAAAATGAGGGGCGATAAAACATTACTGGATAGCGGTATACAGAAACTTGAAAAATTATTAAATAAAAGGGTTATAGGTGTAATACCTTATTCTAATATTTCACTGCCGGGAGAGGATTCGTTAAATTATAATATTGATAGATTAAAAAATAATAAAATATGTATTATAAAATATCCGTATATGGAGAATTACAGTGATTTTGACCCATTTTATCTGTATAATATTGGCTTTAATTATATTACAGAGAAGAATATTGATGATTTAAACAACTGTGATGTGATAATATTACCGGGTTCAAAAATGGTCTCCTATGATATTGACTATATAAAAAAATCAGGCATATATAATAAAATTATAGAATTATCCGGTGATAAAAAAATAATAGGTATATGCGGTGGTTATCAGATGCTTGGAAAATATATAATAGATAAAAATAAAATAGAATCAAATGAGGATAAAATAAAAGGCATGGGACTGCTAAATATTGAAACTTTATATAATAATGTTAAAGAAACATATGAAATATCATATAAATTAAATGATAATATATTTGGTATTAATAATGAAAATAAGGGTTATGAAATCCACTATGGCAGTATAATAAATAACAATGAAAAACCCATGAATTATAAAAATAATATGCCTGAGGGATCTATAAAAGGTAATATAATGGGAACAAACATACATGGAATATTTGAAAATATAGATTTTTTAAGATATTTGTTTAATATCGATTTTAATAAATATGATGGTGTATTGAATAATAATATAAATAAAACAACAGAACTGTTTACAGATAATATGAATATGAAATTAATAGAAGAACTGATAAAATGATTGTAATATTTTATCCATTTATATTATTAATTTTTTCCATTATTTTTGATATTCTGCTTGGAGAGCCACCTGATAGGGTTCATCCTGTTGTTTTTACAGGAAATACCATATATAGATTTAATAAATATTTCAGGAAAATCAGAAATAAAAAATTTGGAGGTTTGATATTTTTAAGTTTTATAATAATTATAAACACCTTACCTGTAATAATAATTTTATATCTATTATTTTTAATGGATAATATTATTTCAGATATAGTTTTTATAATAATTTATATATACTTTTTAAAAAGTACATTCTCAATAAAAGCCATGAAGAAACATATAAAGAAAATTATTGAATCTTTAGATAAAAAAAATATCAGTGAGGCGAGGATTAATACATCCATGGTTGTTAGAAGGGATACTAAAAATATGGATGAGGGGCACATATCGTCGGCCGCAATAGAAACCGTATCAGAGGGGTTTGTTGATGGTTATTTAACACCTCTGTTTTTTTATTCACTTTTTAATATTGCCGGTGCATTAATCGTTAGAATTATAAACACAATGGATTCAAATATAGCGTATAAGGACAAAAAAAACTATGAATTTGGTAGATCAACTGCAATAGCAGATACATTAACGAATTATATACCTTCAAGAATCACACCATATGTTTTTAAAATAAGTGCTTTTATACTGCATTATAAGTATAAAAAATTTAAAATTATTAACACAACAGATAGTTTAAATGCAGGTTATAGCATAAATTCAATGGCATTTATTTTAAATACAAGATTGGAGAAGATCGGTGAATATATAGTAAATGAAAATGGTAATCTGCCCGGTGTAAATGATATAAAAAAAGCACTTAATATATATTATTTATCATGCTTTATATCACTATTTACTGTTGTTCTGCCTCTGAGTATTATTACAGCCTTTCTGCTTATTTATGTTTAAAAATATTTCACTGAAAATAAAGGAATTTTAACGATAAAGTTTATTTTTAGCCTTTAATAATCATATAATGGAAGTTATAAATGGAAATAAAATTATTGATATTTTTAATTATTGGGGCTATTTATTTTATGTGCCCCTTCTTATAACCATCCAGATAATAAAAATTAATATATTATATGGCATACCATCCTTGCTTCAAGTAAAAAATACATAATGTTTTTAAATTTTACCATTGTGATGATGGTTAAATTTGTGGGAAAACATAATAATTGCGAATATAATCCCACCTGTTATAATAAATATGGTTGCATATATTTCAATATAGTTATGATATATTACACCTACAGTTATATAGAATATTGATGCTATGCTTATTAATATTATTTCTATGATAGCCAGAATCTTGCGTTTTGAACTATATATTTTAAACTTTTTATTATCCATAATAACCACCTAACACGATAAAATTATGCCACCCGGGCCTATGTCCATGCCTATTAACAATAAACTTAAACCTAGTATTGCCCAGTCCACAGGTCCCCCGAAAACTAAAAACATAAGCAAAGCTAATTCAAATGAAGACACCGCTAAAACTGTACCGAGAAAACTGAAAATACAAACCAGATTATAGTCTATTACTATACTCTCGGTTCCATTTATTTGCATATTCTTAATATTGTTATTTGTAAATCCTAGCATACTATTCATTGCTGTGGTTATATATGAATATTCTATACCGAATTTATTTAATGTACTATTAGAATTCATATAACCAAATGATATTGATTCTATACTATTTATTAATGTTTTCATTTCATTGTTATACATTTGTTCTCCAAGATACAATAAATTTTGTGATGCCATTATTATTCTTAAAATAAATGCATAAATTTTATTTTTTTATTTTTCTATATATGTACTTATTCGGTATTATTCTGAATAATAAAAGTATAAATGTTATCAATGAAAATACAGATAAAGAAATAGAAAGATACATCATAGAATAGTTAAAATAACTTCTATTTTCGCCCATGTAATAAGAAATAAAAACAGTGAAAAAAACAAAGGAGGCGACACCAAAGTAAAATGTCATATATTTTTTAGCATCTACCATAATATAAATCACACCCCGTCGATTATGATATTGGGATTAACATAACCGCATGCCAAAATCATATTTATAGTCCCTGTCATCTCAAAAAATCCCGAGAAACCAAAAGCCACATATGACGCTATTACAAATATGAGTGCCATGCCTCCAGTGGCAATTACAAGACTAATAATAGATAATGCCAGAAGGAAACTAAGCATGCCTAATTCTATTACTCTGTATATACAATTCCAATTGTAATCTATTAATATACTCTCGGTTCCATTTATTTGCATATTCTTAATATTGTTATTTGTAAACCCTAGCATACTATTCATTGCTGTGGCTATATATGAATATTCTATACCGAATTTATTTAATGTATTATTATTAGAATTCATATAACCAAATGATATTAGTTCTATACTATTTATTAATGTTTTCATTTCATTATTGTATGATGATTTATAGTTTAGAGTAAACTCATTCCCCAATAATATCTTAGAAGAATTTAATGGTACAATGTTGGCATAAATATCCGATATATTTTCATTGTTGTGTTTGAATATTATATCTGCAATCTGAACCTTATAGTCATTGAATTTCTCGGTAAATGTCATTGCGTGTGTTATATTGCTATTTTTATCGAAATTGAATGATGTATAATTCATATAATTATTCTTTGTGATATTTTTATGTATTGAAGTGTATGATGTTATGTTGTTTGTAATATTATCATTACTTTTTATATTATTTTTATATGCATAAATATTGTTTATGGAAGTTTTATTTATGTTGTTTGTTTTTATTATGCCATTATTGGAAACATTAAAATTATTCATGAATGTAATATTATTTATTTTTACATAATTATTATTTTTGTTATAATTGATATTATTGATATTATTATCAACAGGCGATGAATATGCAATCATTAAAAACATTGTAGCAATCACTATCGATATTATCATTATATATCTCTGTTTCATAATATATATATATAAAGTTTGCTATATATAATAATATAGCATTATATACTAATATTAAGTTAATTTTAAATATTTAAATACCAAATTTATAATATTTTATAAAAAATATTTCACTGAAAATAAAGGAATTTTAACGATAAAGTTTATTTTTAGCCTTTAATAATCATACAATGGAAGTTATAAATGGAAATAAAATATATGAAAAGATAAATGATAAAGATGATATTTTATATATATTACTGGCAGGTACAACAAAAATTTCAGCGATAAATGGAATATCTGCGGCTGGGGAATCACCGGAATTAACAGAATTAACACCAACTTTAGATTCAGAGATAATACACTCTGGAAAATGCATAAGTTACAATGTTATTCCCATGACCTCCGGTGGTATACCTACACCGGCAATAATTACAAGAGCCTCAAATGAAATTTCTAAGATAAACACATTAATAATAGATTCAGGTTTAACAGAGTATCCCAAAATACCATTTTTATATACAGGATTAAGAGAGGCCAGAAACTTTTCCGAAGAAACAGCATTAAAAAATTATGAAAATGCAATAAATTATGGAGAGTATATAGGAAAATTGATAGATAATAAATATAAATATATATTTATTGCCGAGAGTGTTCCCGGCGGTACAACAACTGCATATGCTGTTTTAAAAGCCCTTGGCTATGATTATATGACGAGCAGTTCATTGAAGGAAAACCCGGATAGCGTTAAGAATGATTTAATTGATAGGGCATTTAAAAGGGTTAAATTAAACAGAAATGATTATAATAACATTATAAGGGAATATGGCGATTATATGATGGCTTTATCTGCAGGAATAAGCAGAAATGTTAAAAAATCAAATATAATTTATTCGGGTGGTACACAGATGGCAAATGTTTATTTACTGGATAAATTAATAAATAAATCACGGAATAGATATGTTTTTACAACAAAGTATGTAATGAATGACAGAAATGATTTAATGAGAAATATAGTAAATGATAATATAATATATTCAAACACAGATTTCTCAAATATAAACGGGTTAAATTACTATGAAAAAGGTTATGTAAAAGAGGGTACAGGCTTTGGGGCAGCTTTTGGTTTATCATATATACTGACAGAAAATGAAAAGGAAATATATAGCAATATTAAAAGGGTTTATAACTCATTTTTAAATTAGAATTTTTTCATTGCCTCAATAAAGCTTTCAAATGATACTGAGATAAACCTTGACATAAATGGTTTCCTCGGTGTTAAATTTTTTATTCTGTTATCGTTTGTTTCCCTTTTTAGTTCATCCAGTGTGGAATTTAAATCACCTATATCATCGATTAAATGGTTCTCTTTTCCCATTTTAGCTGAAAATACTAAACCAGTTGCGATATTATCTATTTCCTCATCGCTGTAATTTCTTCTTTCTTTTACCTCATTTTTGAATTTTAAAAATATGTCGTTCATGAGATTATTATAGATTTCCTGCTCTTCATCCGTCATTTTCCTGAAAGGTGAATTAATATCCTTATATTTTCCTATTTTGTTTGTTCTCATTTTTATTCCTATTTTATCCATGAAGTCCGATAAATCTGGGGAAAAACTGATTACACCTATTGATCCGACTATTGATGTTCCCATCGCAAAAATTTTTTTTGCAGAGCATGATAGCCAGTAAGCGCCTGAAGCTCCAATGCCCTCAATTAATGCGTATATTGTTTTATTTTTACCAATCTCCATTAATTTGTTGTATAAAATTTCTGTTGAATTGGCATCACCACCACCGGAATTTATTATTAATAAAAGCCCTCTTATTTTCTTTTTTTTATTTATATAATCAAGAACAGGCATATACCTTGACAACATAGAATTATTTATGGTACCATTGAAATTTAAGGTTGCTATCATATATAATGTATAAATATTAGATATTAAAACTATTCCTTATGCTATTATTGAAGTCGCTTAATGTTTTTTCAGGATTATCAGAATTATAAATGGATCTACCGATAATAACATAGTCCGATCCGAGCAACAGTGCATTTAAAATATCTCCACCCTGTGATCCAGCACCCGGAGATATTATCTTCAAATTGCCGGATAATTCCTTAACCTTTTTTAAATATAATGGCCTGTTAGCTGGAGCTACCAAACCGTAAACACCAGCCTTTTTAGATGTTTCTATTAATTTGTCAGTAATATCATCCACATATGATTCCTGTGACATTGAAACAACTGAAAATACCTTTGTATTTTTTGCAGAATCAACAACTGCTTTTAATGATTTATAACCGGTAAATGCGTGTGCTATAATCCCCCATGCATTGTATTCATTTACCTTTTCTGTTATCAATTTATCAGTATTATCTATATCTGCAAGCTTAAAATCGCATATTATTTTGGAATATTTTGATAATTCTCTGATAATTTTAATACCGTTCTCTAAAATTATAGGCCAGTTAACCTTTATTGCAAATACCTTATCTCCCAGGTTTTTTGCAAGATTTATAGCCTCGTCATGATCATAAATATCCAGGGCAAATATTATTTTATTTTCCATTGTTGGCTATTTATATTTCATTAATAAATTTAATTAATAACCTGAATTTCGCAAGAAAACTTGTGTAAAACTATCAGTTAGACCTGTGAATCTGGGAACACTCTGAATATTTTAATGTCCCTCTGGTAGTGCACCAGTGAGGAACCGATCGGGTAGATTTATCTTCATCCACTTTCGGATAACAAAACTGCTGTAGAAAGCCTAGATGTGGTGTTGGGATTGATGTAAGCCTGATTCGGATAGCAGAAGAAGGTCTCGGGAAAGGTCTACACGCTTTAGCGGTGATGAATGCCACGGTAACATATATTATATAAATGAAAGGGATTAAGTTTTATGCTTGGTCAGGATTTAATAAAAAGTGGATCCATAAAGTTCGGTGATTTTGTATTAACTTCCGGAAAAAAATCTGATTATTACGTTGATATAAAAGAAGGCGCTACAAAACCAGAATTATTAAATGAAATTTCCGTGGAATTATCAAAGAAATTAACTGCAAAAAAAATAGCTGGCATGGAACTTGGTGCAGTTCCATTAATTGTTGCAACTTCACTGAAAGCAAATATTCCCTATATAATAGTAAGAAAAGAAGAGCGTGAGCATGGAACAAAGAAGAGGATAATAGGAGAAATCAATAAAAATGAGGAAATAGATTTAATAGAGGATGTTGTTACAACTGGCAATTCATTATTAAAAACAGCAGATATACTGAGAAAGAATGGTGCGGTAATAAGGCATGCAATATGTGTTGTAGACCGTGAATCAGGTGGTTATGATTTACTAAAATCAAATGGCATAGAACTGGAATCACTGGTTAAAATATCAGATATACTAAAATCAAGATAATGTATCATCTATTCTTCCAAGTTCTATTGATGTTGTGGCATTTCCTACTAAAATACCATTAGAATTTGTTATTATTGATGAACCTATATAATAGCTTCCATAATTTGCAGTTCCGGTATTTACATTTATACCAAACAGTTCCTTTAAATTTTTCATTT
The DNA here is from genome assembly GCA_021806235.1 of Thermoplasmata archaeon. Taxonomy (GTDB): domain Archaea; phylum Thermoplasmatota; class Thermoplasmata; order Thermoplasmatales; family Thermoplasmataceae; genus Ferroplasma. Next base: position 106,020 of record JAJZXU010000017.1, read on the forward strand.
CTTCATCTGTTGCTTCAGGTGATACTAACATGCCCTTATCATTTAAAACGGCAACACTGCCCACGGTTTTTACCCCTGCTATACTTGATTTTATTACCTCAACACCCAGTGTATCAGCTATTGCCTTTTCTGATGATTCCGTAAATGATGGGTGTATTACTGCAGCCTTATCATTTGTTATCACATTATTGCCTATTGCATTTAATCTATCCTTTAAAAATAATATATTCCTGCCACCTGTATCCAGGCCGGCAAACTCATCAGGGTTGGATAAACCCGATACAACAATTCCACTGGAATTAAATGCAATCATTGTACCTATTAAACTGAAATTATCTATGATAACATGTAATGTGTTTACCTTGAGTATATCTTTTATTATATCCTCTGTTTCTGGACTTATATTTTTAGGTACAAACGCTGTGTCTTTATAGGCTTTTATATAAACACCTATAAAATCACTATCAAAAATCGAAAATTGTTTTATCATAATTATTATGGAAGTAATATTTCCGTTGTTCCATCCTCTAATTTTATTATCTTTAAACTTATTTTTGTTTTTATATGCTTTCTGCTCCTGTCCCAGAGCATTTCATTAACCTTATTATCCATCCATATTTTATCCATATCGGATTTTGTATATTTGGATACACTATCCTTAATTATCTGCACTGCCGTATCTGCTCTTCTTGACTTTGATGAAAATCTTGCTTTTCTCAAAGATATATTTATTAACTCTTCATTTGTTAGTTCCTGGTTTTCAACCATTATAAACACCTCATAATTTTAGATGTGACCTTCTCCAGTTCCTTCTCCTGGGATTCTGTGTCATTTTCCTGTCAGTTTTTAACATTACCCAACCCGGTACTCTTCTATTGGATTTTACCTGTTTCATCAATCTTATTTTTTTGCCCAGTGGCTTATTTCTACTCATTTCTATCTCCTCTCTATTTTTGTTTCATGCTGATTTCCGATTAATCTGGAAAGTATATTCTTTAATTCCTCATCGCCTATAACCCTATTTATTCTTCCCATACCTGCAAGCTGTATCAATTGATTCTCCACATTATCAACAAGGTCAGGTCTTACAAGTTTTAATGTGTTCAGTCTTTCCCTTGCCTCTGAAGAAAGTATCTGACGTAGAACCTGCTGCCTTCTGGCCTCTTCATGGTCAGACTGCTTTCTGTTCTCTTCTTCCATTTGATTTTCCTGAGCTGACCTCTGCATTTCCTCAAGTTTACGTCTCCTTATCCTCTCTAACTCATCGTCGTCGCTCATAGATATCTTCTCCATATATTCTTATAATATTCATAAAATTTTTTATTTACAAATATTTTTCAAATGTTTTATCCTTTTCGCTTAACCCTTTCATTACTTCTTTTGATGCCTTATCAAGTAATGATTGACCTGCAGGTGTTATTATTCTGCCTGTTTTATCCTTTTTCACATAGTTCATGGATTCCAGTGTCTGTAATATATTTCTTATTATAAACCTGCTACCTGAAACAGGATGGTATCTCTTTGTTCCCCTATCCTGCCTGCTCCCGTATTCCTGGCTTAATCTTGATATGCCTATATTGCCCTTAAGGTATACCTTTCTGAGCACGGATGCTAATCTCGTATAATACCAGTCGTCCTGGGTCCACGCTTTTTCCCTTCCTATTCCATCCTTAACATATTTTGTCCAGTCTGGAATGGGTACATTTTTTTCCTTAAATTCCGATGCAATTTTATTTATTAATAAATCTGCAGGTACTTCTTTTACATCTACCATTTTATCACGATGGGGGTTTATTTATAAACTATTTATAAGATTTTCGTATTTTAAAAAAATTTTTATTCGGAACAGTTATTATAAATATAATTATATTTATAAAAATATTAATTGAAACGAATGAAAATAGTGAATGGTAAATGTTATGATATAAAATATATGATATACCGAGAACCGGCAATATTGATGCTACAAGTACTATAATGGAAATTATAAATATGGGCAGTAAGGGGTATTTGCCAAATGAATAATAATTCAGATTTGAAACCCCTGCAGGTAGTTTTTTAATTAATTTCCTGATATTTGTATATAGGATAATATAAAATAATAATATTATATCAATAAATTCTATTATATCTATTACTCCGAGATTTCTGGCCAGTAATGATAAAATTATTATAACTGCTACTGCTATGACAGAAAAAATTATGAGGCCAAATATGCTTTTATAATACGATATCTGGTTTCTGGTTACTGGCAATGAGTTTAATATTTCTATTCCCTTTCCCTCTATTACAAGTAAGAATAGTGAATAGAAGGATGAGACAAATATTGTAAGATATATCAGTAATACAAGTGTAGATGAAAAAACACCGGTGCCTATTTCCAGAAATAGTGGTATTGTAAATAATATAGGCAAAAATATATACGTTAAATTCTGCGATTTTCTAAATGTGCTTTTTATATCCTTTTTTAGAAAACCTTTGTATAATTTATCCGATTTTATTTTTGATAATATTATCTCACTTGAACTATTTTCCTCTGAGGTCATTAAAACATTATATAGCTTATACCTTATTTTTGAATATATAAATAAAAAGGCAAGGAGAATTATAATTGATACAGTAATTTCAATTAACCTTAAAAACAGTGGTGCATTATAATTTAAATATATCAAATATTCAAGGTTTACTGGGAATATTAAATATTTTACATCGTATGGCAGTGAGTTAAGTGCTACTGTCACATGGGAGAATATAGCTGGATTTTCCAGTATGGAATAAAAAACTCCAAGAAATATGAATAAGGATAATATTTTTATCACATTTTTAACCGATGAATGCTTCTTTGATCTCTGTCCTCCGTATATAAATATTACAGATGAGATAATAAAGCTTAATAGCAGTATTGCAAAGGAGAATAATAATCCTAAAAATACTGTCTGGTAATCAAATTTTAATAAAAAGAAGAATATTATTGATGGCATTATAATGAATATATATGATGATGCATTGTATATGAACCATGAGATAAAGGGAACATTAACATTAACCTTTATTGGTACGGATTTTAATGGGCTCATAATATTATTTACATATATTGAATTTAAGAATACCAGTGAATTATAAATGCCCAGTATAAACAGGTATATGTAAAATATTAAACCTAATGATGCTATAGATGCGTAATTTTTTTCCCCAAAGTACACGGAATTTAATAAAACCGAAAATAATGAAAAGGTCATTGCATTCATTGCATATGATGTTGATATATACCTTGAAAAATACTGATTTTTGTTTTCATATTCCATTCTTCTCTGGAACTGCGGAGAATCTTTCAATGCAAGGTAACGCTGCTCCACCATTATAACCTTGCTTAAGAACATTATATTATTCTTTTTATCCAATGCAAACACCTTCAGTTAATGCAATAAATACTAATCTGTTATAATTATAATATTTCATCTGATCATCCCAGGGATTCAGGCCACAGGCCTGTGGAATACCGGTGAGTGTACCTCTCCTATCTAACTTCTGCCCTTCTTTTATATTTTTCATGCCTTCAAAGCCCTCTAATCAACCCCTGCGTTGCCCTCATGTAATAAACCCACGGCTTTAGTCATGGGTAGTTGACTTTATTGTATCCTTCAGTGAATTAAGGAGATTATCCAGATCTTCATCACCGGTTAATTTCAGGAAAACATCCTCCAGATCACTATTGCTTGAACCGGCTTCCTGCCTCAATGCCTCAAGATTTCCCGTTCCTGCAATGTTTCCATTATATAATATAGAAATATTATCGCAGACAGTTTCAGCGATTTCCATTATGTGTGTGGAAAATATTACAGTTTTGCCCTTTTCTGTAAGGCTTTTTAATAATTCCTTTATAATCTTTGATGATTTCGGGTCAAGGCCATTCATGCCCTCATCCATTATTATTAATTCAGGATCGTGTATTAATGCAGATATTATTGCAACTTTCTGCTTTGTGCCGAAGGATAATGAACCTATAAATTCATTGAGATACTTTGTTAGTTCCAGTGCTGATGTAAATGCATTGATTCTCTGCTTTAAATCCTTATCATCAATATGGAATACAGACCCTATAAAGTTAAAAAATTCTACGGGTGTTAATGATTCATAAAGTGCTGGAGTTTCAGGTATATAGCCAATAATATTTTTTATTTTATCAGGATTGTCATATGTTTTTATATCATTTATATATACACTGCCGGTAGTCGGTGCAAGTATCGCTGCCATGATCTTCAGTAATGTTGTTTTGCCTGAACCGTTAGGACCAAGAATACCATAAATTTGACCTGATTCTATATTCAGGTTTATGCCATTAAGTGCTGTTGTTTCACCGTATCTTTTATATAAATCCTTAATTTCTATAAAGCTCAATGTATTAGTAATGAAATATATTATATATAATTTTATATGGTACTACCGTTTATTTTTCTTTCCTTATTTAATGCGATTAATATTATTATGCCTGCTATTATGGAAACAAAGCCTGCATATGTGTATGAATATGATGGCCTTAATTCATATAATGCACCCATAATTATATTTGCTATAAAAAAGCCCATTGACCTTGATGAGGATAGTATTCCCATTCCAGATCCCATTTTATCAGAACTTACAATTTTTGATATTATTGATGGTTCAAAGGTTTCTGTTATGCCAAAAGCTATTGCCACAACCGCAACTGATGCATAAAAACCTGTAAGGCCAAGGGAGTATATTATGCTCAGTGCAAAACCTAAGGTACCCAGACCTGCCAGTATATAACCATATAACCCCAGTGATAGGGTTTCATTTTTAATTGCCCTTTTACTTAATGCAAATCCAGTTAATGATGATATGCCCAAGAATATGCCATATGAAATTACTCCTGACATAATTCTCAGTGCTAATGAATTGCCGGGATTCTCGGCTATTGTTATTATTGGGAACCCCATAGTGTATGATCCGAAGCCAAACAGTAGTGTACCTATAATAATGCCCTCAAAAACAAATTTGCCTTTTGTATTTTTTTTCTCTGTATTTTTTTTCTCTGTATTTTTATTACTGCCATTATTATCTACCCTGGTGTGTTTTTTGCCCTTTACGGATGCAATAATAATGGTTGATATTATCAGTGGAAATATTGAAAAAAAGAACAGGTATTTATATGAAAAATGTAGGAGGATGAGTATAACTAAAATTATTATGGATACTATGCCGCCACCAACATCCAGACCGTGTAAAACGCCAAAAGCAGAGGTTCTCTCACCTGTATCAACATTTTCGGCTAAAAATGACCTCCTTGTGGGTGATCTTAAATTACGCATCCACCATCCAAAGGAGAATAGGGGAATTGCTATAAACGGTATATAACTGAAGGCTGTAAATGATAATAATGGTATTAAACTGTTGCCAAAAACCGTAATTTTTTTACTGCCATATTTATCGGCTAATTTTCCACCCATGTATGAAAACAGAGCACCAAAACCAAAAATAAATGCCTCTACCACACCAAAAACGAAAAAATTCAGTTTTAAAACAAAAATTAAAAATATTGGTAATATTGCCATAGCACCCTGATATCCCATATCCGCAAAAAATGCTGAAAAACCTATATAATATGATATTTTTGGTGCTTTCATTATATGATATTAATTTATATTATTAATATTTTATAGTAATGATATGTGAAATATTATATGGAAAATTTCTCCAACTATAAACGTTACTCCTGCAGCACCCAGTGCAAGAAATGCTGCTCTTAAACCGGATTTTAGCATTTTTGTATTCAGTGATAATGCAACTATTGCGTTGGATATTCCCTGTGCAAAGAATACTAAAATAACCGCAAGTATTACTGCTGTATATTTTTCAAAAAATAGAAACGGCAGTATGGGTATTATTGCACCTGTTACATATGATAATGCAGTGTTCAGTGCTGAGGTTGAAGCTTCTCCTGAATATTTATTGATTAGATTATCAATAGATGGACTTTTTGAGAATATATGCTTTCTGTTTAATAGTGCTATTTTATATTCTGATTCTGACTTCTGTGCCAGATATGACCCTAATGTCATGCTAAATGTGCCACTTATACCCACCACGGCACCGCTCAATGCAATATATAAATGTGGTGTTATAATTGCCGTTAAACCTGCTAAAGTTGCCAGAACCTCTACAAGGCCATCACTCATGCCGTATAGAAAATCCCTGCTCTGCTTAACATTTTTATCACTATTAGATATCTTATTTGCAAATATTTCTTCATGCTGCATTTCCTCTGTTATAAGTTCATTTACCCCTCTCCTGTATTCATCATCGCTTGTATAGTAATCAAGATATGATTTGTATTTTATTATTGACTCATTTTCAGCGTGCTCAAGTAAATTTATTATTAAACTTTTTCCAACAAAAAACCTTATCACCTTAAAAATGTTATATTTTATTTTTCTGTAGTTAACCTTATTCACATTTATGCTGGATGACTTTAATGCATTACCCCAGAAATTGGCATGCTCGCTTTCAATGGTTGCCAGTTTTTTAAAGTTCTCTTTAAGATCATTATCCCTGTATTTTCTGTATAAATAAGTATATATCACCATATCCGTTAATTCATCCCTTAAAAACTTTAACTGATAATTTGAATTTTTATCCATCATCGGTGATTAATAACTCTATTATAAATAATATTTCCTATACGTTTTTATGAAAAAGTATATATTAAAACGTACATTATATTTAACATGAAAGAGTTAAATGCTATTAATAAAGTAAAAATTGTGACTGAATTACCCGGACCAAAGGCAAGGGAAATTATAAAAAGGGATGAAAAATATCTTGCAACATCAACAAAAGTTTTACCAGTTGTTGCATATAAAGGATCTGGATGTTATATAGAGGATGTTGATAAAAATGTATTCTTGGATTTCTCAAGCGGGATAAGTACCACAAACGTTGGTTATTCAAATGAGTATTTAATTTCTAAAGTTGAGGAACAGTTACACAAATTATGGCATTTTGCAGGAACAGATTTCTATTATGAGGAGCAGGTTAATGCTGCTGAGGCTTTGATAAATATAATGCCAGGAAGCAGGGATAAAAAGGTATTTTTTACAAACAGTGGTACGGAGAGCAATGAGGCGTCATTAAAATTTGCCAGAAGTTATACAAAAAGGCCAAAGTTTATAGGATTTATAGGGGGTTTTCACGGAAGAACAATGGGCTCTCTAGCATTTACAGCTTCCAAGGCTGGACAGCACGAGAATTTCTTCCCTGAAATGGATGGTGTTACCCACATACCATACCCAGATCCATATAGAAACCCATTTAATATTGATGGCTATGAGAATCCTGATGATTTAACCAATGCTGTTCTTGATTATTTAGATGAGTACGTATTTGATAAATTTGTACCATCAAACAGTGTGGCAGGCATACTTGTAGAGCCTATTCAGGGAGAGGGGGGATACATAGTACCACCCGGGGATTTCCATAAGAAACTGATGGAAATGGCACATGATAATGATATTTTATACATTATGGATGAGGTTCAGACAGGCTTTGGAAGAACAGGCCATTTCTTTGCATCCGAATACTTCGGTGTGGACCCGGATATAATGTCTATAGCAAAATCAATTGCGTCCGGTATACCTATGGGTGCTTCAGTAGTAAAGGACAAGTATAACTTTGAAAAATCTGGTCTGCATTCCAATACCTTTGGTGGAAATCTATTGGCATCCGTGGCAAGTATGGCAACAATAGAGGAAATTAAGAAAAAGGATATGATAAAAAATTCAAAGGAAAATGGTGATTATTTAAATAAAAGATTGAGGGAATTGCAGGAAAAATACGATGCTATTGGAGATGTCCGTGGACTTGGGTTAATGCAGGCAATAGATTTCGTAAAAAACAGAAAAACAAAAGCCCATTTTGCATCATTAAGGAACAAGATTGAAGAAAATGCTTACCATAATGGCTTAATATTACTTGGAGCTGGAGAAAGCGCAATAAGGTTTATACCTCCACTGATAATTAAAAAGGAAGAAATAGATAATGCAATGGAAATACTTGATAGAGCTATAAAAGATAGTTTATAGATTTATATAATCTATAAATTTTATCAGTGGTAAACCATTATTCCATCTCAATATAAAATTACCACTTTTTGTTATGTCCTGTTTCGGTAATATTTCATATAAACCACGCATTTTACCCTTATATTCATAATTGCTTTCAATTGAAAAAAATCTCCAGAAATCACCCCTGAAACCTTTTAACCTGTACGCATATGTTATAAATAAACCCGATAACACGCATTTATTATGCAATTTTATCGCCTGATCCTGCTTATTTCCTGAGGCTTCGCTGAAGGATAACTGATCCCTTTCTGAGGATTTTACCTCTATCACCAGTGAAAAATCATCTCTCAATGCAACCAGATCCGCACCGAATGAACCGGCTGCCCTTGCAACATAAAATGGTTTTTCAGTGAGTGTATACAGTATATCCCTTGATAATGGATCTATGTTCTTGCCCATTCTTTCTATGGTATTCTTATTCCCTGATAGTATATTTGCCAGTTCCCTTTCATAAATACTTCCATTCATGCTATAACCACCATAAATTATGTGAAAATATAATTTTTATTTCCCCGTGTTTCCATTTTGTTTCAGACTTTCTTTGGTTTCCTTCAGTGATTTTAATCTATTTTCATGTCTTAATAAACCATTATCAAATCTTTTCTTTTCCTCATCATTACTGAGAATTAATCCCGGCACTTCCGATGGTTTACCATTATCATCAATGGCAACATATGTAAAAAAGGCTTTTGTTGTTAACTGCTTTTCACCTGTGGTCAGATCTTCTGACGATACATCAATTTCTATTTCCATTGTAGACCTTGTTACATATGTAATAAAGGAACGTATATGTACTATGAAACTTAACTTTATCGGCGATAAAAAGAATAAATTATCTATACTCCCGGTGACAATTTTTTTCCTGCAGTGTTTAAACGCTGTTATGCTGGCAATATTGTCCATCCATTCCAGAAGCCTTCCACCATACAGATTATTAAACATATTTGTATCTTCAGGCAATACTAACCTGCTCAATTCTGCCTCAGATTCCTTAACAGTTTTATCCATTATGGTTAATGGTGGCTAAATTAATAATACTATCATAAATCTGTTCCCTATATTAATTTTATATTCCTAAATAATATAATGAAATGTGATAACTTGGAAAGAATTATAATCGCACTTGGAGGTAATTCAATAGATACTGGCAATAGCACAAATAATGACCGGATAAAATACATAGAGAATACATTCAAAAAACTTGGAAAAATAATTTCAGAAAACGAGGTTGTGCTGACATACGGTAATGGGCCACAGGTGGGCAATATATATGATAGGATGAAGGAAGAATACAGTATAAACCTGTGCGATTCCATGTCACAGGGATTATTATCATATATTATTGCAAATGGGTATGATAAAATAAAATATGAATATGGTTTATCCAGGGATATAATTCCAGTATTTACAAGAACTGTAATAGATGAAAATAATTATTCATTAAAACCAATAGGGAAATATTATAATGAGAAATTAAATAATAATATGGTAAAACTGATAAATAAGGGATATAGATTTGCGGTAAAATCCCCTGAACCACTGGATATACTTGAAAAATCAGCTATTTCATCATTACTGGCAGATGGATATCTACCACTTGCAATTGGTGGGGGTGGCGTACCTGTTGTTAAGAACCTTGGTTATTATAAAAACTTTTATGGCGTAGTGGATAAGGATCTGGCATCATCATTACTGGGCACATTAATAGATGCGAACAGGCTTATAATAATAACCGGTGTAAATAATGTTTATATTAACTATGGTAAAAACAATCAGAGAGCATTAAAAAAAATAAATTACGATCAATTACTGAATTATTATAATGAGAACCAGTTTGAGGAGGGTACAATGAAGCCAAAAATAAGGGCAGCATTAAATTTTATCCGGAAGGGTGGAAAAAAAGTAAATATTACATCAATAGAAAATGTAGATAGATTAGACGAGGGAACCACGGTTTATTGACCCATGAACCTTTTTATTTCCTCTGTGGTTGGAGGGTTAAAGCAATTTCTGCATCTTGGCTCATAGCTCTCCTTACCACCTATTTTTATGGTCTCACCAAATGTTTCTTTTCCATTTAAAATCCGCTGTGTAAATGTTGCGTCTTCACCACATTTTGCACAGACTGCGGTTAATGAATATACCTGATCTGCCCTTGATAGTATTTCCATTGAAGTTTTAAATGGCAGTCCAAGATTGTTTTTGTTTAATGCAGCAACATATACTATTTTATTTTCCCTTGCCATTTTATCAGCAATTTCCGGCAATATTGAATTGTGATTCCAGAACTGTGCCTCATCTATTCCAATAACATCAACATTTTTTGATAACCCGTAAATCTTATCTACACCACTGTTATCGGTGCTAACTACAATTGCAGGTAATTTTATTCCCTTATGCGTTGTAACGGAATTATTATCATATCTAGTATCAATCTCAGGCTTGAATAGCAGTGTGTTTCTACCCGCCAGATTTTCACGCTCAAGCAATTCTATTAACCTTGATGTTTTACCTGAAAACATAGGTCCGGTTATTACTATTAATTTGCCTATAATTATATTCTTCATTTATTTCGTATTATTAACATGTATAATATTTTAACACATGAAGAATATGTGCTTACCATCTTTTATATTGCTTAAAGTTATATTAGAAAATATTATGTGTTTTGATAATATTAGGTATCAATCCGGGTGAATTGATGGAAGCTGAGATAACAAATTTCAAGGAATATTATGATAATAGGATAGTTACAGCGTTAATAGGTCTTGAAGTCGACATAAATAAGGTTGAAATAATAGGAAAAGAAATAGCTAAAAATAAAAATGTTGAGGAGACCTTTATTGTAACCGGTGAATATGACATAATAATAAAGGTTAGATTCCCGGATTATATTTCCCTCGAAAAATTCATAGTTAACAACCTGAATTCCATAGAAGGAATGAGAAAATCCAAAACAATGATGGTTTTATCCATCTTGAAGGATATTTATATGAGGTGAGAAAATGGACGAAAGATTATATGGTGAAGTTCTGGCTTTGATGGATGACCTTGCAGAAGATACTTCTATACCAAGGAATATAAGAAAGATGTCATCTGATTCAAAGGAAAAAATGCTTAATGAGAAAGAGAGTTTAGATTTGAGATGTGCCACAGTTATATCAGAACTTGATGATATATCCAATGACCCAAATGTACCATCACATGGAAGGGCTGCAATATATACAATAATAAGTAAACTTGAATCGCTTTCAAAATCCTGAATTTTTTTATTGAAAACGTCATAAAACATTATATTAATTTTATTTTAAACAGTTAAATATATATAATATTATATAATTATTATATTGATAATTATGGCACTCTCTGAAGAGATTAATAAAGTAGCTAAGTACCTGATGGTATCAGAAATACCAAGAAGCGTTACATATACACTGGTATATATAAAGGATAAGGGTGAAATAACATCCGTTGAAATAGAGAGAGAAACGGGTTTAAGACAGCCCGAAGTATCAATAGCGATGCAATGGCTGAGAAGGAAAGGCTGGATTGTAAAACGCAATATGAAGAAGGAAGGAAAAGGAAGACCAATACACGGTTACAAGTTATCCAAGGATTTCAACGAAATACTGGAAGAAATAATAAATGAAAGGGAAAAGAAAATAGAAGAAATAAACAGTACAATAAGGGAATTAAAAAATTTTAAGAGATAAAGTTAAATATTTTTAAATAAATTTTTTATACAGCATGGTAACGCTGTTAATTATGTACATAGTATTTCTATAGGGTTTGAAATGCACTATGTATTTATTTTATTATATTTTTAATGAATATACTGCTTATTAAGTGACTTACCGGTTATTGTAATATAACATTGAATTGATAAAATATTAATTTTATGGAATAATTATGGTATATGGGTGCAATTAAAAATGGGATAAAATCAGGATTATTATCGGGTTTCATATATTTTCTGATAAATTCTATTATTAATTTTGTTATAATAATATTCTTCATAGGTGAAATTGTTATTGCTGAGGGGGTTCCAGAAACAACCAGGGATCTGTCAATATTTCTAACCCTGCTTATAAACCATCAGATAGAGACAATTTTCATAACCGGTTTATTATCCGGTGTCTTATTCTCAATACTGTTATTGAAATACTATGAAACCATACCTGGAACAACACTGAAAGGAAAGACAAATTTTTTTATTATAATATACTGGATTGCCTTTTTCATTATAATACCAGTATACGAACTGGGATTTTCAATAATTATTGCGTTGCCATACCTAATAACATACATTGTTGCTAATTTTTTAACCTCACTGTTCTTTGGTTACCTTATTGCAAGGTATAATTCAAAATATATTACTCAGGATAAAAATAATCATCCTTTATAATCATTTTTTTATTTGTGTTAAACCATTCATCATTTTTTATGTAGGTATCGTATAATAAATATGATGGCATCTGATCTGATTTAATTAACATCACATCATTTTCAAATCTACAATTTACATTGCTCAGTATAAGACCTATTGAATTATCCCTTATATCATAAAATGGATTCATGTGGCTTGTTATAATTTCATCCATTGAAAAACCACTTATTAAATCCTTATCAGCGTATGTTTTTATGCTGTTAAATATTTCACTGTCATGATATGGTGAGATTAAATAATTTATATCATTTAAATCCATTTTTTTCTTTATGATAGAATCATATAATATTGAATCCCCTATTATAAAATCAGGGTCGTTTCTATTTAAATGTTTAAGATCATCGACTATAATTGTACCAGAAAATGTTACCGGTAAAAGCAATGAATAAATAAATCCAATAGGAGTTGACGTGGATAAACCTGAAAAAAAATACGGCCTTTTGTCAATCTTTGGAAGCCAGTAGTTTAGCGTAATCGCAGATGAGATAAGATTTTTCTCTGTAAATGCAAGTATTTTTTCATTGCTGATAAATAATATTCTTGGGTCTGTAATTGAAAAGACATCCTTTATATTATTATCTGAATATATGAAATCATAGAATTTTAATGTATTTTTATTATATTTGATTTTTGTATGATTATGTATACTGTTTTTTATTGCTTTCCCCAGGGTTAGAAAGTCATTTATATCGGATATTATATACTTTATATTATTATAATTAAATTTATTATAATACTTTTTACAGGTAATAAACAGTTTTATATTATATTTTATTATTATGTCATTTAATTTATCATATGGTATATCATTATCTATTATTAAGGCAACAGCATTTATTTTTATCAGTGAAAATACAGATATTATAAATTCCGGTGAATTATCCAGCATTATTAATATAATATCATTTTCTGATGTGTTTAAATCACTTTTAAGTTTGAATGCCATTGAATTAATGTATGATAAAAATCTATGGTATGTTATATACTTATTATAAAACACCATTAAAGGCTGGCTCTTGCGTATCTCCGCATTTTTTAATAAGAGGGAATAAAGTGGAAGTTCCGGTATTTTTATATTGCCTTTGAGAGGATTAAACATTAAAGTAATAATCGTAAATTACTTTTAAATTTTATTGTTTAATATTTTTGGTATGTTTGACAGCATGTCGTTTATATTATAATAATAACCATTATCATTAAATGATAATTCACCAGATCTTTTGTTTATGTATGTACCGATTAAACCACATTTAAATAAATCTATCTTCTTAGATGATAACGCCGATATTATTCCGGATAATAAATCTCCAGTACCGCCCATTGTCATTCTGGCATTTCCTCCTGCTGTGTACATTGTTTTATTACCATCTGTTATTATATCTGTAGGCCCCTTTAAAACTGTGATAATATTATACTTTTTTGAAAACTTTACTGCATTTTCTTCATTTGCGTCCATACCTGTAAAAGTTTTAAATTCCATTTTATGCGGGGTTATCAAAACCTTTTTATTCCTTAAATCTTCAGGTTTTAATAATTTTAATGCATCGGCATCTAAAATTATATTGTTATTGTAACTGTCTATAATTTTTTTCAGTAATAATTTATATTCATCATTTAAACCGAGACCCGGACCAATTAATAAAGAATCACTTTTGTTTATTTCATTTAAATCTATTTCGTCTATATCCCTTACTATTATACTGTAATCGTATGATGAGATGATATTGTAATTATATTTTTTTGTGTAAACTTTAACTAAATCTATTCCAAGTTTATATGCACCAAGAGCAGAAATAATGGAGGAGCCATAATATGTAAAACCGCCTATAATATTTAAAGTGCCATTCATCCCCTTGTGCGAATCAATATCCGGCTTTTTAATATATATCAAATCACCCGGGCCTGAATATTTTAATACATCTTCCGGTATACCTATATCAGAGACAGTAATTTCACCACTATTGCTGGAATCCATGCCGGTCTTTATATCCGTAAACGTTATGGTATAATCCGGTTTGATGGATATATCTGATGGAAAACCTGATGGTACATCAACAGCTATTATTTTTTTATTGCTTTTGTTTATTTTGTTTATTATTTCATTATAGGGTTCTCCTGGTTCCCCCTTTATTCCAATTCCAAATATTGCATCTATTATAACATCTGCTTCATGAATTAAATTATCAAGGGAATTAATATCATAATATTTACCATTATATTCATTAAACGCCCTTCTCGCCTCATATGTTTTTATACCCTCTATTCCCTTTATCAGAAGAATGTTTATACTGTATTCATTACTTAACAGCGAACCTGCATAAATTGCATCCCCACCATTATTACCGGTACCACATACTATCAGTATATTTGTTTTTGTACTGAATTTGCCTTTTATAAATTTATATATGGCATTGCCTGCGTTTTTCATTAAATTATATGTATCTTTATACTTATATAAATAATTTATATCATCCCTTTTTACTTCCAGATAATCCATAGATTTAAATTAATTCTAAATACTTAAATATAGCCATTTAGGAATTTATATAGTTTAATATTATATTCGGGAAACATCTTTTTCCAGGCAGTAAATAACAGCATGTGTGGATTTTAATGAACAAAATTGTAAATCAAAAACAAGGACATGTAAAACATCAGTTAAGGCTGCTTCCGGTCAGGACTCTTCTCCTTCCTTATGTAGGTACCCGGTATTGCTCTAAAAGCAACGTTAAGTCTGTTCCATGAGTTTATGGCAACCACGGCAGCAGTAAGGACCACAAGTCCCGATGCACCGAATTCCGCAATTGCCCTGTCATAAAGATCATCACTCACATCCTGCTGTGATATCCTTGTGACTACTTCGCACCATTCCAACGCTATTTTTTCCCTTTCGCTGAACTGGGGTGCCTCTCTCCACGAACTGACCAGAAAAAGTCTCTGGGGTTCTTCACCTTCGGCTATTGCATCCTTTGTATGCATATCTATGCACCAGCCGCAGCCGTTTATCTGTGAAGCCCTGAGTGTTATGAGATTAAGGATTCTGGAATCCAGTCCAGATGAATGCACAAACCTCTCTAGGTGAAGTAAAGATCTGTATAATTCAGGGGAAATTTTTGTATAATCAAGCCGCTTGCTGTCCATATCTCTAAAATGTGCATGGCATACTTAACATTTTGTAAATAGGAGTAACAGTACACATAAATACTACAGACTAACTGGATAAACTATTAACAACCATTTCCACAGTGGCATTACGTTTATTGTTGCACCATCTATTTTTATGGTGCGCTCAGCATCCCAGGTAAGAATTAATAAATCGTTGCAGTTCACTTCTATGGACGCCTTGAGTAAAGATATTACCTCTCTGCGATAATTTTCATCCGTAAGTTCATATGAAACCTGCACTAACTGAATTACTTTATCTGCACTCTTAAGTAAAAAATCAACTTCAGTACCCCCCTCGTTAAAATAATACACGTCAAGTAAGGGGTCGATATTCTTTCTTCTCAGTAATTCAAGAAATACCACATTTTCTAATAACCTGCCCCTGTCCTCCGAAAATCTCTGTGTTTTTGATAGCCCTGTATCTGCTATATAGATTTTTTTAGGCCATGAAGCTCTAAGATGTACTTTTTTTGAATATCTATCCACAAAGAAGAACAGCGATGTATCCTGTAGTTTGTCGATGTAGTCGTATACTGTATTGTTAGATATATTTATCCCGGAACTTTTGGCTTTTTCAAAGAACGACCTGATAGACGCTTCACTAGAGAAGTTCTGTATCATAGTCTGGTGTAAATACCTGGCAAGACCTATATTCTTTACTCCCTGCCTTTCTATGAACTCTCTAAAGAGTGCAAGTTCAGAATATTCTTTGAGAATCTTTATTTTGTCTTCGTTGAGAACAACCTCTGGAAAACCACCGAATTCTAAATATTCAGATAGAAGTTTACGCAATTTTGCTTCATCATCTTTTGTCTGGTATTTTTTAACTGTTATTTTTTTTGCATTTAGAAATTCCCTGAAACTGAACGGAAGCATTAAATAAGAGAGTGTATGTCCCCTTAATTGCGTGGCTATTTCTCTCGCCATAAGTTTTGAAGAGGAGCTGGTTATAAATATGCCATATTTTTTGATATCGTGAAGTTCCCTGACCATAATTTCCCAGCCAGTCACATTTTGAATTTCATCTAACAGGATGTTTTGTGGCTCCACACCAAAGTTTTCTATGTATATTCTGATTACATCCCTTATTTCACCTACTTTTATACCATAAAACCGGGAATCTTCAAAATTCAAATAAAGCGATTTTTTAAGCACCTTTTCAAGCTGAAAAAAATAATAGGTTTTTCCCGCTCTTCTTGGCCCAAAAAGTGATATAATAAATCTCGTATTCGTTGGTACTTTTAGCTCTCTATCAAGTATGGCCGGCTTCAGGTGCAAATACTCATTAAAGTAATCTATTATTCCATCTCTATCCATAGTAGTCATAATGAAGATAATATTTATAAATATTATCTTTATAATAGAGACAATTTAACAATAACCATTAAATCCTAAATGATTTAACGGTTTTCTAGAAATAGATTCAGTAGAATCCGGGTGTGAGCTATATCACAAAAACCCTGACACTTTGTGACCAATTTTAATGGGTACTTTCCATTACTTTTTTATTTTTTTATACCTTCTATGCTTTCTTTCAATTTTTTTAAATAGAACCTGTATTCTTCCCTGAAACATACAAACCAGACCCGATTGAAGATTATAGTGAGATGCCAGCGAAATAATATTACCTAAAACCCTTATAATCAATATTATTAAAATTGATATTTAACAGATAACTAAATATAAAAAGCATAATTTAGACATTAATTCTATGAATCTACTTACAATTATCATTAATAAACAATAATTATGTATCAATTTAATATTAACTATATAATAATATTTATATATTATATTATATTATATTATATTATATTATGAAGAGAAGTAATATAATAATAACCATAACCATTCTGATAGTTACAATGTTTGTTATGATGGCATTTAATACAATCCCGTTAAATAACTTCAGTGTGCCTTCTGAAAATAGTATAACCAATACAGGTATGGTCAATACAGTACCTTCCTTGGCCAAAAGTTCAGCAACGTATGGACATGCAAAAAGAATGGAAGTGTATAATGGCGGAAATAACAATGTTGCAAAGTATAGTACTGACGGTAACTGGGCGGGGTATGTTCTTACATCCAGTAATCCAGATTTCCAAGCAATTTGTGGCTCATGGATTGTTCAGACTGTTTCTTCTTCACCCTATGGTAACTCTGCCCAGTGGATAGGCATTGGAGGAGTTGGCAACAGTAAATTAATACAAACCGGTACAGCTTCAGATGCAGGATCTGGTGACATAAGCTATCAGGCATGGTATGAACTTCTTCCAAATGCACCGGTATATTTATCCCTGAATGTAAAACCTGGAAATATCATGTCTGCATCCATTTCTGATAATACAGTAAATGGCAATTCCTGGACCATTTTCATAAAAGATGTAACATCGGGCAAATCATATACTACTACTGTATCTTACAACCCGTGCATGAAGTCTGCTGAGTGGATAGAGGAAAGACCTAACATGAGCCCCTACACTCTTGCCAACTTTGGGACAGCCAAATTTGGATCCTATTACACTGGAGGTACAGCCAATCAGGTAATTTACGGATCCAGTGGATCAGAAAAACCAAAGACCACACAGACCGAACCAGATAGGGTTCCACTTCCTCCAAAATATTATATAGGGCAACTTTCCTATACAATGTATAATATAGAATACAATGGACTACTTACCTCAACGTCATCACTGGATGGTACCCCCTGCAGTAGCTTTACGGTAACGTGGGAAGGCTCAGGATAATAAATTACTTTAAATAATTTGTAATATTATTTTATTATAGTGATAAATGAAATATATAGGGTAATGAGCAATGATAGAGTTTAGAAATGTGTCCAGGAGATTCGGAAAGATAAGAGCATTAGATTCAGTTAATCTTATAGTTAACAATGGTGAGATAATGGGCCTTGCAGGTATTAACGGTGCTGGTAAGAGCACGGCCATTAAAATAGCTACAGGCGTAATAAGTCCGGACAGCGGGGATGTACTTATCGATGGTATGAGCATTGTGAGTCAGAGAAGGAATGCTATACAGAGTGTTGCATGGATTCCAGAATATCCTGTTCTGGAGAATCTTGACAACCCACGTATTGTATTTTCTGAATTTGGGTCAATGTTCGGTTATAATGGGGAGCAGATAAAGGAGAGATCAGAATTAACTTTAAATAAGGTAGGGCTTTCTGAACAGTACAGAGATAGATTTTCATCATTCTCAAACGGAATGAAAAAGAGGTTCCTGATTGGACTTGCACTCTTTCAGGATCCTGGAACATATCTATTCGACGAATCATTTTCAGGTCTTGATCCTCTGGGGATAAGGTTACTTAAAGATATTCTTCTTAATCTCAGAGAAAGAGGAAAATCGGTAATACTATCATCGCATATCCTCTCAGAAATAGAAGAAACCGCAGACAGGGTAGCGATACTGCATCACGGCACAATACTTGATGTAACCAGTATAAGGGAAATAACAAACACAAACAATGTCATAATAAAATGCATGGATAACTCTGAAATGGTGATAAATATACTTAAGAAAATTGGAAATGTGCACCATAGAAATGATATATACAGAATAAAGGTCACAGATGACACAATCAGAAATGCCAGCGACTTCATGGAATATCTTTCTGGGAAAGAGCTTAAAATAGAGTCTATGAATTATGGGGGTGACACTCTTGAAGAATATTTCCTCAGGAAGATTGGTGCCTAAAAATATTATTTCTACCCTTAAGCCATTATTCATGAAGGCAAGGGTTATAGCAGTGGTGATAATACTATCCAGTGTATTTATAACTCTGGCCATTGCTGAGGCCCCATCAGTTGCACCAACTGTGCCTGGCATGCAACCGAAAATACTTTCCATCTGCTACTATAACAATAATACTACCCATTTTGTTAATTTCTACTATGACCAGTACGGACAACCAATGAAGGGTGCACGGGTAGCAGATACTATAACCAATAATACAACAGAGCTGAATATTACAAAATGTGCAACAATAAATTCTAATGGATACGCTCTTATTAACGTGACCGGCAATCTTACAGGTGATCATTATTATTACAGGGTGCCTCCTATACCTCCTGTAAACGCCAGTGCAATAGCTCATACTAACTATGGTAGATTACGTATTTCCCATGTACCGGTAACAAACAATTTTACCGTTTCCGGTATTGATATGGTGCAGGGTCTTCGCTCCTATGAGAATGCAATACTTTTTCTTTATTATAATTCAAGGGGTTATAAGGCACCGGAACATGAATATATGATATCCTATACAAATAACCCATCATTTTCAGGTCCAGGCCAAAATTATCCAACACCAAAAAAAATTGTGAGTGGCAATTTTAGTGCAATTACTATTGGTAACTACAATTATAAGGTAATACAGCCAGATTATGCATCGATAAGTAATATAAATGGAATGGTATTTGCCTATCCGTCCGTATATCATAATGGTAGCTGGCAGGGCGAGGGGTTCGCATATGTTATTAACAGCAGATACGGTAATCCACCATTTCCGGAACCAGCATATGTATCTCCCACTGAAAATGGCATAATTGCACCAATATACCATATATTCTTTGGCTTCCCTGCAATACTTCCTGTCCTTCTGGGGATATTGTCTGAGGTGATAATATTTGGTTTGCCCAGGAGTAGCGGAACGATAGACCTGTACCTTTCAAGATCCGGAAATAAATATGGAATACTGGTCAAGAGATTTCTCGGTTCCCTGATTCTTCTGGCAATAGGTATATTTGCCGGTATCATTGCGTTTATATTTACTGTACATTATTACATTGGATTTTATCCTCCACTGAAAACCGTATCCTTTGTATTCCTTTCTTTATTCCTTGTTGGAACTGCATTCATTTCAATTTCTTTCATGATCTCATCCAGGGCAAAGAGTACCACAGCAAATGTGCTCTCTCCATTTGCAATATTCTTCGGGCTTTTTTATCTACTGAACATGTTTTTCTCCGGAATTTATTCTCTTCTTGTTACTAAGGGGATATTCATGAATCCATTTATTGTAGACTTCATAGAATTGCTTGACCCATTTAATGTGCTTGTAAGTATGGAAAAAGATCTTGTGCCACATCCCACAGGATACATACGTGTGCCAGTACCGTTTGGATTTACACTAATAGATTATATTGCAATACTTGTCCTGTGGGCAATTTTGCCAGTAATTGCGGCATTTGTGCTATGGAGGAAGGCAAACTGATTATAATTAGTTATATTATTTACGTTGTGTAAAGGATCTAAAACGGATATTAATTTTAAATATATAATTAAAACCATTGCATATATGTTTAAAACCATGATAACAGCGGTTCCCATAACAGTAAATCCGTTAACAATATAATTCAGCATTAGCGTTTTAACCTTAAAATATTTTAAATAGTTATATACAATTAATAATTATGGCAAGAATAGTATTACACGAGAGAAATAGACCATATGTTGTTAAAGTTGGAGATCAGGAACTGCATTTATGTGGATGTGGATTATCAGAAAATAAACCATACTGTGATGGTACCCATATGAAAACTGTAGATGAGAGGTCAAAACTATATTTATATGATAAAAGCGGCAGCAGGGTAGAACTTGAATCGTTTTATAATAACCCATAAATTTTTATTTAATTTTTATTATCGCTCAGCTTGCCCGTCATTAATCATGTATTCATTTTTTATAAACATTCATCATAGCGATAAATTCATTTTAGATATATGGGGCTGCCCGAATTTGAATCGGGGTCTCAGGCTCCCAAAGCCCGTAGGATACCAAGCTACCCCACAGCCCCTTAACTGCATATTACAAAAATGTATTTAATTTTATTTAATGAAAAAGTATATTTAATTTGTTTTTTTGGTTTCTTTAGCCGGTTTTTTCTCTGTTTCTGGTATGAGTTTTGCTATTCTATTATTTGATACATAGCCATAGTAGATCATCATAAGTATTAGCCATGTTCCACCGATAACACTTATTATAAAGTTCAGATGCTGCATTGCAGAATTCGTTATTACAGATGGTATGTATATCTTCATATTGGAGGATCCGTATACATATGGGTATGTCATTAATTCAAGAAATGTTATGGAAATAATAAACAGGATTATAACAAATGGCTTATATGATGCAATATAGGTTGTCTGCCTGAACATGTATAGTACCGGTATAATTAATGTTAATACTACCGGTATTATTATTAAATCGCCATTTACTATTTTATCTCCGGATGATAGTACTGTATATGATACACTGTCTATTATCAATCCTATTACAGTAAGTATCAATGGCAATATCCTCCCTTTTACTGTTTTAATATCTGATATTCTGTAGAATATTAAAGATATACCATTGAATAATATTAAACTGCCTATTATTAAACCGTAAACGGCTGGTTCTGAATAAAATACCGCATAGTTTGTGTAACTTGATGAATAGTTAATAAGGTTTACATGTGTACCATACCCGCTTGTTACGGCTGCCAGTATTGATAATGCCATTAATCCCATTATAAGTGTCGATATACTGTATATATAATACAGTTTCTTTTCATCAAAATATTTATTATCATGCCATACAAACTCAGCATATATTATGATTGAATTTCTCATTAACAGAAAGAATGTAAATACTGCAAATAAGGGGAATAACGTGTATGATATGGCCGGCATAAATTCCGGTATCACGTTTTCCATATCAACAAGCCAGAGAACAAAGAATGTACCAACAACCTCCCATACCGGTACTACATACTTAAGCAGGCTTTCCCTTACTTCTGGTTTTTTATATCCTGTTAGCATTGGAATTACTGCCATAACCTCAGTTGAAAACATCGCCACCATGGAAGCTATTGCTATTATTAAAAACAGCACATCAATATTTATAGAAAATAATGGGTTCATATATATTACCTCATGCCTGCTTTAGTTGAATTTGCTTTCCTGTTCTTTCTTGCCTCTTCCATTTTTATATCGTCTCCCCCAACTTCCAGGTCTGCTCTGGTATCAGATATTCTCATTACCTTTCCTGCATAATAGAATGTTAATGGGAATATTATAGCATAGAAGAATATTATTGCTAATCCTATAGGAAACACAACAGGTGAGGTTGAAGCTGCCTGTGCTATGGTCATTGTACCGTAATATTTTACACCGTTAACAACCAGACCACCTGCTACAGGTGATTTTATTATAAATGGTACTCTTCCTACCTCTGCTGTGTACCAGCCATCCTCCATTGTAAATATACCCAGTGCCGCAGTGAGGAGCCCGGCCATCAGTGTTTTCTTATCACTTAAAGGATCTTTTCTCCTGAAGTACTGTATTACCACATATAACCAGTAGAATCCCATTAATACCCCGAATCCCACCATTAAATCCAGTGTATCATGTATTATTGATGGTGGCCATACGCTGTAATTGGTTACACCGTGGTATGTTGTTAATGGGACCAATCCTGGTATAGACCCGTGACCGAACGTAAATGGATATGCCAGTAATGATTGGGCCAGTGGCAGATTAATATAATATGCAGGATGATGATTTACCAGTATGCCGAATATATGCTCTGGTGCACCATATGTTACAGGATACAGATCAAGCTCCATTGCTGAATATTTTATAGGCTCTATAGCCAGTAACGTTGTTAATTCCACTGATCCGGTTATACCCTGATATATTATATCCAGTATCAGGAATGCCGATGCAATGTTTATTGCCCTCCTATCTATCATTTTTTCATCCATATTTTTTGCTTTTAAGTATTTATATATAAAGTAACCTAAAATAAATGCCACACCTGCATAGTAAACACCGCCTGACATATGTAATTCCTCTGCTGCTGTTGATGGTGTCAGGAAAGGTGCAAGTGGATTAACATCTATAACATTTCCGGTAGCCAGATAATGTGGTATATTGAAACCATTGGGTGTATTCATCCATGCATTAATTTCTGTTACTGTAAATGCCGATAGGTATGTGCCTACTGTAACTGCTATGGATAACCCCCAGTGTTCCCATCTGTTTTTGAAATCCTTCCAGAAGTAAACATACATTGGTAATGCTATGGCTTCTAAAAGGAATGAAAATACCTCCACATAGAATGGGCCCATAGAAACCTCACCAACTAACTTCATAAAAGCCGGCCAGAACAGAAACAATTCCATGGCCATTACGGTTCCAGAAGCTGTGCCTACTGCAAAGAATATAACCAGTGCCTTTGATAATTTATATGCCAGTGCATCGTAATATTTATCTTTCTTTTTAAGTGCAAGAAACTCTGCTATTGTGATGGTTATCGCCAGACCCATGCTTAAGGTTACCAGTAATATATGCGCTGAAATTGTATATGCAAACATTGCCGCATCCCAATTTGGATATGATATGGACATTTTTATCGAATCACTAATACAAAAATTATATATAAACTTAATTTTATCCATAAAAAATGTTTTTATGATAAAAATACTATTTTATGACTTTTTAGTCATATATTAAGATACAGTTATTTAAATACGTTAACGTATTGATAGGGTTTAAATTTGCCGAAACAGTATTCTACTTCCTTAAACTGTGATTTAAATTCTATTACATCATTTTTTACAGAACTTATATCCCTATTTTTTATTACTGCATCGTTTATAAGTTCAGCCAGATATTTTATATCTGATTCCTTAAATCCTATTCTTGTTGCTTCCTGCGTTCCCAGTCTAATACCGCTTGGATTCATTGATTTTTTATTGTCATCGTATGGTAAAAGATTTTTATTTACTATTATATTGCATTTTTCTAACGTTTCTGCAACATATTTGCCTCCACCGTTCTTTGAAACATCAATAGCCAGGGTGTGTGATTTTGTAAATCCATTCTTTTCACCTAAAACCTTAAATCCATATTTATTTAATTCCTCTCCAAGTAACTGTGCATTTTTTATTATCTGTTTTGCATATGCTTCCCCAAATTCCAGGTGCTCGGCCATAGTTACACCTAAAGCAGCCATTGCGTTTATATGGTGATTGCTCAACGTTCCCGGAAATACTCCTCTCTGAACCCTTTTCCAGTCCTCTTCACTGCCATTGCCTACAATTATTCCATGCTGCGGTCCGGGTAATGTTTTGTGTGTACTCCCCGTTAATATTTCTGCACCCTCCCTTAGGGGATCCTGAAACTGCTTACCTGCTATTAACCCGAGAACGTGTGCAGCATCATAAACAACCTTGCAATTAACTTCATTAAAAACATCCTTTAATTCCTTTAACGGCGTTGGAAATAAAAATACAGACTGACCAAACCAGCATATCTTTGGTTTATTTTCCCTTATTATTTTTATCGTACCATCTATATCTATGTTCATTTCATCAACGTCAAATGGATAATTTACAGTTTTTAATCCTCTAAAGCCAACTGCACCGAATGGTGCTGAGCTTATATGACCACCGCCGGATAAGGATGGCGTTGAGATTAAATCCCCGGGCTTTGTAAAAGCATACAGAACAGCCATATTTGAATTTGTGCCTGATAGTGGCCTGGGATCAACGTACTTAGAATTGAACAGGGCTCTACCTAAATCCATTACCTTATCTTCCAGTGAATCGACATAATAATTGCCCTGGTAATACCTTTTATGCGGTAACCCTTCTGCATATCTGAAGCCAAAATCTGTTAATAGCATTTCCATTGCCATCGGGCTCATTATATTCTCTGAAGCAATTAATGGTATACTTTCCTCAAAAAACTTATTGTGTTTTTTTGCCAGTTCTCCTATATACAATGCGTCTTCTAAAAATTCATCATTTCTATTGATCATTAAATAGATAATATAAAAAAGTATATTTAATTTTACATTAAAAAAATAAAAGTTTATTTCCTTTTCTTTATAACTACTGCAACTATACCTATTATTGCTATTACTGCTATAATTCCACCTATTATATAATACTCAGTTATATTAGGAGATACATTGGAGGGATATGCTGTATTTGATACCTGTACTGTATGATTTGAGAAGTGTGGCACATATACAAATACATACATTCCAGAGCTTGTATTTATATCGGAGTAATATGCCTTGCTGGTGCTTGTTTCATTGACCAGTGTGCTCAATGAAACTTTTGTTATAATGCTCCCATCAAATTTAACATATGCATTGCCTGTGTCCTTGGTTGCGTTTTTACCTATGAATATTGATATTATTGTTGAATGATGTACACTTGAATTTACATTAAATGTGTTTGTTGTTGATGTACTCTTTGCATATTTTAATCCTATTGATGAGTTATAATTTATTGTTGAGTTTGTCATTGTCCCATTAACTAAATTTAATGCTGCTTCGGCTGATATTTTACCATTAAATATGTTCTTCATAACCATTTTACTGTGTGACATATTCTGTAATCCTGGTGGTGCTACTATGCTTACCATAGCAGTATGATTTGAGGATATTGTTATCATGTTGTGTTTAATAACAAAATTACCGTTATGGACAAAAATCATTGCTACTGTACCATTATTATCTATCATTATCATCTTTCTACCGGCACTTATATGATTATTTGAACCTAACATCAATTGTGTTGACGTTGAAACTTTACCGAACATACTTGAATTTACGTTTGAATCAAATTTTGCATTTGCGGAGGCATTTACCTGTGTGTTGTTTGTTGTGTTGTATGTTGTTGCATATGATGGTATATTCAGATGCAGTTCTCCATCATGAACGGCTATATTTGTTTCCATGGATGGATTATTATGCAGTGCAAAAAATGATGTACTGTTCATGTGTAAGAATAGATCGCCCATAGTATATGAACTATTGTTTATCAGTAAATGTTCCTGTTGTTTCAAAAAAGAAGATAAGCTAAAAATTGAAGTTCCATTTGCATACATTTTGCTTATGAGCGTTGTTGATGTCTGGTTATCTGTTAAATTCGTGAAAACCCCATTTTTAAATTTTGCATGCAGATACTGACCTGATATCATACCGGTTGTTGAATTATATGTTAATTTTGCACCGTAATTATGTTCTGCTTTAAAATGCCCATTTATAGTGCTGTTTATTGATGGTACACTTGCATTATTTGGTGCATAACTTGTCGAATTCCCATTAACAGGTAATACCATTACCATTGACAAAACAATTATTGCCACCATTATTAACGAAATCATTAATTTATATTTCATAAAAACACCATCCAAATCTTTCTATTTAAATGTTTATACGTAGCTATGGTACTTATTTTCCATGGCTTTTTAACTGCTGTGAAATGGCATATTCTGTTCATAAATTTATCACTGTATGGTGAACTTACATATTTTACATTAGCCGGTTTTTACGTACTTTTATAGACTGTTTCCAAAAACACCAGTTTTTAGATTTTTTTGAGTTCGTATAAGTTTTGTTACTCCGTATAAATAAGTCCTTCCTGAACTGTTCGATAATATTTTGGTTTATCTCTCACATAATTATTAAAAGATTATATCCGATATTTTAATTCCATTACTATGATTTTAATTATAGCATCAAAAAAGGATAATGCAAGCATGAATATGGCAAACAGATTACTGGAATTATATGATTTTACCAGAATAAATGATGAATATTTTTATAAAAATTATAAATTGAGATTTATAAACACATTGCATATATATACCGGCTTCGATGATTTGAATGATATCGATTCGGTAATATTTTTATCTAAACATGCCTCTGCTGCAGATATTAAATCATTAACCGTTCATGCAATAGGCAATTTCAGAAAGGCAGAATTAGGTGGCCATGATAACCAAGTTGTATGCTCTGACCCTGAACGTATGAGTTCTTCGTTAAGATATATAAAAAACAATTACAGTGATAATTATTTTGAAATTACCTTTGAGGCAACCCATCATGGACCATACATTGAGAAACCCTCATATTTTGTTGAAATAGGCACAACTGAAAATGAATGGAATAAGGATGAAATA
Organism: Thermoplasmata archaeon; assembly: GCA_021806235.1. GTDB lineage: Archaea > Thermoplasmatota > Thermoplasmata > Thermoplasmatales > Thermoplasmataceae > Ferroplasma. The sequence goes on from JAJZXU010000017.1 coordinate 133,757, forward strand.
CTGGATTTAATGGCACATTCAATAATTGATAATGATATTAAAAATTATGGAAATTTTATCGGTATCGGTGGTGGCCATTATGCACCTAAAATAAGTGATTACTTCTTTAAGAATGAGATTAATATAGGTCATATAATACCCAAATACGTACATGAATATATAGAAAAGCATGAAATAATAAATGCTGTGAAAAAAACACCGAACTGTAAAGGCTTTTTAATGGATAATCGTGGTACAAAATCCAGGGTTAAAACTTTTGTAAGTGAAATCTCCGATTCGGAGGGGTTAGAAGTTATAAAAATATAATTAGGGTGCCTCACATGGTGGATGTTAACACTGTTAACAGAAACCATAACCTGCTGCAGTCCTGATCCGGGTGATACCCACTTCACACCTGAAACGATGAATAAATTCTATGAATTATATAAAAATGGATGGACTAACGGCAGAAAATCCCCCTATTTAAATACTAAAACTTTAAATATAAATTTATATTATAATTTTGAAATAAAATGGAAAGTGAAGTAAATATAGATGCAGAGGATGAACCACCAGGTAGTCCATTAATAAGAGAAAATAATATAGGCAATTTTTTAAATAAAGAGAATGTATTTTTAAAATATGAGGGTGCAAATCCTACAGGTACCCAGAAGGATAGAATATCAAGGAAACATGTTGAAAATGCTATTTCTAAAGGATATGACAGAATATCTGTTGCAACATGCGGCAATTATGGTGCTTCACTGGCATATTATGCAGAAAAATATGGTATAAAAGCCATAATAGGAATCCCCTCAGATTATTCAAATATAAGGTATGATGAAATAAAAGAATATAATGCGGATATTATTGAAAAACCATTGAAATATGAGGAAATGGTTGAATATATAAGGGATTTATCAAATAAAAATAACTGGTATGATGCAAGCCCGGGATCTAAAAATAAGAAAATAGATATAGAGGGTTACAGTGAAATTGCATATGAGATATATAACCAGTTGTCATATATTCCAGATTACATATCTATTCCTGTAGGCAATGGAACAACACTATACGGAATTTATAGGGGTTTTTACGATCTTTATAGGAATAATAGGGCAGATAAGATTCCAGAATTTATTGCATCGAGTACAGTAAATGGAAATCCTATAATTGATTCATTTTTAAATGACTATAAAAAAATTCATGAAATAAACCCAGAAAATATAATGGAAACAGAAATAAATGAGCCACTGGTATCATACAGGTCATATGATGGACAGAATGCATTAAATGTTTTATATAAAACTGCTGGAAGGGCAGTTTATGTGACGGATGATGAGATGTGCAGGCTATCTAAAGACTTTAAAAGATATGATAATTTATCTGTGCTGCCGGCATCCACAGCAGCAGTAGCTGCAGCTTTAAGAATAGTAGATGATGAAACCTGTGTAATTGTTTTAACTGGAAGTGATAAAATATGGAAAAGGCAGTGATATTATCCGAGGGGGTTTTTGCAACAACCTATGGCAAAACGGCAAATGGTCTTGTAAGGTATAGCAAGCGTTATGATGTAGTTGCAGTTATAGATTCAAGATATTACGGCCTGGATGCAGGATATGTTTTAATGGGCAAGGAGAGGGGAATAAAAATTATAAGCAACATAACCGAGGCAAAAAATCTTGGCTGTGAAACCTTTATAATAGGTGTTGCAACGGATGGGGGTTATTTACCACTTGAATACAGAAAATATGTTTCGGATGCCATAGCGGCCGGAATGAATATAGTGAATGGTTTACACCAGTACATAAGTGATGATCCGGAATTCAGTAAATTAGCAAAAATATATAATGTAAAAATAACGGATGTAAGAAAAATTTTTAATAAATACGAATATACGTTTACCGGTAAAATAGAGGGAGTAAAATCAAAGAAAATAGCTATTTTAGGGACTGATAGTGCTATAGGAAAAAGAACTACAGCAGTTTATTTAAATAAGGCAATGAATGATATCGGTAAAACCTCTGAGTTAATAGGTACAGGTCAAACATCGTGGATGCAGGGATTTAAATATACCGTGGTTATGGACTCAATAATAAATGATTTTGTTGCTGGTTCTTTAGAGTATATAACATACCAGGCATGGCTGGAGAAAAAACCGGAATATATGTTTCTTGAGGGGCAGGGATCTATACTGCATCCTGCTTACCCGGGAGGATTTGAAATCATAGGTGCAATGAGGCCTGACGCAATAATACTGCAGCATGCACCGAAAAGGAAATACTACGATGGGTTTCCGGAATATCCTATAGAATCACTGGATAAATATATCAGGGTTCTGGAACTTGTATCAAATAAAAGGGTTATGGCAATATCGCTGAATACAGAAAACATGAAGGACAATGAGGTATCTATAGAAAAAGAAAAACTTAGAAAGAAATATAATATACCTGTTTTTGATCCACTGGAAGAATTTGAGAAAATTACGGATGCAATCGTTGATTTATAATGTATATCGATAATATAATTTCATTCAATAATATTGAGGTAAATGTAACCGGAATAGAGAAAAAAAGGATAATAGGAAATATAAAAATTGATGGGCGTGATTTTAAATTAATTTTTACATATAATGATGAAATAAATGTAAATGAAAATATAGCAGGTTTAATATTAACAATGCCCGTTATAAATTTCACATATTTTTCCAGAAAATTAACATTAAATTATCCCGTTTCGGAAAATGATAGGGATTTAATGAATAAATTCATGAAGATAAATGCACATGAAGTTTTTATAAATAAAATAATAAACAGAAGGTATGATTTTATAAAGGAGGAATATTTACCTGAAGAAAAGGATATAAATGAGTATAATGCCTCAGGTATTACGGAATTAGTCTGCAATAAAAAGTTTGATGATAATTATAATAATATTATTGATAAACAGAAAGTAATGATAATGTCCTCCAGTGGCAAGGAAAGTTTACTTGCATATGGAATTTTTAATGAGATAAATAATAATGATAAAAATTATTCATTTTATTTTGAGGAATCTGGATCACACTGGCTTACTGCTAAAACCGCATATGATTATTATAATAAAAATTTTAATAATGTGAAAAAGGTATGGTCAAATGCTGATAGATTTTATCATGAAACATTAAAATATATAAAAATCATAAAAATGGAGAATATAGATATAAGATCAGATGATTATCCAATTACAGTTTTTATATTTCCAGTTTATATATTTCTGTTAATCCCATTACTATTAAAATATAACATAGGCAATATAATAATGGGCGATGAATTAGATGACCCCAGAGAGATGAATGATTTTCATGGATTAAAATATTATTATGGAATATTTGACCAGACATACGATTTCAATGAAATGATTTCTGAATACTTTAAAAACAAAAAAATTGGTTCATATGTTTATTCAGTGGTTTATCCTGTTACCGGTTACATGGAGGAAAAAATTTTAATGGACAGGTATCACAGTTTATATTTAAACCAGAGGTCATGCCATTCATGCCATGAAAAGGATAATAGAATATATCCGTGTGGCAAATGCTCCAAATGTTTAGGCATTTTATTGTTTATAGATGCAAATAATGGCAATCCCCAGGAGATCCTGTATAACAGTGATGATGAAAGGTTATTAAAAAAAAGGGTGAAAAATTCAAGACTGAGACTGGATCCGGATGAGATAAATTATACTGAAATGAAACTTAAATTTATTGATGGTAATTACCGTGATTACGATCATGTGGATGGAATACATATAATGCCATATGAAAATAAACCATTTTCAGTAATACCTGATAATTTTAGAAATGAGGTATATGAAATATTTAATAAATATTCGAATGGCATGTATAAATTGAAAAACAGTGAATGGGTAAAATTAGATTAATTATTTAATCCACCCTGTGAATAATCCACCAGAAAATTTTTTGACCACACCGGCTCTGGTATAATATTATTTTATCGGTAACTTTCTGGGGTTTCTGCCACCAGTTTACCCTGATTAGAGGGCCACAAAATCTTCTACTTAACTTCTGTTGCTAATAAAATTGGCACAATATCACTATTAATAAACATCTTTTCTATGTTCAAAACGTAAAAGTATGAGTCCTTTTCCCATAACAGTGTATATTAGTCTATATGGTGGAATCTTTATGGTACGTTCCCCTCTCAATGCATATCTAAGTGGCCTTCCAAGTTCTGGATATTCTATCAGTTTTCTGATGTGTTTTTCTAATTTCTCCTTTTTTTTATGTCCTTCAGTTTTTTTACTTCATGTTCAAATTCAGAGGTATATACGATTTCATCTATCAATATTACCATTCCTTAAATTCTTTAAAGAAATCGTCCTTTAATTTAATTTTATAATTCCCCTTCTCTATATCTTTCCAGGTTTCTTCAATAGATCTGAGCGTTTTCAGGTCAGCAGCAGAAATTTCTGAATCGACCTTCTTCAAAATTATCATATTATCTTTTGCTGTAACTGCAAATAAACTCCCATTACCAATGTTAAGTTTTTTTCTTATGCCAGATGGAATAACAATTTGTCCTTTAGAACTGGTTTTCGTGAACTCTGTTTCAATAGTTTTATCACTCATATAGTAAGTATTTCTTACATATATTTAACTTATATAAATGTGCCATGTGTCGCTGATTCCGGTATTATGATTTTTAAGTTAATCTGTAATATGGAGGTGGCTAATATTAGCACTGGCTTAACTGCCAAGTTTATTGTTAACATAAACTGCCCACAGTAATCCAATACAGGTTATCTGCTGCTGCAAAATTGGGTTCCCTGCAGGATTAAATTTTAAAAATATAGGTTTTCTGTTTCAATGCAATCTTCATTGCTATTACATTTTATATAATCATTTAATGGCTCTATATTTGTTTTTATAAAATTCTGGGACCATGAATACTTTGATATAATATCTCCGGCAAGGTCATTATATCCCATAATAAAAAGTGCCGCTGCCAGAGCTTCCAGGGATGATAATTTACCGGGCTTGCCATAATTAACAGGATTGACTGGCAATAATAATGGTAATTTTCTAGAATTTTTACTTTTTATATTTTCTATTGTGCTTATTAAATTCCAGGAGCCATCTATTACAACAATGCCCTTCTCTTCATAGATAAATCTATCCTTATTTAATATATAATTATCTGAATATGGGGTCAGAAATAATTTATTATAAATTTTGCTTAACGGTATCCTCTTTGTAATATTATACCTCTCAAGTTTTTTCATTGTGGATTTTTTTGGGTCGTCCTGCTTTAAATAAACGTAAAAAATTTTTGCCATTTATGTTAAATTATATGTTAATATTTAATAATATTTTTTATTCCTTAAAAAATAGCATCGATAAAATCATAGAAGTAATTCAGACGGAATGATAAATGCATGATATAATTTTAAGTATTAATATATAAATATATAAATAATTAAAATGAAAAAATTTATTAAAGGATTTTTATTATGAGATAATGCATTATATAGTTATTACTGGAGGTGTAATTTCCGGTTTAGGCAAAGGAACAATAACCTCAAGCTTATCATATCTTTTAAAGAACAGTGGCTTTAGGGTAACAAATATTAAAATAGACCCGTATTTAAATTACGATGCAGGTACAATGAATCCGTACCAGCATGGTGAGGTATTTGTTTTAAATGATGGTGGGGAAGTGGATCTGGATCTGGGAAATTATGAGAGATTCCTGGATACAGATTTAACCTCGGACAATAATATAACCACGGGAAAAATTTATAAGGAGGTAATAGAGAAAGAAAGGCGTGGCGACTATTTAGGAAGCACAGTTCAGATAATACCCCATATAACGAATGAAATAAAAAATAGGATAAAAAAGGCTGCAAAGGGTTATGATATTGCTCTGATAGAGGTTGGAGGCACTGTTGGTGATATAGAATCAATGCCATTTTTAGAGGCTTTGAGACAGATGAAGGGCGATAAAGATAATGATATTATTTTTGGCCATGTTACACTGATTCCAGAATCCGGTGGAGAACAGAAAACAAAGCCAACACAGCATAGTGTAAAGGAGTTGCGGTCTATAGGAATACAGCCAGATATACTGTTCTGCAGATCAGGGAAAAAATTAAACGAAGAGGCCAGAAAGAAGATATCATTATTTACCGATGTCTCCGAAAATGGAATAGTAAGCGTTTATAATGTAAATAATGTTTATATGGTTCCTGAATTAATGGAAAAACAGAATATACTTGGATATATAAGGGATTTATTTAATTTTGATGACCATGCCCTGGATTATACCTTTAAAAATTTTGTTGAGAACATAAAAAACCCAAAGGAAACGGTAACTGTAGCCATGGTGGGCAAATATATTGATATGGAGGATGCATATATAAGCCATAAGGAGGCATTTTCGCATATAACAGGAAATACTGGAATAGCTGTAAATATAAAATGGGTAAATTCAGATAATCTGGTTAAAAGCGTAGAGGATCTGAAGGATGTCGATGGTATATTAATTCCGGGGGGATTTGGTTACCGTGGTGTTGAGGGTAAAATTATTGCAGGAAAATATGCAAGGGAGAATAAAATACCATATCTTGGCATATGTCTGGGTTTCCAGGTTTCCGTTATTGAAATAGCGAGAAATGTTTTAAATCTGGAAAAAGCAAACAGTACTGAATTTGATGAAAATACAGGATACCCTGTTATAGCATTATTACCAGAACAGGAAAAAATAAAAGACCTTGGTGGTACCATGAGGCTGGGTTCAAAAAAGGTTTTAATAAAAAAAGATACACTGGCATATAAAATATATAATAAGGATACGATATATGAAAGGCACAGGCATAGATTTGAGGTAAATCCTGAATATATAAACAGATTTGAAAAGTCGGGTGTTATATTTTCCGGAACAGATGATGAAAAAATCAGGATGGAAATACTTGAATTAAGGGATAATGATAATTACATTGCCACACAGTACCATGCCGAATTTACATCAAGGCCATTAAATCCGTCAAAGGTACATTTATATTTTATAAAAAAATCACTGAAATACAAAAGGGGTAAAATATATGAAAGAAGTGTTGAATGAACTGGTAAAGAAAATGAATGACAGGATAGCAAATGACCCGAATTATTCAAAGAAATTATCCGGGGTAAACAAAACGATAGAAATTATATTTGATGGAAAGGATTCCTATTATTTTAAGGCAGAAAATGGCCATATAACAGAACCTGTTGAGGGAAAAATTGATGCAAATATAACGGTTGAGGTTAGTTCAGATATTTTTAATAAGATATTATCAAAGGAAGTAAATGCAATGGATGCATATATGAAGCAGCAGTTAAAAATAAAAGCATCATTATTAGATAAACTTTTATTAAGTGATCTGCTTAAAGCGTAATATGATAGACAAAAATCTTGATGATTACAGTAACAATCTGCGTAAAAAAGTAAAGGAATGCTATGAAGTCGCAGAAGAAGCCCGATCTCAGGGAAAAGATGTTTCCACAGAAGTTGAGATACCGTTAGCCAATGATATGGCTGAAAGGGTTGAAGAATTAATACATATAAAAGGCATAGCAAATAGTATAAGGGAACTGAGCAAAAAAATGTCCAGGGAAGAAGTTTCATTATACGTATCAAAGGAGGTTGCAAATTTATTAAAGGATGATAAAAAAGAGGCCCTGGATAAATCTGTAAGGGTTGGCCTGGCAATTTTAACCGAAGGGATTTTAGTAGCACCCCTGGAGGGTATAAAAGAAGTAAATATAATAAAAAATGATGATGATACAGAGTATGCGGATATAGTATATTCTGGTCCAATAAGAAGTGCAGGTGGAACTGCACAGGCTTTAAGTGTTTTAATAACAGATATAGTAAGAAGGGAACTGGATATAGGATCTTTTAAGGCCACAGATGAGGAGGTAGAAAGGTATATAGAAGAGGTTCAGGCATATAACAGATCAAAACATCTACAGTATTTACCAACACCGGATGAAATAAGAACTGTAATAAAAAATTCACCGGTGATGATTGATGGCGAGGGCAGTGAGGAGGATGAAATTTCAGGCCACAGGGATATGAAAAGAATCAAGACAAATAATATTCGTGGCGGTATGTGCCTGGTTCTATGTGAGGGTTTGATTCAGAAGGCAAGGAAGGTTTTAAAATATACAAATATAATGAACTTAAAGGAGTGGAATATTTTAGAGAACATAGGTAAAAATAAAAAGGAAGAGAAGGATAATAAATCAGAAAAATATTTAAAGGATATAATAGCGGGTAGACCTGTTTTTGGTTATCCAAACAGGCCGGGTGGCTTCAGATTAAGATATGGTAGATCAAGGCTATCAGGACTGGCAGCTGCATCCATAAATCCCATTACAATGTATATTCTTGATGAATTTATAGCCATAGGCTCCCAGATAAAGGTAGAACTGCCCGGAAAAGCAGCGGCAATTACTCCCTGTGATACTATTGATGGACCAACGGTTTTATTAAAAAGCGGTGAACATAAAAGGGTAAGAACCATTGAAGAGGCAGTAAATATAAGGGATGATATAGACCTGATAACTGACCTGGGTGAAATATTAATTGCCTATGGCGATTTTCTGGAAAATAATAAAAATCTGGTAAGATCCCCATTTACCCTGGAATGGTGGTCATATTATCTAAATGATGGTTTAAAAAAATATTTAAATGAAAAACCCGATCAGTATGAAGCAATAGATATATCAAGAAAATATAATATACCATTATACCCGGAATATGATTATTACTGGCATGATATAAACATGGATGAATTAAATTATCTAATAGATTTAATGGAGAATTCAAGACTTGCTGATAATAAATTATATATTGATTTACAGGCAAAGGACATATTAATAAAATTGGGAATTGAATTTACAGTAGACAGTGATAGCATAATTATAAATGAATACTATCCACTAATTGTATCGCTGGGCTTTGATGTGGATAAAGACCAGTTAAGGAAAATAAATTCTACAGATAAGGATAATGTTATGGATGCTGTAAATGATCTATCAAAAATAGTAATAAAACCAAGGTCTCCAGTAAGGGTAGGTGCCAGGCTTGGAAGGCCTGAAAAGGCTGGAGACCGTAAAATGAAACCAAAAGTGCATGTTTTATTCCCGATATTGAATTATGGTGATAATAGAAGATCTATAATAAATGCGGCAAAAAACAGAAGCGAGTATGAAATGGAGTTAAATTCAAGGCAATGTAAAAACTGTGGAAATGAAACACCGTTTACAATATGCGAGAAATGCGGGTCCGTAACATACAGTGAGGGTGAGAAAAAGAGGGTCAAAATAAATTTAAAGGAGGCTTTAGAAAAGGCGGAAACAAGATTAAATGTGTATGATATAAAGGAATTAAAGGGTGTTAAAAAATTAATGTCAAAGATGTATACCGTTGAACCGCTGGAGAAGGGAATACTGAGGTCAAAACATGATATAAGCATTAATAAGGATGGCACATGCAGATATGATATGTCTGATATACCGATTACACATTTTAAGAAAAAGGAACTGAATTTAACCTCTGAACAGTTAATAAAACTTGGTTATAATGATAGGGAAACAAATGAGATATATCCACAGGATATAATAATCCCGGAAAATTCTGCAAAATACCTGCTGAATGTTGCCAATTTTATTGACGATTTACTGATAAAATATTATAATATGGAGCCATATTACATGTGTAATACCATTGACGATTTAATAGGGCATATAGTAATAGGCCTTGCACCACATACATCCGGCGGTATAGTCAGCAGAATTATAGGATTTTCAAGGGTTAATGGCTGTTATGCGCATCCTTTTTACCATGCAGCAAAAAGAAGAAACTGTGATGGCGATGAGGATAGTATAATGCTTTTGCTTGATGGTTTACTGAATTTCTCAAAGAGTTTCCTGCCATCCACTACAGGGGGTTTAATGGATGCACCCTTAGTATTAACCGTATTGCTGGATCCGGAAGAAATTGACAAGGAGGCCATGAATGTTGATACACTGTACAGGTATCCATTAGAATTCTATGAAGAAACAGAAAAGCATGGTTCTCCAGCAAATGTTGAAAAGATAATGAAAACCATGAAAGTAAAAATGAAGGAAGAAAATAAATATACAGATTATGGATTTTCATTCGATACAGCGGATTTAAACGAAGGTGTTGGTTTATCCGCATATAAAACAATTGATTCCATGGAAGAGAAAATAGAAAAACAGCTTGGACTGGCAACGAAGTTAAGGTCTGTGGATGAAAATGATGTTGCCGCCAGGGTTATTTCATCACATTTCCTGCCAGATATGTTCGGTAACATGAGGAGCTTCTTTACACAGGAATTCAGATGCACTAAATGCAATACGAAATACAGAAGGATACCATTATCTGGAAAATGCCTGAAATGTGGTTCATCAAATATGATACTGACAATACACCATGGCAGTATAGTAAAATATTTAAAGGAAACGGAGAAGGTTATGGCTGAATATAAATTACCGGAGTATTTACAGTACCAGATCAGGCGTTTAATAGATTCAATAGATGACACATTTGATATGGGTGAAATTCCTGAGGAAAAGGAAGAAACCACACTTGAATCATTCAAATAAAATTATGTGTTTTACTGTGGAATATTACACCGGTAAATTTTAACTAGACCTACACTTTATTTAAATAAAAACAAGCAATGTGTGATATATGATTGGATCATTATTTGTTACAGGACCTGCAGGGACAGGTAAATCTACTTTTTGCGGTGCATATAAAGACTGGTTAATAAGGAATGAGTATGATGCCATAATAGTTAACCTGGATCCGGGTGCAGAATTTTTGCCATATGAACCGGATATAGATATCAGGGAATTTATTTCATTGACTGATATTATGAATGATTATTCTCTCGGACCGAATGGGGCACAGATAGTGGCAGCCGACCTGTTATTAGATAATATTGATAAAATAAAAAGTAAACTGGAATTATATGAGGATTATTATGTAATATTTGACACCCCGGGACAGATAGAATTATTCAGTTTCAGACCGGGAAGTACAATGCTTGTAAAGGCACTGGCAGGTCAGAAAGCTATGCTTGCGTTTGTTGCCGATGCAATAATTTCACAGACACCATCTGGATTTATTTCAGAAAAGATGCTGTTTGGTTCCGTGTATTCAAGATTTTATATACCGATGATGTTTGTATTAAATAAAATAGATTTAATAGGTTCTGATAGAGTTAAAGAAATATCTGGGTGGGAGGAGGATCCGGATATCTTATATGATGAATTCAGGGATGAGAAAGAGGATATGATAAAGGATTATTTCCTGAATATAATACGGTCATTGAAAGATTCAGATATAATAAATAAAATATTTCCCATATCCTCAAAGGATATGTTCGGTTTTGAGGATATATACACAGATATGTCCAACTATTTCACCGGTGGAGAAGATACTGATACCATGTATAAGGATGAATAATATTTAATATATAATTTATATTTATTACAGGATTATTCTAACATCGACCGCAAAAGACCCTTTCTCATTGACCATTAAAGGATTTATATCCATTTCCTTTATATCCAGGTCTATTAACATGTTTGATGTTTTTGTTATAGCCCTTACAACACTATTAATATCATAATTCCTGTTACGTGCGGTTAATATATTATATATTTTGCTTTCCTTAATCATATTATATGCTTCCTCCTCGGAAACCGGGCATAGAGAATAACTTAAACTCTTTAAAACTTCCATGTATATGCCACCGATACCTGCAACTATTGCAGGTCCGAATACCGGATCCTTTATACCACCTATGAATATTTCCACACCCGGCATCTGTTCCTGTAAAATTACCCTTTTATAATTTAATTTTTTAAATGCTTCTTCTATATCCTCCCTTTCTAAATTCATTATAACTCCGTTGATATCAGTTTTATGTAATGGTTCATCCGGTGATATTTTCATTACAAGCGGGTAACCTATTCTATCTGCCTCTTTTTTGGCTGTTTCTAAATCTTCTGCCACACCATATTCCGGTGTTCTTATACCATATATCTCCATTAATTTCATTGATTCAAAATCCTTCAATGATGTTTTATTTTTAATTAAACCTGATGCTTCTTTTATGGGTTCCGGTATTCTCAATTTTTTTGTCGGGTTTGGTTTATCTGTCATGTATTTTATAGCTTTTATTGCATCCTCTGGAAATTCAAATGAAGGTATCGAAACGGAATCAAGAAGCTTTGATGCCGCAGTCTGGTCTAATCCCATTGTGACCCCCACAACACTTTTACCCTTATAATTCATTACTGCCCTTGCAACGTCAGAACATGTAACCATCGGTAAGGATTGAACTATAACAACTTTTGTACAGTCAAGATTTTGAATAACGTCCAGTGTATTATTATATCTACTGTAATCTGCATCACCCGATAAATCTATAGGGTTTCTTGGCTTGCTCTGCGGTGGTATTACCTTTAGCAGGTCATTTTTTAACCTATCCGGTATTTCTATTTCATTTAAACTGTTTGTATCTATCGAATCTGTTGTTAAAACTCCATGACCACCAGAATTTGTTATTATCAGTATATCATTATATACATTTTCACTGGATAGAATTATTTTTGCAAGGTTTAGCATATCTTCAAGGTTATCGACAAATATGCCACCCACGGTTCTAACAGCAGCTTTAAATATATCAATTGAACCGGCAACACTGCCTGTGTGTGTCCTTATTGCCTGTGCCCCCTTACTGCTTATACCACCCTTTAAAAATATTACTGGTTTTTTCTTTGTAACACCCGGGACATAATTTAAAAATTTCTCTCCGGATGATATACCTTCTGTGTAGGAAAATATTGCCCTTGTTTCTATATCATTTGATAGGAACTGAAATATATCCGTTTCATCTACATCGGATTGATTGCCAAGGCTTACAAAATAACTTATGCCTATTTTCGTTTCCTGTGCCCAGTTAAGCATATAAACACCTAACCCACCACTCTGTGCAACTAAAGCGGTATATCCACTTTTAACATCTGCAAATGCAAATGTCGCATTAACTTCAGGTGTTATTAAACCTATTGTATTCGGACCTAAAACCCTTATATCATTTTTCCTGGCTATTTCTACTATCTGCTTTTCCAGTTCAGACCCACGATCATCTGTTTCCTTAAAACCTGAGGTTATAATAACTGCTGCACCTGCTTTTATCGCTGCAGCATCGTTCATAATATTTACAACAAAATCTCTCGGTACTACAATAATAACCAGATCAATATTATCTTTTATATCCTTTAAATTTTTGTATGATTTATAGCCCTCTATTATTTCACCTTTATCGTTAACGGCGTATATCTTTCCCTTGAATGATGACATTACATTCCTGAAAAGTATGTTTCCTACCTTTAGTTTATTTGATGACGCCCCAACAACAGCTATACTTTTAGGCTTAAACAACTGTTCTATCATAGATATAGATATTGGTTAAGTTTAAAAATGTTTTTAATGGGTTAAATATACATTGGAAATAAGTGAAGTATCCGGCTATTAACGTACCAACTCTCCACTTTAAGGATATGCCACAATCCCTAAACATATACGGCCAGGGATCAGGTGATGGGTTATTTTCATTTAAACCAACGGAAAATGTTACTGGAGTATATATTTTTACATGCATAAAAATGATTCTTCAATTTATATAAAAATGGATGAAATAACACCGGGTGTTCACTATTGGAATATAATAGTAAATTAACCAGAGACATAATTTAATATATCCTGAGTTAATTCAATAATAATGAAAATACCAATAGCAAACCAGTTAAAGAAAAAACAGCAGATAGAAATAGCCGGATTGCAGGATGAAGTAATAGATATGGTTTACTCTGTTGCAGATGACCTTATTCTCCATGGTGGAACATCTATATGGCGCTGTTATTCTGGTAAACGATTTTCCGAAGACCTTGATCTTTATTCTCCAACATTTCCTGAAAAATCAACCCGGTTTGAGAAAACAGTGAAATCCCATGGCCTGGCATTAACTAAAATCAAAGATACAGGCAATGTGACATTTACAGATATATCAAATGGCAATGTAAGTGTTAGAATAGAGGTTAACCATATCAATAAAATTCACAGAATTAATACCTTCTATGAACTGGTTGATGGAACACTCATAGATATTTTAAGTTTATCCATAAACCAGCTTATTCTTGAAAAAATATCTGCATATAATGATCGCAGGTTTATCAGGGATTTGTATGATATATTTCACCTTATAACCCTTAACCAGGATGTATCAGCGGTTAAAAAAGATTTACAGGAGTTTGTCCTGCATATCAATAAACCTGTTGACGAGGGGGTATTGAAATCGATAGTATATTCTGGACTACCACCTTCTTATGATAGAATGGTTGAGCAAATATGGAGAGTGGTATGATGAAATATATGAAATATGTAATTACACATTTTTCCTCCAAACAGGCATTTAATGCAAACGAGTTAAAAATATTTCTGAAAAATAGGGGAGTTTCAAACAGTTACTATAAAATTGTAATTCAAAATCTGCTGAAATCTGGCAGAATATTTAAAATAACACGGGGGTCATACACATTTCATGAAGAGGCTCAGTATGTGGGTTATGCCTTCAAACCTTTTTATTATGGGCTCGAAGATGCACTGTCATTAAGAGGCATATGGGAGCAGGAAACAAATCCTGTAGTAATAACTCCGAGGAAAGTCAGAAACGGCATAAGGCAATTCGAAGGGCGCAACTATCTTATCCGGAGGATTGAAAGGGCAATGTTTTTTGGGTTTACATATATCAGATATGGTGATTTTTATATTCCTGTTTCGGACATTGAAAAAATATTTATTGATCTGCTTTACTTTAATGTCAGGGTTCCTGCAGATGTATTTATGGCACTTAAGAGAGCTATTGATGATGCAAAGTTAAAGGATTACACAGATAGATGTCCGGTTTATTTAAAAAACAGGCTTGCACACTTTATAGACACAGAATTCAACGTTGTGTAGAGACTCAGTTATTATAATTGGAAAAAGAAAAATACAGGAAATACAGAAAAATGAAAATGCCTGTACAGTCATTTCAGTGGATACAAAAATGATATAGAAACTGTAAAGGCTACAAGGGAGAATTGATAGGATTCCAGACGGCATCAATGCACTTAGGCAGGTATCTCTGGGTGAAAAGATGGTATACTGTTGTGGGGAATTCAGTTCGTCAGGTTAAATTTATACATCATATATTAACATTAAATCTCTCGTATCAATGACATCAACAAACTGGCTTATCATTTCAAGACTCTGAAAGTATAATCTTTCTGAATATGTAGAGGTTATGTCAGATATTACTATTGTATTAAATTCCCTTAAACTTGCCTCTATTGAACTTATAAATATATCGGTATCTGTAAAAAATCCACCAAGTAATACTGTATTTTTATGATATTTTTTTATATAATTTTCAAGATCTGTATTATAAAATATATCCTCTTTTTTAACATTTATTTGATTTTTTATTTCTATTTTATCCCTAAATTGGTTTAAAAATTTTTCATCGTATGATGTTTCTGGAGGCTTATTTTCAATTCTTTTGTTTTCCTTTTTATCTCTTGCTTCCTTAATATCATTATTTTTTATTTTATAATTTAATTCTCTTTTTGTAAATAGTACTGGAAGGTTAAATTTTTTTGTTAAATTATTTACATAATCCATTCCCATCAAGAATTCCATTTTACTGAAAGTATTTTTAAAAAAATCATCATCATAATTTAACATTATAATTATTGAATCGTTTATATCTATCATTATTTTTGTATAACTTTAACATATTTTTAGGTTTTCAATAAATATAAATAAAATTCCACAATAACGTTGTAAAGCGGAGATTGCCGAGCTAGGAAAAGGCGATGGATTTAGGGTCCATTTCCGTAGGGATTCGAGGGTTCAAATCCCCCTCTCCGCACTTTTATAGAAGTTTGGTGCTCATTTTACCGGTATGCATTATAATATCTCTATTTATAGTGTGACACCCTGAAATTAGTTTCTATATATCTCCTTTCTATAGAGGATTACTATTAACCAGGAAAATAACGTTTTTCTAATCCTGGACTTATAATAGAAAGTACGTGATTATCACGTCCAGTGAGGGGTAATCAAATTTAAATTCTTCAACAAAAGAAGGTTTTTGGAAATCCTCTATAATGATAAAAAGTTCGAAGTGCTTTTATATAAAGATTATTAATACAATGGAACAGCGTTCAGAAGCAATAAAAAAGATTATTTTCAGGGTAAATACAAGGGTATTACTTTTAGTATGGATGATTCCTCATCCAATTTCCCGCATACAGAAATGTAAAGATAATCAATATGAATCACTGATCTTCTTCGCTGCAATGCCTATCAACCTTCCGGATTCAACGATATTATCCATTCCACGCATTGTAAATCTATCATTGATAAGAAAACTCTATGGGTCTTCAATTAGCGTGACATCCTCCCATGACTAAAGCCGTGGGCTTCCCACAGTAAAGTTAAATGAATATTAGAAGACCGGGTAATGAAAGTTTACAGCATATTTACAAATTCATCTACAGTTAGGCCCGATTGCCTGATTATGGCCCGCAGAGTCCCGGGCTTAAGTTCCTTATGTAGAGGAACAACAACATTTCTGTAATCGTTCTTCCGCTGAAGTACAACATGGTCTCCCTTTCCCATTCTAATAGAGAAACCTGCCTTTGATAGAGCCTTGATAACCTCTTCTCCTGAGATTACTGGAAGCTTAGGCATCTAGAAGGACTTCCTCGCCAACATCCTGGGGTATGGGCTTTCCATCTTCCTTCAGTACCTTTATGTAGAGCTCAATTGCCTCCTTAATATTACCGAGAGCCTCATTCCTGGTTTCACCTTCAGATATACAACCAGGTAGGGCTGGAACCGTAACGGTAAACCCACCTTCCTCCTGAGGCTCAAGTATAACAGTAAACTTCATAAATTATAAATAGCAATTATTAATTTAAACGTTATGGTAGAGTAGGTGGCAATTATCTGGTGTTAGGAATTTTTTGATGGAAAAGAATCTGGTATGCCTCCATCTAAATTTAGACATCATATAACTTGGCTTCGCCAAACGAACCTGCCATACTGTTATTTGCCAGATGACTTTTTTATATTATTACCACCTCAATTTCAGTGTTTTATCCTCAGAGCTCCTGATGAAATCACCAAATAGATCGGTTATCTGAGATGTAATGTTACTTATTATGTGGAATCTGAAGCGGGATCTCGGGTATACAACCGTTTTTGCACATGGAACAAGATACTTTCTGGGATGTTTTATGTTTACTATGCCCTTTTTCCGGTTTCCCTCAAAATTGGTGTCAAATTTATCATGAAACATGTGAGGAAAATTCCCTTTATAAAATTTCCATTCCGGTGTCATAACGATCTCAGTTCAAAGCATTCCTTCAGGTATTTCAATCAATATATTTACTGCGAAAGTGGCGAAGTCAAGATGTAAGATAATATATAATCAGGCAATAACATAATAATATTATTATATACCACTAAATCAGGAGGTTTTTAATAAGGTAATTCAATGTTTTGAGGCAAAGATCTAATTGTTAATCTTAATTACTTACATATAACTTATCAATACAGGCATAGAACTAACACATGTTATCCGTATGTTATTAATCTATTATTTTTATAGGGAAATGGGTTAATGTTGCGTGGTATTCTCCGATACTGTAATAAAAAATTGAATATTCCTTATATAACGTAAATGAAACCACGGGAACATAAGTTAAATTCCCATTAATGGTATATGGATTTTTGTTATATGTATAAAGCATGCTGACCTGATCACCACCTACAAAGCACTTATTACAATTGTGCACCCTGAAGCTCAGGCTACTATTGTATTCAGCATTGTGCGTTTGGTTTATAAATTTAATAGAATCTATCTTAATCCCTATTCCATTAATATTGCTATTTAATAAAAATAATGAGTTTGTGAATCCCATTGTTGTTCCAGGTTGGCTTATATTTACTGTATCACAGTGAATAGCATTATGTGAATCGTTATGACCTGCACTCAGTAATTGAGAAAAAGCAAATTCTAAATTTTTATTATTAATTGATATGTTAAATGTCTGGTACATAAGTGGACCCAGGTCTGTTTTATTATCCTTCTCGCTGATGCTGACCAGATTATTGTTTGAAGATATTACTTTTGGTTCTGATAGACCCATAAATATTAATGATGAAGTTATTGCTATTATGATTATTATTGTTAATACTATTTTAATTTGTTTATACATTTACTCCACCATTATTTATCACAGTGAGCGAGAAAACTGATCTGTACCACAAATACTTGGACACTTTTTGACCCATTTTAACGGACACTTTTTTTCACCTCTTTATTTTTTCTATATCTTCTATATCTTTTTTCTTTTAACTTATCCAGGTATACTTTATATTCTTCCCTGAAACTGCTATCACTGAACCACTTTTCCTCAAATACTGCTGGTGGGTAATAGTTTATTGTAGAGTGTGGCCTTATATTATTGTAATCACTGAATGCTTCCCCTATGAGTTCTGTGCCAGTACTGTAATTCTCGATCTCATCGACCCATATATAATCTGTCTTGATAGAATTATGAAAGCTCTCTATGTCACCATTCTCTGTGGGTGTTTCCTTTTCTATGTATTCATGCCCTATGTTTAGCAGTTTAAGTTCCTTATTGAACCTATCAGATATAAACTGTGGACCATTGTCTGTCCTGAGTATAAAGTTATCTGGAATACTGCCACTGAACTGTTTGCTCATTGAATCTATTACTGCACTGATTGCATCCCCTGCTGTACAGCTCTTTCCATAGTTATAGCCATACCATTTCTTTGAGAATACATCCTTTAAGCATATCAGATAGGTCATTTCCCTCTTTGTTGGTATATATGTAATATCTGTTTCTGCTATCATATTGGGATTATCTGCTATTTCCAGCCTTGTTGCTTCCTTTGTTCTGTGCATGTATGCAGGCAGTGTTAGTTTATGTTTCTTCATGATCCTGTACACTGTTGTCTTGTTTACATATATGCCTGTATTCCTAAGCATTGCCCAGACCCTTCTATGCCCGTATGTAACCCTGTCACTGCTTATTTCTATGACCTTATTTACAGTGCCACTGTCCATCCTTGTATTATATTCCTTAACTGTTTCTGTATGGTTTAATTCACTGTATATTGTTGATCTCTGAATGCCTGTTACCCTTGATATCTTAGACTTGCTCATTGTACTGTTTAATTCTGTTATAGCCATTACTTTGTCCTCCTTTTTAAGTTTTTTTTAAACACATTGATAACCATAGCCTGGTCACCAATCATCTGCTTTAGCTGTTCATTTTCCTTCTCCAGTGCTGCATCAGGGTTATTCCCTGCTAATCCATTCTTGGCACCCTCAAAGAATTTCTCTCTCCATTCATAATATGCAGATGAAGCCATTCCGTATTTTCTGCATAACTCTACAACTGTAATATTCGTATTAATGGATTCCATTATAATGTTGAACTTCTCCTCACTTGTCCTGTAATTCCTCATAGTACTACACCTCTATACAGATAATAATATTTCATACTATTTATATATTCCACTCCATAACTGTCCAAGTATAAACTAATACATATCAAAACCCACACCATTTATGGGTGGGATGAGAGCGAACCGATTATATTATATATGAAAAATATATATCTACAATTATGCCAAAGGGGTACAGCAGTTCTAACACATCTGTCCATTTCATGAACTATCATTTTGTCTGGTGCCCAAAATATAGAAGAAAGCTAATTACAGGGAATATTGAAATTAGATTAAATGAGATAATCATGGGTGTTGCACAGGAAAATAACCGGGAGGTCATAGCACTGGAAACAATGCCAGACCATGTGCACCTTTTTATCAAAACAGACCCAACAATAGCACCAAACGGTGTGATTGCGAAAATAAAGGGCAGAACATCAAGATTACTCAGGTCTGAGTTCCCTGAACTGAAGAGTAGATTACCTTCGTTATGGACACGGAGCTATTTCGTATCTACTGATGGCCATGTTTCATCGGAAACTATCAAGAAATACGTGGAGGGTCAGAAGGGGATATGATAAGGGCATATAAGTTCAGGATCTATCCGGATAAAGAACAGATCCAGAACCTTGAATCCACCCTTAACGCCTGCCGTGAGCTGTATAACGCCATGCTTCAGCAGAGAATATACGCATACAGAATGGGAAGGAAGGTAACCCGTTATTCCCAGGTAAATGAAATACCGGAGGTAAAGAAAGCATTTCCAGAATTCAATAATATCCATTCACAGGTAATACAGGAAGTTCCGGTGAGGCTTGATAAGGCATACGATAACTTTTTTGAAAGAGTAGATAAGAAGTATAATGGCAAGAACATAAAAGCAGGTTTCCCAAGATTTAAATCAAGGAAGAGGTATAATTCAATCACCTATCCACAGTCCGGATTCAAGCTGCTTGAAAACGGCCATATATTGGCATCAAAGATTGGTGAGATAAGAATGTTCATGCACCGCCCTGTAGATGGCAGGATAAGAACACTTACCTTTAAGAGAAACAGTGCAGGTGAGTGGTATGCAATTATTATAGCCGGCAACCCCAGCAAGAAAAAACCCGTTGAGGATCACTTTTCAATACTCAACGAAGATATGAATCCCGTGGGTTATGATGTGGGATTAAAGTCACTTATAACGGACAGCAATGGGGAACATACAGAGGAACCTCAATACTTCAGGAAATCAGAAAAGAGTTTGGCAAAGGCAAATCGAAACCTCTCCAGGAAAAAGAAATACTCTAAAAACTGGTTCAAAGCCAACCGGAGGCTATCAAGGGTTTACAGAAAGACCGTAAGGCAGAGGGATGATTACTCAAATAAATTATCAAGAGATATAGTAGATAATGGAAATCTAATAGTTTTTGAAGCCCTAAATATACAGGGAATGGTAAGGAACCACCATTTAGCAAAGAGTATAGCAGATGCTTCCTGGTACGATATCATAAGGAAAACAACCTACAGGGCTGAAAGTGCCGGTAAGGTTGTTTTACAGGTTGATCCAGGGAATACATCTAAAATGTGCTCTAAATGTGGAAATATAAAAAAAGACTTAAAGCTTTCAGATCGTATATACAAATGCAATGCATGTGAACTCACTATCGATAGGGATGAGAATGCAGCTATAAATATAAAAAATAGGGGTTTATTATTATTCCTGTATGCATACGTATATTTACAGAAACACTTTAAGAAAGTAGGAAGGGTCACTTCCGAATTTACGCCTGAGGAGATTGGGGCTCTACCCGCAAGGGCAACTCCCGTCGTTGAAACAGGAAGCCCACGGCTTTAGTCGTGGGAGGATGTCACATCCTCATAATATGATCGTATTAACTCTGCATAGCTCCATGATTGTATAATGCAACCCTTGGGTTTTCCAGGATTTAAACCATCAAATACTTCTGGTACATATTCCATTGAAAATAGATTTTTAAAATAATCGTATAATTTATTTTTGTCGTAACCGGATCTTACAGATGCAGTTATATATGGACCGGCAAGCCATGGCCATACTGTTCCGTTATGGTATGCCGAATCTCTACTGTACTGGTCTCCCATATACAGTGGCTTAAAGTTTTTATCTCTGGGGGATAAAGTCCTCAAACCGTATTCAGTTAATAATTCATTATCTACATCATTTTTATACTCCTTAAAATTATCCATGATATTAAATGGCAGTGAAAAAGCAAGAATAAAATTAGGCCTGAATGAAGCATCGTCCGGATATATTGTATCCATTAATCTCCCATTTTTTGAATAATAATTTTTAAAGTTGTTTTTTAATAGACTTATTGTATTGTCATATACACTGTCAAAATTTAAATTTAATTTATCATAAAAATATTTCATTACCATTAATGCGTTGTACCATAATGCATTTATTTCAATGGCACCTCCATTTCTCGGTGTAAAAACTATGTCATTGTATTTTCCATCCATCCATGTTAAATGGCCTTTTTTTAATATAATAAAACCATTATAAATTTTATGTAAATTGTTTTCGTTTAAATAATAGTTTACTATTTTTTTAATGAAATCGATATTATTTTTTATAAAATCCAGGTCTTCTGTATAATCATAATATTTTTTCATTGCGTATATGAACCATAATGAAACATCTTCACTCGCATCATTTGAATTAAAATTTGTTTTCATGGGCACGTTTAAACTGATATAATTTTCTAAAATTTTCCTTGCAAGTCCATATTTTTTTGGTATAAGGACATTACCAGGCAGGGAAATCATTGTATCACGTGCCCACGCACCGAACCAGTAATAACCTGCGATTATGTTATCTTTTGTTAAAAAATATGTTGATACATTTACCAGTTTTTTGATACTTTTATAATTTGTATCAGATAATGAGTTTAAATATTTGTTTAACAGTGAGTTAAAATCAGTATTATTATTTATATCAGAGTATATATTTACTTCCAGATTATCTATATTATTGAATTCAATGCTTCCTGGAGAAAATAGGTTTTCTTTATAACCTGAACCACGGTCCTTATCAACCGGATATGTAAAATTATAATACCATAGTGGATTATGATTGAATACACCATTACATTCAATATTTAAATCTGTATTATTATAATTTATATTGATGCGTTTATTTCTATTATTAATAATGTATTCAATATTATCACTGTTTACTGTACCGTAAAAGGACCTGAATGCAATTAATGGTGTTAATTTAAAATTCTTAATTTTTTCAGAAAAATCGTATCTTATTTTTAAAAAATCATTATCCGGATCCAGTAAAATTCTTTTTGTAATTTTTGTGTTGTTTATTTTATAATTGAATTCCGGCACTGGAAATTTATTATAGTCTATTAAATATTTATAACCTTCAGGGTAAATGTAAATATCATTGTATTGATTTGTATCAAGATTGTAAATATTATTGTTTATACTTATTTCCTCAAATAATTTAGATAATAATACATATCTTTCAAATGAATTATTCATATTTTTTACAAACAGGCCGTGATATGTTCTTGTATTCATAAACGAAACTGTGCTTGAAGAATATGTACCGTTTCTATTTGCTATAATCCATTCATCATAATTTAACATTTTACGTATATATTTTATTTACTTTTAATTTTATTGCTGTTACATTAATTATCTGATACGGCAAATATAGTTTTTGCATTATGTGCCTGTTAACAGGGTTTTTATAATGCCGTGGTAAACAAAAATATAAGATCACACTCCACAATAAACTATGAGACACCAGCGGTATTTGAGGGGAAATGGTTCTGTGATAGCAAATTCATGAAAGAATAGAGCGGTGAAAATGTTCCTTAAAATAAGTCAAGAAATGTATAAAGTTATGAGGGTAAGTTCAAAAGTGGCCTCTGTGGATTAGAGAGTCGTTAAATTTCCTCATTTTTATTGTTTAGAATGTAATAATTTCGTAATCATCGTTTACGAATTTTGCAAGGCGTTCTCCAAACGGGTGAAGCTGGAGTCCCATGTTTGTGAGTTGCTCAGATATGTTGTAATTTTTTGCTACTCCAATACATGCGGAATCTATAGCACCGGCTTTCATAAGATGATCGAAAGAGTCCTTTGCCATGCCGTCAAGCTGTATAACATATTTTTCGGATGGACCGTAGAGCAGGACTTTTACGTCCTCGTACCTGTGCGAGCTAAACTGATGGTCTGCCGTGATTATACCCAAAATAGCCTTCTCTGGAGAATCTGATCCAGAAACCAATAAGAAAAGTACTTTTTTCATGGAAGGCGTATTGGGTTATGACTAATAAGTATAATGATTGCTATAGGTGTGATATACTTAAATGGGTTCCTATATATAATATAATATACGTGTTCTATAAAAACTTTTATATATTATTTATATGTATATATATGGATATGGAAAAGCATATAAATAAAAAGATTATTATAGCAATATCATTTGCTACAATTATGGTAATGGTTGGCTTTACAGGATTAATGTATTATAATCCCGAAAATAATCATGGTAATAAGGTAACTATACCTAAATTAGGCCATTATATTAAAAAATACAATTTTAAGGAGGTTGATAGCATAAGTCACACGACAATATTTAATAATATAAATCCTGATGTTGCAAATAATACAAATAAAAATACAACGATAACAATGGGTTATACATTATACAACGGTACCAGTAATGTTACAGGAACATTATTACATGTATATAAAAATGGTAAACTATTTCATGAATCATTAATGGTAAATAGTACTGATAATAAAAGTTCTAATTACAGTGTAATACCGTTATATTCAAAATCAAATAATTACAATATAACAACAATAACAAATAATACAAATGCAACATCAACAAAAAATAGCAATGATGCTTATATTGATTTGTGCGGAATATACAGTGTTGGTTCTAACGGCTTTGCTATATCTTTGAATCAGTATATGACGGATGTACTACTAGTTCGGTTGACTGTGAGTGGCGTAGCTATAGGCCTGTTAGCCGGCCCTGCAGGTGTAGTAGTAGCCCTTATTCTAGCAATTGGAATAGGTATGATAAGGCTAGAAGACGACTTTGGTGGCTTGAACGGTGTGTTTTTTACTTCTACTGTAGGGTGGTGGGGTATAATGTATCCTGGCGTTGGTTCACCATATAATGATGTACCGTCCGACTTAAGCAATTATGTATCATATCCACTGACATTATATAAGGGAAATGGAAATATTCCATAAACATTTTCATATGGGAGGAATAATAATGATGGAAAAAAACAAAATAAAAAAATATAAAAAATATAAAACATTAGTAGGGATAGTCAGCATATTTTTTCTGCTATTAGCACTTTTATTTGGTTTAGATGGTTATAATGAAATATTTTCCGTGTTTTTCTGGATTGGTTGGGCTTTGAGCATGATAATTATTTACATAGACTTTAAATATATTAATCCTCTAGAAAAAAAGAGGAATAATTTTTCGAAAAGTGAAGATGATTATCATTATAAACTGAAAAGAAATTTAATAATCATTGGTGTTATGGCAGTAATAATCTTTTTTATGGATTCCGTGATTCAAAGATTTTTAAAATTCCCATATAGCCTGATAATATTACCACTGTCATTTATAGATGTCATCCTTGTGCTGGTTGAGATTGTTTTAGGCGTTATATATATGACTCATGGTACTGGCCATAAAAATTACAATGATTGATTTTTATTTTATATAATTTTTTAATGTGCTTTCAATGAAATTTAGAGGTATTTTAATCCATGAAGGCCTGTTATTTATCTCATAATATAATTCATACGATGCCTTTTCCAGTAAAAATATATCCAGTAATTTCAGTAAATCATCAGTATTTATATTGAATATATTACTTTTTGATACTATTCTAATATAATTATCCATAAATCTGTTCTTTACCGTATTAAATAGATTATAATCATTTATGTTAAAAGAGCCAATTAAATAATCTATTGACCTTATCATCCCAGCAGCATCCTTTAATGGAGATAATTTTTTGTTTCTCTCCTCTATGGTCTTTACCGGTTCACCCTCAAAATCAATTATATAATAATTATTTTCATATAGTAAAATCTGGCCTAAATGATAATCACCATGAACCCTTGTTTTCATTATTTTATTATTTTTGAATATATTAAAAATGATTGATTTTATATTATTATAGTCCATATCTTTTAAAATATTATTATAATTTATGTTCTGATAATCCATATATTTTAATGATTTTTTAAGGTAATTATCTATATTATCTATTATGTATGATATATCATCTATATTCATTACCCCTGGAATAAAGTCCGGTTCGCTTATCCTTGATAAATTATATGCCATGTTTCCTGTTATATATGACATATTATCCGTTAATTTTATTATTTCATCCTCAAAATTTTCATTATCTTTTAAATAATTTACATAATATGACCATAAATCTATAGAATTACTTAAATATTGCATTGCGTTGGCTAAACATATTATTTCATTACCGTTTTTATATAACATATATCCATATATTTCAGGCACGTTGTAAAAACTGTATTCGTTTAATTTCAATGCCACAAATATATCCGGATTATTACCGTATTGCAGGTATCTGTAATTTTTAATTATCATGGAATTTATAATAAAAGAACTGTTGCTCTGCTCTGAATTTATTGTTTTAAAATCATTGCTATCATTTTTATAAAAAAATTTTGTTTTTATAAATTCTATTTTTAGATTGTTTTTTTTATTGTTTTCAATATTTTTTACAATGAATTCCGCAAATTCCTTAAAATAAAAAGCATCATAAACATTTATTTTTTTATTATTTATATTAAAATGTGTTATTTTATTGTCATATTCTGATTCCGATAAAAATAATGGCAGATAATACAGTGAGTATTTATCATCAAAGTTTATTTTTAATATTAAAATTATAAAATCATTCATATTTATATAATCATAGATTTCCATGGATTTTTCATTTAATGATTTATCTCCATACCACCTTTTATTTTTTATATAATTTAATATATCATATAAACTATTATTTAAGTAATCATAATAATCAGTAATTATCCTCACCCTCAAAATCCATCGAATCGTCTGTTTCCGGTATAATTAGATTGAACCAGAAAAATCCTCTGGGTGGAATTGTTATAAAATAATTTAAATCTCCTATTCTTGGAAATGGTGCCTTTGTAAATGCTTCTATTGGTTTTAAACCCTTATAATCACTTAAATCCAGTTCAACATAGGTAGGCCTTCTTGACAGATTAAATAAACATAGCATTCTCTGATTTTCATATTTTCTTATATATGCCAGAACCCTCTGATTTTTATTATTTATAAATTCTATAGCCCCCCTGCCAAGTAACTCCTTATAATCCTTTCTTACATCTATTATTTTTTTCATCCAGTTCAGCAGGGATGTTGAGATTCTTAATTCAGATTCAACATTCACACTTTCATAATGATAATTCGGGTTAGTTATTACTGGTGCATATAACTGCTCCGCATCAACCTTTGAGAATCCAGCGTTTCTATCATATGACCACTGCATGGGTGTTCTTACACCATTTCTATCACCAAGATATATATTATCGCCCATGCCCAGTTCATCACCGTAATATAATATGGGTGTTCCCGGCAATGAAAATATCAATGCATTTAAAAGTTCAATTGTACTCCTATCATTATCAACTAATGGTGCTAATCTCCTTCTTATGCCCATATTCAAACGCATTTTTGGTAATTTCGCATATTCATTATACATTATATCCCGTTCTTCATCGGTTACCATTTCTAATGTTAATTCATCATGATTTCTTAGAAATATGCACCAGTCACAGTCATCCGGTATATCTGATATTTGATTTATAATATCTATTATAGATCTATTGGATCTTTTTGCCAGGGATATAAATATTCTCGGCATCAATGGAAAATTAAATGCCATATGAAATTCATCACCATTGCCAAAGTATTTTTTAGCCTCTGTTGGCCACTGATTTGCCTCTGCAAGTAATATTGTTCCGGGAAATTCAATATCCATCATTTTTCTGATTTCCTTAAAATATTCATGTGTTTCCGGTAAATTCTCACAGTTTGTGCCCTCCCTTTTAAATAAATACGGTACTGCATCGGTCCTGAAACCATCTAAACCAAGGTTTAACCAGTAGCGTATAACATTTTTCATTTCTTCCCTTACCTCAGGATTATCATAATTTAAATCCGGTTGCTGTGAATAAAATCTGTGGAAATAATACTGCTTTGTATCTGCCTCATATGCCCAGTTCGAATTTTCTGTATCTGTAAATATTATCCTTGCATCCTTAAATTTATCGGGAGTATCGTTCCATATAAACCAGTCCCTCTTTTTTGAATTTTTATCAGACTTAGCATCAATAAACCACTGATTCTGGTCTGAAATATGGTTTATTACAAGGTCTGCTATTACCCTTATATTATATGAATGCGCCTTATTAATAAAGTTTTTAAAATCTTCCATTGTGCCATATTCCGGCAGTATGGAATAATAATCTGATATATCATAACCATCATCCCTCAACGGTGATTTATAAAATGGGAGCAACCATATCGCATCTATTCCTAAATTTCTTAAATATTCAAGTTTCATTGTTAGCCCATTAAAATCACCAATGCCATCATTATTTGAATCGTGAAATGATTTTACCGCTATTTCATAGAAAACGGCATCACGGTACCATAAATTATCATTCATAAAATCACCTTTAATATGTGTGCATTACGATATCCTGGAATCAACCTAACGTAGTTATATTCTCCGTGCCATGTATATTTACTGTTATCCAGTAAATCTATTACATCGTATGTAATATTTTCATCTATATTTAATGCCCTCAATGGGATTCTGACCATATCGCCCTGTACATTGTTTGTATCCAGATTTACAACCACTATAATTATATTACTTTTATTATCACTGTATCTTAGATAAGAGATGATATTTTTATTATTATTATCACAGAATATTAGATTAAATGTTTTCAACGCATCATTTTCAAACCTTATTTTATTAATTTTTGATATTAGATTTTTTATGTTTCCAGGTTTATCAGAATCTCTTTTTTTAATTTCGTATTTCTCTGAGTTTAAATATTCTTCACTATTATCATTTAATGGTTGATTTTCACATATTTCAAAACCGCTATAAATACCCCATAGTGGGGATAATGTACCAGCTAATAATGACCTCATAATAAATGCATCCCTGCTTTTGTTTTTTAATGATTCCGGCAGTATATCTGGGGTGTTTGTAAAGAGCATTGGCCTGAAAAAGAGGTTATATGGGTGTGAGTATAGTTCATTGAAATAATTTTTTATCTCATCGTATGTATTTACCCATGTAAAGTATGTATATGACATTGAAAAACCGATTTTTGACAATTCATACATTACTTTTCTTCTTGTAAATGCCTCGGCTAAAAATATAACTTCGGGGTATTCGCTTTTAATGCCGTTTATAACAAAATCCCAGAATGAAAATGGTTTTGTATGCGGATTATCAACCCTGAATATTTTTACACCATTTTTTATCCAGAAGATAATTATATTTTTTAATTCCCTGTACAGATTTTCCTTATCTTCGGTATCAAAATTAAATGGAAATATATCATAATATTTTTTTGGGGGATTTTCGGCATACCTTATTGTACCATCAGACCTTTTATAAAACCAGTTGTCATGTTCCTTAACATACGGGTGATCCGGCGAGCATTGATATGCTAAATCCATTGCTATTTCAATATTCATTGATTTTGCAGTTTTTATTAAATGTAAAAAATCATCTAATGTACCCAGATCACTATTTATAGAATAATGGCCACCCTGTGAATTGCCTATTGCCCATGGGCTTCCAGGGTCATTTTTATCAGTAACTCTTGAACCGTTTTTACCCCTCCTATCTGTTATGCCTATGGGATGTACCGGCGTTAAATATAAAACATCAAATCCCATATTTTTTATATCAGTTAATTCCTTTTCTATCCCATTAAAACTGTTATATGACCTTGGGAA
This sequence comes from Thermoplasmata archaeon, assembly GCA_021806235.1. Taxonomy (GTDB): domain Archaea; phylum Thermoplasmatota; class Thermoplasmata; order Thermoplasmatales; family Thermoplasmataceae; genus Ferroplasma. Next base: position 163,502 of record JAJZXU010000017.1, read on the forward strand.
TAGTTCATACCATGATGAAAAGCCTGATGTTTTACGGTCAGAAAAAACATACAAAATCTTATATTCAGTATAATCCTTTTTTTCCTGATATTTTAAAACTATATTTTTTAATTCATCACCCTTTAAAATATTTACTGCCTCATAATCGTTTGAATTATTTATTAAATTTATTTTTCCCTCAATAATGTTTTTATCATTTTCCAGTGAATTTTTTTCAATCTTTTTCAGTATGTTTATTATATCAAACAGATCGGATTTTATTGATTCCCCGGCCCTATACCATGATTCTAAATTTTTTAATAGTGTACTGTATGTATCTGTCCATGCAGTTATTTTATACTCATATAAGCCGGTATCATTCAGTATGAATGAACCGTGCCAGCGATCATCACTCAAATATTCCATTCCGGTCTGATCCCAGTTTAAATTTCCATTTTTCCTGTACAGTAAATATGATTTTACTGTGTCAGTTCCCGCTCTGAATATATCGGCATAGACATTAAATTTATCATTTACCGTCTTTTTAACATAGAATAAACCATTATCTATTTCAGGATATACATTTTCTATTGCAATATTATTCATCTGATCGCCTCCAGGACTCCACACCTCTTTAGTGGGAGGAATTTAAAAAATATCTGCAGAAATGACAGGTGGAACCTTTCTGTGCCTGTCCCGGCTGCGTTACCATGTGTATCCATACAGGGGTTGTTAAAAAGAGTTTTTAAACCCGGTACACTGAGAGTTCTCTCTCTGTTTAATGGTTCTAATACCCCATTCTGTAGCGGGACACGGATCTGTGAGGCATTTCCGTATGTATCTCTCCGGTCTAACTTCTGCTTTTTCTTTATATTTTTCATGCTTTCAAAGCCTCCTTAGCAACTCTTTTATTGCCATCACGGGACAATCCCCCTGTATTCGCTGTGGGTAGTTGATTTCTGCATCTTATATATAAACCACACAGTGGTGGCAATGTTATTTCTATTGAATGTTTTCTACCGTGCATACCGCGTTCATATGAGTGGATATTATTATTTTTTATATTACTGCCTCCATAAATTTTTGAATCTGAATTAAATATTTCATCATAATATGAATATTTGTTTACACCTATATTATAATTTTCCCTGACCACCGGTGTGAGGTTAAATACACATAATATTTCATTGTTTTTGTATTTCCTTATAAAGCTTATAACTGTATTATCCCTATCGTTGAAATCAACCCATTCAAAACCTTCATTGGAATTATCATAATGGTATAATTCACCATATTTTTGATATATATCATTTAAATCCCTGACCATATTAGTTAACAATTTTCTATTTCCATTTAACTCTTCCCAGTGTAACTGATTCAAAACATCCCATTCCTCTATCTGCCCAAACTCATTACCCATAAATAATAATTTTTTGCCAGGATATGAAAACATGTAGCTGAAGAACAGTTTTAAATTGTTAAATTTATCATTACTGTCTCCCGGCATTTTACTGAATAATGACCTTTTACCGTAAACAACCTCATCATGTGATATGGGCAGTATATATTTTTCACTGAATGCGTATGAAACTGTAAATGTTATCAGGTTAATTTTATATTTTCTATACATTGGGTCAGTTGAGAAAAAGTCCAATGTATCATGCATCCAGCCCAGATTCCATTTATAATCAAAACCGATCCCACCATCTTCTATTTTTTTTGTTATACCGTTGTATGCACTTGATTCTTCGGCAACGGTAATTATACCGTTAAAATTTTTATGTGCCTCACTGTTAAATTCCTTTAATAATGAAATTGCCTCTAAATTTATATTGTCGCCGTATATATTGGGTAACCATTTATCCCTGTTAAAATCCCTGTAGATCATCAATGTTACAGCGTCAACACGTATACCGTCAAAATGATAGAAATCCAGCCAGTACATTGCACTTGAAATCAAAAAAGATCTCACCTCATTTTTGCCGAAATCAAAAACGTTTGTTCCCCAGTCCGGTGTTCTCCCTATTAATGGATCGGAATAATCATATAAATGTGTGCCATCATACATTGATAAACCATATTCATCATCCGGAAAATGTGCCGGTACCCAGTCCATTATAACACCTATGTTATTTTCATGCATTTTATCTATAAAATACATTAAATCCTCTGGTTTGCCGTATCTTGATGTGGGGGCAAAATAATTTATAACCTGGTAACCCCATGAAATATCGAGAGGATATTCCATCAATGGCATTACCTCTACATAATTAAAATTCATATTTTTTAAATAAATTATTAAATCATCCGCCAGTTCTTTATAACTTAAGAATTCCTTATTATTTTTTTTCCATGAACCTAAATGAATTTCATATATTGATAATGGCTCTTTACAGTTCATATCATTTCTTTTACTTAACCATAAATCATCATGCCATTTATATTTTATATCAACTGTAATTGATGCTGTCCTTGGTCTCTTTTCCATATAAAATGCAAATGGGTCCGTTCTTACATTTATTTTACCGTTGTCCAGTCTCAATGCAAACTTGTAATATTCATTTTCCTTTATGCACGGTATAAATAGTTCCCATATTCCTGAATTGCCTACATCTGTCATGGGGTTCATTCCTGTAGTCCAGTGGTTGAAATTCCCTATTACGGATACTGCTACTGCATTGGGTGCCCATAATATAAACCTTACACCCGATATATTATTTATTTTTGTTTTATGCGCACCAAATGTTTGATAGCCCTGATAGAGTTTTCCACTTTTATATAAAAATATATCATAATCACTTAATGTTGTTTTAAAATTATACGGGTCATATATTTCATTTATATATTTGCTTTCATCCACATATATTATTTTATAGCTGTTTATTTCATTGCGGGAACTGTAGGAAAAGATATTATCCTTTAAATTTTTCATTCTATATTTATTGTTGTTTATTTTTACATATGCTTCTTTTGCTACTGGCAGATATGCCATTATAACATATTCACTCTTCAATTTGTGTAAACCTAGTACTGCCGAAGGGTTACTACTTCTAAAATTTATAATATTATCTATATCATCAAAACCCATTGTGTATAAAAATAATTTGATTATATATTAACTTATTTATTAATGCGCAATCTGTTCAAGTTGTTTTAATAAATCATTTTCAACATGGTCCGTCCATGCTATTTCAGGTATATCTATTACAAGAAATATCTCGGACAATAATATCGTTTCTATTGCTGTAATACCCAGATTCTGCAAGAATTTTGCAACACCGACATGAACATTTATATTATCATCATTCTTCTCGAATACAAATGTTAAAGCCCTGTCTGCTGCTATAATATCTCTTAGAATTCCTGCCTTCTGTGCCTGTAAAATTGCTTTTCCATTCTGTGTATTATTCTGAACCTTCCAGTTAGCATTTTTTAAATATGCCGAGAAATCATTAACCAGCTGGTTCAAATCTTTACTTGTCTGTAAAACCCTATCTTTTTTAAATATCTCCATGTGGATAGATGTTTTTCTTGTTTAAATATATTTTTATAGAATGGGGAAACCCAGTGATGCACCGATTATTATTCCAAGTGCCAGTACAATAGAGGCATAAATATTATAATAAAATGCCCTGCCAAAATTGCCCTTAGATGCCATAATAAATGCTGTAAGCATTATTAATCCATGAAATGCCGTAGCTATATATGATACTGTATATAGATTATAAACTATATCTGCGGCAATAGCAAGACTTACCGATAGTATCTGATTTATTCCTGCAAATTTTAATGCGTGTTTACCCAGTAATGTCGCAAAACTATGTAAATTATTTTTCATATCATAATCCATATCCGGTATATGGTTGTACAGGTCAAAGCCCAGCGCCCAGAATATAGTGGCAAAAACAAATAACCATGGTATCCTATATATTATATAGTATGGGCCATGAATACCTAAAACGGCTATTGCACCGGCCATTACGGATAATCCCTGTATAGATGCTATCTGGTAATTTGCGAATGATGTGTACCTTTTCATATATGGATAACTCATTATAACCAGAGCACCCAGTGGTGATATGGAAAATGCTATAATGTTTATAAAATATGTAGAGATGAAATAACCGATTAAACCTATTGCTATCAGGGTATACGCGTTTTTTACCGTAATTGCACCGGTTACCAGAGGTCTTGTTTTTGTTCTCGGATTCTTTGCATCGATAAATCTATCCGCCAGATTATCGTTTGTCATACCTGCTATTCTCACAAAGAATAATGCCGAGAATATTAATAACAGAACCCTTATTGATGGTATACCACGCACTGCAAGAAAAGCACCTAAATAAGCCATTGGTAAACTAAAAAATGTCTGTTCCATTCTTAGAAACCTTAATGTTATATATAGTTTATTACGAATATTCTTAGTTCCTCCAGGATCCCAGTACACGTAAAGTAATATTAAAATTATTAATAAATTTTTGTGAAAAAATGCAGAACTAATCAGTTATAATAAAAAAGGCAATGGATAATTTTATATATGGTAGAGAGAAAGGAATAAATCAAAGAATGGAACATTGAAAACAGCAGATGGAGAGCCAGAGAAGTAACATATAGGGGATTTCCATTTGAAACTGTGGTATTTAAGGGCTGATATGGTACTTAATTCAGTGTAAAGTCCCCCTCTAAATATTAGGCACAGTATTGGTTTAAAATATTAATCAAATCCGTACAGGTTCATTGTATGAATATTTCTTCTATTATGCCTGGAAGAAAAAGTATGATATTACCTCTAATATTTATATTCTAAATCTAACCATGGTATGTCATCGTAATACTCCCTTTCTCTAATTATCAGACCGTTTTCAAACTCAAAAATATCGACAGATCTTCGCGATAGTAGTTCCAATTCTGTCATCACCACACCACTATCCAAATCTGAAACCATGTTCAGAACTTTGAACTCTGCCGACAAATTTTGATAAGCCCTGATCATTGTTTTCACGTATTCTGCTCTTCCAACCACAGTATTCCTTTTAGGAGGACCATATGAAACCCACTCAACTTCTGGTGAAAGAAATGTTTCATATAATTTCCAGTCACGGTTATTCTCTGCGTTGAAGAATTCAATAAGTATCTCTTCAAGTTTGTTCTTGGGTATCATATTTACGACCACTATACTGTACTCTAACATGTTAGGTTATGATTTATGTTAACCATGTTAACATTCATCTTTGGAAGTTATCATCTTTTATGAAGAGCTTAAACTTCGTTGCCTTAACCCTAAGGCATCTATTCCCTCCTCTTTCGGTTCAGAGACTGCTTTATTATATAAAATCACGTTTCCGCCGATTTCAAAGCATGACCTGTTTTGCCTGCGTTTTACCCCAGATCTGGAACCCTATACGCATCTATTCCTTCCTGCAGAAGAGACTTCATTCCTGTTTATTATTTTTCAGCACCCCTGTCCTCTGGACCTATGCAGTTATGCTGGAAAACTCGCATTTCTTTATTACGTTGTATTATAAAAATATTTAGATGAAACGTTAAATGGTGAAGAGCGTTATAAGCAGTTAACATAATTAATAGAAACTTAAACTATATTATTTATGATTTTTTGTTTTGGGTAACTGGTCAGTCCACTGTGCATAGAGATGTTTGGATTTTAGGTACAGTCAACCTATTTTTACCGGCTTATCAGAACATCCCACTCCACGAATTGCATCCTGTTGCCTGCCCTGAAATTATGTATTAAAGCATTCGTTTAAAACTTGACTTCACTACTTTAGCAATAAATATATGTGTTAAAAGCTCTTATACACTATGTTAAAGGAAAGTGTAACATATTTATTGGGTGGGCTGGCACTGATTGATCTTGTTGAGAGGGATTATGAATTTTTTTCAAAAATATTTGGAAATATTTAGGGACCGAAAGAATTCAAGAACATTGTAAAGTTTCTCTTTTACAGCAGGTTAACCTATTCTATGTCAGTGCACCAGATGCTTGATGCCTATCCCCGGGAACTCATATTGCGTGTAAAAATAGTGCTGTACTGAAAAAATGTATCATATATTAGTTAAAATGCAAAACCATTGATACAGAGATCAGTTACCTGTAAATGTTCTTTCTGTGACCCAGTGATCTAACAATTATAACCCTTCTATTTTCTTCAATATCCGCAATCACTCTGTAGTCACCGACCCGTAGCTTGTATTCAGTTCTTCCAACCAGCCTCACGAAAAATCTGTGTGGATCACTTCTCGTGCCTTCTATTTTCTGAATAATTCTCCTGACCACAGGAATGTCCAGGCCTCGAAGCTGGAAAAGAGATTCCTCTGAGTATTCAACCTCAAAGTCTGTCATATAATACCCAACTGTTTCTTTACCTCTTCTGTGGTGTATGTCTTCTTCTCTTTTACGTCAAGAAGGCTTCTAAGCAGAGATGCCCTAAAAAACTCATTGTAAACTCCTTCGTCGTCTCCCTCAGGAATCAATGACATAAGCGCATTTAACAACTCATCGTATGTCATTTTTTTGTATGCTCTGAGTCCGTTCAGTTTCTCTCTTGTAGATCTACTGATCTGTATTGTGGTGTGATCCATGTATATTCCCTGTATAATTAATGTATAGCCACTATATAATTTTTGTGACTGACCAATTTGGCCATGTCTCTCACTGTATAGTAGCGTTGAAATTGATCTCCCGGAGGCTGATCTGGATAGAGGCATTGTGAGAGATATCATGAAATTACTTTCAACAACGCAATAGAAAGTATTTGTTTAAGATTTTAATGAAACCCCCTTGGACTCATATAGAAATCCATAAAAAGGGTAATTTCAGGAACCTTTGTGAAGGATCAGGACATGATGGTTGAGACCGTTAAATCAAATTTCATTGCCTTTTCAGAGAACCAATCATTCTGTGAAGCTAGGATAAACAAATTTATAGGTCAATAAGGATACTATATTATGTCACACACTATAGTAACGGGGAGGTTTATATTTACACAAAATTATACACACAACCATGCCGTGCAGGACATTTTTGAAATTACAGTAATTTGTACACATTATCATGAGAGCTTCTTTCATTTGAAAAAATTAAAAATATTTAATAAATCCCATTTTCCCCCTTCTTATTTTATAGTATTTACTTAAATTTTTGGTCATTAAATTATAATAATGTGAAATGTTTACATACTGGTAACTGTTATTCCATGGTATCTTGCTTTTTATTCTCATTGATAAACCTTTATAATTGGTAAATGTTGTTATGAATACAGGATCAAAATTAATACTGCCATTTTTTATGTACTTGCCTGTATAAATACCCTCACGCATGGATAATTCCCCGAGTTTTATGGGGGATTTAATTAAATCACCTATCGCAAATATATTTTTTTTATACATAAAATTTTTATCAACTTCTAAAAATTTATCAAAAAAATTTGGCCTGCATTCAGGTAATATATTATCACTTTTTTCCCTATATTTTATTCCAGATAACTCCATAAAATTTCTAAGTTTATTGCTAACGTCATCGCCTAAAAATGATAGAAATTCACCATTATAATGGAAGTTTTTACCCTTACTGTTTAAATATAACAGATATTGAATCAGTATATAATCGTCATATTTATTTTCTGAAGACAGTATTAAGTTATCATATTTTTTAATGGTTTTTAAAAAATTGATCTGGTCATTTCTATCGCATCCTAAGGACAGTATTAATTTATCGCAATAATAGGTATTTTTATTGGTTTTAACACTTAAATTACCTGTATCTATATCTGTTACTGTTTCATTTTTTATATTTTTTACATATATTTTTTCAATGCCGGTTTTTGAATAGTAATTAAAATAATTATTATTATTTATTAGAACAACATCATAATGATTTTTTAATTCATAATATGCATTTATTCCCGAATAACCTGAACCTGCAATAACTATTTTTAATTTATTCATTTAAATGCATTACCAGAAGTTAATCTAATAAAAACTTTCCTCAAGAAAATGATTTAGCAGCGTCCTTATTGTAATGTTTAATTTTGTAGGAGTTATATTCAATGTTTTTGATAATTCAATTAAATTTATCTTCTTCGGGACATCAAAGTACCCGAGGTCGAATGCCTCCTTTAATATAAAAAGTGATTCTGACTTTACAGCATTTCCATGTTCTATCTTAATTGAAACATTATTCCCGGTTTCCTTTTTTAATGATTCCCCGAGCATTTTTATATCATCCATATTTTCAAGGGAGATTTTCCATACATTATGCTTATCATCTATAGTTTCATTGTTTTCAAAATCTCTATTTCCGTTTGAATATTTTTTCATTGCTGAAATTAAATTGCATATTTTTAGCGTTGACCTTATAATAATGATCTTCTCATTCTTATATAAAATATCTATGCTTATAATACTGTCTGATTCCTTTAGAGTTTTTATTACATCATCATAATTGTTGTTGTAATTTATTTCTATTATTTCATACATTTTATTATCATTAAGTTCCCTTTTCAGTATTTTTAAATTGAAATCGTATGGAATTTTACCTAAATAACACTTGCTATAATTCAATGTATATTTTACTTTCATCTGATCACCTCCCGGACCCTACACCTATTTAATGGGAGGAATTTAAAAAATATCTGCAGAAACGACAGATGGAATCCTCCACATGGTCTTAATACTCTATTCTGGGACGGAACACAGTTACCACGGGTCTGTGGAGCACCCATGTATATATCTCTCTGATCCAACTTCTGCTTTCCTTTCATATTTTCAAAGCCTCCTGAGCAACTCTTTTATTGCCATCACGAAACGAGCCAATCTCTTTAGAGTAGTTGATGATTGACGTTATCGCTTTCTATGTATGCGGTTATATTATTCTTTAAGTATATATTAATATTTGCAAGATGCGAAAACGCATTAAATTCTAAGGATGATTCAGTTAATATATAAAATTTATAAATAAATTAATAATAAACCTTTGTGTTTGAAAATGATAAAAAAATTGCCGCTGCTGAGGCAATAAAATATGTAAAAAGCAATATGAAAATTGGTCTGGGAACCGGGTCAACGACAAAATTCTTTCTTGATAATCTGGGCGAATTAATAAAGGATGGAGAAATAAAAAATATTACCGGTGTCCCAACATCCAAAAAAACGGAAGAAATAGCAAGGTCATACGGAATTAAAATAGATAATAATTTAGATAATATAGAGATTGATTTTGATGGTGCTGATGAATATGATATTTATGGTAATTTAATAAAGGGTGGTGGTGGAGCCCTTGTAAGGGAAAAAATCGTCGCCTATAACAGTAAAGATGTTTATATAATGGTTGACGAAAGTAAATTTTCAGAAAAATTACATAACTTTTCCCTGCCTGTTGAGGTAATACCATTTATGGAGGATATAACAAAAAAAAATATAGAAAAATTAGGATGCAAATGCTCTTTCAGGGATAATAAAAACTTTGTAAGTGATAATGGAAATTATATAATAGATTGTAGATTTAATTATACGGATGTTAAATACGAAGAAGAAATAAAGATGCTCCCCGGTGTTGTTGAGGTTGGCATATTTAAAAATATTGCAACAAAAATATTTGAGGGGAAAAACAATAAATGCAATACAATTTCCATAAGAAAATTATAATGTTATTTCATTATTCATTGAGAGAACCATATCCATTGCAAGCTCAGCAATATCTGTAGAATATAATCCTATCCTTGATATTTCCTCAGATGAGGATGATACTGTAGCTATATCCGATGAATTGCCAAGACCTAATAATTCTTTTTTCTGTGTCATTATATTTTTTTTGGTTGATATTATATCATTTAAACCGATGTATTTCCTGGCGTAAAATAATGCTATTGCCCTTTTGAATAAATCCAGTGAATAGGTTAAATTTTCAACAATTTTTGATGATGGTATTTCTATTATTAATTTCCTATTTGTCCAGATATCACATAGATTCACAGCATGATCCGCTATTCTTTCCAGTATCCTTGATAATAACAGGTAGAATATATTGTTATCATCATTGCCCTTGCTTTTTACTTCCCTGTAAATGTACCACTGGAATCTATCGATTTCATCATCGCGGTTTATAACATTTTTTAACAGTTCCGCATCATCCTCATCTATTCCCTTAATAACATCGTATATCATTGACTCAACGTTTAACGACATTCTTTTTATTGAGTTATATACAGGATATGAACTTGAATTCAAAACATTCTGTAAAACAATCTTTTTTGAGTCCTCTTCAAATATTTCTATGCCTATTACAAGCTTTGAAAATTTTTTTATTGTAGTCCTGATTTCATCATTGATGTAATTGAAGCTCCTGATTGCCAGTGTATCAAAACCAGAGATATATAATGAGATTAATGTCCTTTCAAGACTTTTATTATCAAGCTGTGTGTTTAATGTTAATGTTTTATTTATCTCCGTTTTTACATCCATATTGCCATATAGAATTAATTTATCCTTTTCTTCATCTATCTTAATTTCACTGCTTCTTACAAGATTGTTCTTTTTAACCCATTTTGACGGGAGCGAAACGATATACGTTGAGCCACCGGTTAATTGTATTTTTCTTACAGACGACATGATATATATAATAATAATAACTATATATATTTATCCTAACTTAAATAAAATATATAATTTATTTTTTTATAACCTTATTTTTATTAAAGAAATATGCAATAGATATTCCAGCAATATATAATGCACCGATAGAGAGCATATATTTGAAGGCTATGGCATATATATAGTATTCAAATAAGGTAAATCCACTAACCTTTATAGGCCCCTCCACTTCCATTGTGATGTTCTTACTTATTGTATAATTTACAACATAAAGGCCTGTTGGTAAATTTTTTGCATTATAATACATATATGTTTTATTGTTTTTTATTTCAGGATGCAAACTACTGTAACCTATGGTTTTATTATATCCTGATGAGGTTATTCTTAAATGCGATGAGCTTAAGGCACCCGTATAATTTGTTATGATTGTTATATTATAATTACTGTGTATGCCAGAATATGGTGTTATCGCTGTTTCAATTGATGTATTTCCTACATTTTCACTCTCAATCCCGTTTGATGTATACAGTAAATTGGAATATACACCGGAAACAATTATTAATGCTACAAATAAAACAACTATTCCACCAAAAAATCTTGGTTTAAACTTATACATGTTAAGATAATGCATTAATAAGAATATTACAACCGGAATTAAAAAAATCAGTAAAAGTAAATCAGGATTTAGCAAGGCAAGGTAGAACACAAGGACGGAAAATAATATACCGAATACTGGAATGAAGATACGGTTGTGTTTTCTCAGAATTTTTTTGATCTCAATCTTTTTAATATCCATTATAGTTGATAATAAATTATAATATAAATGATTATTTAATAATAATACTGCTTAAATATTTTAAGGTTGATATTTGAATTAAAAACAATAATTATTAATAGTAATTTATTATAGCAAATAAATGCTTCCCAGTATTGAAGAATTAAGAAAAATGCGTAAATCCCTTGGTATAAGCCAGAAGGAGCTGGCAAGGGTAAGTGGTGTAAGCCAGTCATACATAGCCAGATTGGAAAAGGGTGAAATAAATCCTGCATATGATAAGGTAAGAAAGATTTTTGAGTATTTAAATAGCTCAGGAAACAGGGCAAGGGACATATCAATAAAGGCAGAACTCATCATGACAAAGGATGTGATAACCTGTGATATGAATGATTCTATTATATTTGCACTGAATAAAATGCGTGAAAAGGGATATTCACAGCTACCGGTTGTAACATCCGACAAAAGGATTATAGGAACAATAACAGAAGCCGATATAAATGATATGTTAATAAAGGGTACATCTATTGACTCCTTAAAACATTTAACTGTAAGAAAGGTTATGGGCAATGTTTTACCCCAGCTGGATAAGGATAGCCCGATCTCCATGATTTACCCGTTATTAAAGTATTCAAATGCGGTTTTAATAGTTGATGGCACAGAATTAAAAGGTATTATAACCAAGGCTGACATACTCAAAGCGGTAGAAACATATGGCTAATATTGTTTTATTTACTGTATATTCGATAATATTGTTTTTGCCGGCATATATAGCAAACCCTGGGGCAGTTATTACCGGTGGTTATATAAAAATGGATCTTGGCAAAAGTTTCCATGGCAAAAGGATTCTGGGTGATGGAAAATCCTGGTCGGGTTTTATCGGTGGTTCTTTAATAGGCATATTATCTGGAGTAATAATTTTTTATATTGTGCTGCTTCTGAAAATTCCATATGGTAATTACGGAAAAACTATTTTAGATGCAGTGTATGTTTTAATACCTATGAGTTTCGGTTCCCTCATAGGAGATATATCAGGTTCATTTATAAAGAGAAGAATGAACCTGAAACGTGGTGCCAGGGGTTCAATACTGGATCAATGGCCATTTGTATTGATGTCGTTTTTATTACTGTTCATTTTTGCCAGGCCGTTTTTTATAAAGTTTTACGGAGATTTTATAGCTATAATAGTAATACTGCTAATAACGCCACCGGTACATAGGGGCGTAAATATACTGGCATACAAATTTAAAATGAAGGATGTTCCATGGTAAAGATGGTAATAGCAATACGGAGGGATATAGATATGGGAAAGGGTAAAATTGCAGCACAGGCGGCACATGCAGCTGTTGCATGCACAGTATTATCCATGAAGAAAAATAAAAAAATTTTCAATGAATGGTACTCACTCGGGCAGAAGAAGGTTGTGGTTAAGGTTGATAACGTTGAGGAGATATATAAAATAAAAGAGGAATGCAAAGATTTAGGAGTAATAAGTGAGATAATTACGGATGCAGGATTTACCCAGATAATGCCGGGAACTGTAACGTGTATCGGCATTGGTCCTGATAAGGATGATATACTGGATGAGATAACCGGGAAATATAAATTATTATAATTTTTTAAAAGAATTATCAAAATCGTTTATTATATCGTTATAATCCTCTATGCCCAGCGATAACCGTATTAGATTTTCCGTTATGCCTGTTTTCTCTCTCTCTTCTGCTGTTAAGGATAAATGCGATGTTTCCACTGGCAGGGTTATCAGGCTTTCAACACCTCCTAAACTTGCAGCGTATGATGGTATTTCCAGATTTTTAATGAATTTATGAGCATCGAGATTACCATTTAATTTAAATGATATCATTCCCCCAAAACTTTTTAGATTTTTTACTGCAATATTATGATATTTATTATTTTTTAATCCTGGATAATAAACCTCTGCAACGTAATCTGAATTATATAAATAATCAGAAATTTTATTACCGTTTTCATTGTGTTTTTCCATTCTTAAACCCAGTGTTTTTAAACCCCTATATGCTAAATATGATTGAAAAGCATCTGGTATTGCACCAAAAGTTTTCCTGGCATTAACAATATTATCATAATATTCTTTACTGGATGTGCCTGCCAGGCCCAGTAATAAATCGGAATGCCCTGCAATATATTTGGTTCCACTATGAACAACAATATCAACACCTAAATCTACTGGCTTCTGGTTATATGGTGATGCAAAGGTGGCGTCGTCTATTAGTATTATATTATTTTCTTTGCAATATTTTGATATTTTTAATATATCTGGGACCTCAAGCAATGGATTTGTTACTGATTCTATGTAAATTGCTTTGTAATTTTTCTTATATATATTTAAATTATTTAAATCATCAACAGAGATAAAATCAATATTTATTCCATAATTTTTTAATGATCTTGAGAACAAACTGTAAGTCTGGCCGTACAGCTCATTTATTGCCAGTAAATTATCTCCCTTTTTTAAAACGCTTAAAATCACGGAACTTATTGCCGCCATGCCAGATGAAAAAGCCAGGCCATAATCACAGTTTTCAAGAGACTTATATTTCTCTTCGAGTGACTGTATTGTAGGGTTCCCCCATCTTGAATAGACATATGGCAAATTCCTTGTATTATCAGTATATACATCTTCGTTGCTATTTGGATATATGAATGTGGAGTTTTCAAATATCGGTGTAACGACATTTCCTATCTGTGGTATTTTTAAATCACCTGCATGTACCGCCTTTGTATTAAAACCTGTGAATTCCATTACAATATATTTATGTAGATATAATAAACTTTACCGATTGTGTAGTTGACATTTCCTGATAACTCTCTGTTTTATGGTGATATATGAATTGATCAATATTCCCTATTTTTTCATTGTTTTTCAATGACTACCGCTATTGCTGTTATCAAGACTCCAGTTGAAAATGTACCTTAGTTCTTCAAATAAATCCCGGATCAGTCTCTCCACCTTTTTCATTTGACATTTTTACTTACCAGACCCTTTGCGACTGCACGTCCATCTATACCCAATTCTGCAAGGTCTGGTATATTCTGACAAACGTTCACAAATTCAATTACTTAAATCTAACACCATAATAAAAATCATCGATAGAATAAATAATAATTTATAATGTTTAATTATAACCATTTATGCTTATTAACATAGAGGGTATTGATGGCAGCGGCAAAACCACACTGGTAGATTATCTTAAAACAAAATTTAATAACATATATTTCACCAGGGAACCCACTGAAAACTTCGAATATAACAATTTGAAAAGATTAAATAATAAATATGATTCTATCTATAATTTCTTTTTATTTACATATGACAGAATCAACCATCAGGAGGAAATTAAAAATAACATTGATAAAATTATAATTTCTGACAGATATATAACATCATCCATAGCATACGAGGGACCGTTGATAGACCAATTTTTCGATAATATCGATGAAACAATAAATTATATTTTAAATGTGTCAAAAATGATAATATTGCCGGATATTATAATATATTTAGACCTGGATATTGATACTGCTATTGGCAGAATAGAAAAAAACAGGAAAAACCTGGATTATAATAATAAAATATTATCCATACTTGAGGAGAAAAATAATTTAAAAGATGTAAAGATATATTATGATTATTTCTTCAACAATCTAAAGAAATTTGTAAGTAAGGATATAAAGGTAATCAAAATAGATGCAAATATGGATAAAAACGAAATTTTTAATGATCTATATAAAATAATAAAAAATTTATAGTTACCTTGTTGTAACTATAATCTCATCACTCAAAATCATTATTGTATGCTCTGTCTGTGCTATCATGGATTTATTGTGTTCTTTCAGTACAGGAAAACCCGAGACCTCCCTTGCAGATATCATTTTTTTAATATATGCCTGGTCGTCGGGCATTAATTTGGCAAGCCATCTTTCAGCAAAAGGTATCGTTTTAAAATTTTTATATATGATTTCATCCTGATTTTTCACTTTTGGTGCATCGATGATGTATATATTCCCTAAAGGACCGTTATGGATCATGCCTATACCGGTACTTGCAAATGGTTCTATTGCAATGACTTTCTCTGTTTTAATTGTCTCATCATTGCCATCGTCATAGTTCGGTATGAATATTTCTGAATGCAGATCATATCTATTTATTCCATGTCCGCCAAGATTTTTTATGGGCTTAAATCCATAGGACGTTATTACGTTTTCAATCTCCTCACCGATCCTGTATATATTTATTAATGGCCTTAATACCCTGATAGCAGCATTTAGAGCTTCTGATGTTGATTCAATTAAATCAGAGTATTTTCCGGTATTGCCAACCTCAACAGTTACTGCAGTATCAGACATATAACCATCCACCATTGCACCGAGATCAACCTTAACCAGGTCTCCGGTTTTAAACTTCTTTTTGTCACCCTCATATGGCGTGTAATGTGCTGCCTCATTGTTTATTGATAAATTAACTGGAAATGATGGGGATGCACCATTGTCCTTAATAAATTGCTCGGTTTTTTCTGCAATATTATAAAATAATGCACCCGGTTCGATAAGTGATTGAGCATATTCACGTGCATCTTTACCTATTTTCCCTGCAAGTAGATATTTTTCCTTTATGCCTGAGTCCATGGTTTTTAATTTCTTTATGTATTATTAATTTAACCATCAAAAAAATTTTTAACCTGTATATAATGCTTATATGTGGATTTAACAAAATATGCAAGGCAGTTATCATTAGACTTTATCGGTGAGGAAAACCAGAAAAAACTCTTAAATAAAACTGTTTTGATTGTTGGCCTCGGGGGTACAGGCAGTACCATAGCAGATTTAATTGCAAGAACCGGTATAAAAAAGATGATTTTAATAGACCGTGATAAAATAGAGGAAACAAACATACACAGGCAGATATTATACGATTATAATAATATAAATAATTTTAAGGCTGAAACTGCATGTAAAAAAATAGGGAAAATAAATCCCGATGTTGAAGTTCGGTATTATAATGAAACGTTTGATTCATCAAAAATTGATTTGGTAAAAGATGTGGATCTCGTATTCGACGGTACCGATAATATGCTAACGAGGTTTATTATAAACGATGCATGCAATAAATTTAAAATTCCATGGGTATTTACATCCGCAAATGAAACCTATGGGGAAATCAAAGCAGTGATACCTGATAAAACCTCATGTTATGCATGCTATAATAGGGAGCCACGGGAACTACCATCATGTTCTGTTACCGGCGTTTTAAGCACGTTACCCAATATAATAGGTTCCTTTGCAGTCAATCTGGGCATAAAGATATTGCTTGATTATA
Source organism: Thermoplasmata archaeon (assembly GCA_021806235.1). Lineage (GTDB taxonomy): Archaea > Thermoplasmatota > Thermoplasmata > Thermoplasmatales > Thermoplasmataceae > Ferroplasma. Next base: position 180,220 of record JAJZXU010000017.1, read on the forward strand.
ATATTTCAGGAGATCTGTATTTCTTTGATGTGCTAAATTTTGAATTGAGAAAGATCAAAATCAATAAGAATGACCACTGTGCTTCGTGTTCATTAAACAATTATAAATATCTGGATAAATATTATTCAAATCTGGGCAGATCGGTATTACCCTAAAATGGTCATTTTAAATATTTCACCAATTATAACAAGTATAAATATAACGCCGAGAAACCGGTATATATATTTCTGATCCAGTTTATGTGCCAGTATGGAAAAATAATATCCGGATATCAATGCAACAACGCCTATTAATATTGCAGCGATATAATCTATATGGCCTATACGGTAATAACCGAATGCACCACTTGATGCTGATATAAACATTGCCAGGGTTGCTGTTCCCACCATATTCTGAACCTTCATGGTAAATAACAGTATAATAATAAAGATAAATAATACCCCGCCACTTGTTCCTATTATGCCTGTAAGCATCCCTACGGGAATAGATAGTAAAAAGCCAGCAAACAATGCAAAATTCCTATTCAGGTTTATATGTTTCATCGGGCTATCCATATGGTATGATTTGTGTATCGTGTAATATGCCATATATCCCATCATAATAGTAAATACAATTTCCAGTGGCAATATGGGTACTATATGTGCTATGTTTGCACCAATCTGGGCTCCAATCAAAGCCCCTGCACCCATAACTAACCCCAGAATTATATTCAATGTTTTTTTCTTTAAATATACATAAATCACTATTGTCGTGGTTATCACATCAACGAGCAAACTTGTACCTATATCTGTTTTAAAATTTATGCCCATGTATGATAGAACCGGAACAACCACCACTACACCGCTGCTGCCTGTTATGCCTGTGATGGCACCAACAGCTATGCCAATAATTAGAAATAATATATAGAGTAATATAAACATAATATTACATATTGATAAATAATTAAAATAACCTTGTAAAAACAATAAATTCTTTATATTTATAAATAGATAAGTAATATACTATCCTATAAATTATATGTTGTATGTTCTGCCCTCAATATTGTGGAAACGTTAATTATGAAAATGCTATAACCGTATTATAAATTAAAAATATTAATATAACATAAAATATGTTATATTAGAATAGAGTTATAGGAGCAATATTATGTTATATATCATTGATACATCAGCTATATTATCCGGAAAAATCAACATTACCAGTGATAACTATATATTTCCTGATAGTGTTATATCTGAGATAAAGAAAGGTAATTTAAAAACAATAATAGATTCAGTAGACAACATAAGAATAGAGATGCCGGAAAATAAATATATAGATAAGGTTGTAACATTTGCTAAAAAAACCGGAGATTATTATGTTTTAAGCAGAACTGATATTGATGTTATAGCTCTGGCCTTACAGTTAAACGCGACGATAATTACAGATGATTATGCAATACAGAATGTTGCAAAATTAATGGGTTTAGAGTATTCTGGGGCAGGCATAGATGCAATTAAAAAGGAGATTAAATGGAAATACAGATGTACCGGATGCCATAAAATATACAGAGATTATATAGAGATATGCCCCATATGCGGGCATAAAACAAAAAGGTACATTAAAAAATAAATTATCTTCTATGCATATTATAATCTATCTCGTCCAGAATTTCCCTGATTTTTTCCTTATAAATTGTAAAGCTGTTATATAAATTTACTACAACCGGCATCCATTCTATTAAATTATCCGGAGGTATCAGTTCAACATTATAGTTATCAATAAATTTTGAAACTACTTTGTTTTCCGGTTCATATAATACCTTAAAGGTTTTATAAATACTTTGATAATACTGGAATGGTTCATAAACAACGGGCTGTATTATGAATAGATGCTCAAAGTATTTTCTTGAAATTTCAACATGTGCAGATATTTTACCATAGTACTCCTTATAATTAAATAACCTTAAATGTATCTCCCATGGAAACTCAACTTCTCTGGACATACTGTACCTCTCGCCCTTAAAAATGCTTGGTGTTGCATCTTTAAATCCATGTTTTATAAGATTTATTGCTATATTATCTGTATATTTTTCAGGATATAACAGGGAAAATAAATTCTCATTGCCCATCATATCATTTTCTATTTTCACCCTTGTTTTATCCTCAAGTAATATATTTTTCGGGAATTTTACATTTAATTTGTTTAATTCCATTAATGCATATATTATAATAATAAATTATGTTTTTCATTATGTATTTCTAATAAAATGTTTTATTATTATATATTTTTAAAAACAATAAAATGAAAAAATTTATAGAAAATATAATAGATATAAATACAAATGCATATTTTAAAATATAAAACGATAAAATAAATCCTATTGCAAGATTAGATAAGGGATACACGCTGCTATTTAATGTGTTTTTTAATCCATATACGCTACCAGTCATATTTTTATCTATATATTTGAAATTAATGATGCTGTGAAATAAGGACAGTATTGATTCCATAAATCCTGCTATAAATAGTACAAAATAAATTGAATATATGCTATAATGTGATATATATATTATATAATAAATAAATATAAATAAAAATGATATTGATGTATAATATTCATAAATAATTTTTTTGCTCTCTGTTTTTATTTTTGAAGCAAAAAATGTTCCAATAAAACTACCAGTCAATGAAAATACATAAAATGATGTTAATATAATTGCATTTACTTTTATTATATCTTTTGATATAAACACAATAAGAGGCATAACCATTGCCATGGCTGCCCCATTAAATATTGCCAAAATTGTAAAAATCTTAATAATATTATTATTTTTTAAGTATATTATGCCATCTTTTATGCTTTTCAATTTATTTAAACTGAATTTTTTGGTTTCAAATTTTACCCCGTTAACATCCACTGTCAAAAGTGCGTAGGCACTCAACACATAAACTATAAGCATAAATAATAATGAATATATATAGCTGTATGTTAATAATACTCCAAGGAAGAGAAGACCGATAATTGACGAGATAAAAATTATTGAATGCAAATTTTTAAAATATTTTTTGGATTGCTCATCATTAATTATGTGTTTCTGTATTGCCATAAAACTGAGGCTTGAGAAAGTGGACAATAATCCCAGAGTAAATAATAATAAAAGGAAAATAATATAATTATAAAATGAAAAATTTAACAGGTCTATAATTATAAAAAACAGAACAACTATTTTAAATATATCAGAGAGTGCAAACAATAATTTTTTATTTTTTATGCTGTCTGTTAATGGCCCTACAACAAATGAAAATATAGCAGGTACATAAAATATAGATAATGCTATACTTCCAAACAATATTGAATTGGTTTTAATTAGAATTATATCAATAAAAATTAATCCTGTTCCATATAATAAAGAATTTAAAAAAATTCCAGTATATATTTTTTTGTAATTATCAAACATAATCCTAAAATGCAAACTTTTATATATATAGATATCGAATATATAGATAATAATATAGAAATTGATGGAGAGAATAACCCAATAAAACCAAAATGGCGAACAATGGGTGTGCCGTAACTATTAGTACCATGTTAAATTTTATTTACATAATTATACAATTTATCTATAAATTCCGACGAATCCATAATTAACCCGTAATCAGAGTGCCTGAATATATTAGCTTCCTTGTCATTATTAACTGCAATAATCTTTTCAGGGTATCTTGTTCCAACTATGTGGTTGTCTGCACCAGATATGCCTATAGCAATATATAATTCTGGAGATATTGATACACCGGTTAAACCTATCTGAAATTGCCTCGGAATTAAATGCATATCAACAATCTTTCTTGTTGCACCTATAGATGCGTGCATTTTATCTGCTATTTCTATTAATCTGTTCACATGGTCTCTTTTAATGCCAGTACCGATGCCAAAAATAATGTTTGTGTTTAATTTATTGAACCTGCTATCAATGTTTTCATAACTTATATATCTGACTTTTTCCATTTTCGTTGCGTTTATTATATTTACAAAATAATCATATGATTCGTATTTAATTTTGAACATGCCTTTTCTAACGGTTGCAATATCAGGTGAAGTTTTTGATCTTATAACTGCAATTATGCCACCTCCAAATGAGGGTTTATGCTGGATCATTTTATCATCCTCTATTGAAATATCAACACAGTCGGCTGTTAAACCCAGACCAAGTGATGCTGCTATATACGATGAAATATCCCTGCCATTCAGATTTGACGGACACAGAATATGTTTCACACCGTTATTTTTTATATAGTTCATAACATATTCTGAGATATATAAATTGTCTGAATCTTTCAGATAAATATATTCATGGCATGCCATACCATCAAGGTCTTCCGGTTCAACATTGCCTATAATTACTATTTTCATTTTTTTACCATTTATTTCAGCAATTTTTGATGCGATTTGCCTTGCTGTTATGGAGTCATCTATGGCAAGCCCGAGAAAAATTTCGTCAGAATTATAATAATATAATTTCTTATAACTGTTAATTTTTGCACTGATGTTTTTTACTGATCCCATTATATCCAAAAATTTATTAAAATCGATGATTTCATTTTTCCTGTAACTGTCCATTCCGTATGTATCTATAACCTCGGTCGGTGAATCCCTGCCGTTTATATTCTGTATTGTGCTGGAATCATAGATTTTTATATTCTCTTTCAGAGGTACATCGGGTACTGGCCTTGCCCTGTTGATTTTCTCGCTTACAGATAATACTGCAGGCAATTCTATCTCCATCGTATTTATACCGTTATCCTCATCCCGGGTGATTACAGCATTATTATTTATTTCAATCCCGGATATTGAGGATTTGAAATTATATTTTGATAGGTATGCAATTTCAGGTGGAACCTGCGATGTTTCACCATCCAGTGAATATTTACCGGTTAAAACAAGGTTCGGCTTTATTATCCTTACGACCTCCGATAAAATCTTAGATGTTATATATGTATCGGATCCGCCGAAGTTCTTATCACTTATTAATATTCCATGGTCTATTCCCATATTCATCGAATCTTTTAACACATCTGCAGCCTGTGGTGGCCCCATCGTTGCAACATATGTTTCATAATTATATTTTTCCTTTAACCTTACTGCCTCCTCAACAGCCTTCTTATCAAAGGAATTTATCATCAGTTTAACCCCTGACCGTATTATCCTTTTTGTATTTTCATCGAATTTTATATCATTTACATCGGGAATTTGCTTTACAAATACAAGTATTTTCAAGGTAAATCCACCATTATTGTATCATTTTCTATTTTTGTTCTGTATGATTTTAAATCCTTAATTGAATCTTCCTCTCCCTCTGGCCCTGCGACAGCCTTGCCTGTTTTCGGATCAAATTCGGCAAAGTGGTTTGAACATACCACATGGCATTTATCGATAAAGCCCTCTTCCAACGATGTTTGTTCGTGTGTACAGTATAAATCCGTTATGTAAATATTATTATTGATACTGGCAATTAATAATGGCATTCCCCTTACAGTGACACTTTTCAATTCATTATTTTTTATCCCATCACTTTTAAAGACCTCATTCCACATAATTAATGATTATTAATTGCATTATAATTTTTATTATTATTTATAATAATATATTTTATTCCTGTTGAAAAGGTATAATAATAAAAAAATATTACATATCTATGGATGCGGATAGAATAAAAAATTCGTTACAGTCTGTTCTCGGTGAATCACCTGTGTGGTTAAACAATAAGTTATACTATATAGATATAAAAGGGGGTAAAATTCATAGCTATAATAATAATTTCGGAACAATAGATTTGAAGGAAATGATTACCTTCATTGTCCCGTGCAATGATAATATTGTATTTTCAACAAAAAACAGTATAAAATATATGGATTTAAATACAAAAAAGGTAAAAAACTTATTTACAGTGAATTTGCAGGATGGGGTAAGATTCAATGATGGAAAATGTGATGTAAACGGTGTTTTATTTGCTGGCACCATGGACATGAAAGAAAAAAATAACATAGCGTCACTGTATAAATTTGATAAAAATGTAAATGAGGTACTGAATAAAATAACCATTTCAAACGGTACAATCTGGAATAAGAATTATGATAAAATGTATTATATAGATTCACCGACAAAAAAAATAAGGGTATTCAGTTATGATAGAAATAATAGTAATATAATATCAGAGGAGACAGGAATAGACGTTTCGTTTTCCCCCGGGGTCCCGGATGGAATAACGGTGGATTCCATGGATAATTTATATGTATGTTTCTTTGGTGGGTCACATGTATTAAATTTTGATAAAAATGGGAAATTAATAAAGGAAATAAGGGTAGGTTCAAAAAATGTTTCTTCCTGTGTTTTCGGCGGTGACGACCTAAAAACGTTATATATAACAACAGCAATGGATGAAAATGGCAATGGTGGTTATCTGTATAAATATGAAAATAACATAGAGGGGACGGAATCGATGGAATTTAAATTTTTATGATTTTTTGTTATCGATTTTATTCCCGTTATCCTTCAATGATTTTACAAGTTTTATTGACAGTTTTAGGATTTCACTTCTCGGTGGCTCTTCATAATTGCCCTTGCATAGGGCCTCTACAACTATAATATATGTTGCCAGTGTTGTTTCGTATAACATTATTTTTGGCTCTTTTACTATAAAATCAAATTTTTTTATCCGGTCATGTAACTCCGGTATAAGTATATCCGGGTCTATTTCCTTTGGAATTTCAAATTTTGTCCTTACAACCCTTGAACTGTTTCTTCCCTGTATGAAAACAGCGGCCTGTATCATTATACTGTTCGGTATCTTTAATGGTAAATTATCATCGGTGAGCAGGGAGGTATACATTAATGATACATCGGTAACAATGCCGGTATAACCGGGTATAATGAAATCCTCAGAATAAAATTTTGGTGGATATGCGGGAGCAGCCAGACCATACTGCCATGTTGATAATGTAACTCTATCACCAATTTTAAATGGATGTGATGCAACTATTGCTATTCCACCAAATATATTTCCAAGGACGTCCTGGGAAGCCAGACCCAGAACCAGACCTGCGAAACCCCCTGCGGCCAAAGCTGCAGCTATATCAATTTTTACCATTGAGAAGAAAATTACAGCAACAAGTATGTAGCCCATAATCCTTATGGCAAAACTTAAGGCCCCGGCAGTTGAGAGACCGACAACGTTTGTTGTTCTCCTTGTAATGGCAGATGCAATTAAATTTGTAACTACTACTCCCCCTACAACAAGTATACCTGCATAGAAATATCTATTATAAAGTTCAAAGAACGGTATATGGTATACAATATCAAGTATAAATAATATTGAAAACAGGGATGCAAGTGCTATTATAACAAGTATAAGCAATTCAAGTATTCTATTATATTTCATGATTTTATAATAACCAGCTCATTAATAATAATTTTCATATTAATATATATATTTTATTCACTAATATATATTATATTTGGATTTTCTATATATATTGTGAAAATATATTTATATGAAGAATATGACTGATGTGTTTGATGGTTTCGATAGAAAGAAATTTGGATGGTTTCATGTAAGGTCTATACTGACAACCGGCATGGGTGTTTTCACTGATGGATACGATTTATCATCAGTTGGTATTGTTTTAGCCCTTATAATGGCATCATATGGTATAACAAAAACAACGCCAGGATATGCACTTTTTCTGAGCCTTGTGGCTGGAACAGCACTGATAGGAGCTGCAGCGGGTGCAATAATATTTGGAGAACTGGCAAGAAAAGGAAGAAAAAAATTCTATGGGGTTGATGTACTGATACTTGGAATAGGAGCATTCCTGCAGATATTTGCAGTGAATATTTATTTATTAATAATAATAAGATTAGCTCTTGGTATTGGTGTTGGTGCAGATTATGTTTTGTCCCCTATGATAATGGGAGAACATGCAAATGCCAAAGATAGAGGCAAAACAATTGCATTCGGTTTTGGAATGATGTGGGGGTTTGGTGCCGTTACAGCGGCGTTTGTATATTTTGTATTTGCACCGATCGTCACACCAGCGCTATTATGGAGAATAGTTTTGGCAGCAGGAGCCATCCCTGCACTTGGAGTTGTGTATTTAAGAAGGAAAATGCCTGAAACGCCAAGATTTATAGCAAGAATTGCAGGAAATAAAAAAAGTTTCGAGGAGGAATTAAAATATGTAGCGGGCAGGGAGGTAAGAATAGAGGGAGATATAAAAGATGGACATGAGTTCAAATATTATTTTAAAAAATATAAAAGGGAATTCATAAGCGCAATATTATTATGGTTTTTATTTGACCAGGTGGCATATGCCGGCATATTATTCGGACCAACATTAATTGCATCAAAACTCGGGTTTACACCAGATGGATTCACATTCTTAATGGAGGCTGCATTTACCATACCTGGTGGATTACTATTATTATCGTTGATAGATAAAAAAGGGAGAAAAATATTGCAGGTACTTGGATTTACTGGGATGGGCGGTTTCCTGTTGCTTTTCGCCGGATTTAAAAAATTGGGTATAATAACATCTTTACCGTTGCTTGGATTACTGTTTTATGGCATGGGAATGGATTTCTCAAGCCAGGTAGGTCCGGGATCAATAACCGCCTCCGGAATGCTCGGAGTGGAACTTGCACCGACGAAAATAAGATCACAGATACAATCGTATACCGTGTCCGGAGGTAGACTCGGTGCATCAATTGCAACCTTTGTTTTCCCTGCGATATTTATAGGTGCGGGTAAAATATATGCATTTTATTATTTAGCCTCAATGGCAATACTGGCAGCAATAATAACGTTTGTATTTATACCTGAAACTAAGGGTTCACTGGAAAATGCCTCTGGAGAAGCAAAAGAAATGGAAAAAATAAACGTTATAAATGAAACGCCTATGACCCATGAAGCAAATATTGTGGGCAAAAAATAAATTTTTTATAGCCATATTAAACTTTTATTATTTTTAACTGTATTTCCAAACGCTAAACCTTGCCGTAACTTTCTCCCCTTATTATCGCAGTTGCTATTAAATGTGCCATTCTTACTGGTTCCGGTATATTACCCATTTTAACTGTTTTTTTAATTATATTTTTAACATCTGTTAGATTTATACCCTTAAAATTTACATACAGATCATTATTGTTTACCGTTATTTTTTCCGGATAACTTTTATTGATTAATCCTATTCTGTACTCATAATCACTAAAATGCTTTTTCAATGCACTGTATATTGACTCTAAATCAGGTTTTTTCCTAACTATTGATATTACCGGTACATCTGTTTTTTCATTTATTAGTGCTATGTCCATTATGTTGAACCCACCAAATGTTATACCGTTTGTCATTATAAAATTTATTTCCCTGCTAAATCTTCCATTAAACATGGATAATATAGTTTCATTTGCATCCATACCATCAACCTTTATTTTTTTGATTGTTATTCCCTCTACATAGGAATTAAATTTCATTAGAACTCCTACTAAAATTGTTTCATTATCTATATTCTTTGAAAATGGACCGTCGTCGATCCCCAGAATTCTTAATCCAGCTTTCATATCTTTATTTTATCTTTTAATGATGATGCAATATCATCTGCAACCGTTATGTTGCTGTATTTTGTTTCTATTGTATCAGTTACGGTTAATTCATCAACATATTTCTCTATACTTTCATTGCTGTTCAGTGCAAAAACTCCGTGTATTGCACATGCATATATTTTATTTGCACTGTTTTCCCTTAATAACCTTGTTGCCTTAATTATGGTTCCACCTGTGGATATTATATCATCCAGTAGCAGTATATTTTTACCATTATAATCTTCATCCGGCAATTCCATTTTTACTGTTTTTGAGTCTATTCTTTTTTTGTCTATATAGTATGCAGGAATACCCAATTTTGATCCAAGAATTCTGGCACGCTCATATCCACCATCATCGGGTGATATCACATAATCTATTTTTTTATCCCTAAAGTAATTATATATGGGATTTATTATTTTAATATTTATAAAGGATATTTTTGAATATTTAAGTGTCTGTTCATTGTGCAGTTCTACTGAAATAATTTTATCTGCATAATTATTTATTGCCTGCGTAAAAACCTTGGAAGAAATAGGTTCACCGTTATTATACCTCATGTGCTGCCTGGCATAACCGAAGAATGGTATAACTGCGATAAGGCTTCTTGGGTTTTCCTCTTTTACAGCATCCAGTAATAATAAATATTCTATAATATCCTGGTCACTTCTTGTATTTCCTATAACAATAACATCTTCATCATTTAAATTTTCATTTACCCTTAAATACATTTCATTATCGGGGAATCTTTTTCTTATAACACCGGAAATATTGCACGATAAAATATTTGCAAGCCTCCTCGATACGTTATATGCCGTTGATGATGGGACTATATACATTATATACAATATCAATAACTTTTAAAAAAGGTTTTTGTTTAATATGAATTTAATTAATATTTTATCAAAACCCTTCCAAAAACTTTTCTGTTTAGCATATCGTTATAGGCGTTGTTTATATCGTTTAAATCAATTTTTTCTCCTATTACCGGTTTTATTTTGTTTTCCGAATTAAGCCTTAATGCCTCCCTTAAATCAGTTTTTGTTGAACTGATACTCCCCTTTATTGAATTGCCCTTTAAAATTATTAAACCTAACGGTAAATCCACGGGTTCTGGCTTCAAATTTCCAATTACAACCATTCTGCCTCCAGGTTTTAATGACCTTAAACTTTTACTGAAGGTGGATATGCCAACTGTTTCCAGGGCAATATTTACACCGTTGCTTATTTTTTTTATTTCCCTGTTGTAATCTGAACTGGAATCAACTATATGCTCTGCACCTAACTTATATAATTCTTCCTCCTTCCATTTTGAACTTGTTTCAGCTATTGGATGCCCACCCAAAGCCTTTACCATCTGAACTGCATGTACACCGACACCACCACCGGCACCGGTAATTAAGACATAATCGTCCTTCTTTATTTTTCCAACGGTGTGGAGAGCATGGTATAGCATGCCTGTGACACATGCAGCTATGGCAGCAGCCTCATGGCTTACATTATCCGGAACGTTTACCAGTGAATTTTCATTAACGTTTACGTACTGTGAATAACCACCATTGATGGTTTCTCCAAAATTCTTTTTATACGGGCATAAATTTTCATTCCCTGATAAACAGTATTCACATTTTCCGCATGGAACATATATTAAACTTGATACCCTGTCATTTATTTTAAAATTTTTTACATTTTTACCTGTTTTTATTATTGTGCCCTCTATTTCGTGCCCCGGAATTACAGGCAAATTTACCCTCGGCTGGAAACCATTTCTTGTTAGAATATCCCTGAAACATACACCGGAATAACTTTGCTTTACTGTAACCTCATTGTCATCAGGGTCCTTAATAGAAAAATCATCTATTTTTATATCGCTATTTATTTTATATAAAAAACCTGCTTTAGCCATAAAAAAACATAATAATATAATACTTAATTATTTCTATAAAAAAATTTAAAAATTTTACTCGCTGGATTCTGCCTCTTCCTCTGCACTTTTTTTTACTGCAGTTGCCGTATTCTTTTATGTTTTCTTGCCAAATTCCGAGTTTTCTTCCAGTGATTTATTCTTTGTTTCAAATGACAGCAGGTATAGTAATACTCCACCCACTATGACCATTACTGTATCGTATACGAATGAATAGTACAGACCTATTGCCGCATATAATGTTAATGCAGGTAATGCCAGGCCGAATTCAAATAGTTTTTCCCAGCCTACAGATAGCCCTCTTGATCTTGTTGTTGAAACCTCTGCTGCCGGTAAATACTGTAATGTCCCTACTAAACCCACATTTATGAAGAAGAACAGTGCAAACATGGATATTACCAGCGGTATTGTCATTACATGGTACGTATCTGCAACTAAAAGGACACCTAATGGTATTGCTCCCAGTACAAAGCCCAATAATCCCATTAGCCTTCTTCCTATTATATCCACAACCAGTAATGTTAACAGTACACCGAATGTACCGACTAAATCTATTATGAATGTACCTAATAAGGCAAATGTGGAACTTGCACCTAAGCTTTCAAGAACTACACTTGCATATACACTTACCAGATTTACGGTTAGGGCATATGCTGCACCGATCCAGAATATATATGCTACGGTTCTTTTATTATCTTTATTAAAGAACTCGTGCATGTTTTCCTTTATCGACTGATGTTGCTGTACTTTTACCGTATCGGGATCTATCTTTATTCCTTCCTTTTCTAATTTCTTTAATATTTTGGGTATTAAATCCGTCCTTCCCTGTGATTTTGCCCATCTTAGGGATGCGGGCATATCAAATCTTAGACCGAATAATATTATTGCCGGAACTGCTGCTATTAAGAAATCATATCTCCATGCTAATAATACACCCACATATGCTGTTAGTCCCAAACCTATTAAAACCGTTGCCAGTGTACCGAACATGAAAAACATTTTTTCCCATGATAATAGCCCTCCCCTTTTATTTGATGGGGAATATTCTGATAATAATGGAACGGCTGCTGCATAATCTAATCCTATAAATATGCCTAATCCTAACCTGAAAGTAAAATAGTACATGTAATTTACAGAAACTGCACTTAAAATTGCAAATAATGCCATTCCTATTGTGTCGTATAAAAATATCTGTTTTCTTCCTATTGCATCCGATGCTATTCCCCCTAATATTGCACCACCGGCTACACCAACCCAGTATGCTGCTGTTGCCGCCGCTACAAGTGGTGCCGGTAACTTGAATAGTATACCCACAGCGATCAGTGAAACTGATGATCCGAATTCATTGAAGGCATCGGTAAACGGTCCTATAGCCGCTGTTGCTGCCAACCTCTTCTGGAATTTTCCAACTTTTGCATTATCAAGAACTGTTAATGCATCATCGCCATAATCAAACATAATTATTAATAATACATCATTTTATTTAAGTATTTTGCCGGTAAATATAGAAATCTATAAATATTATAATAAATAATGTAAATTATATGTTGTGAATATATTATATGTACTGATAATTTTTAAGACGATATTATTACATAAAATATTATTTATATAAATAAATTCTATATTTTCCTATTTATAAATACTTCAATGATCCGGATTTATATTGTTATAATAGCAACTGGCCAGTACTGTGCATACAGATATACCCGGATTTTAGAACCGGCCAACATATTTTGCCAGATTGCCAGAACATTTGTTGGGTGAAAATCCTGAACCTGGAAGTATTACCTCCAGTGTGCGAAAAATTCAATAATTACCTGAATCACTGTGATTTAATGTTAAGCATGTGTGCACATTCCACTGACAGGTAACTTATAATAAAAAAGTATATTATTGAATGAATTATTAACATAATATGACAGATGTAATTCTTGACACAACGTTAGGAGAGATAGAAATAGAACTGTTTGACAGTGATATGCCTGTAACTACCGGTAATTTTAAAAAACTTGTTGAGAAGGGATTTTACAATAACACAATTTTCCACAGGGTTATACCGGATTTCATGATACAGGGTGGAGATCCAAAGGGTACCGGCATGGGTGGACCGGGATATACAATAAAGGATGAATTTACAAAGAATAATAAAAACAACAGGGGTACAATAGCGATGGCTAATGCAGGACCAAATACGGGTGGCTCACAGTTCTTTATAAATGTTGTAAATAACAACTACCTGGATAAAATGCATCCTGTTTTCGGTAAGGTTGTAAGGGGCATGGATGTTGCAGATAAAATAAGTAAGGCAAAAAGAGATAGAAATGATAAACCACTTGAAAAGGTTGCAATAAAAAAAGCATACGTGAAATAAATTAATGTTTATAGTTATTATAATTTTATTTAGAAATTATAAATTCCCAGAGATGCTTCTATTAATGCACCGATAAAAAGTAGCAGCAATGATAAACCAATATAGGTAATTATTACATAGCCAAGCCTGCTAGAACGGCTTGTAAAATGTGTATATTTTTCATTTCTTATAGCAGACTGGATATAACTTAATATTACATCTGTTATAATCATTGCGGTGGCTAATCCAAAGACATAGCCCAGGGTTTCCGGGAAGAACTGTGGAAGAATATACTTTACAAATGAGGTTGTACCATGGGCACGATTCAGTGATGCCATAATCGTAGTTTCTAAAATGTTTGATGAAAATAATGTTATAAATGTCCCTGTAAAAATGCTGAATCCACCTATCATATATTCAAATACATCCAGTGTCATGTTATTTGACAGTATTGTATGGAAAAATACCCAGTAATGGAATGATGATTTTGATTTTATATCTCCAGAAGATTTCAATGTGGAAACTGGAACTACAAATGTATATATAAACAATAAAATAACGAATATAGAGTAATAAATTATTATTGACGCATAAAAATACTGGAAAAATAATGATTTTTTATTTTCTTCACCGTTTTTTATGGTAAACATGTTTGTTCTGTAATCATATTCATTCTGCAGCATCTTTCCGTGGAATAATATGAATGATGAGTTGATTATATTTGATATGAAGAATGCCCTGATTATATCCCTTGCCAGTAATAATTTTATGTATTTTCTTTTCCCAATATTATATTTATTTATTATTTCATGCTTAAATATAATCTCGGCTATGCCTTTTCCAGTTAATGATTCCATTATATAGTATAATAGCGATACCAGAAAAAGTATTAGCAGATTCAACAATCCAAATTTTGTATCAAATATATGCATAAAACCGGTGGAAAAACTTATTCTGTATGCTTCAAAAAATCCTAAAAACACTGCTTTTATATGGAAATACAGTGATATCATTGATGTTATGGAAATTAGAAATGATTGTTCTGTTACGTATATAATAAACCTTTCACTGAGATTAAGAAGTTTCATTGAGATTCCACACTGTTTTATTAATGCTTTTTATTCTTAATTTTAGCATTTTTTTCATCTTTGCAGTATTTAGAAAATGGTTTTTCACTATTTCATTCTCAGTATCAGAATAATGTTTAATGCTTAGTTGATATGCCTTTTCAATTAATGTTATCAGTGAAGTATTGTCACGCATTATGCCAAGTGCAAATCTATCCGCTTTTTTTTCAAAGTATAGCGAAATAATATCATGCATTAAAAATAGTAGAAAGAAATAAATAATTGGCATTAATAGAAATATTATCTTAATAAATATCAAATATGATGTTGTAAAATTTATAATTATTGCAAATATAAATAAACAAATAGCAATGAAATTTATTAAAAATTTTTTAAATTGGTGGTAGTATTTTTTGTGTGCAAATTCATGCAATGCAAGTAATGAAAGCTCTTTGCCGTTTAGAGTTTCGTATAAATCCTGATTTATTATAAGGTTAAAATTATCCTTTGTTATAATTCCAGTTGCTGTGGGTATTTTATCATATAAATATAGATTTAAATGTATTTTATATTTAGTTAAAAAATAACCGGTAGTAAATATTTGCCTAAATACGGCATTGTTCTTTACATTATGCATTACTTTATAACTTAATTTATTCATTGTTATTATATAAATAATCAGCGATATAGAGATAATTACAGAGAATATAATTATAATTATATTGAAATTTATGTATTTCCTATACAAGAAAAATAGGTTGATCACTAAGAAAAAGAATATATAAACAACTGCCAGTGAAATTATAAACGAATTTAGTTTTTTATTTTCGAATAATTTTGTATATTTTTTAAATAAAATAAACACCGTTAAGGTAGATATAGCTATTATCTCTTCCGTTGAAAATGCAAAAATGCTAAATTTATTTTGGTCCAATGAAAAATCCAAAATCAGATTAAAAATTAAAGGAAAGATTAAATATATAAAATAAATATATTTTCCGGCTTTCATTAAATTCACGCAGCAAGTAGGGGCGAAGCAATGACAAGTATAGTAACCGGATCTAGTGATGCCCCAGTAGCGACTACCCCGTCAATTAGTGCATTCATAACACCTGCAAGGGTTAAACCTTCACCTGCAATTGTAAAAGCAAACGCAGCATAGAATGCAGCCCATGCACCACTTAAAATAGCTGCAACAAATTCAAGCCCATAGCCAATAAGAATATGAATTACCATATGTTCTAGAGCTTGAGAGCTTGGGAATTGTCCCCAGTTGTATATCTCATAATAAATTAAATCCTCTGCGTGCCCTGATGTTGCACCGTTACCGGTAGAAATAGCAGCCCCCATATCATATGGCAGCGCATTGCTCTCCATTGCATATATTCCATTGTAAATAGGTACACCCATAGTAGATAACAAAACTGCAACTGCAAATACTGATATTATGGCCTTTATATAATTATTATGTTTCCTATTTTCATGCAGACCCATACTATTTGTACGGGATTTCTCAATAGCCAACAAATTTCTATAATCCGGGTTTATTGTGTTACTTCCCATAATAATAATAATAATAATAATAATAAATTATATATAAGATTTTCTATAGAATTTTAATAGTAAACTGATATGAATATCTCATCTATAGGTAAGGCGTAATTTATTTTGAGCCGGTGAGGTTAATACAATTAGCAGAAATATAACATTATTTTGTATCAAATATATGCATAAAACCGGTGGAAAAACTTATTCTGTATGCTTCAAAAAATCCTAAAAACACTGCTTTTATATGGAAATACAGTGATATCATTGATGTTATGGAAATTAGAAATGATTGTTCTGTTACGTATATAATAAACCTTTCACTGAGATTAAGAAGTTTCATGATTTTTACCTTCCGTTTAAATTATTATTCCTCTTTACCCTAATTTTTGATATATGTGTTAACGTCATTTATACCGCTTGATAATTATATGCGTTACATTATTTATATTTGAAGATCTTATATTAAAATATTTTTCAAGAAATAAATAGTATTCTGGTTGATTATATTCTGAATAACTATAAAGTTTTGCAAGTGTTGTTTTAAGGCTTTCCGGTTTTATATAATTTAATGCAAAATAATCCGCTTTTTTTTCACCTTTGTTAATTGCGGAATAAAGAGTTTTTCTAAAGTATTTTACATTTATTATGGAAATAATCATTAGTATAAAAATGATAATATTAAAGATTAGATCATGTATACTAAATAAACGCGCGCTATTTATGGAGAAATATATTAAAGATGATATTGCAAATATTAAAGAAAAAACTATCATTATTATTGTAAGGACTTTAATATAGTTTTTATGCATTATATGCCCTATTTCGTGTAGCATTGCCGCATCCTTTTCATCATCTTCTAGCATATTGAATACCTTAAAATCAATATAAATAAAATGCTTGTTTAAATGATTCCTTGTATAAATACCTCCTGATTCTTTATCACCGTTATATGTATAGATTAACATTGTTTTATTTTTAATAACTTCTTTAAATTTTTGATTATATGTTTCCGTCAATTTATAATTAAACGAAAATGATTTATGAAATGCATAGGTATTTTTTTGCCTATAATAATTTTTAATGCTATATGCCATTATAAATAGTATAAAAGGTGTTATTAATAGAATAGTATAAAAAAATATAAACACATAATATATGTTTATACCTCTAAACAGATATATCAAAAAAATGAAATATGGTACGCCAAGCATATAATAGAGGAATCTACCGTAAATATATGGAACTTTATTATTGCTTTTAATATTAAAAATAATAAATAACCCAAGCATTAAGACTGAACCAAAAAAATTGACTATAAATGGAAGTGCTGATATAATTTCATAAAGCAAGAATATTGCAGAAAAGAGTACAAAAATAAAAAATACTACAGAACCTTTTTTTGTAGTATTATAAGTGCCAAGTATCATATAAGCATCACGCTGCTATTATAGCCATAGCCAAGGCCTCTGCAACTCCCGGAGTTACCAATGCTGTACTATCTATCGCTGTCTCCACAACTATCGTTGTGGTGCCATCTTCTCCTATCATTATCACAATTGTTTGAGATATTGTTGTAATTTCAGAGGCAGGCAACAGATAAGTCAATCCTAAATTAATTAATGCTCCAACAATCATATTACCCACATCTGCGGCAGTTGGAATTTCTCCCCAGTTATATAGCTCAAATAAAATAAGATTTCCTGCGTGCCCTGATGTTGCACCGTTACCGGTAGAAATAGCAGCCCCCATATCATATGGCAGCGCATTGCTCTCCATTGCATATATTCCATTGTAAATAGGTACACCCATAGTAGATAACAAAACTGC
>JAJZXU010000035.1 GCA_021806235.1 Thermoplasmata archaeon
CTTCTCCTCCTTGATTTTCCTGTTTATCTCAGATTCACTGGCCTTCCTCTCAACGATTAATGATGTATTCCTTCCCATAAAAATGGTATGGTGTTAAAGGATAAATAATTATGTCAAAGACTATAAACTGTATTAATATTTGTTATTCATATCTTTAATATAGTTTATTATATGGTTTATATTACAGCATTGGTGAATTGCTCTTCCTCTAGCAAGTTTTATGATCACCGGGTTAAAAATAAATGTGGCATAAATTCGGTTGCTGATCTGGCCTTTGAATAATGAGAAATAATTTTACTGTTATGTAAAAACATTTTAATTTTGTATCTGTATAGCTTCATCGGACATTTACTCAGAACTCATGAAACAACCATTTACAGAATATTGTTACTGCACCCGATGTACAGTTAAATAACATTCTGATAAGTAAAGAAATTCAATACATCTTCTCTAACCATACCTAATACTGGTTTTCATGAATATCGCAACAAGGCTATACAGGTACTAATTTTTTATTCCAAAAATTAAATAACAACAATCAAAGATATTTAAGAATATCATCTCCCAGTTGCCTTACAATATCAAGCGATATGGTATTTTTACCGGCGAGTTCATAGGAGTTCGAAAACAACATTCTTGTATAATCAAGGGCACGAAATGATGATAAAAATGCTGTCATTATTATATAATTCCCCTCCACGGTTCCAAATATGTTATCCCTGTAAATGCCTGTATTATTGGCTTTTTCTCTGAGTTTTTCGAGCATGATAGTTCTAAGTTTGACTGCATACATGTTATCAGCTATTTCCTGTAGCCCATCAATTTTATCGCTGGAAAAAACTATAGTATTAAAATAATCCAGGTCTTTGTATGAATCTATTATCTCAACTATTGCATTGTGCTTTTTTATAATATCTGTAATATTCTTATCCTCATATGCCTCAACAGGGATTTTATATTTTATTACTGATATGGGCGTTCTTTGATTTTTTTTCATTAACAGGGTTAGAATATCTTCTGCTGGCCTGTATTCTATTTTATCAATAAATAACGGTTTCATTATTTTTAATGATAATACATCACTTACAGCCTTGTTGTAATTATGGTGGAACCTGAACCGTATAATCAATTTGCCTCTTTCAATAGATGGCTCACCCAGAATAAGGCTTGGTATTTCACATAATTTGTCAAGAAGTTCCTTAACATTGTTATCAAATGCTTTTTCCGTTAGTATATAATGATTATTTCTTTCCTCTGATTCCATAGAATGCAAGACATTTTTAAGAACAGGGTCTATATTGCCTTTTTCAATAAACACTTTTAAGTATAATCCATCGTTTGTTTGCTTTAAAAATACGGGCATTACCATATTGTGAACTGACGAAACTCTGAAAATATATGACCCGCCATTTATATATAGCCTGCATTTCATATCAAGTTTATTGCCTATCTGGTTTACCAACATTAAATCTTCATATCATTAATATATAAAAATATATGTATATAAACTACCTCTCAATATTTCTATTGCCAGGTCTATAATGAAAGCTATTGTTGTTATTTACAATGCCATATTTTCCAAAAAATTAATAGATATTTTATCACAGTTATTTATAGAAAATGATACTATTATTAATAAAATTCAGAAATGATATTTTTATAGAATGTTAATTTCAGGTCAAAATAATAAACTATTCTGTAATATGTATTACCTATATTTTATGTTCCGCTATCCATTTAAGGTTATCAGGAACACCATGGTTATCTATTATCTCCTTATAAATTAAGGCGCTTGGCCTCATAAACCTCTCCTTTGTTTTCATATTTACCTTAAACAAACCAAATTTTTTTGAAAAACCTGATGCCCATTCATAATTATCCGTTAATGACCAGTGATAGTATCCCTCAACTTCGGCACCCTCATTTATTGCTTTTTCTATATTATAAAAATGTGATATGATATAACCAGATCTGTATCTATCCATATCATCTGCCATGCCATTTTCTGTAATTGTTATGGGTATTTTATATCTATTATAATAATCCATTATTATATTATATATGCCATCAGGGTATATTTCCCAGCCAGTGTCGCTAACGGATCTGCTGTCCAGGGATTTTTTCATATCACCACAGTAATGGCCGTAGCCCTTCAGTATTTCCCAGCCTGAATTGTTTCTTTTTATAACGTCTCTACTATAATAATTTAAGCCAAGCCAGTCAACCCTATTTTTCATATCATCCCTTATTTTTATTGATTTCCCATCATTTATTAATTCGTAGTACCATGATAAATCGCCATTTATTATGGGGTCAAAAAATGAATACCTGTTGAAAAATTTTGCTTTGTTTAATATATCGGTATCATTATCTATGGATTGAATATCACCGTTCGCAAATATTACACCTACAGGTTTTTTAGAGTACAGTTTTATTGCATCATATGCCCTTGCATGTGCCTCTGCAAATTTCTTTTTTCTCATGGCTATGCCGTTATATGAGCTGTCAGCACTGCAACCCTGATAAACCATATTTGGTTCATTCATTGTTGACCAGCGGTCGGCTATATAATCAAATTTACTGGATATGTATGCACAGTATTTCGCAAATTCTATAATTATATGGTTATTGAAACAGCCACCTATTGCCCTCTGCTTATCATTATCGGTAAAACCCGATGGATCATTTAGCCATTTTGGTATTACCCAGTGATAAAGGTTCACTATCAAAAATTTATTTCTTGATTTAAAATCGTTGAATATATCCATATAATGTTTTATTGCATTCTTATCCGAAATTTCATCCATTTTTTTTATTGCTTCATCATCAATTCCTATGTATAATATATCATCGTTATCATATCTTACATTAACCTTTATATTTTCTGTTGATGCCGGGAATATTCTGGACCATTCTATCCCCAATCTTGCAGAATTTATATTTAATTTATCTGCATTGTCATGATCCTGTTTATATAAATCCCAGTATGCCACACCATTTTGCGGCAGATCACCTGAAACATAATGTTTTTCAATATTCCTTTTATCATTTGACCATATAAACCAGTCAGAGTTACAATCTGTACCTGATAAACCCATTTCTGATTGAAAACCGCATTCAGAAAAACCAAATTTAAAATTGTCTGAAATCATAATATTTTATTAATTTTTGTTATTAAAGCATTTGCAAATTACTTTTATTAATAGTATTAATTTAATAATCTCGATACTGTAATATCTACGAGCTTTATATCCTCCCTGAGGGCGGATTTGCCACCAACAGAGTATGTGTTTTTACCATCTGTTACAAAAAATGTTTGCCTTACACCGTTTATTCTATCCGTTTTAATTAGTTCACATTTTATTGAAATGCTTTTATTATTCATTATACCATTTAACTCTCCCCTAAGCCTTATGTTTTTAGCCAGATAATAATCTATGATATCACATATTAACCATATATTATTTAATTTATAGTGAATGACATTTTCTGGATAGATTACATACTCTGATGGAAGCCATATGTCATAAAAAAAGTAATAACTTAAAACATGCAATAACTGGTCTTCCTCAAGATATATCGAATAATCCATATTCTCTATTCCACTTTTTAAATTTGATAGAACGGAGCTACGATCTACAAGAACCATTTCTAATGGTTTCTCACAGCGTTTTTTTAATATTACTCCAGAAGGTACGGTTTTCAGTTCATTATCATTTGTATCTTTAAAGAGAACAAGCGCAACTGTAATACCCTTTTTTAATGCCTGATTTATAAATTTTTTTACGTTAATGTATGATTCATGTGATAATGCCATTATAATCTCATTCCTTGCAGAGTAAATCATTGATATTATCCTATCATTTACATTTTTATTTCCCTTAACAAACCATATATACGGTTCCTTTAAATCTTCGGTTTCCCTGTATTTTTCAACATAACTTTCAAGTTCATTTACATAATTGTCAAGCCATAGAACCTCATGCCGCAATACCTGTGAGACGGGAACGGCACGGTATAAATGTTTTTTGCCTGTTACTGTGTCAACAAAGCCCCTTTTCTCCAGAGATGAGAACAGGTCATATATTCTTGGCTGGGGTATACCCGCTATTTTAACAGTTCCTGTGGGTGTATTTGGACCCTTCAGTAATAATGTTTTATAAATTTTTATTTCATAGTTTGATAAACCGAATTTTGTTAATTCAGAAAATAAATCGTCATCCATTCATATCCTATATCACTTTTTATATATAATATTTTATACTACATTTTTTCTCCATTCGGGATATCTGGAACAGCGATATGAATGGTTTTCACCTTTCATTGCTTTAAGGTCCGGATGATTAACTGAGCATTGTTTTTCAGAGTATATGCACCTATCATAAAAATAGCAACCATTATCCGTGCTTGAAAAATTCATGGGGGATCCTTTTATTAACAGATTATTATCTATTTTTATTCCAATTCTGGGTATACTCTTTTCCAGCAAATATGTATAGGGATTTGCAGGACTGTTTAACAAATTATCATATGAACCGGACTCAACTATTTCACCACCATACATCATTATCATTTCATCGGATATCTCAAATAATATAGATAGGTCATGGGAGATAAATATCATTGTTGTTCCCAGACTCCTTTGAATTTTTTTAATATCAACAAGGATGTTGTGCTCAACCAGAACGTCAAGGCCTGTTGTTGGCTCATCAAGTATCACAAGTTCGGGGGATAGGATTAATGCCATTGCTATTACGACTCTCTGGCGCATACCACCTGATAATTCATGCGGGTAATTATTAAGAATATTGTTATTAAGCCTTACGAGTTTTAATATTTCATCTATTTTTTTATCCTGTTCATTTTCATTGTTTATATTATGCGCCATCATAATATCATAAAATTGAAATCTTATTTTTTTAACAGGGTTTAATGCGTTCATTGCCGCCTGTGGTATAAATGAGTATTTTACTCCCCTGAGTTTTCTCAGATCGTTTGGCTTTGTACTTAATATGTCTATCCCATTAAGTATTATACTGCCTCCAGTAATCTTGCCAGGATATTTCAATGAATTGTATAATGATGACGCCAGTGTACTTTTGCCGGAACCTGATTCTCCGGCTATGCCAAGTATAATATTTCTCTTTACACTGAAATCTATATTTTTTAAAACCTTTGTAAAACCGGTTTCCACGTAATAACCTGCATTTAAATTTTTAACTTCAAGAATGTAATTATACATTTTATATCCTCTTATATGGATTTGGCGCAGCCTCGATTAATTCCCGCGTGTATAAATTTGTAGGGTTTTTGATTATAGTGTTTGTATTACCCTCTTCAACTATTTTTCCATCGTGCATAACATATATTCTATCGGTAATCATGCTTACAGTATTCAGGTCATGCGTAATATATATTATACTTAAATCTAATATATCCCTTATGTTTTTTAATAAATTTAATATTCCAATTCTTACAGAAACGTCGAGCATTGAAACAGGTTCATCTGCAATCAGTATGCTGGGCTCAACGGCTAAAGCCCTTGCGAGATAAACCCTCTGTCTCTGGCCACCGGATAATTGGTGTGGAAATTTATTTCTATAATATTCGGGAGGATTCAATGTTACCATATCCAGTAATTCATTTACCCTTTCGTTTATATCACCCTTATATTTTATTAGTATTAGTGGCCTTTTTACGTGCCATTCAACCGTGTGATTTGGGTCCAGAGATGCATATGGGTCCTGAAATACCATCTGTATATTTTTCCTGTATTTTTTGATTTTTCTTGATTTGTATTTTGTGATATTTTCATCCCCGAAATATATA
This sequence comes from Thermoplasmata archaeon, assembly GCA_021806235.1. Lineage (GTDB taxonomy): Archaea > Thermoplasmatota > Thermoplasmata > Thermoplasmatales > Thermoplasmataceae > Ferroplasma. The sequence continues at coordinate 5,830 of JAJZXU010000035.1, forward strand.
TTTCCCGTTGTTGGCTTATACAGAAAAACAAGGGTTTTTGCCAGGGTACTTTTGCCACTCCCACTTGCACCCACAACTCCTATTAATTCCTTTTCATTTAATTCTATATTAACATTATCAAGGGCAACAACGTTTTCACTCTTTATAATGCCCTTTCTTGAGATAAATACTTTTGATAAATTTTCAGTTCTCAGTATGCTCATTTAAATCACCTTTTTTATTTTTTTTACTGTTAAACCTTCTCAATGATGGATTTCCTATTTCATCCATACCGAAATTCAACAGTATAAATGAAAACATCAGTATTGAAATCATGAAACTGGGAGGTAAAATCCACCACCATAATCCCGTTAAATATGCCTCATTGTTTATTGCCCAGTATAGCATTGTCCCCCAGTTTACCTGTAAAAGATTCCCAACACCTAAATATTCTACAAATGTTAACCCCATTGTACCGTACATGGCTGTAAAAAAGAAATTTGATATTATAACAGGAAATATGGCTCTTATAATCTGCCTGAATATTATACTTAACCTGGATTCCCCGATTAGCATCGACGATAATATAAAATCCCTCTTGGCAATTGATAGCGTTATTGACCTGAATGTTCTGGCACCGAAAGCCCAACCTGTTATTACGAGTATCAATATAGTTGGTAAATAGCCCAGGGATTGATGAATCCCGAGAAAGTATGAACCGAATAACATTATTAATAATACACCCGGTATTATTAAAAATATATTTATTATTCCCGTAACAATATTATTTACCCTTTCTGATGCAAAACCTGCACTTATGCCCACAAAAATCGATATAAACGTTCCAATAATACCAACGGAAAATCCAACAAGCAATGTTGGTGCTGCGCCATAGAATAGCTGCGAAAAAACATCCTGCCCATACACAGTTGTTCCAAGTAGGTGACTGTATGAAGGTGGCATGGATCTTACAAATTCATATCTATTTGGATTATATGGTGCAAGAAATTGACCTAAAACACCGAAAACCATCATACCAGTAAGTATTATAAAACCTACCTTTGCCTTATTGTTTGTCAGTAGTATTTTCAATGGCTTTATTATTTTATTAAATTTAAATGAAATTCCATTTACAGTACTGTTTTTAAATAAACTACGGTTCATTATTCTCCCTCCTGTTTTATTCTTGGGTCAAAAAACCCATATAATATATCCACTATTAAATTACCTACCAGTACAGATATAATTACCATTAAAAATATACCCTGGAGTAATGGATAGTCAAGGGAGCCGATTGCAGTAATCATATATAGACCTACGCCGGGATATGAAAAAATTGACTCTTCTATTATGACCCCACTTACAGACAGACCTATGGACATAGAAAAACCAGTTAGATTTGGCAGTATTGCATTTCTATACGCTATCCTGTTTATCTGTTCTTTTCTGAGGCCAAGATTCTGGGAAAAGGTTATAAAATCACTGTTTACATTTGGTATAATATTATTTCTCATACCTAAAACCCAGCCCCCTATAGATGTTAATATTATAGTTAATATCGGTAAAAATGAATAATATGCTGCGCTTATTATAAAAGGTAAATTAAATCCTATGTTTACATTTGAACTGTATGCACCTCCTAAGGGGAATATACCAGAATTTACGGAAAATATATCAAGCATGATAAATGCAAGTACAAATGCCGGAAATGATGCCATGAACATTGAAAATAAATCCACGAATAAATCCTTAAACGTATTTCTGTTTATACCGGCATATCTTCCCAATCTATTGCCTATAAAGAATGATATTGCTATTGAAGATATTACAAGGTATAATGTCCATGGTAACGCCCCTGCCAATATCGAACTAACGGGTTCAGGGAAAAATGCTATAGAAACCCCAAGGTTCCCGTGCAACAGGTCATTTAAATACTGGAAATACTGAAGATACATTGGTGCATTTGATATACCGTATTCTGATTCCAGCTGATGTACGTATATTGGGTTTATAGATCCACCGCCTTCCTTTATTATTGCTAAATATACTATTTCTGCAGGATTCCCGGGGAGTAATCTTGGTAATAAAAAATTTAAAGTTATTGCTCCGTATAGAACTACAAGAAACGCAATGCTTTTTTTAAAAATATATTTATATGGTATCATTTATTTCACTTTAATTATCTTTTGTTCTCCTCCTTTTAATGTACATTGACGATATACCTGCTATTGCGGCTACTGCTATTAATCCTCCTACAATGTAATAACCACTATAATTAACCGGTGGTGCTTTATTGCTTTTAGCGTATAGGTGCAGTATTACAACCTCCATTGGTCCAGGATACCATGGCATTGGTATCCAGTAAGGATTGTTATGATTTGGGAATCCACCTATTGAGCTATTTACATATTCATAAAAGTCAGCAGAGTACACTAGAGGTATCATTGGCATCTGATTTAGCATTATGCCTGCCATGTTATTTATCAAAGTTTTCTGTTTTGTGGCATTGCTTGTTTTTGTGAAATTATTATATGAGCTCATAAAATTGGTATTTGTATAGTTCCATCTTTCCTCATTTACACCTGTCGTTTTACCTACAGGTGTTACAGACCCTATAAGACCGGTGTAATCGTACCATGGATTTGGCCCTATTCCAGTCACTGTATCCTGTGCCATCTGGAAGTTGCCTGTTGCTATGTCCGATGAAAGAGTGCTTTGCGTTGGTGTTTCTGTAGTAACTTTAATGCCTATATGTGCTAATTCTGATGCAATAATTGATATATCAGCATCCCAATCAGTATATCCAGCAACAGACATTAATGTTATTGCCGGTAACTTTGTTCCATTTGGTTCGTATAATCTCCCATTTGTCATTTTAAACCCATGACTCGTAAGTAATTTTAATGCCTTTGATGTGTTGTAATCTGCAAGTTCCTTTGCCAGATTTGCATTAGTAGAATTTAACCAGAATAATTGCTGTTGCAGTATATTTGCTGCGTTTGCAGGTTTTTCATATCCATATTCTCCTACATTGCATATTTTTGTTCTGTTTATTGATAAACTTATTGCCTGCCTGAAATAGCTCAGGTTAAATGGGTATAGGGCATCGTTTGTTATTAACGTAACAGGTTGCCCTGTTGGGAACCAATAATGATTGTATTTTGGATTATTTTGTACAAATAACTGTGTTACATTTGGTGCAAATGCAGATGTCCATTGTATTTTACCTTCCGCGAGTGCCAGAGTCAATGCACTGCTGCTTGTGTAATCTATATAAACAACGTTTTTTATGTGTGGTTCATTTGGTTTCCAGTAATGCGGATTTGCAGTTAATACTATTTTCTGACCACTGAAACTACTTAATGTATATGGACCGGTACCTACAGGCGTTTTAATAACCTTGCTTGCCGGGCTTGATACGCCTTTCCATAACGGTTCTGGAAGCATAAAATTAGAACCTAAATAGAATAAACACTGTACATCAGGTTTGGAAAAGTTAAAATTAACTGTATACTTATTTACTGCTGATATGTGGTTTATATTGCTCCACTGACCACTCAGGTTTTTCTGCGTGTTAAATGTAAATACAACGTCTGATGAATTAAATGGCATACCATTGCTGAATTGCACATTATGTCTTAAATTTAACGTTAACAATGTATTATTGTGTGACCATGTGTAATTAGTTGCTAACCATGGTATAGTTGTGCCATTGTATGTATTTATCTGGAAAAGTGGCTCATAAAATAATGACATTATACCGGCAGGTGGGCTCCATATATTGAACGGATTAAAATTATCTGTAAATGCAGGTGATGGCCCCGGTGATAAATATAGTGTTCCATTAGGAGCAGTGCCTGTGCTGTCGGGTTTAATCGAACTGTTACTGCTACTAGAGTAAAAAACATTAAAATTCGTGGCTATCATTATAAAAATAGTTAATATTACTATTGCAATTAACAACTTTTTATTTTTCATATTATGTACCTCATTATTTTAAATATAACTAACCATGTATTTATATGTTTATTTCTTACTTATTTAGTTAGTAAATAATTTTTAAATCAATATAATTTAAATTTTTATCATTAATATTGAGATTATATATACTATTTTAAATGTTTTTATGTTATTTACTTATAGTTTATAATTATAATTTTGTCTGTAAAAATTTTAACATTGCTTAACTGATGTACCTTCATAGCACACTGTGAAGTTCCCCATTTTACATCTGATATCAGGGTAATTGAGTGGATTATTGCGGATAAATAATCTAAAATGTGGAACCTGTTCAGATTACTTTCCAAGCTGTATGGGAACATCAAAGCCGCGGGTTTGCCATTAGTTATATATCACACTGTTTATATAATAGAAAATATTTCAACATATCAGCACGCGTGGTACCGTGGTGGTAGTTGCATCAATGTTCTCATTCGTGGTTAGAAACAGATCTTTACTATTCCAGTTAATCTTTCCAATGTGTGAAAATAATGAGTGCCTTTCTATTTAGTTTTAGCTATACTAAAACTCACATTATTGATAATTTTCTGATCTTTTCCATTTTTTCATCTATAATGTATTTATCTTTTTACTGCTTAATTTTATTCTTGCTTTAATATTATCGCTATATTTAACTAGAACAATTATTAACAGTTAGAAATTTCATATTTTTCTATGACGCAGGTTCTTAAATTAATCGCATTTCAGAATGAAATTTGTGCATTGTGGAGAAATAATGGCAGATAGTTGTTATATATATTTAAGCAATACTTAAATAGTGGTTTAACTCATAATACCGTTAAAAAAGACATAGAAACAATAAATAATATAAATATAGTTGAAATGCTTTAATGATTATAATGATTAATGGTTTAATAAAAAATAGGTACATTTATATCTATAACGTAAAAATGAAAAATTTATGTAGAGACAGAGAATTAAAATTTATTAAAACTCTTGATGCCAGTGTATATGATTTGAGAATAGCAGACAACCATATAGAAATAGCAGCATATAATGAAATAAACAATAAAATCATGTTGTTATTTAAAGAAAAATATTATAAAATTAATGTAAATTCAAATAATATAAAATCTTTGGACTATGCTATTTGTCTGATTTCAGAACAGAGATACTGGGAAGCACATGAGGTTCTGGAGAATATCTGGCATGAACAGTATGGCATAATGAAGAAAACTTACCAATTTATAATATTATTATGCGTTGCAAATATTCATAAACAGAGGGGACACATTAAAACGTATAAAAATGTTATTGCACGTGCTATGAAAATGGATACTATTAATAAAATAGAAAATATAGACATTACCAAACTGAAAAATAAATTTATTGCTAATGAAAATTATAAAATGGATAACTATTTTAAACACCTTACGCCATGATGATATAGTTAATGTGTGTGGTTAATAAAGCAATAAATTCAATATATGGTGCTTTATCGTGTTAATGTATATGAACTTGGCCTGTGATTTTCTACATGTCGGGTAGACAACATATCACTGGATTACGAACTATTTCAAAAATAAGTTTATCCTTCTATTCCTTCATGAATCCACGCTTTGGCTAAAATCATGTGTGTAATAGGGTTTGGATGCACCCCATCATCTGATAACCGTTTAACGTGTGTCCTTTTCAAGAAGGGATCAATCCATGCCTGTGTATGTACTAATTTGGTTTTATATTGCCTGCTAATTGATTCCATTATATAAGCATAGTGCAGTGTTTCCTGACGCATCGCATTGTCTAAAGATGTGGTAATATAAAAAGGGGTCATTAATATAATACCCTTAACGTGATGAATAGTTATCTTAACCAATGTATCTAAAGTTCTCCTATATTCAACCGGTGATACCAGTGAGGGGGCATCAAACGGTTGATCAAAGTGTCTCCATACATCGTTAATTCCAATCATAATTGATACCCAGTCCGGGTTCTGGTCCATAACATCCGAATCCCATCTGTATTTCAAATCACGAATTGTGTTACCTGCTACCCCTACATTAATGATTTGCTGATCAATCTCTGGATATGAATAACCTAAAAGAGCATCTATATACGCAACATATCCATTGCCCAAATCGCCCGGATATTTACCAATAGGCCGTGCACGATTACAGTCTGTAATTGAATCACCTATCATTACTATTGTGTCTTTATTGTCCAGGATCATAGGAAAACCTCATTTTTATATTAAACGTGTTTAAAAGCAAATATAAAATGGCCTGCTGTTTTACTATCAATTTTTCAGCGTGTGTTAAAAATTTAAATGGTATGCATGATAACTCATATTTATAAATTTTATTTGGGTTATTATATAACTTTTTAATTTGATTTTTATATACGGTCTTTGCCCCTGCGTTCATTTATCCATTATTATAATTACTCTATAATTAATTTTCTATTCTTTCTTTTGAATTATAAATCTAACATTTCCATGAGGTGTATAATAATATAGATTAAGCTATTGATAAATGTTAGGAATATGGCTACTGACCCTGAAGGATCGGAGCATTATAACATACCAGACCCATAAATGCAATGAATAACATCGAGAACCATATAGTCCTGCATTGTTAAAACCCGTATCACAGGCGAAGAAAAATGTCCACATATAAATTCAGCAGTTATCGGGATAGAGACCACATAAAATCGCGACTTAATCTATTTCACTATGGCATCATTATGTAACCACATATGATTTATGCTCATAATTATTTATTAAAAATAATTAATATTCAATCAATAAAAAATTATATATAGATAGATATTATCATTCATATCAACATGGATAATATAGTAAATAATTTTATAAATATACCCCTGCAGAAGGAGCCTGATTTCTGGTCGTTTGATAAGATTAACCACATAAGAGAACTTACAGCTACAGGTAATCCATACAGGATATTTGTAAAAAATAATAATAGTTTAAGAATACTTGATAATATAAATTTCAAAACATATAATGATAACATTACATTAAACACACACAGTAATACCGGATCAAATTTAGCAGATATGGAGATGTCAGTGCCATTATATTTGGGAGATATGTCATACGGTGCACTGAGTGGCAATCCGAATCTGGCTATAGCAAAATCAGCTGAAATAACAAAAACAATGTCGGGAACCGGAGAAGGAGGTCTTTATAAGGATATCACATCATATAAAAGAATATTTATCCAGTGGGCTTCCGCAAGATTTGGGGTGACGGCCGAAAACCTAAATGCTGGATCTGGCATAGTAATAAAAATCGGCCAGGGTGCGAAACCTGGAATAGGTGGTCATTTACCTGCAAATAAGGTAACTAATAACATTTCTGGAACAAGAAAAATACCGGAAAATATAGATGCAATTTCACCGGCACCACATCATGATATATATTCAATAGAGGATCTATCCCAGAGAATAGAAGCTTTAAAATTATTAACAAATAAACCTGTGTTCGTTAAGGTTGCTGCAACAAATTACGTACCCTATATAGTAACCGGCATTGCAAGATCAGGTGCAGATGGTGTAATAATAGATGGCCATGGGGCTGGAACAGGTGCAACTCCAGTAGTTATAAGGGATAATTTAGGTATACCAATAGAACTGGCTGTTGCATCATCACATAATATTTTAGTAAAGGAAAATTTAAGGAAAAACTTCAAAATTATTGCCGGTGGGAGAATATCAAATTCAACCGATGCTGCAAAATTATATGCACTGGGTGCGGATTTTGTAAGTTTGGGCACATCCGTACTTATAGCAATGGGATGCGTAATGGTTAGAAAATGCAATCTTGGTTACTGCCCCGCGGCATTAACAAATAAAACAGACAATAAAAAATTATTTGAAATAGATTTCGGCGTTAATAATATAATAAATTTCATAAAAGGGTTTAGAATTGAACTGGAAAATATTTTAGATAATTTAAATTTAAAAAATATAACTGAACTAATAGGCAATAAGGATTTATTAATAGCAAATAATCTATCAAAAAATACTTTAAATGTACTGGGGGTGGGTTATGAAAATGTAAAAAATACAGGTTACAGCCTTGAAAATTTTATTCCCGATAAAAAATATTTAAATGGCTTAATAAATAAGGGTGAACCACCAATAACAAGTATGGGCAGCAACGCACCACCTGATGTTATAGGGCCATCAAGGATAGTGGATTTTTTGAGACTGGATGGTGCACAGGTCACAAGGCCTTCAATAGACCCATACAGGGAGGATATAAGCTTAAACACTAACCTGTTAGGAGGTAAAATCAATTTATCACTGCCTGTTATTTTTGATGTATCTGATTCCAGTGATGAAATAAAAGAGGGAATATTATGGGCATCCTTATTCATGAATACGGTGGTTATAGATAACAAAATAAAAAATAAATATAAAAATATTACATTAAGAAAAAATAATAATTATTATAAATATAAAAATTATATTTACACATATGATTGCAGCAACAAAAATGCTTCTGGTTACATAATAGATGATAATAATTTGTTAAAAATTGCAGGATTAAATAGTAATTTAAAAAATAGAAGGGAAAACCACGATATTTTATTATATATACATGAATTCAGAAATACCGGCGATATAGCAAAATATATTGCACTGGGTGCGGACGCGGTTATTTTGCCATCAAAAATTTTTGAATACGGAATTAGCAATATGGCAGATGTAAATGAAAAGGCCCTGAATTTTATAATTGCAATAAAAAAGGAATTATCGCTATTATGTGGGGCTATGGGAATATCCAACATGCAGAATTCACTGACCGGCAACGTAGAATTATTAAGGTCAATAAACCTGGATAACAGTATATCAAAAATATTAAATTTGAGCGAGGCGGGTTCAGAATGAATTATTATCCATCATCGTGCGGCTTATTAGCTATTCTAAGGAAAAATAATTCAGAAAAAATACATGGAAAATTGGTTTCAAATTCATTAAATTCAATAAGGTACAGGGGCAGTGATAAGGGATCGGGTTATGCTACATTTAATTTAAACGATAATAATTCCTATAAAATTAAGGTATTTTATAATGGAAATGAGGAGAAATTAAATAAAATACTATCAAAAAGTTTTGATATACATAATTATTATGTTGAAAATAATAATAGTGTAAAGAGTTACTGCTATAATCTTGATACTATTGACTTAAATTCAATAAATACGGTTAATGATGTTTTATGGGAAAATAAATCCGGGAGAATTTACAGTTCCGGAACATCGTTAAATGTTTTTAAGGGTGTGGGTTATCCAGATGATGTTGCAGAGGAATACAATATAAATAATATGAAAGGTGATTTATGGCTGGCACATACAAGGCAGCCAACAAATTCTCCGGGGGATGAACCGTACTGGTCACACCCATTTTCTACATTTAATGTTGCAATAATACATAACGGTGATATAAGTTCGTTTGGTGCAAACAGAGAATATTTAAAAAATCATGGGATGAAAAGTTTTGTTGGCACAGATAGCGAGGTAATATCATATATATTCAGGGAATTATTAAAAAAATATGACCTGATAACCACAATAAAAATTATGGGCAATAAAATTGATGACAAATATACAAAATATATAAACAGAGGCTATGTGCTGGATGGGCCATATACTGTTGTTATAGGTTATGATGATGGCGATGATTTATATTTAATAGGCTTAACCGATAAAACAAAACTAAGACCCATAATTCTAGGTGAGGATCAGGATAACTATTATATAGCCAGTGAAGAAAAGGAAATAAAGTTGATAAATAAAAATGCAAGGGTATGGACAATGGAACCGGATTCATACTTCATAGCATCATTGAAAAATGGGTTAATAAATTCCGGAAGAGAGAAAATAAAATATACAGAAAATTATGACATAGATAATTATGATATAGATGCATCCAGTGTAGATTACAATAAACTTGATGATGAAATATTAAAATTAAATAAAAGGGATATAACGGTAAAAAATGTTCTGGGCCATAAGTATATAGGAATTAAAACGTTTAATAAAAACTATAATTTAAATTTGTATGGCAATGCAGGCAACTGCCTGATGAATTTAAATGAAAACAATAATGTAACTCTCCATGGCAATGCCTCGGATGATTGCTGTGACTCCATGTCTGGAGGAAAAATAAAAATATTCGGCAATGCAGGTGATGTTTTAGGCCAGGCGTTGAATAATGGCAGAATATATATAAAAGGTGATGTTGGCAATAGATGCGGAATCCAGATGAGGTCGTATGACAATAAACCGTATATAATTATAAATGGTGAATTTGACAACTATCTGGGAGAATATATGTCGGGTGGAACAATAATTGCACTGTCCGGCAACAGATATTCTGGCAGATACATAGGGTCTGGAATGATAGGTGGTAAAATATACATCTATGGTAAAATAAATAGCAGGGGAATAGGAATACAGCCCGGATTTAAAAATAATATTTTGAAAGCGTTGTTGATGGAATCCCTGATAGATAAGGAATTATACAGAACATTAAAAAATAAGAATTTTATTGACATTATAGGCCTATTGCCAGAAGGAGCGGAAAAATACATTGAGAAATTTTATAATAAACATGAGATCCCTTCATACAGTTACAGGCATTTGAATAAAATTGAACAGGATGAGTTATATCCAGTAATTAAGGATTTCGATGATGAAATGGAAACGAATAATATAAAAAAATTAAATAATAAGTTTACTGTAATAGAGGAGAGAAAATAAAAGTTCAGTTTATTATCACATTATTCCCTGGAATTGATAAGAAATTAATTATAGTGTAATAATTTTGTTCAATTAATGCTTTAAATTTAAAAAAAATGACAAAAAATTTACCAAAACATATATTAGTAAACGAATGATAGGAAGTTCCATGTTACTTGATAACATGATACTATACTATATAATAAAGCCGGCTAGTAGTTCGTGGCTAAATACAGGCAATAATGCATGGATGTTGACAGCATCCACACTTGTTGGATTAATGAGTATACCGGGACTTGCACTGTATTACGCAGGACTTACAAAAAGAAAATACATGGTTAATGCAATGATGATGGCACTTTATGCCTTCGCAGCAGTTTTAATTATATGGGTAATAGCAGGATATAATTTCGGATTTGGTACATCCAGTTCATTACATATTGGTGGGTACTATATATTTGGAATACCATACCCTGCAGGTGCCGGTTCCTTTATAAGTGGACAGGCCATTGTTGGGCCGCTTAAACAGGCACTTACCATACCGAACGCCACTATTATATTTTTCCAGTTTGTATTTGCAGCAATAACACCGGTGCTCCTAATGGGAGGTGTGCTGGAAAGAATGAATTTTAAGGCCTGGATGGTTTTTGTACCTGTATGGTCATTAATTGTATATAGCCCGGTGGCATACTGGCTCTTTGCCGGTGGCTGGTTAAATCAATTAGGCGCTGTTGATTTTTCAGGTGGTTATGTAATACATCTCGATGCGGGTATTGGTGCTGTGGCAGCTGCTCTGGCAATAGGGCCAAGATTAAAGGAAGAAATGAAGATGAAGGCGAATAACCTAGCCCTGGTGATGTTAGGTTTAGGCTTAATATGGTTAGGCTGGGATGGATTTAACGGTGGAGATCCATATGGCAGTACAATAGATGCAGGAATAGCAATAATAAATACAAATGTGGCAACTGCAGTGAGCATGATAACATGGATGTTTATGGATATGAAATTTTTCAAAAAGCCCTCATTAATAGGTGCCTCTGTAGGTGCAATAGCGGGTCTGGTAGGTATAACACCCGCGGCTGGATATGTAAATATTTATGGCGCAATGGCAATAGGCATAGCAACCGGGATAATACCATGGATCTTTTTATATAAAATCGAGCCAAAATTTAGGATAGATGATACTTTAGGGGTATTCTCATCGCATGCTGTTGCCGGTGTTGTCGGTGGTTTATTAACCGGTATTTTAGCCGATCCTGTTGTAACTCAATACATTGATCCTGGATTGAAGGGGGCCTTGTATGGTAATTTCTATCAATTAGGCATACAGGCATTTGCTGCTGTTATAGTAATACTTTATGTGTTTGCATTAACCTTCGGTTTACTAAAATTAATTGGCAAATTTATTCCGTTGAGAGAGGATGAAGGTAAATTAAGAATAGGTGATATGGCAATTCATGGGGAAGCGGGACTGGATATTACCGGTTATCCGCCATCACATATAGTTAGAACTGAGCCGGAACAAACTAAACCTACGGAACACATTGATAATGAAAAAACAAAGGAAGCGGGTGAAGAATAAATAAATTTATAATTTTTTTAATATTTCAAGATAATCTATTAAATCATCATAATCTCTTAATAAATGCAATATATCTATTCCGATTGATTCCATCAATGTTAATGCAAGGGATAAATTCTCCTCATTTTCATCACTTAATTTTTTGTTATTTAATTTATTATATATTTCATTGAAATTATTCTCGGTTTTCTGCCTGAAAGTGTCAAGTTCTTTTTCAATACCATCTCCGGTTTTTTCCATTTCTTCCTTACTATCCATTATCGCCAATCATAGCAAAATATAAAGTATTTTTGGTATTAGTCCAGAACTGCGCCCTTTGATGATGATGAAACTAACCTTGAATACTGGTGCAGTAAGCCTGTTTTATGTTTTGGTTCTGGTTTTTTCCAGTTTCTTAATCTGTTATTTAATTCATTTTCATCGATTAAAAGTTTTATTTTACCATTATTGCCGTCTATTTCTATAATATCATTGTTCCTTACAACGGCTATTGCACCACCATCCATTGCTTCTGGTGCTACATGCCCTATCATAATGCCCCTGGTTGCACCTGAGAACCTTCCATCAGTTATTAAAGCAACACTATCGCCGAGTCCAGCTCCTACAAGTGCTGAAGTAACCGATAACATTTCCCTCATTCCTGGCCCTCCCTTAGGCCCTTCATACCTTATTACGACAACATCACCGGGAGCTATTTTTTTATCCTTTATTGCTTTAAATGTATCATCTTCCGAATCAAAAACCTTGGCGGGACCCTTATGGTATTTTACATTTGAAGCAGAGATTTTAAAAACAGAACCCTCTGTTGCCAGGTTGCCCTTCAATATTCTTATGCCACCTGATGAATTTATCGGCTTTTCCACATCGAATATTACATTTTTTTTATTCATTATTTTTATATCTTTTAAATTTTCGCTTATTGTTTTGCCTGTTACCGTTAATTGCTCCCCATTCAATAAATTATGGTCTAACAGTATTTTCATTAAAACAGGTACACCACCGATTTTATCAAGATCCGCCATGACATATTCACCAGATGGTTTCATATTAACTATTTCCGGTATCTTTTTTGATATCCTGTCAAAATCATCCATATTCAATTTTATATTAGCTTCATGTGCTATTGCCAGGAGATGCAAAACCGCATTTGTTGAACCGCCGGAGGCCATTAAAACTGTTACTGCATTATAAAAAGATTCTTCCGTTAATATATCCCTGGGTTTTAAATCGTTTTCCAGTAAATCCATTAAAGTTTTGCCTGTTTCATATGCGTATTTCACCTTTGCACCATCTACTGCTGGTGGAGAAGCACTTCCGGGCAATGCCAGACCAAGAGTCTCTGTCATCATTGCCATTGTATTTGCAGTGTATAATCCCCCACATGATCCGACAGTAGGTATAGCATGGTCTTCCATTAATTTTAATTCTTCTATTGCCATATTTCCATTTAAATATGAACCCACAGCCTCGAATAAATCACCTACTGCTATTTCCTTTCCGTGGAAATAACCGGGCAATGTTGTTCCACCGTACATAACTATTGATGGCAGGTTCATTCTTGCCATCGCCATCATCATCCCTGGAGATGTTTTATCGCATCCCGATATTGCAGCGAAACCATCATAATTATGTGCATTTACTGTTGATTCCACTGTATTGGCTATCAATTCCCTGCTTACCAGTGAATATTTCATTCCTTCAGTTCCCATTGCTATACCATCTATAACAACCGGTGTTGCAAATAACCTTGGAGTACCATTATTATGCCTTATGCCTTCCTTTGTATTATTTGCCAGGGATAAAGCATGTATATTACATGGCCCCGCCTCATTCCATGCCGCTGCAACTCCAACAACATATTTGCTTAAATCGTCGTCGGTTAATCCCATAGCTTTCATATATGACCTGTTTGGTGACCTTTCCGGTCCACTGTAAGTTATATCTGATCTCTTCATTTTTAAATAAAAGTGATGATGATATATATCTTTTGCTATTTTATAATTTGTGTGTACTGTCCTGTTATTATTTCCTATCTGATGACCATGTAACCTGATAGTGTACCCACAGCACTGAAATGAAAAAACCTGAAATACTCAATATTAATATTTTTCATTACTAATAAAAATGTTATTGAGCACTATTGATATATTTTTGTATCTGTATGGCTTCACTGGGTATTCACCAGGAATGTAATATATTTGACAGTATAATTATTATTAAATTTTATATTATTATTAAATTTTATAAAATGTATTGTTCCGCAAATATTTCCTATATATACTGAATAAAAAAAATAAATTGTAAAAATTATTTTTACGGGTCAGATATAACATTCAGATCTATGTTAAGACTGAAACTCGAGTCCTGGTAGTAGTTTACGTCATGTCCATTGCTGTTTCCAAGCCCTATCATTATTATCATTGTTGCGCTTCCCTCCGGGCTAAGTGATATCCCAAATCCTGAAACTTCAGTTACGTTGTATATCCATCCTGTTGAACTCTGTAAATCGTCCATGAAGTATGCAGATGGGACAGATGTTGCATTTATTTTGTTTGATGTTTGGCCTGATGGGTTTGATATTGGAGGATGCGGTGGCGGGGGTGGAGGTAAAGGTGGGTCTGATGTGTTAAAATTCATCTGTGCATATGGTGCGGTTACAATAAATCCTACAGTTCCGTTATTTGTTATAACATCAGTGAGCTGTATGAATTCACCGGGTGCAAAGTTTGTTACGTTTATCACATACTCTCTTCCACTGGTTGCTGTTGTGTAGTACTGTGCTCCAAAACCAAGGTTGTACATTCCACTGGCGTGGAAATGTTCCATTCCTGTTCCTATTTCGTATATATTCCCATTTGGACCCTGCATTGTTAAAGGCGTATTATTAGCATTTGTTGCTGTTAGGGTCGCCTGGTTTTCCCAGGTCAGATGACCTGCTGTGTTATTAATAGTTACACTCGAACTACCTGAAAACGCTGAGAAAGCAAATGCCCCTCCCAGTGAAACAAGTAAGGGAACTACCAATAATACTGCTAGCTTCTTATTCATTTTTTATCACCAATTTTAAATCGGTAACTTATAATTAAGGTGTTAAGAAATAAAAATATGTTTTAAAGATTTATAAAAATGTTTAGTATCAAATTTAAAAATAAAAGTTAAGTATTTTTGATATGTAGCAATGGTACACGTTAATATTATTAATTGTTTATATTATTATAAAGATGATAATTTCCTTTTTTAAATAAATTTTTTAATTTTTAATCGTGCCATAACAATATAGAAATAAATATAAGCACAGTACCTATTATTAATAAATGTCATCAAGGTCAATGGATTGGTTAAAACAGGCTCAAAGAGATCTCGGAGAAGCCGGGGATGCATTAAAAAATGAAAAATATGAATGGTCATGTTTTGCATCACAACAGTGTGCAGAGAAAGCAGTAAAGGCTTTATACCATTCAATAAATAAGGAGATCTGGAGTCATTCAATATCAAGGATGCTATTGCAACTGAAAGATTTTAAGATAGATAAAAAACTAATAGATAAGGCAATGGAACTTGACAGGGTATACATAGGATCAAGATATCCAGATTATTATAGTGAAGGATCACCGTTTGAATATTATTCAATAGAGGATGCAGGGAGGTGTATAGATTATGCAAGGGAAATATTCGAATTCTGCAACAAGAATATTCGAAATTAATTATGATTTTATTTTAGGAAGATTAACAGAATATGGAAACAATTCCCTGGAAAATGGATCACTGTTAACGATTTTAATAGGCTCCCTTGCCAGAGGAAACTACACACCATTTTCGGATGCTGATATTATAATAATTACGGATTCAAGGAAGAGTGAAATTGTTTTTATGGATCCTCACATGCCAGTAGACATAGAGCCAAGGGTTTACACATTAGATGAAATCTATAAAATGGCAAAGGATAAAAGGAAAATAATAGATGAAATAATAAAATATGGCAGGATTCTGGCCGGAAACGTGGATATATTTAACAGTATAATTAAATTTTATAAAATGGATTAAAACATCGAATATAAATTTTAAAACAAAATATTTAAATAAAATTAAGTATTACATTTTATTAACTTCATTTAATGTATTTAATGAACATTAATAAACGTTGGATAAACATATAAAATATTAATGGAAAACCATTGAAATGCAAATACAAAAAATGAAAAAGGTGAAAAAAAATGGATAGCGTGAAAGGTTTTATCTAACATCTGTGGCGTGTTTTTTTATAAGAGAGTTATAAAGAGTTTAGGAGTTTTTGGTTATAAGGGTGTGTTTTTATGAAAGGTTCCGAATTACTGGTAGAATCACTGAAAAGAGAGGGAGTGAAAAATATTTTTGGCATACCTGGATTATACAATATGCCCATGTATGATTCATTCTACGAGGATCTGGCAAATGGAGAGCTGCGGCACATTTTAATGAGGCATGAGCAGGCTGCGGCACATGCTGCTGATGGGTTTGCAAGAGCTACTGGAATACCGGGTGTCTGCACAGCAACATCCGGCCCAGGGGTAACAAACCTGATTACGGGGTTAGTAACTGCATATCAGGATTCCTCTCCCGTAGTTGCAATAACAGGCGGCGTTAACAGGTCATCAATGGGAAAATTATCATTTCAGGAGTCAGATACACTGGGTATTTCTTTTCCCGTATCAAAATATGCCGTTGAATTGAAGGACATAACTGAAATACCACAGTGGATAAAAAATGCATTTTATGTTGCATCAACTGGAAGACCGGGACCTGTAGTTGTCGATGTTCCTCGAGATATCCAGATGGAAGATATAGACAATGTAAAATATCCTGACAATGTAAATGTGCATTACAAACCATTTAGAACGGTTATAGACAGTGATACCCTGAGGAAGGCTGCATTAAACCTGTTGAATGCAAAAAAGCCCGTAATACTTGTGGGAACCGGTGTCATGTGGGCAAATGCAACGGAGGAAATAATAAAATTATCGGAGTTCCTGGGGTGCCCAGTGGTGTCAACATTACCGGGAAAATCATCAATGCCAGCTGATTATCCCCTGTATATAGGTCCTATGGGTTACTATGGACGTGCTGAAGCAAGCACAACAGCTCTGGAATCCGATGTTTTGTTTGCAGTTGGGGCAAGGTTCAGTGACAGGACATTTACATCGTATAATGAAATGAATGATACAAAAAAAATATTTATGTCGATAAATCTGGACCCAACTGATTTCAATAAGGGAATAAATCCGGATGTGACAATGCTTGGAAATGCAAAAGTTTTACTGAATGAACTGTTAAATGTACTAAATACACTGGGCAGGAAAGGCAATGTTTATGAATGGACAAAACGTGTGAATGAATTAAAGGATTATTATTCACAGTTTTCACATCCAGAGGATGATGGACATTTAAGGCCGTGGAAAATATTAAAAACTATACGTGAGGCAGTTCCCAGGGATACCATATTGACAACCGGTGTTGGCCAGCATCAAATGTGGGCAGAGACACAGTGGGAAAATTTAGAGCCAAGATCGTTTTTCTCATCAACGGGAATGGGAACAATGGGATTTGGACTGCCATCCGCAATTGGGGCCAAGGTAGGTAAACCGGATAAAGTTGTACTGGACTATGATGGCGATGGTTCATTTATGATGACTGGAAATAATCTGGCAACTGCGGTTGATGAGCATATACCGGTAATAGCAATAGTCAATGACAACAGGACACTGGGTCTGGTAAGGCAGGTTCAGGACATGTTCCAGAATAAAAGAATAGTGGGCGTTGATTATGGAAATTCTCCAAACATCGTAAAATATGCCGAATCATTCGGGGCTGATGCATATGATGTCCATGATTATAAGGATTTATACGAATTTATACGGAAAGCAATAAAAGAAAATGTACCATCGGTGATAAGGGTACCTGTTAATAAGGAAGAATTAGCATTACCAACATTACCACCGGGTGGAAAATTAAGTGAGGTGATAGTAAGTGATCCGAGAAAAAGTAGTAAAGGTGCAGGGAAATTATAGGGACCCGGGATTAATGGAAAGAGTTTCGGCAAATTTCAGAAAGTTCTGGGTTGATATAAAGTGGATGAATGTTAACTGTGATAATGATAACAACTGCATATTATATTTATCATTATATGATAGGTATAATTTAGGCAATGTTGATCTATCCATATTAACACTGAGTAAAATGGTTGATATAGACTATGTTGAAATAATAAATGATTATAATGTTAAAAATTTTGAATTGAATTATAATAATTCCGAAAGGTATGAATGGGGTGAAAAAGTTGAACAAAGTGCTTGGCAAGGTATATACAGAAAATGATGCAGATTTAAGTTATTTGAAGGATAAGAAGATAGCGATACTGGGATATGGAAGTCAGGGCAGGGCCTGGACTTTAAATTTAATTGATTCAGGTTTAGATGTAAGGCTTGGCCTGGAAAGAGAGGGCAATTCATGGCACAGGGCTATGGACGACGGCGTAAAGCCAATGAAAACCGAGGATGCTGTAAAGGATGCTGATATAGTAATATTTTTAGTTCCTGATATGGTTCAGAGGAAAATATATAATGAGAGGGTTAAACCTGTTTTAAGGAAGGGCATGGATCTGGTATTTGCACATGGTTTTAACATACATTATAAGTTAATACAGCCACCAGACTATGTAGATGTTTATATGGCAGCCCCAAAGGCACCGGGGCCATCAGTAAGGGAATTCTTTGTAAAGGGTGGCGGTGTTCCTGTCCTGGTAAGTGTGGCAAATAATTACTCCGGCAAGGCACTGGAAAAGGCACTTGCAATTGCAAAGGGCCTGGGTGCAACAAAGGCTGGAGTTCTTGAAACAACCTTCAGGGAAGAAACAGAAACAGATTTAATGGGAGAGCAATTAGACCTTGTAGGTGGTTTGACAGAAATGTTAAGGTCCACATTCCATACAATAGTCGACCTTGGTTACAGGCCAGAAATGGCATATTTTGAGGCCATCAATGAAATGAAATTAATAACTGACCAGATCTATGAAAAGGGTTTATCCGGTATGTTACGGGCAGTTTCTGATACGGCAAAATACGGTGGCCTAACCGTTGGAAAATATGTTATAAATGATGATGTGAGAAAAAGAATGAGGGAAAAGGCAGAAAGAATAAAAAGTGGAAAATTTGCCGATGAATGGATAGAAGAATATGATGAGGGGTCAAAACATTTAGAAGCTTTAATGGCGGATCTTGATAATTCCCTTGAGGAACAGGTTGGAAAAGAATTGAGAGAGATAGTTTTAAGAGGACAACCAGAAAAATAATTTTTTATATTTTATATTATAAATAACAATAAAAGTATAGCCATACCTATTATGAATGAACTGAATATTATGATTTCTGTTTTTCTTGAATTGTATTTATCATTATCTAAATCCTTTTCGCTTGCTAAAAATTCAAATAAACCATATGCTATTGTTGCCATTCCGAGAACAATCATTATTTCCCCGGCTATTAATGATTCATCCAGTGATGATGTACTTGCCCTTACAAGTATATGCAAAAATATTTCAAATTTTGCTATAACAAATCCAAAGCCCATTAAGGCTATGCCGGTTCTTATCCACGCCAAAAACGTTCTTTTGTTTGCAAAGTGATCTGTATTGCTGGACATTATAATTCAAATGCAATATGGCAATATAATATTTATTATAAATTTTTTAATGAATCCTGTTCATCATTGCTATTCGGGAATAAATCCCTGTCCAGTTTATTTTCTCTCAGGTAATCGAATAAATTATAGTATAATTTCCTTTTTTTGCCATACATATGAAATGTTTTGAAATTAAAACATAATGAACAATTTGAAATTTCTGATTCTATAAAATAACATTTGCCGCTTCTATTAAATATGCACTGTTCTTCCAATGAACCATCCATATTATGATATAATTATAATGTATTAAACCTTTTTTAGTGGCATCCTCACACCTCTAAAGTGCGTAGCCCTCCTGAAGTACATTGCCCGTATTGCAATGCCTGTTTGTCGCAGATTATCAACTAATTGTTGATAGCCCTGACACAGAGCACTTTGTGATGGATATTTCAACAGTATTTCCACAATCACAGTTATAGCTTCTTATATATTTTTCATTAATTTCTATTATTTTTTTGCCTGCAAATTATGCCATAGGGGTTAGAAACTATATGAAACATGAAACTGTACCTGCATTCCTATCTATTTGGTAGATTTCATTATATCTTTTTTTTGAATACTCATTATACATTATCGATATTATTGCGGTTAGCATTAATCCCATAAATTGTGTGGGATTCCACGATCACGCTGTTAAAAATATATCCTTTTGCCTGAGTACTGCAACCTTGTTCTTCCAAATTCATCCATATTTTTTAACTGCTCTATTGAAAATACAGGACCGTCCGTACACACCTGATACCCATTTATTGAGCAGGAATCACACAGGCCAATGCCACACTTCATTGACCTTTCCAGTGAAAACTGGGCATTTATATCCATATTTTTAATGTAATCATATACAGTTTTTAACATTATTTCCGGCCCACATGCATATAACATATCGAATTCATTCAAATCCAGCGTTTTTAATGCGGTGGTTACATAACCATTCATTCCGTATGAACCGTCATCGGTTACAATTTTTAATCTGTTATTAAAATATCTTTCAAATATTATGTCATCTGCTGTTTTCCCTGATATAATTCCATATGTATTATCATCAATCAATGGTATTAACGGGGCTATGCCCGTACCCGCACCTATTAAAAGCTTTTTGCCCGGGACAATGGTAAATGGTTTTCCATATGGTCCGGAATAATATAAATAATCACCTCTTTTTAGATGTGCTATATATTCTGATGCTTCTCCATATATTTTTACCGTAATTTTTTTTATTTTGTTTATGTAAGAAAATGATAATGGTATTTCATTTATCCCCGGGGCCCATGCCATTATAAACTGCCCGGGTTTTATCTCATCATCGGTTGAGAATACTACTGTATTAACGTTTTTGCCTTCCGTAATATTATCAATTATATATGCGCGTTTCATTTGAGAGCAACCCCTATTATATCTTCAATATCATTTATATTATTCTTAATAAAAAATTCATTTAAATCATTATTTAGTTTATTAAATATGCCTATACCATATTTATATACTGCAGACCCTATTTGAACTGCGGATGCACCTGCCATTATATATTCTATTGCATCGTTTATATTTTCTATGCCACCGACACCTATTATTTTTTTATTTAACTCCTTCTTTATTTCATAAACGTACCTTATACCAACAGGTTTTATTGATGCACCGGATAAACCACCATACACATTGCTTAAAACTGGTTTTCTTGCATATATATCTATTTTCATTGCCTTTATAGTATTTATTAAAACAAGTGCGTCGGATTTTTCTGCTGCTTTGGCTTCCTCCACTATATCCGATGTGTTCGGGCTTAACTTTGAAAACACCGGTATGCTTACTTTGGATTTAACCTCTGAAACTATTTCACTTACTAAATCAGGGTCCGAACCCACCTCCATGCCATAGCCCTTAACATGCGGGCATGATAAATTCAATTCTATTGCAGAAACGCTGTATGATTCCATCTTTCTCGCGAGTAATGAAAATTCTTCAGCATCCCTGCCAAATATGCTTCCTATAACGGGTTTTCCTGATCGCAATGCAATTTTTATTTCCTCCTCAAAGTTATCTATTCCAGGATTTGATAACCCTACTGCATTTATTATATAATTTTCATCATGGTATATTACAGGCGGGTCAAAGCCTCTTCGTTCTTCCATGCCTATAGATTTTGTCACAGTGGAGGAAGCCCCGTTATTTAAAATCCTCTCCATTGTATAGCCATTTTCATCTAAAATGCCAGAGGCTAACATAAATGGATTTTTCAACTTTATTCCTATATCTGTATTTACTTTCATTTATATCACAGTATTTTTATTGGCTTTTGATGTTCATAACATCATCTGGAAAATTTGTAAGTTTTATTGCATTTTTTATATCAAATCCCCCGTAATTATATGCTATTTTATATGGAAGCATTATCTCCCTATCGGCTAAGAACATTAATCCACCATTCTCTGAAAAGTATATACATGTATCATTATAACTATAATTCATTGCTATATTTTCTGTAACTGCAAGAAAGGTTTTTATTGTTCTATAGGTTAAATTATTGTTTATAACTACATTGGATGCCCCATTTATTATTGTATCCGTTAAATCACTCTCTGTCTGGGGATAATTCATAACCGTTATTTCGAAAAACTTTGACAGTTTATCGTACAGGTCAAAATTTAAATGCCTTTTTGTTATTGCATCATAATCTATTACAAATAATGAATCAACCTTCATTTTTAATAATTGATATATACTCTCGTAATCAACTATTTCCTTATCTCTAACTGTAATACATAACACAGGTTTTAATTACATTTACACATATTAATGTTTTTACTGTATTTTATTTTAAACCAATTATTATATTTACCATGATAAGTTTTATCAGATTAATGCACATAAAATAGAAATAATTATATGCATCTATTCAATGAATATACATGTTTGAAGCATCAAGGTCCTATTTTATAAAAACGGACCGCGTTCTGGTTCCAATGTTTAGAGGTATAAATTCCATAAAGGCTTTAAAACTTGCATTTGATCTGGCTAAAACATATAATTCAGAACTGACCGCAATAACAATAAGGGAAAGAAATGATAGTATTGAATGGTCAAACAGTGTTACCCTGGTAACAAATGCATATAAGGATGGGAAACGGGCAGGCCTGAAGGTAATACCTAAAATATCAACGTATGAAAATGTTAAAACTGGGTTAATAAAGGAAACCTCCTCGCATTATTACGATTTACTGCTTATGGCAACACATAAAAGGGCGCTGTTATCCGGGTCTATATTCGGCAGTATCGGAGATTATGTTCTGAAAAATTTATCCATACCATTAATATTGCTCAGTATAAGTGAGAGGGAATATCCATATAAAAAAATATTACTGCCCATTTCAGAGGTGGTAAATACCAGGTCTGCTGTATTTTTTGCGATAGAAATGGCAAAAATGAATAATGCAGAATTGATGATAATGGATTTAAGAAAATATGATAAAAATAGAACACATGGATTCAAAATGTTATTTGATAATATCGGAGAAATATCAAAAAGCGGTGTAGACATATCGTTATTAAAATCCGGTTATAATACAGGTATTAAGGAGGAAATAAATTCAATAATAGAAAAAGAAGACCCGGACTGTGCAATTATCGGTACAAGAACAAGATTAAACAGGAAATATAGAACAAATTCTGATATAAAATATATTGTAAAGGATCCAAGAATAGATACAGTATTAATTAAAAAATGATTTTTTTACTATCTTATTATCCTCCATATAAGTTATTATTGCAATGTTTAATTCAACAACGTTATCATACTGTGACCCAAATACAGGGAAATTACTCTGTTTATCCTTGCTTATGGTACTGTTAAGGAAATTTTCTATTGATGCTACGCTTACGCTATTGTTTGATAATTTATTTATACTTTCTGCTATTCTATTTACCTGTATAGAAGCACCATTTAATGGTACTGCATAATCAACTCCAGAACCGGAAGCTGAAATCATAGCATATGGTATCTTTGATTCGGAAACATTATTCCTTTTTTCAAATTTATTTAAATTTTCCCTCAGGTTATTTAACGTACTTTTGTTACTCAGAGATGTTGAATATGAACCACTATCGTTGAAACTGTAGTTTGTTGCCGATGGCCTCGGCTGGAAAAAATACGATTCATTAAATGCTTCAGCCAGCAGGTATGAATCAATTACCCTGCCATTTACCTTAACAGGATGGCCATTTGAATAATACGGCAGGGTATGCTCCGTGATTAACGATGTAACTACCGGAAAAACAAAACCTGCTATGAACATTATTATTACCGCCAGGGCGAATGCCTTTAATATATTCTTCTTTACCATGCTATACCACCTAAACCCAGTAATATATATATTATATATATCATTATAAATGGAAACACCAGTCCACCAAAACCATATACCATGATATTCCTTTGCAGTAAATCCGATGCACCTGATGGAGTGTATTTTACACCTCTCAGTGCAAGGGGCACCAGCATAATTATTATTACTGTATTGAATATTAATGCAGCTGTTATTGCCCTCAACGGGTCAGTTAAATTTAAGAGGTTTAAAAATCCCAGTTCTGGAAACAGATAAAACATTGCGGGTATTATTACAAAGTACTTTGATATGTCATTTGCTATGCTGAATGTGGTTAATGAACCCCTTGTTATTAAAATCTGCTTTCCAAGAAATATTACATCTATTAATTTTGTGGGTGTTGAATCAAGGTCTACCATATTTGCTGCATCTTTCGCTGCCTGGGTGCCGGTATTCATTGCCATGGCAACATCAGCCTTTGCCAGGGCAGGTGCGTCGTTTGTGCCATCACCGATCATTGCAACCATTCTTTCCTTATTTTTCTCTTCGATTACCTTATTATATTTATCATCCGGCTTGCTGTTTGCTATATATTGATCTATGCCTGCCTCCCTGGCAAAATATGCCGCTGTAACCTCATCATCACCGGTTAACATAACCGTACGGATATTCATTTTATGTAAATCTTCTATTCTATCCCTTATTCCGGGTTTTAATATATCATTTAATTCTATTACACCTATAAATTTGCCAGCAGATGCAACTGGTATTGCGGTTCCACCTTTCAATGATATCTCCTTGCATACGCCATTTATATACGCATCGTTTAAATTCAATTTTTCTGATAGGGATCTAAGAGAGCCCTTTAATATATATTTATCACCATTTTTTATTCCACTGTAACTGGTTTCTGATGAAAATGGCATGAATTTATAATCTTTTAACTCCTCCTCGCTGTAATTTATATTTTCCTTTTTTGCAAGCCTTACTATTGACAGACCCTCTATTGTCTCATCGTTAAAGGAGCATAATAAGGCATTTTTTACAAATTCTTTATAATCATAATTCTGGTTTGAATAAAATTTCACGGCCTCGCGTTCTCCCATTGTTATTGTTCCCGTTTTATCCAGGATTATCGTATCTATATCACCTGCGTTTTCCACAGCCTTGCCGGATTTTGATATTATGTTATACTGTGATACCTTATTTACAGCCGCTATGCCTATCGCAGGCAGTAATCCACCTATTGTTGTGGGTATTAAAGCTACCAGTAAGACAAGCAGTATATCTATATTTGGCTTTATTCCAGTATATGTTGATAATGAAAAAATTGATGCAACAACAATTAAAAATATTAATGTAACGCCAGATAGAAATATTGATAGTGCAATTTCATTTGGTGTTTTTTCCCTTACTGCATTCTGTACAACCTTTATCATACTGTCTATAAATGATTCACCTGGATTCACTGAAACCCTTGCAGTTATTTCGTCTGTTACAAGTTTTGTAGACCCTGTTACACTATCACCTACTAACTTAAGAACTGGCCTTGATTCTCCGGTAACGTTTGATTCGTTTACATATCCGGATCCTTTAATTACCTCACCATCAGATGGTATGGTTTCGTCCTTCCTTACCAGTACTGTATCTCCCTTTTTTAACTCACCTGAGTTTACAATTATTATTTTACCGTCTTTTAATAAATTAGCCTTTGTGGAAATTTTCATTTTTTCCAGTGATGATGTTATCGCCTTGCTCTGGCTTTCAGATAATGAGGTACTTAAATTTGAGAAGAATACTGTCAGGAATAATAATACTGTAACGGATATGTAAAAATATATGTAAACACTGGTATATGGAACATTGAAATCTGATGGAAATATTATAATAAATATGGATATAAAAAATGCTATTTCTGTGATAAACATAACAGGATTTTTTATTATTTTCCTCAAATCGAAACCCTTCAGTGCATTTATTAATACTTCCCTTATATCCATCCCATCACCACGAAATTAAAATCCTTTGCCCATGCATATAATGGCCCCAGGGCAAATATAGGCAGATATGATAGCAACCCTATCATTAATATTACGGCTAAAAGCATAAAGCCAAATGAAACCGAACCCGTATCTATTGTTGATTTATCATAAACTGTTTTTGGCTTTTTGAATGCAAACTGCTGTGCAAGTAGCAACTGTATGCCCAGAATTAAGTATCTGCCAAGCAACATTATTATCCCATCAAGATAATTGAAATATGATTGATTTGTTAAAAATCCACCGGCCTCAGAACCATTGTTTGATGCTGCTGATGCAAATTCGTATAATAGATTTGATATGTTTGATGGAAAGCCATTATAAAATGTTCCCATTATAAGTGGCAGCAGTAATGTAAATCCCAGTGGAATTATAATTATTAGGGGATGTGTAATTAGGGATAATGTTGAATATTTTATTTCCTTGGATCCTATTTTTATATTCATCAATTCAGGCAATTTGCCAATCATCAATGAAGTTATAAACAGTGTAAAGATGATGTATGTAAATATATTCACAATACCCGTTCCAACACCTCCAAGTGGATCATTAAGAACAAGCTGCGACAGCAATCCCAGAAGGCCTATTGGGGTGTAGTCAACAATACCGCCGGTAGAAGCCCCTGTTGAGGTAAAAACGGCACCAACCTGAAATGTGGATGATGATGCTAAACCAAGATAGGATTCCTTCCCCGTTATATTACCTGAAAATATTCCGAGTGAAGATATCACAGGTATGCCAATATATTCAGAGATAAATGTTAATACTGATGTGGCCACAAATATTACAACAAGCACCCCAACTATCATATTGCCGAATCTTTTATCGAATACTTTTCCCAGTGATATTACGGATCCTACCGGTATTAACATGAATGAAATATATTCAACTATATTGGTAAACCAGTTTGGGTTCCCGAGTGGAAAAGCTGCGTTTGCACCGTAGAAACCGCCGCCATTTGTACCTATATTTTTTATTGACACAAGGGTTGCCACAGGGCCTAATGGCAGTTTAACGGCCTGTGACCCTATGGGATATACGTTTATATAACTGCTCAGGGTTTCCGGAATCCCCATGGCTATTACTATTATTGTTACAAGTATTGTTAGTGGGAATATTAAATAAAATATTGATACTAAAAAATCATGGTAAAAATTTCCAATCCTGCCATTATCATTTAATATCCCCCTTATAAATGCCATTGATGCTGCGAATCCCGTACCTGCAGACAAAAACATTAGCCCTGTAATTACAAAGGTCCAGCTTAATATACTCAGGTCAAATGTGTTTGAATAATGCTGTATATCTGTATTTGTCAGAAAACTTATAACCGTATTGAATGTAAGTGATAGTGTCATATGATTGTTGGCATATGAATATGGAAAATCATGCTGGAAAAAAACAAAAATAAAGGCAATTACGCCTGCAAAAAGATTAAACATTATCAGTGTAAAAAAATATTCTTTGAATTTCATCTGCTTATTTTTATCCTCATTAAGAAATTTTTCAAAGAATTTTACTATTCTTCCAGAAATAGGGTATAACCACGTTTTTTCCTCCTCATCTGTATATAATTTCTTTATGAAGCCCGATATTAAGTAACCGAATAGAAGTGCAAGGGCTATATATATCAGTGTTATAATAAGGCCAGAAACAGCCCTATTACCATCAATTATATTGTATATGCTGGTCATGTTTTATCAGCCCCAAGAATGTTTATTATTAGGTATATAGATATAAATAGAGTTATTGTACCTAAGATTAAGTAGGATAGCAACATTATATAGTTCAATATAAAACGGATATTTATATTTAATCATATGATAATAAAATTTTTTATATAAATTAAATATTTCATCTTATGCTATATGAAAAAGAAAGAGAGATTGTTTTAAATGCGTGCAGAAGAATGGTAAATGATAAATTAACAGTTGGATCATGGGGGAATATAAGTTTAAGGACGGATGATAATAATGTTGTAATTACCCCAAGCGGTACTAACTACACGAAAAGTACGGTTGACGATATGGTTATAACCGGTATTAATGGAAATATACTGGAGGGAAAATTAAAACCTTCAAGTGAAAGATTAATGCACTATGAAATATATAAAAACAGGAAAGATGTTAATGCTATAGTCCATACCCATTCAATATATTCATCAGTATTATCTGTTGTTGATGAAAATATACCGGCAATAACGGAGGATATAGCAATGCTTCTTGGTAATAACATAAAGGTTTCAGAATATGCAATTACAGGTTCTATTGAACTTGCAAAAAACGTTGTTTCCGGGCTTGGAAATAATAACGCAACGGTAATGAAAAACCATGGTGCTGTTTCAGTAGGCAGTGATATGGAGAGATCAATAACGGCATCCGAGGTGCTGGAAAAATCAGCAAAAATATATATTTATTCAAGAATGATAGGAAAAGTAAATATTATTCCTGATAATGATATAAATAAATTAAGAGCGATTTCAGAAGATTATTTAAATCAGTGGAAAAACTGGAAATAATTACAGCTCCTTTGCCATGTATGGACCCAGGCGCTCATATCCATATTTTCTGAAATAATTTCTTACACCTATTCCACTTATTACCAAAATTCTTTTTTTATCATATTCTTCCTTAGAGATCTTTTCTGCCTCATTGAGGAGTTTTTTGCCCAGGCCATGATGCTGCCAGTTTTCCACAGATTCCTCCCCTACCGGGACTATGTTGCCTAAAACCTTTATTTCCCTTATAATTGATGAATTTAAAACCTCCTTTCTATGTGCTTTTTCTGATGGCATCCTTAGCCTTAAATATCCTATTATATCATTTTTTGAATTTTCAAATGATAGAAATATTTCATCACCGCCTGAGGCCTTATAATTACGCCTGATTAATTCATAGCTATTGCCATAATTTTCCTTTGCTATGCCTATTTCCCTTGTTCTTATTTCCATAGTTTTTATGTGTAATTCCCTCATTCTTTCATCGACTAAATTATGCAGGTCACTTCTTTTAACACCGGCCTCTATGAAATTTACGGGTATATCCCTCTGCATCCTCATTACTCTTACCCATGGTGGCATATTCTTCATGAAATACGTTACAAGGTTAACTACCTTATACGTATCATATGGTTTATATTTACCGTCTTTCCAGTATTTATGCAGTGATGTATTGTTTACAACTAGTGTGGGATATATTTTTAACATATCGGGCTTAAAATTTTCATCATCCATCATCTTATTGAAACTGTCTATATCCTCTTTATAATCTGATCCATACATTCCCGGCATGATATGGTATAATATTTTCAGGCCTGCATCCCTTGCCAGCTGGGTTGATCTAACAATTTCTGGTACACCATGGCCGCGTAAATTATCATGCAAAATTTTATCATTTAATACCTGTATGCCAAGTTCTATTTTTGTTGTACCGTATGATAATGCATTATCTATTTCTATTTCGTTGAACCAGTCTGGTTTTGTTTCCACCGTTAATCCAATGCATCTCCTTTCGGAAATTTCATTTTCAAGTATTGATTCCTCCAGCGTTTTTGATATTGTTTTATTCATACCATCCAGGCAGCCCTTTACAAATGTTCTCTGATATTCCTCAGATCTCGCCGTAAATGTCCCGCCCATAACAATTAGATCCACCTTGCTTGTATCGTGCCCTATTGTTTCCAGTTGCTTTAACCTGCTAAATGTTATATTGTATGAATCATAATAATTATTTCTTCCCCTAAGTGCAGATGGCTCAAATCCTGTATACGACTGTGGTGAATTACTATCAACACCACCGGGACAGAATATGCATTTCCCATGGGGGCATGCCTCGGGTGATGTCATTGCCGCAACAACAGCAACCCCCGAAATTGTTCTTGTGGGTTTTTTTCTTAGTAAATTAACATATTTTTTATTATCTTTAAAATTTAATATTTCAACATCACTTGGAACAATATCGAGATTGAATTTCTTCGATAAAATTAACTTCTCCTTCTGTAATTCTTCCTTG
This sequence comes from Thermoplasmata archaeon, assembly GCA_021806235.1. Classification (GTDB taxonomy): domain Archaea; phylum Thermoplasmatota; class Thermoplasmata; order Thermoplasmatales; family Thermoplasmataceae; genus Ferroplasma. The sequence goes on from JAJZXU010000035.1 coordinate 36,202, forward strand.
TTTTTTATTTTACCGTTCTCAATATATTCCGTTATCTCATTATAAAAATCCATTACAGAGCATTATTGTAAATAATTATAAATCCTTATTGATTATTATTCTGATTGTTCATGTCGTTTTGATGTTCTTCCCTGTATTTCTTTCTTCCATAGATTCTAACAACGTATGAAAATACAACTGCCAGTATCAGTATTACAAAGTCATATGTACCCGGGATGCCAAGATAACTCGAAGCAAATATTAATATTATTGCAGCAAAGAAAACAACATTTGATAATATCAGATATTTTTTGGACATCATATATCTACTTCCCCTGTTCGGCATTGTACTGTTTGATGGGTTAACATAACCATTTTTAATGTATGGTGATAGAAGTGACATATATATTACAGCTGGAACCTCATCATTCAAATATTCAAAGGTGCCGGTTAATGAATCCTGATTGAAAACTATTGTTCCTACCTTTGATGTATCTGAATTCATATCAATTGTCCTTACATTATCGTTTATGTATGGCTTTGAAACAGAATATGCTCTACCGTTATAATTCATTGTTAAATTCCTGTTTAATGTGCCCAGATCCATATCTCCCTGGAATATTTTATAACCTCCGGGTGCTTTATTAATTAATATTGTCTGGGAATAACCTTTTATTTCTATTGATTTTGATCCTACTGTGGAGTCTATATTTACGGAGTATAATTCATTATCTCCATCGTATATCTTCCCATCTTTATATGTGTATCTCACGCATAATTATATGCATATATTATATTACGTTTTCTATTTTACTCAATTGGATTGATATTTTTATCAAATTTTTTATACTGTTATATACATTGCCTGTTATGTTATTTTTAAAAGGTTATTTTAATACATAAACAAAACATAAAAAATATTAATAAACAGGTTTGCAATAATGTATAATGTCACTTTCAAATTCACTGTTTGAAGAAATAAAAAACGATGCATATAGATTTAATATAGGGAATACACCATTATATAAGATTGATAATATTTATTCAAAACTTGAATATTATAATAAATTTGATTCCGTAAAAACCCGGGCTGCGTTTTTTATGATAGAATACGCAATAAAGACTGGAGACCTGACGAAAGATAAAATTATAATAGAGGCATCGTCAGGTAATACAGGCATTGCAATAGCAGGGATATCAAATCTGCTTGGATATAAAGCCGAAATAGTTATACCTGAAGGTGCAAGCGAGGAAACAAAAAAAATATTATTAAAATATAATGCAAATTTAATTTTAACTCCCGGAAATAGTACAGAAAATTCAATAAAATACGTTGATGATAAAATTAAGGATAATCCTGGAAAATACTATAGATTAAACCAGCACAATAATGAAATAAATTCTAATGCACATTATTATACAACAGGGCCTGAAATAGACCGCGAAATAAAAAATATTGGCTATGTTGTTGCTGGCATTGGTACAGGTGGAACCATAACTGGTCTGGCCAGATATTTTAAGGAGAAATATGATATAAAGGTTATTGGAATTATTCCAGATGAAGATTCGCACATATTTGGCCTGAGAAATCCATTTAAATCGGAAAACAAAGGGATAATAAATGATTATATAGATTATATTGATGAGATAGTAACAGTAAATGAAAATGAAGCATATAATGGAGTTAAGGAACTCAAGGAAAAATATAATTTATTTTGTCGGCCCTTCGTCGGGTGCTAATTACATCATATCAAAAAACATAAAAACAGATAAAAATATAGTTACAGTATTTCCAGATAACGGTGATAAATACAGATATATTTATAAATTAAAGGATATACAGCTAATAAATAAAATTTAGAATTGTGTTTACATTAATTCCAGGGTTAATGTATGTCCTCCCCCACCACCATGGCATATTGTGGCTAAACCTGTTTTCATATGCCTTGACTGCAGTGCATTGATTAATGTTACTATTATTCTTGAACCACTATTGCCTAAAGGATGGCCTATTGCAATTGCACCACCGTTAACATTGAACCTGTCATTATCAACACCCAGCTGGTCCCTAACTATTATTGATGCAACCGAAAATGCCTCATTATGCTCTACCAAGTCATAGTAATCAATTTTTTTATTCTGTTTTTCCAGTAATTTTCTTGTTGCAGGTATAGGTGCCTCCACGAAATCCCTGGAGTCCAGAGATGCTGAATCATAACCTGTTATTTTTGCTATAGGTTTTAAATTGTATTCCTTCAGGGCCTTTTCCGACGCCAGTAATATTGCGGATGCACCATCGGATAACTGTGATGAGCTCCCTGCTGTTAAGATTCCGTTTCTATCAAATGCCGGATTTAATTTTGCCAAATCATCCATTGATGTTCTCCTTAACCCTTCATCCTTTTCTAAATTGTCAAGTTTAACTATTTCCTTTGCAAATTCACCTGATTCTGTGGCCCTCGTTGCTTTTTCCTGGCTCTGTACTGAGAATTTGTCTGCATCTCCCCTTGTTAAATTATATTTTTTAGCTGATCTTTCTGCGGATACACCCATGTGTTCATTGTACATTGCATCGATCAAACCATCATTTAACATAGAATCCTCGACTTTCAAATTTTTATATAACAGTTGCTTCGGGCCCCATCTAAATTCAGGGGGTAAATATAATGGTGAATTACTCATATTTTCAAACCCACCGGAAACTATTAAATCGTGTTCCCCAAGTTTAATTTCCCTTGCTGCATTTTCCGTTGCCAGCATACCAGATGCACATACTGCATTAACTGTATTTTTTGTAACTTCTGGCTTTAAACCCGCATAAAAAGATGCCTGGCCTGCAGGATTTTGACCTACGTTAGCCTGTATAACATTTCCCATTATTACTTCCTCTATAAGGTCTTTATCTATCCCTGAATCCTTTATTACTCCCTCTATTACCTTTCCACCAAGTTCAGGGGCCTTTATTTTTGTCAACGCCTTTCCAAATTTACCTATTGGCGTTCTTTTTGCTGATACAATATAAACATCTGACATTAGATCGTTATACAACCTAAGTTTATTTAGTTTATTATCGACCATCAACGTTTTAAATCGTGATTTTTAATATTTTATATTTTAATCCAGAGAGCGAAAAGTTTCCCTTTATTTTTGTATAAAGATAATGAATACTCTATAGAACATAGCGTATGCCCTTATATGTGGTGCATATGTTTGAAGCGAAAAAACCTGTTCAATAGTAACACCATTAATCTGTTTAAAATGATAATATTTAATAATAAGTAAATTATAGCACATAAATGGTTAATGATAATGAGGATAATAATCAGGAATTAAATAAAGCTGATGAGGATAATGTTAACACTGAAAACACCGCCCAGAATAATAAAAATATTGATAACAGTACCAGTACTAATACTAATATTAACAGTGATATAAATAATAATCAGGAAAATAAAAAAGCAAAAAAACCCGATATAGGGCTATATATTGAGATAGCCTTTATTATAGCTGGAATAATATTACTTGCTGTAGGTTCCCTGCAGGTAAAAAGTATAGCCCATGCAAAATGGAATGGTTTTACAGATGTGTTTTTCCCGCTGGGTATAATATTTATAGTCTCCCCTGGATTACTGCATTTCAAAAAATTAAGAACAAAAAACTTCGCAATATCCATAATAATAGTACTGTTAATTGGCATACTGATAATGTACATACTTTTATTTCCATATAAGATGTTTACAGTTCATTTTGGCCTGTTAGGAGACGTGATCGCAGAGTATGTAATAGGATTGTTCTTTATAGTATTCTTCGTATCACATTTAACAAAAAAGCATTTATTGAAAGAGAAAGAGTTAACTACACACAGCTAAAACCGTGAGGATAGCACAGCATGGACAGGTACCGAAAGGTTCTACCTGTGTTTTCTGTAGATGTTTTTTTGGTTTCTCTCTTCCATAAAGAAGTGTGAAGCCCTGGAAGCGATCAGATGAATTATCTATTTTTCAGTATATAATCCCCTGCCTCTTTTAATGCTATTTCTACCGCTTCCTCTGGGGATTTTGCTTTAATAAATTTTCCATCCGTATCCTTTTCTTTTATGTCCAGTTCCCCTATTGAAACAACAGTTTTACCCTCTGTTAATGCAAATGCAGCCTCGGATGTTGTTCCTGAGAACCCATCTATTGCGATCAGGACATCACTTGACCTTATTATAAAGAAATTCCTTAAATAACCTATGCCTAATGGCATTTTCACTGTTAGATATTTATTTCCATCATTTTTATTATTTCCTGGTAGTATTCCTATTACCGTACCATTATTTTCTGATACTCCCCTTGAAACACATTCCATTACGCCACCCATGCCACCACAAAAAACTACACAGTTATTTTCTGCAAGTAATTTCCCAACATTATATGAAATATTGCAGTATTCATCATTAACATCGCCACCTCCTATTACACCAACGTTATAATTAAACATAACTGGTATATTACAAATGGATATAATTATTTTTTAAAAAATATTTATAAACTATTCATTTTTTATTTTTGATATATAAATGGTTAAATCGCTTACACTTCTAATATATGCTATTTCACCCTTGATGAATTTATCATTTGGGTCAACAGGCTTTGCCCTCCATATCTGCGAATCAATGCTTATTTCATAGGCATTATCCTTCAGGATTAGCTTAATTTCACCGGTTTTGCCTATAAGTGAGTCTTTACCGGTCGCGGGTCCTCTTCTAAATGGGTGCCTTAAATAAAATCTTGAGAACCATGCACCTATAAAAAATGAAATAATCGTATCAAGTATATATCCTATAATTGTTGTTATACTCATATTTAGTTAATTATAATATATTTATATTAATTTTTGTTTTTATAAGGTAATTTAACAAAACATATTTAAAATTCTATTCAATATATAGTCGTGACAAACAAAAATGTATTAATTGCTGGTACAGGAGTTTTCATACCTGTTGATAGTTGCCACAGTCTGAAGTAGGTGTGTGCTTGAATATGGATAGATTAGATCGTGATATTTTAAAATGCAAAAAATGTGAGAGACTTGTTAATTACAGGAATAACAGGGAAGTACCGTTGAAATTTAAAAACTGCAAATACTGGAATAAACCAGTTTTGGGTTATGGAGATATAAATGGTAATCTACTGGTTATAGGCATGGCCCCGGCATTCAATGGCGGGAATAGGACAGGGAGAATATTTACAGGTGATAAAAGCTCTGATTTCTTAATCTCATCATTATATGAGGCGGGATTCACAAACATTCCCACTTCGGAAAACAGAAATGATGGTTTAAAATATAATAATGTGTACATAACACTGGCTGTTAGATGTGCTCCACCGGATAATGTACCATTAAAATTCGAGATAGCTAATTGCTCCAGTTACTTACATAATGAGATCAATTCCATGAAAAATTTAAAGGCGGTATTGTGTCTTGGCAAACTGGCATTTGACTCGGCATTATCGTACTTCAAAATAAAAAAAATAAATACAAAAAAATTAAAATTTATAAATGGAAAATATTATGAAATAAATAATATACGGCTATATTCATCATATCACCCAAGTCCCAGAAATGTAAATACAAAACTATTAAAAAAGGACGATTTTATAAATTTGTTAAGGAGTATAGACGATTATGTAAAGTCGTAATATATATAATATTTTTAGTGCGTGTATTTCCGGCCCACATAATTGAAAATCCAGTGTTGTAGTTTTAGGTTATGATTTCTGTTAACACTGTTAACATACACTTTGGAAGTTATCATCTTCCATGAAGGGCTTAAACTCGCCAGTTATATAAAAAACAGAAACCATAAATCTTAATATTTTTATACGCTTAATGTGGGAATGAAAATTTCCCGGGCACCAAAATCTTTACTTGCAATGGCATTTGCAGATATGGTTAGAGGATTTACCAGATACCCCCTGTGGATCCTTATATCTATTTATCTACTGGATGTCAGGCATCTGGACTACCTGGAAATTGGCCTCATATTCCTGTTCCAGTCTGCACTTTCTATGCCTTTTTCCCTCTATGCGGGGAGGTTATCTGATATTAAAGGGCGAAGAATACTGGCATTCCTATTGCCCACAATCCTCCTGATGCTTTATCTTGGATTCTTTGTTATCATATACAGAAATTTTTCTGTGCTATCTATTGCATTGATGATGGCATCCATTGGTACCCTGAATAATGTACAGTGGAATGTAAACAACTCTATTGTCGCTGATGTTTCCAGCGAAGCTGAGAGACTTGATAGTTTTTCACTGGTCAGGGTGTTCAGCAATGCAGGAATAGGCACTGGCCTCATAGTATCAGGGATTGTTGCCCTGTTTAACCCGGCATTTTTCTTTATTGTGCCATCTATAGGATGTGCTATAGAGATTCTGATCATCCTCAGATTTATACCTGAATCACTACCCCATCATGCCATATCATTATCCAGGCCAAAAGCAAGGAGGATCATCCATGAGAAACCACTGGTACTGGTTTCTATAGTGCTTGCTCTGGGTGGCCTGCTAACTTCAATGTTTGAAAGCCCATTACTGCCCCTTTTCCTGAGCGGTATTTATGGTTATAACGACCTGGAGATAACGTCACTGTACGCCATAAATGCAGTAATAGTCATATCTCTCCAGTTCAGGGTGAATGCACTTAGCAGGAGATTTGGAGAAGTATACATTTATGCTTCCGGTCTGGTGATATATGGTTTCACATACCTTATATTTGGGTTTATTGGAGAATTTCCACTTCTGTGCGCAAATGCTGTTATCCTTACAGTTGGTGAGAATATGACATCCCAGTTTTCACAGGTGTTTATATCCAGAATTGCACCTCAGGAAAGAAGGGGAGAATATTTTGGTTTCAGTTCCTCAATTTTTGGATTTGTGTACCCATTTTCCGCTATAATAGGGCCTTACATGCTGCAGGATCTGCATGGTGACCCCGTACTTCTGTGGGGTATTATATGTGCGGCGTGTCTTATAATGGCCGGGGTATCTATAATAATGCAAAAAATCATTCCGAAACCTGCAAATGTTACAATCAACTAACGTATTTCAAATTTTTATCTCTGTCTGTTCCCATTGTCTCCATAAGCGGTCAGTGAAACTTATTTTATCCTAATTATATTATAAAATGGAAGCAGCTATTCCTTTTTATGGTAAAGCCATTTATCTGTTTCCAGATGTAAATATCCACCATTTCTTAAGTAAACTCTTATAATTTTATTGTCACAATCATTCATCTCAGTAAAATTATGATAACATATCCTGCTTCTTCTCACGACCTTCCTGACACAGTCCATTCTAGCACCACATTTATTCAATGCCTTTCTGAGATTTGTTATATTATCCTTTTCATTTTTTAATTTCTGCTTTTCCTTTGTTAAATATCCTGGTTCAAACCTCTCCCTTGATGAGTGTTTCCTTTTCCTGACAAATGTTGTTCTTTTTGGTATAAATGTGCCCTTTCTAGGTGTTACTGCCATTATATTAAAAAGTAAAAAATGATATTAAAATATTTCTAATATTCTGAGATCTGATTTAAATAAAATGTTGTGTTATTGCTTGCAGTTATGGTCGCAGGGTATAGATATATATTCGTTTTAATTATAGTAGAATTATTTATAGTTCTATTAATTGTTATGTTTTTGAATCCGTTATATGCGTTTATTGTTATGTTTATTGATTTGTTTAATGAATCGTTTAGATAGAATACGCCTGGAGGAATGAAGAAATGGTCTGATTTTTCGCTTGTCGAATTTATTGTAGTATTGTATGGTATAAATGTGGAATTCATACCTGTTACATTTTTACTCATAAATGTCATTCCATACTCTTCATCTATTATCGAATAGTTATCTAAAAGATACGAATTGAACCATGTCATTGAATTCAATGTAACCTTATTATTTAAGCTGGCATTATCATTAAACCATACTGAATAAGGGTCTGCCAGTGAATAATTGTAATATGTAATATTTGTACCGATAGCAAGGTGATAATAGTTATCTGATGCAGCCTGCGGCATGTTGTTCTGTATAAGTATTACAGAATTTTTGGGCACCTGCTTTATCATATTACTGAGGGCACGATCAGAATGGCTTATTGCCATATCATTTTTTATTGCCGGAACATTGTTTTGAGAATGCATAGAGATCTCAACGGTTAATGGGGTTGCTACGGAATAGCTTACAACACTTAAAACAAGAATTACCACGGCGATCTTCTTTATCTTCTTTAAATCAAATTTCTGTGGCCTTAAATTTGTTAACCTGTTTAACCCAAGTATGGTAGCAAAAAATATTACTGGTATTATCAGTGCCGGGTATTGAAAACCAATGGGGTCAAAATACGGTAGGTAGTTATATAAAAATTCCATGCCAATATACGGTATAAGCATAATTGATGCCTCAGGATATATGAGAAATATGAATAATAATGGAAATCCTATTAACAGTATATATGATATCTTTAATGGGAGATTGGAGAATAGTAGGCTCAAACCTGATGAATGCACAGATGAAGATGATGCTACATGTGTTATGTGTGCTGTGTATGCTAAGCCGTAATATATATTAACCCATGCCAGTACTCCGATAGCAATGAACAGAACACCCAGTGCATATTTAAATGATTTGTCAGAGAATTTCTTACCCCTTATTATTAAGAATACGAAATAGAATAACAGTATGAATGGCACAAGATAATCTGATATTGCTGCAAGAAATACAAAAACCAGTGAATACTTATTTTTATTGTATAACCAGAAGTATATAGCCATTAAAAATAATGTTGGAAATAATGCCATAAAATGAAAGTCAAACCAGGTTACACCTGATAATGGGTAATACAGTAAATATGATAATGCCAGTATGAGAGATATCTTATCATTTTTTAATATTTTCTGGCCTATTTTATATAATGGTATTGCACCTATTGCTATAAAAATTGACTGAAAAATTAAAAGTACCGATGGATGTGGATAAAGATCGTAAAATGGGGCAATAATAAAATATATCATTTTATTTGCATCAATAGGCCTTGCTGTAACTCCATATATTATGTGGCCTGAAAAAGCCCTGTATAATAATGATGATGTTAAACCAAGGTCAAAAACACTTGCCTGGAACGTGTAATATCTGAATAGTGATATGGCGGACCATACTATAGAATAGACTATTACTGCAATAATAAGATATAACGATGCTTTATTTTTTATAAATTTATTAACAAACATTTTATAATGATGATTATGCCAATTTAATATAAAAATTTTAATATTTGTAATATTTAATTAGTTTATTTATGCCCTCGTCCAGAGATATTTTTGCCTTAAATTTTATTAATTCTTCGGCTTTTTTTGTGTCCGCAAGTGTTTCATTAACATATGTTGCCTTCATGGGATTTTCTATATATTCTGGCTCTATTTTTTTATTTAAATGTTCATTTAATGTATCAACAAGTTCTTTTAATGAGTAATTTTTTCCTGTGCCAACATTATAAACATTGAAATTTTTATTATTTTCTGAGGCGAGGGTTAATGCATTAACCAGATCTTCTACGAATACGAAATCTCTTCTCTGTTCTCCATCACCATATAATACAGGGGATTTATTATCATGCATTGCCCATAAAAACTGTGATACCAGATTAGCATAAATTTTTTTAGACCTTTCATTGTATCCATATACTGAGAAAAATCTCATTGCTGATATATCCAGATTATATAGCTTTGAATATAATTCCGCTATTCTTTCCATAGCTATTCTTGCTTCTGTATAATAATCTGTTACTCTTGGTATTATATCTTCCCTCTGTGGTGGATTAATGCCATTATATATTGATGATGTTGATGCATATACTACTTTTGATTTGCTTTTTTTTGCGTATTCCAGTACAGTCGTTAAATCATTTATTGCATTACTCATCAGATGTGGATTATTTTTATACATTGGAGATGATGAATATATACCTATATGGAATATGTAATCCGGATTTATTTCATAATTTTCAAGATTCTCAACCCTATCCCTTATAAATTCTATATTATTTATTGAATCATCCAGATTTCTCATGGAACCTGTCTGGAGGTCATCCATAACATAAACATGGTTATCTTTATACAATGCATTAACCAGATTTGACCCAATGAAACCGGCACCGCCTGTAATTAAAACTTCTTTGTTTTTCAATGACATAAGAGGGTATTAATTATGTATATAAAAAAATTTGTTAACTGTTGGCTATATCATAGTATAGCAAAAGTATTTTAATACATAAAAATTCTTAAATTATGTTAAAGAATATTGAATATAATGCTGAGGGTAGATATACGTACGATGGTGCCGGTGTTAAATTAAAAAGAGTTCTGGCAAATAATACAGTAAGGGTAACCGATCCGTTTTTATTACTTGATAATTTCGGATCCAGAGAGATAAATGATTATATAAAAGGGTTTCCTTGGCATCCCCACAGGGGTATAGAAACGGTAACATACGTTTTAAATGGAAAGGTTGATCACAGGGATAGCGAGGATAATTCAGGCACAATATACAGAGGAGATGTTCAATGGATGACGGCAGGCAGTGGTATATTTCATGAGGAAATGCCAGAATACATTGAGGATGAAGATAAAAAGATTATAGATACCTATATGTCCGGATTCCAGCTATGGGTAAATTTGCCTGCAGATAGAAAAATGGTAACTCCTGTATACAGGGCAATTAAATCAAATGACATACCTGAAATAGATGATAATAATGTAAAAATAAAAATAATCTCAGGTACATATAATAATGTGGAAGGGCCATATGACGGTGGAACCCAGAAAGTTTCATATTATCATGTAAAAATGGAAAATGAGTCCTCGTTTGTATATAAAACAGAACATGGTTTCAGGACAGTAATGTATTTAATTGACGGAAACTTAAAAATAAATAATAAATTTGACTATAAAACAAATACCGCATTAATATTTTCAACTGAAGGCAATGAAATAAATTTCAATGCTATAGATTATTCTGAATTTATAATAATAGGTGGAAAACCACTGAATGAGCCAATTGCATGGTACGGTCCAATAGTCATGAATACAGATGAACAGATAAGGGAGGCGATAAACGATTTGAATACAGACAACTTTGTAAAGGAAAAACACCCTTTGTTTGAATGAGTGTGTTTTATAGTATTTATCTTTTTATTTTCATTTTATAAAAAAATTACAGCAACAATTAAATTTAAAATAAGTTAAGCATAAACCATTATGGAAATTTCAATTATCAAAGACTCATCGGAAATAGAAAAATTCATGGAAATAATAAAATCAGCATGGGCATCAGATAATGCAATTTATCAGTTCTATGACACATTACATTCAATGCCATACCATGGGGGATTTTTACTGGGTGCATATGATAATGATAAAATGGTTGGAATGAGTTTTTCTTACCCGGGATTTAGGAATAATAAGGTTTATTTATACTCACACATGACCGGTGTAATAAATAATAAGAAATATTCAAATATTGGATATGAGTTAAAAATAAAACAAAAAGAACTGGCACTTGATTATGGTTATGATTTAATTGTATGGACATTTGATCCAATGATGAGTTTAAATGCATATTTTAATTTGAATAAACTGGGTGCACTATCAAGGAATTATATCGATAATTTTTATGGAAACATGAGGGATGGGATTAATAGAGGTGTTCCAACTGATAGACTTGTTGCAGAGTGGTATATAAAAAATAGTTATAATAAAAGCTATGAAAAACCTGAGTATATAAATACCATTGATGAAAATAATATATATTTCAGTGAAATAAAATCCGATTTAATAGCATTAAGAATTTTTAATAATTATGGTGAGCTGAAAAATACAGATTTAAACAAGGCAGTAAAAATAAAACTGGAATACAGACATATATTTCATGAATTATTGAATAAGAATTATACAGTAATCAACTTTGATAAAAACAGTTATTCGTATATATTCAAAAAGGATTATAAAATAAATGAAAAAAATATATTTTTATAATGGCAGATCCCAGTCCTTATCAGATTCAACCTTTCCAAGGGCCGCTTCCAGCTGTATTCTCTTTTCAACGGATGCAACCAGTTTTCTAACGTGAACAACTGCATCCGGGTTAACAGATATATCATCTATTCCAGATCTTACAAGGAAATCAACAATTTCATCATACTGTGATGGTGCCTGGCCACATATTGATACTATTTTTCCATCCCTGTGTGCTATTTTTATCAAATACCTTATAGACCTTTTCACGGCTAAATCCCTTTCATCAAACATGGAACTCATTTTACCATTGTTTCTATCCGATCCCAGCAAAAGCATTGTTAAATCATTCGACCCTATTGAATAACCATCAACATATTCATTGAATTTATCGGCTAAAATTATATTACTTGGTATTTCTGACATTAAAAACAATTTAAAATCCTTATTTCTTTCCAGTCCATTGTCCTCCATTATTTTTACAACTCTTTTTAATTCCTCAACTGTTCTGGTAAATGGAATCATAACCCAGAGATTCCGCAACAAATATTCATCTATTGCTTTTTTAACAGCCTTTAATTCAAGTTTAAATGCATCTCTGTACCTTTCATCATAATACCTTGAAGACCCCCTCCATCCAAGCAGAGGATTGTCCTCATCGGGTTCAAATTCTTTTCCACCCTTAAGGTTTTTATATTCATCTGATTTAAAATCTGAAAATCTTAATACAACAGGCCGGGGTGCAAATGCCCTGCAAACATCGCCAAGCGATTCAGCCAGTTTCTCAACAAAATAGTTTCCCCTGTTATTTTTTATTAATGATAATGGATGCTCCCCTATCTGTGCCCATATAAATTCTTCTCTCATTAATCCTATACCATCGGATGGCAACTTTGAAACTCTTTCCGCTAATTCCGGTTCTCCCATGTTTACCATTATTTTTGTTCCGGTAATTATATCGCCCTCGTATGAATATATGTTTTCTGGCCTGCTCTGTTTATCTTCTTCTCCTTCTATCCCGCCCCTGTAGACTATTCCGGTTTTTGCATCAACGGTTATCAACTCATTATCATTTATTGTTTCAGTTGCCTTTTTACCATATGATGATGTGCCAACTATACATGGAACCCCAAGTTCCCTGGACACTATTGCGGCATGGCATGTTAATCCCCCCTCATCGGTTATAATAGCCTTGGCCTTACCCATTATGGGTACCCAGTCGGGTGATGTCATTTTTGTAACCAGTATATCTCCCTCATTAAATTTGTTAATTTCTTCCGTTCCCATCAGAATTTTTGCCCTGCCCACAATTTTACCTGGAGATGCCGGCAAACCTTTCAGTATAATACCATTTTCCACATTTTTCTCAACACTTTTTTCCATATTAACACCATTATCTTTCTTTTTATTACTCCAGACAGTTTCTAATCTTGCCTGCACAATATATATTTTATGATCGAATGAATCCTGTGCCCACTCAATATCCATGTAGCTATTATAATGCTCTTCCAGTTCAATGCCATATTTCGCAAGCTGTATTATTTCACTATCTGTTAATGACTGTACATCTGATTTTTCTGTATCAACAATCAGATCCTCCGTTCCTCCGGTTTCGAGAGCCTTTAACATTTTTGTTTTTTTTGTTATTGTCTTGTCTATAATTTTCAATGTTTTTTTATCAACATAGAACGTATCGGGTGTAACAACACCGCCAACTATGTATTCTCCAAGGCCGTAACTTGATTCAATAACAATTTTTGAATCATCGCCGTTAGAAACATCAAGTGTAAACATTACGCCGGAAGTTTCAGAAAAAATCTGTTTCTGTATTACAGTTGCTAGGCTAATTTTAAAATGATCAAAATGCTTTTTTTCCCTGTAATATATGGCTCTCGGTGAAAATAAACTTGCATAGCATAGTTTTACTTTTTCCAGTACATCTTCAACACCGTGAACATTTAAAAATGTTTCCTGCTCACCCGCAAAGCTTGCATCGGGCAAATCCTCTGAGGTTGCAGATGACCTTACGGCTACATATATATTCTTTTCTTTTTCTATTAATTTAGTATAATTACTATAAATCTGATCTTCAAAATTCTTTTCAAATTTCGATTCAAGAAATAATTTTTTTATACTGCTGCTTGCATTATTCAATTCAATAGAATCTTCAACGTTTGTACTATTTATTATATCAATTATTTTATCATCCAGATTATTTTTATTCAGAAATTCATTATATGCATATGCTGTAGTAGAAAATCCATTTGGGATCGGTATATCTTTCATTCTTGCCATCTCGCCAAGATTTGCGGATTTTCCACCAACTATACTGACATTATCCTTTGTTATATCACTAAACCATAGAATTAAATCCTTACCGGACATAATAGAATTATTTTTTATTGGTATTTAAACTATATGATTTTTTTCCATAAATTTTCGTCAATAAACGTATATAGCTTTTATTAAGTTTGTAAAAATAAGAGCAATTAAAGATTATTATACGTGCATAATATTGATATGAACCTTTAATTTAAAGGAAATATAAACAATTATTTCTAAAAATTAATAAAAAATTATTATTAGATATATTTAAATATTATGATATTATAGCCCGGAAATTTATTTTCTTAATGCATGTTATATAAATATGTTCCTTGAAACGTTTGTTATAAAACCTTTTGTTTAAGTGGCGTGTAATTTATTTATAAAAAAAAATCTACAAAAGCCGTAAAATTAATAATATAACTTTTTTGTTAACGAAACAAAATTGATATTTGCATATAAAATTCTCTAAAGTTTGATTTCCCCGGTAATAAAAAATATGAATTGGCTTTTATAAAATTAAGTGCCTGGTCAGTGATGTGTGTGTGGTAAAATTTAACCCTACAGTATCGTGCTTTACAGAATTTTTGTGTCATTCTCTACCCTGGACTGTATCTGGATATTGTAATGTTTCTATCTGTAAAAACTCTGGAAAAATATGAATATATAATAACCTAATCTAATGTGCCTGCACATTACAGTGACTGGTTACAGAATTTAGAAAAACATTTTAAGGCGAATTATATTAACATTATAAATGGATAATGATAATTATTCTATTGATCATATAAAATCAAAATCATTAATTATAGCAACATCGTTTCTGAGTCTGGCATTGATATATAATCTGTGGTATTTCACAGCATATATTGATTGGAAAATAAGTGCTATAATAGTTCCAGCCATGGAATTAATTGCAACAGTCATCCTTATTCTATCATTTAAATTTAAACATGAACTTAAAAGTGAGGGTTTTATACAAACAGGATTTGTTTTTCTTGGAATAACGGCATTTTTCCCCGTAATTTTTTATACTTTTAGCATAATCTCATATATAGTTCCTGTAATAATTTTAATCTTTATTATTTTATTATATAGAAGTAAACTGTATATAAAAAATGATTATTATTTTCTTGCAGTTGTATTTTTGATAATGATTGAGAATATAATATTTGTATTCTGGACAATCCCCCCATTTGGAACTGATGAGATAAGTTTTGATTATTATTCTGCATATGTATTTTTAAAGGGCATTGACCCATATAATATTATAATAAGCCCAGCAATGTTAAAATCACTGGGTATAAACCCGTTATTTTATACACCGCTATCAAATGGTGGCATTGCAGATAAGTTTTCATATCCCGCCCTATCATTTCTAATTTTTATACCAGCCGTTTTATTAAAAATCCCCCCGGGAATAACTGTATCGTTTTTTGCATTCCTAATGATATTTATTTTATTCAAATTTTTAAGGAAAAATAATATGTCCTATATATTTATTTTTGTGGCAGCTGTCATTATTTTTAATCCACTATTTTATCAGTATGCCCTTGGAGGTATAACCGGATATATATGGTTATCATTTTTAATGGCATCATATTATTTCTTCACAGAAAATAAAAATACTATGTCCGGAATATTTTTTGGCCTATCACTATCATCAAAACAGTTTGGAGCATATATATTAATTCCATTTATTTATATGGTATACAGAGAATATGGAATTAAAAATGCAGTGAAATTTCTTGCCTCGATGGCTGCTATTTTTTTAATTTTTAATTTGCCCTTTATGTTATTATCCCCGGCAAATTATATACACAGTATAATTGCACCCTTAACTGACTCATTAACTGGAATAGGTTCTGGATTTTCACAGCTAGCATTTTCGAATGTATATTATATACCAAGATTATACTTCACAATAATTGAATTTATTTTATTAATATTCTTATGGCTGTTGTTTGTTATAAAATATGATAAATATAAATTAATATTATTTGTAATACCGATGGTTGTATTGCAGTTTAATTTTAGATCGTTATTCAATTACGTAATTTTATGGGAAATAATATTTACAATGTCTATTGTATTTGTACTTTCTGATAAAAAGTATATTGAAAACATAAATAATAAAAAGCTGAAATTATTTAAAAAATATGAAGAAAAAGCAAAAAAAAGCATTGTAATGGTAATAGTTTTTATAATAATAGTCACCGGTGCTGGTTCCGCAATAGTTATGCATGATAATAGCAAGCCCGATATAAAATTTAACATTGTTTCAGCAAATGTAAGCAATGATAATATAACATATATTATATTAAATGTAACAGGGAATTTAAATAGCCTTAATAATTCGTTATACCGTGCTTTTTATTCTCCACCAATGTATTCAGCTAATGGCGTCATTTTCTCAGTGCATAATGAACATTATTACGGTTCCTATGCAATAGTAAATTTAACTCCTCAAAAACCATACTATCTACCATATAAATTGCCAGTAGAGATACTTGTAAGTTCTATAAATTCGCTGTGCAGCCAGTATATAGATAAAACTAACATTACCTGAAAGCAAAAAAATACAAAATTTTAATTAATATATGATAATTATCAAACATGTTAGAAGATAAATTTGTTGACCTAGATGGCTCTAAAATACATTATGTTGAATCCGGAAATGGAATGCCATTTCTGTTTGTTCATGGAGCAAGATTTAATGCAAGGACATATGAGGAAACCGGCACAATAGATGCCGTTTCAGGTGCCGGTTTCCGTGCCATTTCAATTGACTTCCCTGGATATGGTAAATCTGAAAATATAGATATGGATTTGTCCAATTTTATTGCAAAGTTTATTGATGTCATGAAATTGGAACCGGGTGTTGTTCTTGGGGCATCAATGGGAGGTGAAGCAGTTGTAGGATTTGCAGTAAAATATCCTGAGAAATTTAAGGCCCTTGTTCTCACCGGGGCTGTTGGCATATCATCATACGAAGACCAGCTGGGTAAAATAGCAGATAAACCAATGTTATTAATCTGGGGTAAGAATGATATGGTATCCCCGACAAACAACTATAAATTATTAATGAAATATAATAAAAATGCAGAATTTTATAATGTTGGCAGGCAACATGCATGTTATCTGGATGATAACAAATTATTCAATAATTATATAGAGGAATTTCTTAAAAAAATTAAATAGATTATGTTTTTATATAGTATAAAATAACCTGCAAAAAATATATTGTACTGTCCTGTAAATATTTAAAATAATAAATATTATATATAACTTATCATATAACTACTTATGAAACCGAAGGAACAAGTTGAAAATTTAACGAAACAATTGGAAGAGACGCATTCTTTATTAAAATCAGAAAAGGCAGCAAATGAGGATTTGAATAATAAAATATCATTACTGGTAAAAAAAATTGACCAGGATGAGGATGATATAAAATCCCTAAATTTATCAATAGAAGAAAAAGATAACGAATTAAATGATTTAAAGGAAAAGCATGATGATATAAAGAATATCAATGATAGCAATGATATAAAAATAAATGAATTAACAGAGGAAACCAGCAACTTAAAATCAGAACTTGAAAGTTTAAACGCAAAGCTGTCAGAGTATGATGAAGATTATAATAAATCTAAGAGTAATTATGAGGAGAATGTGGATAAATTAAATAATGCCATAGCTGAAAAGGACCATAATATAGAGGAATTAAGTAAGAAATTATATGATATAAACAAAAATTTAAATGATAAAATGGAAGAGTTAACATCGCTTAATGAGAACCATAATAATTTATCTAAAAAACATGATTTATTATTAAAGGATAATAATGATAAAACCTTAAAAATAACGGGTCTCGAAAATAAGGTATATGAGCTTGAAAATAAAATAAAGATCCATAATATTAATGAGGAAAATTATAGGGAAACTATAGACAATTTAAATTCATTGCATGAAACTTTTAAATTGCTACTTGAAAAGTACAGATTTTTACTGTCAAATAACATGACTGTAAGAAAAAGCTCTATTAAAACAAAGAAAACTACTCCAGAGAAATAATTAAATAAATACCAGTATTTATAAATAATTTTATTTATTATTACCCCCTGCATTTTCAGGTCTTAACTATGAATGCTTATATTATTTTTATTTGCCATTTCAGGGGTTTCATGCAGTAAGTGAATAATAGGTTATTTTATATAATCTACTTAATTATTTTTAAATTTCGCATATAAATAAAACTATTGTATTGCATGAACAAAGATTAAATTAATATATAATTTATTAATGTTCAATAGATTAACATGAGAGTAGGAGAAGTAGTACCTGATTTTGAATCACAAACATATTTCCCTGAGAAAAAGGAAATTAGAACTGTTAAATTGTCTGATTATAGAGGAAAATGGGTTATTCTAACATTTTATCCTGGAGATTTTACATTCGTATGTGCAACTGATATAGAGGCATTGATGGGGTCATACGATAAATTCCTTAAGGAGGGGGCACAGGTTTTTGGAATTAGTGAAGATTCAGTGTTTTCACACAAGGCATGGTGCGATACATCACCGAGAGTAAGCAAGAGCAAGATACCTCTAATTGATGATTACACAAAGGAAATAGCAAGAAACTATGGATTCCTTGATGCAAAGGAATACCAGGCACAGAGAGGACTTATAATAATAGATCCTGAGGGAAAATTACAGTACATCGCAATGTTCAATGATGGCTTGGGAAAGGATGTAAAACACATATATGGATCATTTATGGGGCTTAAAACATTACATGATACCCCGGAAGGAGAAGGGCATATGTGTGCAATACCCGCAAACTGGGAGCCGGGCGATGAGCCACTGGATATTAATATAGTAAGAGATATAGGGAAATTGTAATTTTTTTTTATTTAATATAAATATTTATTTATATGCATGTAATTAACTTCTATGAATGATGATGAAGTATTTGAAAAACTTTCCAAATTTGGATTGTCACCATATGAGATAAAAGTATATAAAACACTTTTGTTAAATGGACCACAAACCTCGACTGCGATTGTATCAACAGCAGGAGTACCACAACCCAGAGTGTACGATTTATTCAATAATTTAATTTCCAAGGGCCTTATAGAGGTAAGCCCTGGTAAAAAAAAGATATACAGAGCAGTTCCTGTTGAGGTGGCACTGAATAGAATAATATCTGAGATGAATTCATATAAGGATAATATCTCAAAATTTGTTGAGGATAATACCCACAATATAAAGAAATATAATCCATACCTCTGGTATATGGATAATGAAAATCTAATAAGGGAACAGGTAAAAAATATGATAAACAATGCTAATACAGAGATTATAGTATCATTAAGATTGCCACTATTAAAATACCTGGACAAATATATAATTGAGGCTGCCGAGAGAGGTGTTTCTGTTTTTATTACCATATTTCCGGATTCTGATAGATATGATATAACTGAATTAATAGACAAAGCAGTAATAAAACGTAGACCGGGAATATCACCAGAAGTATTAATAAAGGATCGTGGTGAGGCCATAGTTTATGCTGATAATATAGCTACGAGAATGGGATATGCTATAGATTTTCAGGAAGAAGAAATGATACATATAATAAATTATTATTACAACAATATAATATGGAAACCTTCAATATACATATCAAAATTCCAGATAAAAGACAGCTGGATATTCAATACGTCATGGATGTCATGCGAGGCAATAAACATGTATTTAAACAATGGTTACAAACTTGAAGGGCGTGTTATAGGTGATACACAGAAGGGCAAGGTAGATTTAAAGGGAACAATAAAGGGAACTGACATAATTCCGGGATACAAGAATTCATTTTTAATACAGACAGATGACCAGGTATTCACGGTAGGTGGAAGATTAACAAGAATAGAGGATATAAGAATGGATAAACTTTATTTAACTGCAGAAAAGATAAAATAATAAAGGTTAAATAATAATATTATGATTACCACGAATAAATATGAGTAATAATGTAAGTGTTGTTATACCCGCTCTTAATGAAAAAACCAATTTAAAACGGTTAATACCGAAATTGCATAAGGAGAATATATCATCAATATTTATTATAGACGATGGGTCCAGGGATGGAACAAAGGATTTAATGGCGGAATTTCCTGATGTACATTTTTTGTTCAGAAGGGGGAAATTAGGTTTAATAAGTGCGGAACTTGATGGCATGAGGTTATCCAGCTCGGATTATGTTATTATAATGGATGCAGATCTATCACACAGACCAGAAGACATAAAAGGAATGATAGAGCAGGCTAAAAGAACTAAATCCGACCTTGTAATAGGGTCAAGATATATAAATAGGGGCATAACAGATGATGAGTTGGTAAGGCAGATACTCAGTAAGGGTGCAAATAAATTATTCCACATATCATTTAACGTTAATATAAAGGACTGTACGTCTGGATTCAGGGTTTACAGCAGGGAAGCATGCAAATTTCTGGTTACACAGGTGGACCTTGAAAATAGCTATGTTGGGCAGGTTGATATATTAAGCAGATTGAGGGAAAACAATTTCAAAATGACCGAATATCCTGTGAAATTTGTTAAAAGAACGGAGGGCAAATCAAAGCTTGAAATGAAGGAGATCGTTAATTTCTTTCTATTTGTTCTGTATAATAAAAGAATGCTAAATTATATTTTTGGCTCTGCATTAATAACATTTATTATTTTAATTATTTCTTATGCAACCCTAACTTTTATCTAAACCCAGGCTTGCACCTATTATTATCGGATCCCAAACAGGACCGTATTCTGGCTCATATCCAAGGTCATCATAGAATAAATCATATAAGGTTAATTTTCCCTGTATTGCAGTAGCTATAGAGTTTAATCTCCATGCTCCACTATCCTGATCTATGATCTGCGCACCAATAATATTATCATTTTTTTTATTTATTAAAATTTTTAAATAAACATCATTTCCATTCAGATAATTAGATTTGCTTTTTGCCTTTACAAATACCTTATTGTAATCATAATTTAGTTCCCTGGCCTTTTTTTCGTTTATACCTGTATAACCTACCTGGTAACCAAAAACATTTATTATTGTTGTTCCCAGTGAACCGGGAAATTTTCTTTTATTGCCATATAGATTTATTCCTATTGTTCTGCCCATTTTATTGGCGATCTGGGCCAGTGGAAAATAATCATAATCACCCGTTATAATATTCTTTGATGCCACATTGTCACCAGCAGCATATATATTCTCAATTGAAGTTTGTAAATAATCATTAACCTTAATTAAATTATTCTTTGTTTCTATGCCGAGTGCATCAGCTATTTTATTTTCAGGGTGAATGCCTGCAGAAAAAATAACCAGATCGGAGCTGTGTTTGCCCTCAGTTGTTTCAACTATATATTTATCATTGTTTTTATCAATATTTACCGGTAAAGAATTGTATTCTATATTGCTATTATGTTTTCTAACCAGGTCATTTAAAACATCGCCAATATCGTCGTCCATATGTGGCAATAATCTTTCGTGCTTTGATATTAATTTCACATTATATTTTCTGCTCAGTAATGAGAATAATTCAGTTCCAAGAACTCCAGCTCCAATTATTGTAATATTCTTTGATGTTTTTAATTTTTTGTTTACGCTAATTGCATCCTCAATATTTCTTATAGAATAAACATTATTAACAAAATTATCCGGTACCTTTGGCCCTGCACCTGTTGCAAGAACCAGTTTATCATAGTAATATTTCTTATTTTTATACAGTACATATTTCTCGTCATTGTTTATATATTCAATATTTGCATTTAAAAAAACATTTATTTTTCTTTTTTCGGTGAATTCACTTAAAGGATAATGCAGTAATTTATTATAATCATCAAAATAATTGGATAAATAATATGGAATGCCACATTCTGCATATGATACATAATTTGTCTTTTCAAATACGGTTACATCAGAACTCTGATCCATTCTTTTGGCTTTGGAGGCAGCAGACATACCTGCAGCCCCGCCGCCGATTATTATAATTTTCATATTTTATTGATATTTATTTACTATATAATTTTTGACTTATTCGCCATCATCATCGTCATCGTCTTCGTCATCATCATCATCGTCATCATAACCGAACTTTACAAAACCGACCATGTTAACACCCCCGAATTCTAAAATAATTTATAGTATTTATACTTTTCACATTTATCTTATGAAAGATATTAAGAGACTGGTGATAACAGGGTTAACAGGAATCGTAACCTAAATACCCTACACTATCTTCTATTCCTTACTGAAGTTGAATTTCTGCTTGCCGGGTTAAAAATTTATATAATTTTATTCATTAAAGAATTGAAAAACATAATATATGGAAAATAATTATAGGTGTATGGGAGAAGGTTTAGCAGATATAGAGATATCCAAAGATGGGGAAATATATTATGTAAGAATGACATTACCAAATGGAGAGGTTGTTAATATGGAAAACGAGAGCTTTGAAGAAATACTGGAAGAAATATCAAATGACCTACAGGATAGGTATCCTGCATGATGCGGGGATGGCCCAGTGGTACGGCGGCAGCCTGCTAAGCTGTTTCTCGAAATGAGAGCATGGGTTCAAATCCCATTCCCCGCGCTAAAATAATTATTTTTAATAATATTTAGAAAATTTCAGAAAATTATTGGTGCTCATAATAGATGGCCCATTTTATCTTTTTTCGTTTCAAGATAGAACTCATCGAATTGGGTGGGTTTTATTATTATGGGTATTCTTTTAGATATTTTTATTCCGTTGCTCTCAAGAAAACTCATCTTTTCGGGATTATTGGTCATTATCTGTATAGATTTTATTTTGAAGTACTTTATTACTTCTACTGCAAAATCATATTTCCTGTTATCTGCTGGCAGTCCCTGCTCTATATTTGCCTCAACGGTATCAAGACCCAGATCCTCAAGGCCATAAGCCCTTATTTTATTTAGAAGCCCTATGCCCCTGCCTTCCTGTCTTAAATATATTAACATACCGTTTTTCTGCTCACCTAAAAATCTCAGTGAAGTTAATAACTGGTCACGGCAATCACATCTTAAAGACCCAAAGACATCCCCGGTTAAACACTCGGAGTGGAGCCTTACAGGCACATCTTCCTGATTTTCTACATCTCCATGTATGAGGACAGCGTGATCCTGCTTTTCCTGATTCTGGAATGTGTATATTTCAAATATACCATATCTTGTTGGCAATTTAGCTTTTGAATAAAGCTGTATCATTTTTAATCAATATTAATTGCCTACTTCTATAAAAATATATTTCAAAATACTTTTTATAACTATTATTAACACATGTTAATAAATATTAATAATTGCAAAATATTAGTGAAAAAACAGCGTGTTTTAGCCGGTATGTCACCTTATTAACTCTGTTAATATGTAGCTGTTAAAATTTTTAAATATGAATATATTTTTATCTCCTGATAGCATATTTTCAACACTGTTTTTCATTTTATAGTATTCTTCAGGGTCTATATTAAATCTTAAAAATATTTTTTTCGCATTCAATTTTTTTAATTCGCCTAAAATATTATTTTTATCCGTTATTGATAATATATTATATTTTTTACCGAAAAAGTTTTTTATGTTTTTATTAGCGGTGAAAACATACCTTTTATTATCCGTATAAATTAAATGGAAATCATCGCCTATAATTTTGTATAATAATTTTGAATATATTAATGATATATCCGGTAAATATAGGTAATCATCATTTCCTATATTCTCTATATCATAATTAAAATCACACGGTTCACCTGAAATTTTAATGTTTTCAGGCAACATAACTGCCAAAACATTGTTTGCTGAAATGCTTTTAGAATATAATGTTAATCTATTGATATTGCCGTTTATTGATATATATTCCTTTTCTCCATTTAATTTAATATTATTCCATTTCATCTGTGGTGGCAGATCAAAAACATAACCCTTAATATTATCCAGTCTTTTTATAATAACTTCCGGGTCAGGAACAAGATCTGAAAATAATCTCTCCTCCGATGTTTTTGGACGTAATGGGTCTGAAAAAATAATTTTATTATAATAATCATAATTTAATTCAAAAAAGTCTGAATTTATAAATTTTGCACTTGAATTATATACCTTTTCATTTATATTTGACATTAAATACCTTGATTTGTCCTTTTCTATACCGGTTACATCGGAATTAAGGGAAAGCATAATAGATTGCATGCCTGATCCTGCACCTATATCTACAATGTCATTATCTTTTAATTTTTCAGACCTGTATTTTCCAATAATTTCTGGTGTGGAATACATAGATGAATAATAGTCCATAAATAGGAATTTATACCCCGAGAATTTATTTTTTATTTTTATCCTCGATTTAGCAAATTCGTATAAAAATTCAAAATTTTTACTGTATTTTTTTGATAAAGTATTTTTATCATAACCATTTCCCATTAAATCAACAATGTTATTTATCTCATTATTTATTTTTACAGCATAGTTTTTATCATTTAAAACTCTGGTTAAAAAACTGTTTACATTCATTTTTGTTCAAACTGTTTTATTGCATCTATTAAATTATTTAATTCCATCAGTGCCTGTGAACCATACATTAAAACGGTTACATAACCTACCTCCATTAATTCTTTCCTGGTTGCACCTGCAGCAAATGCAGCATTAACATGGTATGATATACACCATTCACATCTTGCAGCTATTCCCAGTGATAGTGCTATCAATTCCTTTGTTTTTGTATCAAGTGAACCACCAGACATTGTACTTTCCATAAATGCCATAAATGATGATTGAAAATTTGTATCATCATTGCTAACCTCCTTCATTATACTGTTTATTTCATCTAATTTTTGTTTTGCGTCCATATTATTCCGTTTAATCATTATTATAATATATTTTAATATTTCTTATTAGAGTTATAAAAATTTGTCCATGTTTTATAGGTGTTTTCAGATAGTTTTAAATAAATAGGTATTATTAATCATGATGACAAATATCAATGGCATAACGACAGATGCACCGAAGGGCGGCATAACATATGGATCAATAAATATAAAGGATGATATTGATTATGAGATAAAACTAAAACCATTATATACTGGACTGTGCGGAACAGATCGTGCTGAGGTCTCTGGAAGTTTATCATTTACCTACAATCCCGAAAATTACAATTACATGGTTCTTGGGCATGAAGCTGTATGTGAAGTTATAGATGCAAAAGAAAATGAATTTGAAATAAAAGCAGGGGATTATGTTGTCCCTATTGTAAGAAGACCGGGAAAATGCGTGAATTGCAGAATAGGCAGGCAGGACAACTGTTCCGACGGGGACCATGACATACATGAAACAGGTATAAGGGGTATTCATGGATTTAATAGGGAATATTTATTTGATGATGCAAAAAATCTGGTAAAAATAAATGATAAAAATATGGCGATGGCGGCTGCAATGACAGAACCGACAAAAAATGTTATGAAAGCTTTCGAAGTTTTTAATAGGGTTTCAAAAAGGGCAATATTTGAAAATGAAGATTCTACATATCTTGAAAAGAATTGCGTAATAATAGGTACAGGCAGTGAGGCGTTTTTATATGCCTTTATGGCAAGGGAATACAGAATGAACGTTTACCTTGTAAACAGGCATGATATAACAGATTACAAAAAAGGTATACTGGACAAAATAAGTGCAAATTTTTATGATTATACTATTGAAGATAAAGTAAAAAAAATAGATCTATTAATAGATACATCAGGTGACCCGGCGACAATAATAAGATTTCTAAGAAAATTAAATTACAATGGTGTGTTAATATTATTTGGGACAAACGGTAAGGCACCGGAGGCAGGTATGTCCGGAGAGGATATAGATTATATAATAGAGAGAAATATAACACTGGCAGGATCCGTTGATGGCTCAAAAATACACTATTTAAAGGCAGTGGAATATCTCGAAAAATGGAATTATTCTGAGGGGTCTGTTATAAAAAATTTAATAACAGGAGAATATAAACCTGATGATACATCAATATTCCTGAAAAAACCAGCGGAAGAGATAAAGTCTTTAATAAAGTGGTTTTGATGATACTGGATGGAAGAATAGTTGCAAAAAATAAGATGGACATAATAAAAGAGAGTATTGATAATATAATTGATAAATATAAATTTACACCTGAATTAAAATTAATCCAGATAGGCAATGATGAGGCAAGCAGTATATATGCAAGGTCAAAAATAAACCGTGGGAAAAAACTGGGAATAAATGTTACACTGGAGAAATTTGATAATATTTCAAAAAAGATGTTGATAGATAAAATAAAAGATTATTCAATTAAAAAGGATATAAATGGAATAATGATAGAATCCCCTTTGCCCGAAAATTTGAATTTTTATGAAATTATAAATTATGTACCGTTCTATAAAGATTCTGATGGCATGACGTCATATAATGAGGGGAATTTATCATTAAGGAATGAAATGATTGCTCCAGCTACTGCAAGGGCAGTTGTGGACATTCTTGAATATTATAATATAAAGGAGAGAAATGCAGCTGTAATTAACAGATCACCCGTTGTTGGCAGGCCACTGTCAATGATGCTTTTAAATAGAGATTATACAGTAACCATATGCCACAGTAAAACTGAGAATATAAAAAATATAACAGGAAATAGCAACATTATAGTTGTTGCAGTGGGTAAAAAAAATTTTCTTGATGAAAGCTTTACAAACAAAAACTCAATAATCATAGATGTTGGCATAAACTATGAGAACAACAATGTATACGGTGATGCTGATTATAATAACCTGGTAGATAAGGTTAAAGCCATAACACCTGTTCCCGGAGGTGTAGGCATTGTAACCTCAACGGATATTTTTCAAAACTTTGTAAATGGGCTGGATTATCAATTAAATAATCTTTAAAAAAAATCATCTAAACTTTCGGTGGTGGTTATTTTACTTAACCTTACCCCAATTCTTCGTATATTCCTGGAATCATCATCCAAAATTTTCTTCAGAAGATTTTTTGATATGCTCAGGGCATCATCTTTTTTTATCCTTTTACCGGTAAATGACCTTGAGATAATATCTAAATCCTCCATAATTGCGATAACACTTAGTTCCGTAGGTATTCCAGGAGCCTTTTCGTATGAAGATTCTATTGATTTTATCAGATATGGTATTATTTTTTCCTGGTCCCTTGTATTTTCTATTAATGTCATATACCTTCCAAAATTCTTTTTAATTCTTTCCTCCACGGGTTTATTATAACTGTTATTTGCTATATCATATAGATAACTATATTTTGCATTGCCCAGTATTGAAATTAATCCGTCCCTATCATATTTTTTTATGTCATTTATGTATGTAACACCTATATCTTCCAGTTTTTTCGATAATACTTTTCCTATTCCCGGTATTTGCCTGACCTTTAAATCTGACAGAAAATCATTTATATTATTTTCGCCAATATATTTTAAACCATTGGGCTTTGCCATGTCACCCAAAATTTTGGCTATAACCTTATTTATTGAAATGCCTATTGATACCTTTAATGATACTTCATTATAAATTCTATTCTTTATTTCATATCCCAATTTTATTGCATCATCAAAATTATTACATCTTTCTGAAACGTCAATATATGCCTCATCTATGCTTGCTATTTCTATTTTGTCTGAATATGATGATATAATTTTCATCACCTTATCTGAATATTGCTTATATAGGTCTTTTCTTATGGGTAAAAATATGGCTTTATCTTTTCCAATATTTAGCGCCTGTGATAATGGCATGCCTGATTTTATACCTATCGACCTCGCTAAATAATTTGATGTTGCAACAGCACCACTTTGCTCATTTCTTCCTGAATAAACGCATACAACTACGGGTTTATCACGTATATCTGGCTTCAGTATTTCTTCAACCTGCGCAAAAAAGTAATCAAAATCAATGAAGATTATGAAAGTATTCATCAATATTAAAATATGAATTTGTATTTTAATGTTATTACAATATTTTTGTATTTATCCAGAAAATAACCTTGATTTGCGGTTTTTCTTGAAAAAAGAATCCTCTCTATTTTCCATGAACACTGGCCTGTTGCTTTAAGAATCTTTCCAGAGAGACGCATTGAATCTTCCTATCATTATAGAAAGTAGAGTACAGGCTGTGGCTGTGCTCCTCGGTGTATAAGCGGCCCTTCACAGACATGCATCCGCTCCTCTCTCATGACTGAAGCATTTGCTTTTTACCCCGGTTTTGCAAAAATACTGTTATAATATAAATATTTAAATAAGTTCTTATATTAACTCTGTCTAACATGGTAATATATATAGGTGATTTGTGGTGAACCTTAAATTATCATCTCTGCCATATTTCCAGAGATGGTTTATTGTCGGTGCAATAATAGGTATTGTAGCGGGTTTTGGCGCACTGGCATTTTATTATGCAATCAGGCTTTTTGAGCTAATATTTTTTACATATACCTTAGGCATAAATATACCACATCCACTTGGAGAAGGCGGTTCGTTAACCTATCACTTTTATGCGGCAAGATATTATTTAATACCTGCTGTAATAGCAGGAGGAGGATTAATTGTAGGTTTTATAATTTATACATTTGACCCATCTTCGGAGGGTCATGGAACGGATGCCGCAATAAGGGCATTTCATTATAATCAGGGTAAAATAAAAAGAAGAACACCCATTGTTAAAACAATAGCATCTGCAATAACTATAGGTTCCGGCGGAAGTGCTGGTAGAGAAGGACCAACAGCACTTATAGCTGCAGGCATAGGCTCAATTATTTCAGATGTTCTAGGCTTAAGCCCTAGAGATAGGCGGATAGCAGTTGCCGTCGGTATCGGTGCGGGTATAGGAACAATATTTAAGGCACCTATAGGTGGTTCAATCCTGGGTGCAGAAATATTATACAGGAAAGACATAGAGACTGAGGCCATATTTCCGTCCCTGGTAGCATCGTCAATAGGTTATTCAATATTTGCCTCTATTGTTGGCTTTGATCCGATATTCGGCTATTATTTAGAGGCTTTCAGTGTGTATAGATTGCCTTTATATGCCATTTTAGGCATTGTGTGTGGCCTCGGATCAATTTTATATGTAAGGTTATTCTACGCTATACGTAATTTATTTAAAAAATTGAAAATAAAGAATCATGTAAAGCCAATGATTGGCGGTGCCGTAACTGGAATGATAGCCCTGGCATTCCCTGAAATAATGGGAACGGGATATGGATGGGTACAGTTGCTTGAAAATGGTAAATTCAATGAACTTGTGACCTTTGGCATACCTCTGCTTATATTCCTGTTATTATTGCCCTTTGCAAAGATGCTGGCAACTTCATTTACGATTTCATCCGGGGGTAGTGGTGGTGTTTTTGCCCCCGGCATTTTTATAGGTGCTTCCTTTGGTACACTTGTGGGGTTAATATTCCATATGTATTTGCCGTCCATAGTTCCAATAGTTGCACCATTTGTAATTATCGGCATGTTATCATTCTTCGGTGCCGCAGGAAAGGCACCATTATCGGTTATATTAATGGTTGTTGAGATGACTGGTAGTTTACAGTTATTACCGGGGGCAATGCTGGCTGTGGCAATAGCTTATTTAGTTTCCGGTACAAAATATAGCATATATGAGTCCCAGGTAGACAATAGAAAGGATTCACCGGCAAATATGGGTGAATACCATACACCGGTATTGCTGGATATAAAGGTTAAGGATATAGATATTGTAGACTCTATTTATGCAGATTTATATTATACGATATATAAGGCAGATAACATAATGAGGGAAAATGAAATGCTTGCTTTGCCCGTAGTTTACAATGGCAAATTAATGGGTGCTGTTTATCTATATGATATTGAAAATAAACCATATGGCTATGTTAAGGATTATTATAAATCTGGAATCTCGTATTTAAAACCTGATAACAGTGCAGAAGACGCATGGGAATTGATGATGAAAAATAGGACTACCTGGGCTTCGGTTGTTGATAAGGGTACATTTATGGGTATAGTAACATTAAACAACGTACTAAAAAAATATCATGAAAATGTAGAAGAGCTGAATCTGGAAAAACTTGATTAAAATATTTTTTTGATAGAATATTAAAGGTAAGCAAAAGTAATAAATAATATAATTTAAATAAGGTAATATGGAATCAAAGGCACCAAAAATACCAAGGATACGAAGAATGTTTCTAATTACGTTTATAGCTGAACTGGCAGCATTTGCCATAATATCCGCGTTGCCTATAAGTGATCCGGCTCTATACACAAGTTTCAAGAGCCAGGATAGGGCAATTATTTCACAGCCATATTTTTCACTGTGGCTATCTATATTTCCACATAACTTGATGATAAGCTCAATAGAGTTTATACCGATAATCGGATTACTCATGTTTATAATATCAATGGGAGAAACTGCCGTTGTTGTTTCCGTAGAGGGGACAGCAACACATGTAAGTGGATTTACAATATTTGCATCCTTA
Source organism: Thermoplasmata archaeon (assembly GCA_021806235.1). Lineage (GTDB taxonomy): Archaea > Thermoplasmatota > Thermoplasmata > Thermoplasmatales > Thermoplasmataceae > Ferroplasma. The sequence goes on from JAJZXU010000035.1 coordinate 67,123, forward strand.
ATGCTTTTACCACATTCATGGCTTGAACTGCCAGCATATGCTGTTGCCGTTTCAACTGGAATATATGCAATATATGTATATTCCAGGTATAAAAATCAGGGTATAGCAAGGTTATTCTGGACATATATTTTGGTTTCAGTAATAGAATTTGGATCGTATTTTGCCTTTGCAAAAGATTTTAGAGGTTCTGCAGGTTCGATCCTGTTTGATGTAATAGTGGATGGTGTAGCTATATTATTATTCTATTTAATGTATAAAAAAGTTTCAGGAAAAGCAAAAAGAAGTATAGGAACAATAATTTACATGTATTTATTTGTAATAATAGAGCTTGGTTTTGCCGGAGCTATAGAAGCTGCGGAGATAAAAATTGAAGAGACTGCACATCCATTTAATGCTTTACTCATGTGGATTCCGGGTGCAGCTATAATAGTATTCCTCATCGTGTTATACAGGCACTGGGACAGATATGAATATCCAAAATACATGAAAAATGACAATAATGAGAATAATGGGGAGGATAATGAAATAAAATTTTAAATACAAATTAATAATATTAATATATTGAAAATAGGTTATTTTGGTGAAAAGGGTGCTTATAGCAATATTGCTGCGATAAAGATGATAAACGGTAGTTATATACCATTGAAATCTGTAAAGTCTGTTTTTGAATCACTGAATAACAATGAAATAGATTATGGTGTTGTTCCAATAGAGAATTCCATAGAAGGGTCAGTAAATGAAACATATGATAATCTGTATAAAATGAATTTTTTTATTATTAAGGAATACTATTTAAGAATAAAACACTGTTTAATCGGCATTAAAGAATCGGATATTAATAAAATAAAATTCGTTCACTCACATCCACAGGCCCTTGCACAGTGCTCCGATTTTATTTATAAAAACGGTTATATAGTGATAAACGAGTATGACACAGCGGGCAGTGTTATGATAGTAAGGGATAAAAATAGTACAGAACATGCTGCAATTGCCGGTGAACTGGCTGCAGAAGTATATAGTATGAAAATAATGGCAAGGGATATAGAAAACAATAAAAATAACTATACAAGATTTTTTTTGATTTCAAAAGAGATGGTAGATACTGATAAAAAATCAAAAACGTCCATTGTTTTTTCAGCCGAAAATACACCGGGTTCATTGAATAGGGTACTTGAAATATTAAATAAATATAATATAAACATGACAAAGATTGAATCGAGGCCGGTAAAATTTTCTCCATTTAATTATATATTCTTCATAGATTTCGAGAATAATGATAGTAGTGAAAAGGCAATAAATGAGATAAGATTAATAACAAATTCACTTAAAATACTTGGGAAATATGAAATTACATTATTATAAAATCACATTTATTAATATTCATAATCGACCATATAATTATTAACATTACAAAAAATTAATAAATATGTTTTTAATGTTTAACTGTAGAAATAAGTGAGTTGGAATGATATGTTTATATCTAAAAACAACACATTTGGATGGAGTTTGAATGAAATATGAATCTTAGGCGGATTTTGCTCGATGTTGATAAGGGATTGAACAGACCTACTTTAACTGAACTTGCCGGTTCCATAGAAGAGGTACCGGGAGTTGATGCTGTTAAAATAACTGTTACGGAAATGGACATGGAAACAATGGGGACAAGTATAATAGTTGAGGGTACAAATATAAACTATAATTATCTTGTAAAAATTATTGAGGATATGGGTTGTGCGATACATTCTATAGATGAGGTTGTTACCGGAAAGCATTTGGTGAAATGAAAAATAAATATTTATTTCCTGTAAGTATAGGATTATCTGATGGCATTATAACGGCATTAATACTCGCATCAGGAGGCATAATAGGAAACACACATCATATAGATTTATACCTGGCATTTAGAATATCATTCGGGTCTGCATTTGCCGGAACATTCAGCTATTTTATTGCACAGTACGCAGGTTTAAATGAGGAACTGCATAGAACTGCAATGCAGTTAAATCTAAAATCTACAGGTTATTTATTGAGAGGGCATCTGGGTTCAGAAATATTTATTGAATCTATTATAGGTGCATTGCTTGCGGCCATTTTTGGCTTTTTAGGTGCCATGATACCACTATCATCATCGTTAATGATAAAAAATAATGTATTCATACCTTTACTTGTTTCCTATTTATCCTTAGCGGTACTGGGATTTTTCATAAGCAAAACAACTGCAGGCAGGGCTCCTTTCTGGATAACTGTAATGGTAACTGTAGGTGTAATAGTTACAGTAGCAGGTTATTACCTGAAATTGATTGTGTGATAAATTTAATTGTAAAAAATCAATGTATTTTCATCTTTACAATTAAATTTTTATATGTTGATAAAATATGTGTTCCGGGGAGCCTGAAAGGCTGAGAGGATAAGGATCGACCCATGGAACCTGATCCGGCCAATACCGGCGGAGGAATAAAAATGGATTACTATGATGAAAAATATAAAAATTTAAGGGATAGCCTTGATAAGAAACCATGGAATAGTTATGATACACTGATATTTATCACAATTTCAATATCTTTTTTTATGTGGGGCATAGCTTTGAGTATAGCACCACTGGTAACAACATGGTATTTTGTTCCACCAAGTATTGATATTTACATAATTGCAGCCTCACCAGTAGGGTTATTATCTGGCAATCTTATTTTAGGAACGTTATCAGATAAATTTGGAAGGAAAAAATTATTTTTATCAACCGTGATAATTACCGTAATAGGGTTGTCCGGAATAGCAATATCGTATAATTATATATCATTAATATTTTTAATTTTTATTGCAGAATTTGGTCTCGGTGGAGATGAAACGTTATCATTATCATTTTTATCGGAATATTTACCACTAAAATCAAGGGGATTTTCATTAATAGAATCATCAAATATGGCAAATATAGCAATTACGTTCATGGCTGGAATATTTGTATTATTCGGTTCATCAGTATATAGCCAGAAACTATCCTTAGGTATAATAGCAATAGTAGGATTTTTAATAGCCTTTATAACAAGATTAAAATTAAGGGAAAGTATAAGATGGGAATTTAATGAAAGAAAGAAATTTAGTATGAAAATAGATTTAAAAAGTGTTCTAAAATTCATATCATTATCGTTCATTGGAATAGCGATAATTGTAGGTTTTGCATTCTCTGACCTTGTTATTGGTCCATATAAATTCCCACAGTACACAGATTTAATAATATTTTTCTCGGTTTTATCCGAGTCTGTTGTTGGAATAGCTGGAGGTTATTTCTTTGGCAAATCAAAAAGAAAGATTATTTCATTTATAGGCTTTACCGGGCTGTTAGTATCATGGGTTTTTGTTGTTTTATTTATACATGAAATTTTAATAAACATATACTATTTAATAATAATACTGGTAATAAATGGGGGTTTCGGTGAAATGGGATGGGCATCCAGGGTGATGCTTGAACCGGAAAATTTCATAACAAAATTCAGGGGCACAGGCATAGGTTCTGTAAGGTCGGTTGGATATATTTTATATATTTTTACTGTGTTTGCTTTATTCAGTGCTGACATATATGAATACGCATATTATATATTGATAATATACTTAATCGGATTCGCAGGTTCGTTATTATATTTTATATTTGGAAGTGAGACAAAAAATAAAAGTATTTATTGATTTATTATGGATTTAAGTTTTTTAAAATCATTCTCCATAATTTTAATATTTTCCGGATTTCTCAATGCTGCAGCAGGATGTAATGTTATAAAATATAAATTATCTATAAATTTACCATGGTTGCTCATTACTGTTTTAACTGACACCAGTGCTCCTGAAGCAACTGCACCCAGTAATACAATAATCTCCGGTTTTATTATATCTATCTGTTCTTTCAAAAATGGCAAACATAAATTGATCTCGTTTTTATCTGGCATTCTATTATTTGGTGGATAAAACTGAACAACACTTGTTATATAAACTTCCCTTCTTTTTATACCTATATTTCCTAAAAGGTCCGTTAATAGTTTACCGCTTCTACCGATAAATGGTTTTTTTTCAATGTCCTCGTTTTTACCCGGAGCCTGACCCACAATGAATATTTTTGCATTTAAATTTCCATTTCCTGGAACGAAATTTTTACTTAAATACCAGTCGTTTCTATAACATAGTTCTGAATATTTATTATTTAGGTCCTGTATTTTTTTCTTTTTAATTATATAATCATTCACATATTTTAACATGTTCTTCTGGTTATTATAACTTAAATTGAACATAGAATCACTGTAATCAAGCCACAAAAAACCTCTGTGCTCATGTGAAATTTTTACTTCAGTATTATAATTAATTTCTGATATAAACATTTTAACGTTTTTTATTATACCCTCACCGTTATATGTAAAACTATATTTTATTATATATTCAAAACTTTCATCAAGACTACCAGAAGTTAATCTTATGCCGGTTTCCTCATAGGTTTCCCTTAAGGCGGCCTCATATTCATTTTCCCCCTTCTCTATATGGCCTTTGGGGAAATCAAGCCATCCTTCATTTCTTTTTAATAATAGATATTTGACAATGCCATTGTCATATGAATATATTATTATCCCATAACTGAATTCTTCTCTCATTATCCGTTAATTAAATCATATTATATAATTTTACACGACCGTGTGACAGAAAGTAGACGATAGGGAACTTCCATAACGATACGGGGGAAATCTATAGGACTGATAAATTTAATGTCCAGAAAATTAACTGAACCACCTATAATTAATTATCAATAGTAATTTTTAATTAGATACAATATTTTTTTAGTTGATATACCAAAAACTTATATTATTAATATATTATTGGATTATGAATGAAAATATATGCAGAGATTTATCCCTCATCAAATATAAATAAATTAAAGGATTATATAAAGGACATGGATGAGTTTGATGGATTCGATATACCTGACAACCCACTGGGTTATCCAACAATGCCACCAGAACTGGTAGGATATATAATAAGAGATTATTATAATAGCAAAGAAATTATAATGAACCAGAGGTTAATAGATATAAATGAATTAAAGTTAAGGTCGATAATAAAAGCAGCTAGAGCTATAAACTCTTCGATGATTTTTACACTTGGGGATGATCCTGTGTGTGGTAACAGGGTTAATGATTTGAAGTCGGAGGATGCATTAAAAATTGGTCTGTCTAGAAATGTCCGGTCTGGATTAATAATAAGCTTTAAAAAAAATAAAACGGATATAGAAAAAAGATTAAAATCAAATGCCAGTATGTTCCTGTGTGTAAATTTTAACAGTGTAACCCTGCTGGATAATATTGAAACAGAAAGGCTAATTCCATATATTATAATAGGCACGAATAAAAATATGGAAATACTCGAAAGGATAAAACAGCCATATATAAAAATTGAGAAATTACATGAATACATTGAATTATTGAACTGTTATAATTTATACGGCGTACTGTTATCTGTTCCAGGGGATAAAAAATCATTGCTGGAAACACTGAATTACATATAATATATGCTCCGGCCGGGATTTGGACCCGGGTCGGGGGATTGAGAGTCCCTAATGCTTGGCCTGGCTACACCACCGGAGCTTATTTCTGTATTGTTTTTTGATATTTAACCATTCATTTTTTATTAAGCTTTGTTGATAAAGTATTTATACGGAATTAATGATATAGAAGTATCATGAAACCCATAACATTAAAGATTATTATCATTCTGGTTGCAGTAGCTATTGTTGCGCCTTCAGGGTATTATGCATATCAATATTTCAACAAATCAAATCAGGCCACAACATATGATCCTATGGATTATATACCGGGGAATTCAACTTTTATATCAACTGTAAATCATAATAATTCGTTATATTACATATTTTATGATAATAACTCATTTGGGATTGTATTAAATGCGTCCAGTAATAATATAATAAATAACAATTATGTAGCACATGCTGGTAAAGGGAACTCAACCCCAACAGGTTCAAATAGCAGCAGTAACATAAGCCTGACAAGCAGTACATATAAAGGTGTTACTGTCTTTGAAGCAAAGAATGTAAGCCTCGGGCTTATTCTATCAGAATTTACAGGAAATAAAAATGTTACCAACGCAACAGTAAATCTTTACTTTTATGTAATTTCTGATAAATATGTGGTTATGGGAGAGCATAATGCAATAAATTATTCAATAATTGCCAATAAAGATAATAAAAATGCACATTCATTGACTAGTTATATAAACACAAACCAGAATTTATCAATGTATTATTCATTAAAAAATAAATCACTGAATGTAAATTATATTACAGTAAATTCAACGCACAATAATACGTATATAAATGTAACACCGTATAATATGGCAGAATTTAAGTTAGAGCTCAGTGCGCTTGAAGTAATGAATTACACAAAACTGACCAATGTATCAGGAGGAGCTAATATAACAGGCATATCCAATATAACAAATATAAATATATCAAAACCTGTGATAACAGTAAATAAAAACAATGTTACCATCAAAATGGATGTGGGATTCAACAATCTTATTACCATCCTTAAAAGCATAAATATTAAAAAGTAATGTGATTAACATGTCCAAATTATCTACAATTTATTTTCAATACATAAAAAATTATTACAGGTCAAAAAGCTTTTATTTAATGCTATTTTTGATACTTGTAATAGGTGTTATGATGGTGTATTTTTCATTGAGGTATGTAAATACTTTACCGAGATTTCTCGGATCAACATCATTACCACCCTCATTAAAAGAAACACTGTTTTACTATATATGGACATTTATCCTGGCCAATGTACCTGTATTTGCATCGGTGTTTTTTGGATCTCCGGCATTATCAAGTGAAATAGAGAATAGAACTGCATATTATATATTTCCTCTGCCAATAAATAGATATAAACTATATATAGGAAAGTATTTAGCCGCCGTTACCGTTACATTAATAATTGTGGCTATTTATACGGTGTTTGAGCTCGGGACACTGGGATTCATCTTTAAGAATTTGCCATCCATAGATTTTTATTATTCACTGGGATTATTAATTTTATTTATATTATCCATAATGTCAATAACATTTATGATAAGTGCAATTTTTAATAAGAATACGTATGCATATATCAGCGTTTTTATAATATATTATATAGTTTTTGAGGCTGGTTCCTTAATAATAGAATTATTATATAAGGTAACACCAACATATCTATTGAATGAGGCTGCAACAATAATAGATAGGGTTTATATGAATATAAATACAACGGATTTTCTGGCTAAACCCAGTATTTCACCTGCACCATTCAGCGATGTGATACTTGCAATGCTTGTAATGCTTATCTATCTTGTTGTTTCATTTATTATAGGCATGTTTTTATTTGAAAGAAAGGAGGTTTCTTAATGGAAATATTTATGGATTCTTTAACAAAAAGATATGGAAAATTAACTGCACTTAACAATATAAATATTAATATAAATAACCGTGGCTGTGTTGGCCTACTTGGACCAAATGGTGCGGGTAAAACAACAATGTTAAAACTTGCAACAAACATAATAAAACCAACATCAGGAAGGGTTGAAATAAATAATATAAACGTATCACAATACCCGGAAAAGGCAATGAAATATGTTGGATCATTAATAGAACAGCCTGAATTTTACCCATATCTATCCGGTACCGAAATACTTGAATTTACACAGAAGATAAGGGGAATATCGAAAGGGGATTATGCGATAGAGGTTAAAAGACTGAAGGATGAAACAAATATAACGGAATTTGTTAATAGGAAAACAGGTGCATATTCAAGAGGTATGAAACAGAGGTTAGCATTAGCGGTGGCAATGCTTGGGGACCCTGAAATAATAATACTTGATGAGCCGACGTTTGGGCTTGACCCAAAAGGTATGTATGATATAAGAGGACTAATAAAAAGGATTTCTAAGGAACATTTAGTATTGCTGAGTACACACTTAATTTATGAGGCCAGAGAATTGTGTGATAGAACCATTATAATAAATAAGGGCAATATAGACCATGATTCGAAAATGGTGGAAAATAAAGAGCTGCTAAAAATTACTGCTGACAATAAAATAAAAATCATAAGCAATAAGATAATTAATTATACGGTAGATAATGATTATATAATAATAGAAAAGAATAAAAATTTTGATAATTATGAGGTTATAAATGATTTATTAAACGAAGGCTTAAAAATAAATTATGTTGAAAAATATGATAACCTTGAAAACATATATGTCTCAATAATAAATAAGGAAGACAGTTACAAATAGTAATTATCCATTATATAGTCAAATAATTTCTTTGTCGATGTGAAAGATTTGTTATTTATTTTATACTGTCCATTATATATTATTTTTATATAGGATATGCTCCCTGCGTTAAGGTATTTATATATCTCGCTAAACATGTTATTTTCATTATCAATAAATACATAAATTGCCGCATCTGATATTATATTAATAACATTGTTTGATAGTTTGTCAATACTGCATAGCCTTACAAACTTATATTTAGTTGCCTTCTCTCCCTTCTCTATTGTTATATCGTTATCATTATAACTGTTTTTATAATTATAATTTGTAAATTCCTCTATATAATGTTTATTTACCATATTCAGCACGTAATAGAATGATGATATGTTTTTTATTTCCTCTGGCATGTTCCTGTAAATATTATTATTACATGTTATAAATGAAAAATAATCCATTGGGCTTGACGATATAACATCCTGTATATTATCATATTTTATCATATTTCACCTCTTTACTCATTGTTTTTTCAATTTTTTCCATCTCCTCTATTCTCATGTTTATAAGTGAGGATATCAAACTTTTTCTCCATGCTTCATTTATTATCTCCTCGTATGCTGAGTCTAAATTTTTGAAATAACCGAAATTAATTGCCTTTGAAAGTGTTTTTTCTACTATAGGTTCTGTGTGTATACTGTTATTTTTTGTTATTATCCCAATTCTCTGATTTGCTATGTATTCCATTGTTGCAAACCTTATAAACTCAGACCTGTTTGTAAAATTAACGTTAGTTGAAAGAAAACTGTCTATTTCTTTCAGTTCCTCGTCTGAGATCCTCAATGTAAGTTTCTCATTTTTTTCTTTCATATATAATGTTAATGGATGATAGTATTTATATGTTTTTATTGTACTGACAAATTATTAGATTTGTACATTTATATTTTAACAATTTTAATATTTTATATGATATAATAACCTATATTAATAGCTCGTCAGACAGTACTATAACATATAATCATTTTTATCATAAAAAATATTATTGTGTACATTTTATTTTATGTATAACTAATTAAATAATATTAATTTTGCATAAGTGGATTTTCTGGTTCCGGGGTTGATAAATTCCATAAAGTAGATAGGAGTCTGGTAGTAGATGATATAAAAATGAAGAATACTGTAAGACAATATTGAAGGTACCTCGTGGATAATATACCCACAGTACCGGTAAAAATGTGTTTGGAATGCAACCTGCAACATCTGTTTTTCCGGAAAAATATATAATAGATCCGGATCTAATTAACGCGAAACTTCAGTTAAATAATATTAATAAACAAGTATGAAATTAGATATTATGGAATTTGATTATAATAAATTGTTAAATGAAGCATCCGATGTATTATCACAGAAAAATAAAACAGAGGAGAGATTAAAGGTACCTGATCCCGAAATTATTTATGAGGGGAAATCAACTATAATAAGAAATTTTCTTGATATAGCAGATATGTTAAACAGAAATCCAGAAGATATAATGAAATATTTGACGAAGAAATTCGGCATTGGTGCAAACATAGTGTCAAGAAGGTTGATTATAAATAGAAAAATAAAGGAAGATGATTTAGGGGAAAAAATGAACGAGTATATGGCAGCTTATGTTCTGTGCTACGAATGTAACTCACCTGACACTACAATAGAAAAGGTTGGACGTACATATCTACTGGTATGTAAGGCGTGTGGTGCACAACATCCCATAAAAATAACTAGAGAAATAAAGGAAAATGAAGATGAATTGCTTGAGGGAAAAACATACAGTGTAGCGGTTTCAGAAATAGGAAGATCTGGTGAAGGGCATGCATTTTATGGTGAGTATACAATATATATACCCAATGTAAAAAAAGGGGAGCATGTAAGGGTATTAATTAAAAAAATAAAGAAAAACATAGCAATAGCTGAAGTATCTAAATGATTTATAATGGAAAATCTTATACTTGATACCAATGCATTAATTTATGCAATAAAAAATAAAATAGACATAAAAATAGAGATTACAAAACTTGTTCAGACATTTAAAATTTTTATACCAGAGTGCGTAATAGATGAGCTAAATGGCCTGAGCAAAGGTAACTGGTATGCCAAAGCTGCTTTAAAATATGCAGATAATTTCAATATAATACCATCGTATGGCAAAGCAGATAATTGTATACACCTAATGGCAAAAAAACTAAATGCATACGTAATGACAAATGATAGGGGATTAATAAAGATCCTGAAAAATGATAATATAAAGATAATAATAATATCAAATAAAAAATCATTCCACATTTATTAGGTGAGCTACCCCACATCCCAGTGAATCAGAGGTTAGAGTGGAAGATTCCGCCGGGGTATACTCAAGCCCTGAATATATGAGAAAAAGATGTATACTGTCCTGTTATTGTTTCCTTTAGATACTTCATGAATTCATACATTTTCATTTTACCTGTGATCTACTGGTGATAATTTGAATTTTCTGTTTACTATGTTAAAATAATATTTATATCAATTTAGCATAACACTCCATGGATTATAATATTTATAACGCTATTAAAATACTGAAAAATAAATCAGGGAGTAAAAACGTTGTTTTTATATCATCTGCTGAACTTGCAAAGGAGATGAAAATAAGCCAGCAAACAGCATCGAGAATTATAATAAACTTATACAGGAATAAATTTATAGATAGAACAATGGATAATAGAAAACAGAAAATAATATTGCTTGAAAAGTCCCTTGATTTGTTATATTATGAACTAAATGAACTACATTCAATACTTGAAATGCATCAGAATTTCGAATTAGGCGGAAACGTCAAAAATGGTCTGGGGGAGGGTAAATATTACATATCAAAGGAAGGTTATATGAAACAGTTTGAGGAGAAACTTGGAATAAAACCATATCCTGGAACATTAAATGTAAAGGTAAATGGTGAATATGAAAATGTTCTAAGGAGTATAAGAAGTGCAGATGGCATACATATCGAGGGTTTCAATGATAATGAAAGGACTTTTGGTGGTGTTAAATGCTTTAAAGCACATATAGATGGCATAAAGTGCTTTTTAATATTTCCTGAAAGGAGTTCATATACAGACGTTATAGAAATTATTGCTGACAGATATTTAAGAGATGAATTAAAATTAAAGGATGGAAGTGAATTGAAAGTAAACGTTGATATAGATAACTAATTCATCTTGTCATCCATTTTGATTGCTTCCAGAATGTAAAAAATCCATATATATTGGCTATGAACATAATTAATAAACCTAAAGCACCATATCCCAGTGTCCTTAATCTCTGCTTCTGTATTTTGAGCATTACTGTCACAACGAATATTGAATTGCCCAGTATACCCAGTAAATCTACAGCTAACTTATCAATAAATATGAAATATAAAACTTTGCCAAAGTGTGGTATGCTGTATCTTGATGTGTGATGGCTGAGTGGCAATAAGCTAAAAATTATGTAATGCCATATTCTCACAGGTGAGAGATCGCCAAAATAGGTGAGGTGGTGCAGTATTAAAAATGACCTGTATAATAAAAATACAAGTCCAAAAAATGGTATTATATACATGTATAAAACATCAAATGCATAGAACCATCCAGCCTTTTTTGTTGTACCATTTGATATATTCTTAAAGAAATAGTACCAGCCATTTCTTGCCCATCTGATCTGCTGGTGCATAAACTTTCTGAAATCTTTCTGTGCATCAGTTTCAACTGTAACATTATAATCCTTAACAACTTTATGTCCGGTTTTTATTAAATAGCTTGTTAATTCAATATCATCACCAGAAATTGTAGTTTTGCCTAAAATCTGCTTATCTTTAAAAGCCGGTGATGTGATATAATCCTTTATTGTATCCATTTTATATAATACGCATCTACCATCGGCAATCATGATGCTGCCATGATATGACATTGCCCTGAATATAACTTCCCTTGTTCTTTCCAGAAATTCAGATGCATATGAAACTTTAGAGTTATCCTGTTTAATTCTTATATTAACACTTACGCCTGCCACATTATTCTTAAAGTTTGTTAGCATATCCCTCATTGCATTGGTAGGTATTACTGTATCACTGTCAACAAACATTACATAATCTGTATCCACATATTTCATACCCTCTGCAAGTGCCTTTCTCTTACCACCATGA
>JAJZXU010000024.1 GCA_021806235.1 Thermoplasmata archaeon
TGTTCATGTGTTTAGGCTACAATCTATTCACACCTGTTTCCATGGAAAATAGGGGCAGGATAGCGGTAGCTATAGAAAAATAGACAAAAAATATAGATAAAAATATAAAAAATTAGGTAAAATTAAAGGCAATTCCATTATTTTTTAACAAAAAAACCCTGTTAAAGAAATTTTATGCCTGGTTGGGTAAAAAAGGAAGGGTTATTAGGAAACGTCTAATGTATATATATTTTTAAATTTAGGTACTGTATTCACTGTCTTGTTCATGGTCATTCAAATAAATTACGCAGCTTCCACAGCAACGCCGATAGCTATCCATCCCCATACCGGTATGGCCGCTGCTATAACAAAAACTCCCGCATCAATATCAACCCTGCCTATAGCACTACCTGCAACTGCACCACCAAATATCCCGGAGAACGTAGATATTCTACCAAAAACACCGGTTCCAAAACCGTTTCCACTTGCACCATAATATGCAGCTATAGCCTGTCCCTGTATTATAGCTATTATTGGCATTGCCATAATAAATGTATATAATGCCAAAATTCCGTTTAAGAATTTCTTTAAGTTAAAATTATTGTTCTTTTCAAAATATATCTTTATCGCCTCAATATATTAAATACATGGTTATATATATATTTGCATCTTTATACTAATAAATAATTTATAAATTAAGCAAATCTCTTAAAAATATAAACATTGAATAGAATTTAAATTAATATTAATTTATGATAAAACCTTATAAATAACGCCTTTCTCACTGTATATTCTGTTTTCCGCCTCATCAAAAACTGCACTGTGTATTCCATCTATTATTTCGTCGGTTACCTCAAGGCCCCTGTGTGCCGGTAAGCAGTGCAAAAATATGTAATCTTTATCTGCATAATCCGTTAATTCAGAGTTTATCTGATAATCCTTAAATAATTTCTCCCTTTCTGCTCTTTCGCTTTCTTCTCCCATGGATACCCACACATCGGTATAAACAACATCCGCAGAATCTATTGCCGTTCTCGGATCCCTGACTATTTCTATTTTATTACCCGTTTTTAACGATAAATCCCTGGCTTTATATATAATATCCCTGTCAGGTTCATGATTTTCAGGGCATGCTATGGATATATCCATTCCAACGATGGATGCACCTAATAATAAAGAATTTGTCACGTTATTGCCATCACCTATATAGGCTAACTTTAAACCATTTAATCTGTGTTTTTTCTCGTATACCGTCATAAAATCTGCAACGATCTGCATCGGATGTTCCTTATTATCCAGTGCATTTAAAACAGGTATGGAAGAATTTTTTGCCAGTTCAACAACATTATCATGGCTATATGATCTATAGGAAATTATATCCAGTAATCTTGACATTACCTTTGCAGTATCGGAAATTGTTTCACCATCACCCAAATGCATATCCTTCGGACTCAAGTATATAGCATGCCCATTTAACTGTTTCATTGCAACCTCCAGTGATATCCTTGTTCTTGTACTCGGTTTTTCAAAGATCATTCCAAGAATCTTTTTTTCCGAAAATTTAATGCTCCTATCTTTTTTTAATTTTACTGACAGGTCTATAATGTCTTCCAGGTCATCCTTCATATCATAAACTGATAAAATATCTCTTTTCATAGGTAAGTAAGTATAAAAATAAATTTAAAACTTTTTATTCATTTTATCCATATATAATGTTATTGCAGCTCTTGATCCATCTCCAACTGCTGTTGCTATCTGCTCTTCACTTCCCATAATGACATCTCCTGCTGCATATATTCCAGGTACCGATGTTCTTCCCTTTTCATCAGCTATAATGAATCCCTGTTTGTCAAGGTTAACACCGATGTTTTTCAAAAATGATGTTTGTGGTATAACACCTATGTAAACAAAGGCACCATCAACACCTATTGTTTCTTCACTATTAGTCTCGGTATTCATGTATTTTATGCCGGTTAATTTTTTGCCATCACCTACAAATTCTTCTGTCTCAGCATTTAATAAAAATGGGATTTTCTTTTCATCTATCTCTTTTATATATGCTTCCTCACATTTTTTTATCTTTGAATGTGATACTATTGAAACGTTTTTTGCTATGCCCTTTAAATATAAAGCAGAGATGGCCCCGGAATCTCCACCACCCATTACTGCCACAGATTTATCCTTGAATAAATAGCCATCGCATGTTGAACAGTATGATATACCTTTACCAAAATATGTATCCTCACCCTTTACGTTCATTTTTCTATGTGTTGTGCCCGTTGCTATTATAACAGCTTTAGCGGTAAATTCCTCCCTATTAGTTTCGATAAGAAATTTATCGCCATCCTTTTTTATATCACGTACATCTATTTCTGTTATAATTTTACCATATTCCGAATAATGTTTTCTGAAGTTCTCTGCAAGGTCTGATCCATTAATTGCCTTATAGCCAAGATAATTTTCAACCAGTGGAGACACTGCAGTATTGCCTCCCGGAACCGCTTCCCTTTCAAGTATTGCAACACTTAATCCAGACCTTTTTATATAAATGCCCGCAGAATAACCGGCAGCACCCGCCCCAATTATTATAACATCATAATACGTTTCATAATCCCTCTCATTTGATCTAACATTAAAATTCATCATCATTAATCACCAGTCAAAATATGCGTAAATAATATATATACTTTTTAAAAAATAAAAAAAATTACTTTTTTTAATATCCACCCATGCCTCCTGGCATTCCACCAGCACCGCCTGCTGGAGGAGCAGATTTTCTGCTGGCTATTACATCATCTATTCTTAATATCATGGTTGCAACCTCAACAGCGCTTTCTATTGCATGTGTTTTTACCCTGTATGTATCAAATACGCCGAGTTTTATCATATCGCTTATCTGATTGCCTTCCATATCAACGCCGAAGTTTTTGTCTCCTTTTTCATGTTTTGATTTTAATGTTATCAGTGTATTTATTGGGTCCATTCCAGAATTTTCTGCCAGTGTTCTAGGTATTATTTCAAGGGCCTTTGCAAATGCTTCTATTGATAATTGCTCTCTCCCACCTATGCTGTTTGAGTAGTTTCTTAATTTCATTGCTAGTTCAGCTTCAGTTGCTCCTCCGCCGGGTAAGTATTTTCCATCTTCCTTTGTTATTGCAACTACCCTTATGGCGTCATTTAATGCTCTGTCTATTTCATCAACTACGTGTTCTGTTCCGCCCCTGATCAATATGTTTACTGCTTTTGGGTTCTCACAGCCTGTTACAAAGGTCATTCTATCGTCGCCTATCTTTCTCTCCTCAACGGTTTCAGCCTTTCCCATGGTTTCCTCTGTTATGTCATCTAAATCTGTAATCATTTTTGCTCCTGTTGCCTTTGCTAATTTTTCCATATCGCTCTGTTTTACTCTTCTTACTGCATATATTCCATATTTTGCTAAATAGTATTGAACTGTGTCATCTATTCCTTTCTGGCATAATACAACGGTTGCCCCAGAGTTCTTTATTTTATCAGCCATTTCCCTTAATGTATCTGTTTCCTGGTCAAGGAAATCCTGTATTTTTGATGGGTCTGTTATCTGGACCTTGGCATCTATTTCCGTTTTCTTTATTTCAAGTGCAGAATTTATTAATGCTATTTTTGCATTTTTTACAACAGATGGCATTTTTGAATGTACCTTCTCCTTATCAACTATTATGCCCTTAATAAATGTTGTATCTGCAGCACTGCCACCGCTTTTCTTATCTACCTTTACATTTACTGTATCTATTACTGTTTTTCCATTAACATTTTCAGAAACTGCATTTATTGCATTTACAACAAGATCTGCAAGGAATTCTGCTGAAACTCCAGTGTTTTTGCCCGATAATGCGGTTACAGCCACTTTCTTTAACATTGCATTATCAGTTGCCTTTAATGCGACATCCGCAAGTATCCTCTTTGACTCCTCTGCAGCTAAATGGTAACCATCTGCTATTATTGTTGAGTGGACACCCTGATCAAGTAAAGCCTCTGCCTGTTTTAACAGTTCACCTGCTAAAACTACAACTGTTGTTGTCCCATCTCCAACTGCGGTATCCTGGGATTTTGATGCTTCAACTATCATTTTAGCTGTTGGATGATCAACATCCATTTCCTTTAGAATTGTGGCACCATCATTAGAAATAATTATATCTCCTATGGAGTCAACAAGCATTTTATCCATACCCTTTGGGCCCAGTGTTGTTCTAACAGCATCTGCTATTGCTTTTGCCGCTTCGATGTTATTCTTCTGGGCGCTTTTCCCCTGCTGTCTCTCTGTACCTTCCTTTAATATTAATATTGGTGTTTGACCTGACATCATAACAATCAATTCATAAATATGTTCTTCAATATAAAAGTTTCTATAATTTATATATTTAAATTAAAGTTAATCAATATAATTAATAAATCTATTTTCCTCTCTTCAGGCTATTCATCTTTTTTTCTTTCCTTAGCTCTGATGGTAATCTGCCCAATTTATAATCCTTTGTATCAACAAATTTAATCAATTTTGACAGGTCAGGATGAACATTTTTTATTTCATTATACATTTTTATTGCAACTCTTCTCAGGTCAGGGTGTACCGATTGCCCGGACCTCAGCTCTATAAAATATGTAAGTTCGTTTAAATTTGCATTGAATATTACAGGATATCTATATCCATATGGAACACAGTACTGTGCCATTTTATAATTATATCTATCCTTAATGTCCATATATATCATTTTTGCCTCTTCCATTAATTTAATGTATTCATCCCTTAAATTATCGATCCTGGTAAGTTCTTCCGGTATGTCATATCCGTAATAAACTCCAAGTGGTTTCCTTATAATTGATAAAAATCTGTGTCTCTGCATTTCCCGGAATGCACCGTAATTTGTATTTACCTCAAACACATAATTTATACTTTCAAATGCCCTTCCTATTTTATTTCTCCTGTTTTTTCTTATTTCTATTAATTTATTTAAAATATTTATTTCCTCATCTTTATCTATCTGAACATCACCATAATCGTTGTAGTATGGGTATAAAAACATCTTTACTGATAAATCCAGGGCCTTTTTCTCATCCATATAATTTAATAGTTTTACATCATCTATATTTTTATAATTCATTTTATATGAATTTGCAATAAAATCCTTTTTAATTTTATATTCTATCTGTGCTTTACCATGATCTGAAACCGCTTCATCTATTAACTCCGGCATTTCATTTTTTAATTCATTATAAATCAAATCTGCAAATTTTATGCTTTCCTGTGTGCCATACCCGGTTAACCTTTCTATCAGTGATATAAAGGACCTGCCATTACCGGAAATACCTATATTTGTCAGGGTTGATGCGGGCAATATGGATCTTATCTCATCCAGAACAGATGACCCTAATGATGTTTTATAGGATTTTTCCACACTTTTATCATCAATATCCTTTATATCAGAATATTTATAACTCTCACCGTCTATCTCAAAGAAAAAATCGTCTATGGGATATTTTTCTTTAAAGTAGTCCATCAATTCATTATAACTTTTTGAATAAAATTTGAATAATTCATTACAGTAATTATCGTACTCTTCACCATTTTTTTCTATGCCTACGTCATATGATTTTAAAAATAAATAACCATCCTTACCCTTTTTATCATACCTAACATATCTTGAGGATTTTTCAAGATATGACAGTCCTATTCTTGGTTCCTCAATTAACTTTGATAATATATTTGATACATTCTGTATGCCTAACTGTGCAGTTGTTAATTCTGCAACCGATTCATCACCGTAGTCCAGGAAAACTCTCTTATAGAAGTTCTCAGCCCTTTCGGAATTATTTTTAAATTCCTTACTGTATAAATCTCTTAGATCAAGATTTGCTGTTCTGCTGTATCTGGACATCATTGCACCACGGTCTATCATCTTTGTTTTGATTAAAAAAACGTCTTTGTCATAATTTGAAAAATCATCCATGTTTGTATAATAATTAAAGAGATAAAAAATTAACTATAAATAAAATATTTTTATATTTATATAATATATCCATTCATGAAACTAATTGTTATAGGAGGATCGGGTTTTGTTGGTAGCAACGTTTTAAATCAGATGGAGGCGGAAGAAAAGGCCTATTTTTCAAGAAATAATTCAGAGGCGCTTGATAATAAAGGCATAAAATATATTAAGGGCGATGTAAGGAATTATGAGGATGTTGAAAAGGCTATAGAGAATTATGATACAGTAATTCATGCTGTTGATGTTCTAAAGGAAGATGAGGAAAAGCATGAGGATATTTCATTAAACGGTGTAAAGAATATAGTAAAGGCAATTAAAAAATATGGCAAATCCCAGAAATTAATATATTTCTCTGCAATAAATGCTGATAAGGGTAAAACCGATTATTTTAGATATAAGAGACTGGCAGAAGATAATGTTGATTTACTAAAAAATGGGTTATCTGTCAGGGCATCAACAATGTACGGTGAAGGCGATAAATTCACCAAAATGCTTGTAGATTTAGCAAAACAGAAGGTTCCGTTTTTACCGAAGAGCGGAAACATGGCACCGGTATATATAAATGACGTGATAACCGTGATAAAGAATTCTATGGATAGCCACGGGGTAATAGATATATGTACAAAGGACAGGATTACTTTTGGAGGTATGTTTAATACAATAAGGGAGAAATTGGGCTTAAAACCGGTGAAAGAGGTCTCATCACTGATATTCAAACCGTTTATAGGCTCATTACAGAGAAGAGGGTTGTTAACAAAGGAACAATTTTACATGCTCCAGCTTGATTATTATAAAGAGAACACATCCCTGTACAGATTTGTAAAGGAACCGGTGAACTATAAGGATTATATAAACTCTATAGATTTATCAAAGATATAAGTTTATTAGTTTATTTACTGTTAACCATATTAATTGTTTTTATATTTTTATATTATACAATAATAAATAATTACAGATGTTTTACAGTTATCCGGCAGAAAGTCCACATCTCTGCATTATAATAAAACATCACCTATAGCCTCATCATTTATCCTGTTTACAAGTTTTAGCATATACTCTATCTGATAATCGGTAATATGCGATGAAAAATCACTATCACTTTTCAATTCATATAAATATGTAATTGCATTTCTCAAATGCGAGGATGCTATTATAAGGTATGCTGTATATTTATTTCCATCATTCATTTTCTGATCTATATCAACCCATGTGGAATCTTCCCTTCTCAATTCCTTTCTTACCATATCCGGTAATTTTACATCATTGTCATACAAATTCTGGTTTAATGTGTCCAGAATATCGATAATATCCCTTAATTTTTCTACATTTTTTCCCTCTGAAATTGCTAATCCTATAAACGATTCTGTAATTTTTATTTCAGAATCATACCTGAAAAATTTATGGTTTAGTGGTAAATTTTTATCGATTAAATCGCAGTATTGATTACTTATATCATCCATAAATGTGTATTAAAACTTATATTATTAATCTATTCAATATATTTAAACTACATTATAGCTCCGGGCAGATTCGAACTGCCGTCGACTGGTCCAGAGCCAGTTATGCTTGGCCGCTACACCACGGAGCTTTAAATATATATTACAATTTGATATAAAAACGTTAATAATGCACATTATAATTATTGCTTATGTTCACAGTAGGGAATTCATTAAAACTAACCATTTTTGGATCATCGCATGGTAGATATATTGGTGGCACCATTGATGGCATACCGGCAGGTACTGAAATAAATATGGATTATATCAATAAATGGTTATCAAGAAGAAAGCCAGCACAGGGTGTGATAACCACACAGAGAAAGGAAGATGACAGTTTAGAAATAATAGCGGGAATAAAAGATAATTATACGGATGGCTCGCCGTTAACATTTTTATTTAAAAATGAAGATTATATAGATAAGCATTATGACAGTTTAAAGTTCAATCCAAGACCGGGACACGCTGATTTAACAATGTTTTATAAATATGGTGAATACAGAAACTATGAGGGCGGCGGCTTCTTCTCAGGCAGGATGACACTTCCCTTAGTTGTGGCAGGGTCAATAGCAATGGATATATTAAAAAGGTTTAATATAAAAATAGTATCATATATAAAATCTGCAGGCAACATAAAAATAGATGATAAAAACATAGAGGATGAGGATTATATATACAGTTTTAAAACAAGGATGCCAGATGATGAAATGGATAATAAATTATACAGTAAATTAATTGAATTAATAAAAAATGGTGATAGTTTAGGAGGGCAGATAAAAACTATAGTATACAATCTGCCTCCAGGAACAGGTGAACCATTTTTCGATTCAATAGAAAGCGAAATATCAAAAGCAATGTTCTCTATACCCGGATTAAAAGGCATAGAATTCGGATCGGGTTTTAGTTTATCTGAAATGACAGGGTCACAGGCAAATGATGAATTTTATATGGATAATAATCAAATAAAAACAAAAACTAACCACTGTGGTGGCATCTTAGGTGGTATATCAGATGGCATGCCTGTAGAATTCACTGTGGTTATGAAACCAACATCTTCAATACATAGGGAGCAGAAAACAGTAAATCTTGAAACGATGAAAGAAACAACATTAGAGGTAAAGGGAAGGCATGATCCGTTTATAAGTTTCAGGGCGGTACCGGTTGTACAGACATTTACGGCATTTACATTACTTGATCTGATAATGTCACAGAAAATTATAGGAATATAATTAATTCCTTAAATAAAAAAATGGAAATAAGTATTGATAAAAATAGAACAAAGGCTATGGAATATTTTGCTTTTTTTATGGATAACAGCACTGTGGATATCAGGTCATGGAATGAATTATCCTCCCCCATTGTTACATTTACGTACTGTGTATCCATTCCAACCTTTACCATGCTTACATTGTTTATAGCCGACATAACCGCTTCCCTTATTAAATTTGAAACCTCATTTACATCACAGTTTTTACCCAGAGGATTGATATCTAAATTACTTGCATTCACAGCATGATTATCCGTTGTGTATATATCCAGGCTTGCAACCCGATTTTTTAATTTATATCTGGAATCCTTAATTATTTCCTCAGTTATATTATTGGAATCCGTTAAAACTATTGCATTATATTTATCATCTATTTTCATTACTATGGACTGTATTCCCATTGACGCCAATCCATTCATGTTCGCAACCTTTTTTGAATATCCTATCATTGCGGGATACTTTGATCTTGTTTCATTAAATTTTTTTATCAGAGGATTTATAAAAATAGAGCAGTCATTCAATTCATCCGCATTTTTTGTGAATTTATTCTGTGCATCTATCAGGGCAAAATCCTCGGCACCTGAATTTTTTAAACCCTTTATTAATTTTAAACCTGCCTTTAATGAAATATCATCAAATCTCTTATTACCGGGTATTATAGCAGAAAATCCGAAATTACCAAATTTCTGTAATGTTACATCATAACCATTCACATTAAATTTTACAAAATCCGAAATATATCCATTATATTTCATATTACCAATTGAATTTTTAACTGCAATGGCTATATTCTTAATATCATCTTTACCGCTGCAATTATTGCTATTAGTTGTTGCAGTATGGAATACCATTATATTATCATCATCCAATTCATTTTTCAGTTTAACCGGTAAATCGCTTGTACACAGATCTCCAAATGGTCCGGGATGCACATAGGGGAATATTAGCGTTACCTTACTTTTATCATTATCCATTATATTTATGGTTTTTACAGGTACCCTTGTTTTTTTATTATAAACCTTTTTGAAAAATTTTTCCCCAACATCACCACCGTTTGTTTTGTTTAAGAAGAAATTAATTAATTCAGATGGTTTTGAATGATATTTTTTTGAGAAGCTTACTGTTGTAATCTTTATAAATAAATATGAAAATAAAACATAGATCAATGTTGATATAATTAATGGAATAATAATATATAATATATTTTTTAACAGGAAGCTATAAAATAAAACTGATATTATTATAAATGAATATGTATAATCCATCGATATAAAAAAAGCTTCAAAAGTATAGTCTGGATAGTACACATAAAGTATTAAAAATCTTAAAAATGATGGGAATCCTATTGATAGTGCAAGTATATAATATACATCAGTACTTATAAAAACATTGATCGAATAGGCAATCCAGAAAAATAAATTTGATAGAACAAATGATGCAAAGCCCATGTATATTATCCTATTATGGTTAAAACTTTTGTTGGTGGACTTTATAGCAGTAAAATCTATCAATGTCAGTATTAAATATGAAAAAATGATAATTGATATTATTGTAATGTTTTTTATTATAAGATAATCTATAAGAAGTATAATTATTGCCGGTAAGATAAAGTAATACCATTTTGGTGATTTCTTTGCGTATCTGGCAAGACCTGCCAGTGTATTATTTTTTTTCACCGGTCTATATTAATATATTAAATATAAATATATTTTAAATAGGAATGATTAATATATTACTTTCATTATTTTATATATATTATAACCTATCAGTACCCTTATATATTCAGGTATTTTTAAATTATCATGTTTTATATCAACATATAAATTTTTTAGTTCCATTAATTTTTCATGTGTTGCTATTAATATTATATTCTCAAAGCCTATATTCTCTATTATTCTGGATGACAGCTGTTTATTCCCCCTTCCAAGAATAAAGCCCTGTCCACCTATAATTGTTATTATCAATTTCACCTTTTTATTTATTATATTATTATATATGTCGTTCTCATTCATATCGGATAATAGTAATTTTTTATCCTTTATTAAATCGAAACCCAGTATATTTGTTTTAAATCCAAGGTTTTCCTCTATGTTTTTACATGTCGTTCCGGGGCCAATTAAATAATATGTTTCCCTGTCCATATTATCTATTATGTACTCAGAAATATCATATACTGAGTGGTTACCGTATTCTGCCTTTGAAACATTTACAATATCACCGGATACTGGAATCCTCATTTTCCCATAAAATTTTACATCTAATATTCCAGATCTGAACTTACTTTCATCTATATCATATACATCATTATACTGTGTTTCCATGTGATTATTTATTAATCTGTTAAATAAATATATTGCATGATCAGCATTTATTGGAAAAATAGAGCTATACATCTTTACGCCGGCAGGTATTGCTAATGTAATAAAATCCTTTTTTGATGATATAATGTCCCTTGCAGTTCCATCCCCTCCGACAAAACATAATAAATCTATATTGTTTAATGAATTCAGAAAGTTTACTGTATCATATTTTGTACTTGGAAAGTTTGATTTATATGATATATCATATTCTATTTTTAATTTATCCATTAAATACGAGCCCATATAACCCTCCGGAACTATAAATCTAATATTATTTCTGCTTATATTTTCCAGAAAGTATTCTGCTATTTTTAGCGATACAGAATTATTAATGTTATCCAGCTTTAAATTATCCGATCCCTTGTTGTTGCTCTCACCACCATATCCAGCTAAGGGGTTAACAAAAAATGCTACATTCACGGTATCACATATTTTTTATTTTCTTCCGGGAGCATTATATCGCTGTCATCTATTTCAGCAATCTCATGCAATGATAATTCTGACATATGGGTTGGAATAAATATTTTTGATCTGCTTGATTTAAATGATTTATATGCATCATTTACAGTAGAATGCCCGTATTTTACTGCAATATCTTCCATAGTGCTTGGATACGTGGCTTCATGTATAAAAATATCTGAATTATAACCGTTTTTTATAACCTCATCCGAATATGAGGTATCACCCGTGTAAAATAATGTTTTATTGCCTATCTTTAATCTATAGGTATAATCCTTAACTGAATGTTTTCCATTGCCTATTGTTATGTTTTCAAAATTTTTATTGAACTCAATATTCTTTTTAAAATAATCCGGTGTATAATATTCATTTAAAATGTTACATGTCCTTTTTTCTATGTCATCTGGACCTATTATCATAATTTTTTTATCTGTTGATTCAAATGCCCTCTGCCATATAAATTCTGGTAAGCCACCATAATGGTCAAGGTGCATATGGCTTATTAATACTGTATCAATATCTGAAAATTTTATGCCATTATTAATGAATGACTCTGCCGTATGCGGTCCGCAATCTATCAGGATATTATTATTTATTATATATGAGGTATTCCTTCTATTTTTTGATAATTTAGAATTCCATGTACCGATAACCCTTATTTCCATATTTCTTTATTTTCATTTAATATTAAACCTTTATAGTTTCCAGTGTTAATGTTTTTATTACATCATATAAATTATTTGATTTAACCACAAAATCTGAATGTTTTAGCATTTCATCACCTGAGGGGTTAAACGCAATAAAATATTTTGAGGCTTTTTTCATCGATAGATCATAAAATGAATCGCCTACTGATACTGTATTTTCAACTTTAACATTAAATTTTTTCTGTATAAACCTGATATTTTCGTCCTTGTACGAGGGATCAACATTTTTTATAAAGACCTTTTTGTTTACATCAATTTTATTGCCGATAAAATAATCCATATTAAACAGATCAGATAAATATTCAGCGAAGCAATGTGAGCCTGCTGAAACTATTGCAGTTTTTATATTCCTATCTTTTAAATAATCTATTGTATTATTAACATTTTCAGACAGATCCCTAATATTCATATATTTTTTTATATTGCATTCATTTAGATAATCATAATAATTTTCCGGTATGTTATTTTCATATATGTAATTAAATGTATACTCCATTCTATTATAATCATCATAATAATAATTATTTTTTATTGCCTTATTTATTATAACATCCCATGAATTCCTGTTCCTTAATAATACACCATCCATGTCGAATACTACCAGTTTTATACCCTTTAAGTAATTTTTTGCATTACTATTATTTCCATACTTTTTTATTTCCATCATTATTACTTATATACTATCTATATATTAAAGATTTTCTATATATTTTTTAATAAACTATATAGCAATCAGGTTATATGTAAAAAAATTTATAATAAATAGCAATGCGATACTAATGATACACTATTTCAAACCCGCTTTAAAGATCAAAAATTTTCTTCATATAACGGGGGGTGGTATATATAAGCGTTGAATATATTTTAACCACTGTAATTATTCTTGCTCTATTATTTATGCTATCATTAAAATTTAATATATTTGATTTAAAAGGTAGTATAGCCGCACTTTTAATAGGCATAATAGTTGTGATTTTTGGTTCATTGTTATGGTTAATTTTAATGCTAATATTTGCTATAACAGCATACATTGCCACAAAATATAGGATAAATGAAAAAATAAAAAATCATCTACAGGAGGGAAAAAATGGTGAAAGACATGTGTCAAATGTTATATATGCAGCCCTAATAGGAATATTCATAGCTTTTGCCAACATAACGAAATTCCATAACTTACCATTTTTTGAAATATTTGCAACATCATTTGCATCTGTAAATGCAGATACATTTGCATCAGAAATAGGGGTTTTTGATAAAAATGTTTATCTGATAACAAACTTTAAGAAAATAACACCCGGGATTAATGGTGGCATATCCTTACTGGGAGAAATATCCGCAGCAATGGGTGCATTGATAATAGGTTTATCATATTCGATACTGGAATTCCATACTATTGTATTTTCACCGGTATTTGTTATAACACTTTTAGGTTTTGCTGGATGCCAGGTCGATAGTATTCTGGGAGCAGTGTTTGAAAACAGGAATAAACTATCCAAGGGTCAGGTAAATACATTTTCAACGCTCTTTGCTGTGTTTTTAAGTATATTAATATACATATAAATCAGCTATCCCACAAAAGTCCTCATGCTTCAAAGGTAATGGTCATACACCCATGGGAGATCTATTTATCACAGTGAGCGAGAAAACCCACCCCATTTATGGGTGGGATGAAAGCGAACATATATAAATGAATAAGTACTTACATACTTGAGTACCCACGGGCAGTGGGGATTTGAAGCCTGATAAACCACCCAAAAATGGTGGCGGGAGATGGAGTAAGACCTCTGGAATACATGAAAGAGGCACTGTCGATGAAACAGGAAGCCCACGGCTTTAGTCGTGGGAGGATGTCACAAACCCATTACAATTGAGTCTATGAAAAAGGTACGGAGTTTTAATTTCAGTGAGAATTTGGATGCATATATCCTGCCATTAAACTAATTCTATAACCATATAAATGCTTTCTACCGGTTTCATCCATATTTAGGGGATCAATTCCAGCCCACTGGGTTAAATTATATATTTATATGAAAATATTTTTTTTCGACAAAATTTAAAAAAAATTTATTAATAAATGTTGGATTACGGTACTATGGCAAAAATGTTTGTTGTATTAACTAAGGGAAAAGATGATATAAATATGTTAAACGTAGCTTCTAACTTTGCATATAATTCCGTAAAAAATGCTGGTGCAAAAGTTTCTTTTATGTTTCTCGGCCGCGGGGTTGAAAATTTACTGAAGGATTCTAACGGTGTAAAACCTGTAATAGATTCGGTAAACAAAATGAAAGATGTTGATATAGATGTAAGCTACTGTAAGGTTTCCGTTGGTGGAATGGGTCTAAAAGAAGAACAGTTAATTGAGGGTCTGAGATCTGTAATGGGTGGAGTAGAAACAGCCAAAAAAATAGATGAGGGCTATTCAGTAGTAACCTTCTAATTTTTATTTTCTTTTTGAATTTGTTATAAATCCCTTTAATCTTTCCTCCTCAACCATATTTACTTTTTTTCCGGCATTTTCTGTGATTTCAGGATGTATTTTCTCTAAACGCAACCCATATATTATGGAGAATGTAACGTAAATTGCTATTATTATTACTGCTTCAGTTATAGGGTAAACTGGGGGTACAACCGATCCATACAGTACAAATATAAAGATTACTGTTGCTACTGAGGGCAATACATAATGTTCTATGGGATGGGTTATTTTCCTATATCCTGTATGTTTTTCCTTCAATCTCCTGAACAGTGTCATAACACTTGTGTTCAATAATATATGTGTAACTATTAACCCTGCAAGTGCCATCGTTGTTAAAAACTCAAATGTATCGGTTAATGCCTTTATTATAATGGAACTATTAACGCTTTGAGTCAATAAATCATAGGGGGTTAATCCGAATCCATAGTATGATATGGCAAATGCTGAACCTATTGAAATGATGGATGCCATAACTGCTATAAAAGTCAGAGCCTTAACCGGTGTTACATATTTTTTATGTAGATATGCAAAACCTACAGGCAAAACCTTATCCCTTGCCATTGAAAAGTATACCCTACCGGCATTGGATTGCATTGCAACAGAGTCAGAAAATGCTGAATTAAATGCAACCAGAGACAACATAACACCACCAACAGCTCCGGTATATGTTGTTGCAACTATAATTCCAGGTATGCCTGAGGATGAAAACGTATCCATTAACGGTATACCCCATCCAACTATCTGTGCATATGCAACCTCTGTTAAGACAAGTCCGGTTATCAGCAATCCAAACATAAGTGATTTTGTTATTACCCGGCTGTTTGTTGCTTCCTCACCCAGAGGTGCAGAACCACCATAGCCTATAAATGAGGTTAATCCGAATATCATGCCGAGGCCGACACCTGTTACTGTTCCCCCCTCGGATGCAAATAATGAGCTGTACTGTGGCCATACAAATGGGTCAAACACGTTTACTGTGTTATCCGGAGCTTTTAATATTATAATTGCGGACAGTACTGCGAGGAATGCAACCTCAAAAAATGCTGCAACTCTTATATATCTCATCTGTGGCTTTATACCTACCATTGCAACAACGATAGGACCAATTATAAATACAAGTATAAAGGGTATCCAGATCCATCCGGGCAATCCTATTGCAAGGAAATATTTTAGCACGCCAGGAAGAACAACTCCTGCAACAAATACAGGTATCGCTGCAGTGCTTACTATCTGATACATAACATACATCAACCCTGATGATATTGCAGGAACAGGCCCAAAAGCATTGGCTATATATCCATAATATCCGCCAGCACTTGCATGCCTTCTGGACAGGTGGTATAATGTATTCACCTCCAGGAACATTGTCAGTGTTGCTATTAAAAATGCCAGGGGAGTTAAAAAGAATGCAAATACAGCAGATGAAACAACAAAGGCTATTGCATCACATCCCGGTGCCATTGCGGATATCTCCTCTGCAATTGCACCCATTACGCCAACCTGGCCTTTTTTTAACCTTTTATTTGAGGGGTCTTTATCATCATACATAAGAATTTAGTATTATACTAATGTATATAAATATTTTTATCCAATGCTCCTGCTTAAGGCTAAATATATTTTATTCATTAATATGTAATGTTTGATTTATGGAATAATTTATGTGCACTGGCACTGGTTTATGATAGATTTGACATACCAAAAAACATAGAAAATCCTGAAAATTCAAAACTGTTTAAAAGATCCGTAGGCTATATTAGAGGCCAGTTAAGAGATTATAGGTGCAGTATTTACCATTCAAATCTAGGTGTACACATTGTTGAATTTATCGATAGGTATGAAATTCACATTGACAGATATGACCCGAATAAAAAACCATTAGAACATCTGATCGTAGACAGCCCCGGAACACTATTAAAAATACCTCCTATTTTAAAATATGTAAATAAAAATTTAAAAAATAATCATAAATAATTATTTAAACATTGCCGGCCCTAATGGCATGGAATCCTTTTTAATGGAATTGCTTATTATTGCAAAGCTTGTGTAAACCGCAAAGAACGCTGCCAGGAATCCGAAGACGCCACCTATTCTTGTCAGGCCTATTAATGAGTAGTATGCTCCAAATCCCAGTGTAAAGAATGCCAGCCACAGGAATAAAAATGTAAGGTTTTAATGCCATATTAAGCTTCATTGCATTTACCCACATGTACAGTGTAAATAATCCCCAGAGAATTAATGCCACACCTAAAGCTGTAGCCGGTATGGTAATTATCTTCATTGATGCAAACAATACCAGGAACCCATAGAAAAACCAGAAGGAACCATAACTCGTAAACGCAGTAAAGCCAAAGGTGTTTCCGCGTCTCATCTCAAAACCACCCGTTAATAACTGTGCAAACCCTCCGTATGAAAATGCCAGTGGCATTACAACAAAAGCAGCCGTAGACGATAACAGTCCTACATTAACAAAACTCAATAAAAATGTTGTAAATCCGAAGGCGGCAAGCCCAAGTGGTGCCGGATCAGCAAGAAATGATTTATTTAACTGGTTTATACTTGCCTGATCATCCACTTTCATCTTTGCCGATGTATTTTCCTTGCTTTTTGTTTCTTTTGTACCTTCCATATTAATCACCCCCCTTTATTATTTCAACAGCTTTCCTTATCTCATCAACCGATGCTTCATTTTCCAGTGTGCTCACATCTCCCGGTAACTGATCCAGATACACGGCCTTTATTACCCTGCGCATTATTTTTCCGGATCTGGTTTTCGGTACAGCACTTACTATATGTATTTCCTCAGGAACCATTATCGGTCCAAGATTATTCTTTATTCTTTTTTTAATGTCCTCTATCAGTTCAGGTGATTTATCATAACCATCTTTTAATGTTGCAAAGGCTATTATGGTATCACCCTTTATCGTGTCAGGTTTGCCGAATACTGCAGCTTCTGCTATTTCCTTCATTGATACCAGGCCATCCTCTACCTCCATTGTCCCTATTCTGTGTCCGGCTACCTTTAAAACCTCATCAGCTCTGCCAAGTAACCAGTAGTAGCCATCATTATCCTTTATTGCATAATCTCCCATGAAATACTTATTTTTAAACTTTGAAAAGTATGTTTCTATATATCTCTTATCATCGCCATTGACGGTCAGCATTAATCCCGGCCACGGTCTTTTAATAACTATGTACCCCTTTTCACCGGGTTTTACATTATTTCCATTTTCATCAAAGACCGCTGGTTCTATTCCAGGCAATGGGAACGTGGCGGAACCTGGCTTTAAATCCGGTATGCCCAGATTTAATGATGGTGATACTGTAAATCCACCAGTTTCGGTCTGCCAGTATGTATCTATTATAGGGCATTTATTCTTCCCTATTACCTCATAATACCAGTGCCATGCTGCAGGATTTATCGGTTCACCAACAGTACCCAGGGTTTTTAATGATGATAGGTCATGGCCTTTTGGGTATTTCTCGCCATATTTCATCAATAACCTTATTGCTGTAGGTGATGTGTGTAGTATATTAACGCCGTATTTTTCTATTATATCCCACATTCTATCTGGTTTCGGATGGTCTATTGCACCCTCATACATTATTGATGTTAATCCCAGTAATAACGGTGCAAATACTATATAGCTATGACCTGTTATCCACCCAATATCGGCAGCACACCACCACCTATCCTCATCCTTTGGATCAAAAGCCCATTTTAATGTGTTGGCAATCCATACGGGATAACCGCCATTGCCATGCAAAATACCCTTAGGTTTTCCGGTTGTCCCGGATGTATATAATATAAACAGCGGGTCATTTGAATCCAGTTCCTCCGGTTTAACATAACCCTCTTCTATTATATCATCGTAGTAATAATCACGGTCCTGTTCCATATTGATTTTATTGTTTGCATTCTTTACTACAATTACATTGTCAACACCCCTGCTTAAATCTATGGCCTTATCCACTAGATTCTTTAATTCTATTATCTTTCCCTTCCTGTAACCTCCATCGGCGGTTATTACAGTTTTTGAATTCGAATCATTAATTCTCTGTGCCAGTGCTTCCTCACCGAAACCCGAGAATACCACATTGAATACAGCACCTATTCTTGCACATGCCAGCATTGCTATTGGGGTTTCCAGTATCATAGGCATATATATTGTTACCTTATCCCCCCTTTTTATTCCTAAATTTAACAATCCCCTGGCAAATGCATTGACCCTTCTATACAGGCCATAATATGTTACCATTTTCTCATCGCCCTTCTCGGAGACCCATATAAAAGCTACCTTATTCCTTTTCTCAGTTTTTATGTATCTGTCCAGGCAGTTATAAGACATATTTGTTTTTCCATTTATAAACCATTTATAAAAAGGTTTTTTGGAATCATCAAGAACCTTATCAAAGGGTTTAAACCAGTCTATTATTTTAGCCTTCTCATTCCAGAATCCATCCATATCAGTTAAGGACCTGTTATATTCCTCAAAATATTTACTCATATGGACTTTGTATTTTTCATCCATCGGTAACGTTTCTACCATATATAAATATAAAACTAATTTATATTTAAACCTTTATACGGCTAAATATAAAAAAATACGTCAATTGCCTAATTATTTTTTTAATTTTTCAACCAGTTCGGGAACTATTGAAAATAAATCTCCGACAATGCCGTAATCACACTCCTCAAATATTGGTGCGTTTTTATCCTTATTTATTGCTATTATGGTTTTTGCATTTCTTATTCCAGCTAAGTGCTGTATTTGTCCTGATATGCCCAGAGCTATGTATAGATCAGGCTTTACCTTTTTACCTGATAAACCTACCTGTTTATCCTCAGGCAACCATTTATAGTCAAGGCATACAGGTCTTGATCCGGCTATTTCACCATGCAGTGCATCAACCAGTGGCATAATCTTTTCTATATTCTCCTTACTTCCGAGTCCACGGCCTATTGAAACTATTATTTTTGCCTTGGTTATATCGTTTCCGCTCGCACTTTTTTGTTTTTCACTTAAAATTTTGTATTTACTACTATTTAATTTTACCTCTATTAAATTTGATTTTTTGTCGATTTTTTTTGTCTCGAATATACCGGGTGAAATGGTGAATATTTTAAAACCTGTTTCCTCCTCAAGCACAGTTTTGCCACCATAAAAAAATCTCTTTGTTACAATCTTATCGTTCTTTTCAAATGAAAATATTTCCGGCATGCATTTTTCGTTCAGTTTATCTGATATTATTCCTGCTATCTGCCTTCCAAGATTTGTTGAGGAAATAATGATATAATCATATTTATTTTTATTATACATTTCAAGCAAATATTCCGATAGATTATCTGAAAAACCATTGCTGTATTTATAAACGCTGTCCGCACCGTAATCTATAACACTGTCATTACATATTACATCAATATCCATCTTTTTATAAAAATATGATATTATTTCTCCTGCATTATCTCCGTTATCTGAAAATACCAGGCATTTCATTTTACCACCCTTAATATTTTTGCTATTTCATCTATGCCATTATTATCCTCATATACAATTTTCTTTCTTTTATTTTCAGGAGCCTTATTCGATAATGTTTTATCGTCATCCTCATATTTTATATCTGCGTCCTCAATATTTATATTCTTCTTGCCTGCGGCCATTATTTTCATCACATTTGGCAATCTCGGTTCATTAATCTCCTGTGCAACCGATATAATTGCCGGTAGTGGCGATTCCATTATAATATCCTTATTTTCAGATTCCGTGGTAACATCCACATTGCCGTTATTAATTTCTATTTTTATTGCATTGCTCAATAAACTCACATTTAATTCAGATGCTAACAATCCCTGTAATAATCCGGAGTATGAATCGGATGATTGGTTGCCCAGAATAATTAAATCATTTTTAACTGTTTTAATTTTATCTGACAGAACCTTTGATGTTATAAGTGGATCGGATTTTTCATATCCCTTTATAATATAGCCATCATCAACACCCATTGCATATGCCTCTTTCATCGAGGATGTTGCCTTTTCGGTTCCAAATATTATTCCGGTTACATTTCCACCATACTTCTCTTTTAACTGAACTGCTGCCTCTATGGCATTTTTGCTCAAAATATCTGTTTTTAATGGTAAATTCTCTGTCATTGCCTCATTACTGTCATTTAATTTTATCTGGTCCATGTCCACTGTCTGTTTAATAAGAACTATTATGTCCATAAATGGTAATGACTGAAATAATATTTAATTTTTTTATTGGAAAATTACCAATGTACTTTTATATTGCCATTAGCTGTGAATCGTATTATTTACGGGAGCAGTATATGAGCGGAAAAAAGTTTAGAAGGGAATGAAATTAATCACGTTTAATTATGCCCTAGATTGGGCTTAATATCCACATCTTTCTACTGAAATTATATGCCCCTGTACAAACACGATATTAATCCTATTTTACATTGGTAGGAAAGCTATTTTTATTGCCTGATATATAATAGCATCTGAAATGTTAAATTACCAGTAATTTACAGCATTTTTATCAAAAAATGTATTTTATGTAACTATACCCACATAAAATTATTAAAAACATGTAAATATACATACACATATTTATAAGAGTATATTATTATAGATTATGGATGAACAGATAATAAGGGAAATTATAATAAATCAAAAAGATGAATCAAAAGAAATGTTAAAGGGCGTAATAAAAAGGCAAATTCCCGATTTATCAGTATATATAAAAAATCCAAATATATTAACAGTTATGGGAATAAGAAGATGTGGCAAATCAACACTTGCACTCTGTCTGGTAAATACTATTAAGGCAGCATATGTTAATTTTGATGATGAAAGGCTTATTAATATAACATCAGATGATTTGAATACATTGCTGGAAATTATATACTCTGTTTATGGCAACGTTGATGTTTTTTTATTTGATGAAATTGAAAATATAAAAGGCTGGGAATTATTTATAAGAAGACTGCGAAATACCAAAAAAATAATATTAACAGGCAGCAATTCAAACCTATTATCAGGAGAGTTGTCAACACATCTAACCGGCAGGCATATCGATTTTATACTGTTTCCATTCTCTTTTTCAGAATTCCTTGAATATAATTCATTTGAGATTAAAAACTATTATTCAACTTTTGATAGGGGATTAATTTTAAAGTATTTCAATGATTATACCGGTACAGGCGGTTTTCCAGAGAGTATAATAATAGATAAAAAAATGGTTATATCAATTTATAATGATATAATCCAGAAGGATATAATAAATAGATATAAAATAAGGAAAATAAACGATTTCAAAAATTTATCAAGATATATAATTTCAAATTATTCAAATGAATTTTCATATTCTAAACTTGGAAACTATTTTGATATAGATATTCACACAGTGATTAAGTACGTTAATTACCTTGAAAATTCCTATCTTATATTTATAATACACAAATTTTCATTCAAGGTAAAGGAACAATATAAAACATCATTTAAAATATATTTAATAGATACATCAGTACCTGATTTAAACGGATTTTTACCAACAAAATCCTCAGGAAATAGAATAGAAAATATTGTTTTTATAGAATTATTAAGAAGAAGGAGTAATAATTTTAATAATATGGAAATATTTTATTATAAAAATAATAATTATGAAGTTGACTTTTTATTATATGAAAATAATACTGTGAAACAATTAATAAACGTTACGTATGTTTCTGACTACGAAAGCGTAAATAGAAGGGAAATTAATTCACTGTTAAATGCCGGAAAAGAACTGAACTGCAGTAATTTAATTTTAATAACAATGAATCTGGATAAAATTATAGAAATGGATAATTTCAAAATAATTGCAATACCTGTATGGAAATGGCTATTATCTGAATAATTTATTTTTATTAAAAAATATATTTTATGTAACTATACTTACATAAAATTATTAAAAGTATGTAAATATACATACACACATTTATAACATTACAGCAATTCTGGATATAATTCGTTTAGTTTTTCCATATTTGTTTTAAAACTATTTATTACCCTATTTATTTCCAGCGACAGTATTATTGTTATAATTCCAACCGTTGCAATTATATAGGGAAAATAAATGAACCCTGATAAAAATCCAAAAATAACGGCCATTAGGGGTGTTGAACCCGCGCTGAATAACGCCCCTACAGAATTGAATCTACCCGTTATGCTATTCGGTACAGAATTCAAAACCATGGATGTTATTTTTATATTGATAAATGCTATAATTAACCCCATAAAAAATGTAAAGACAAAATCCATTATCGGTATTCTGTTTATTGCTATAAATATGAACATCAACCCTGTTATAAAAATATATATCCCCATAATTTTGAGGCTATCATTTGTTTTTTTAACATTTTTATTTACTGCCAGTATACCACCTAAAATCATGCCTGCAGGAAATCCCGCAATAAACAGTGTATAATATATTGGTGCCGCTTTCATTATTATATATATTAATCCAGAAGCAAATACATCAAGTGCAACAAAAACACCATTTAATACCATTGCAAAAATAAGAAATGGGTATATAGTTTTCATCATTTTAAAAACATGTTTAAACGAGGCTCTTTCATTTTTCTGATACATGCCCTTTACATTGTATTTCAGTGATAATAATAGACCGGCGAAAGATATAATAATTAAAAATAAAACAAAATAATTATAATTTATATATATAAAAATACCACCTGACAGTATACCTGCTAATTCTGATATGCCTGAAGCACCCTGGTCCATCGATATGGCCCTATCCATATCACTATTATTTACTATTTCCTTTGTTATTGCATGGAAATTATCATAGACGACCCACGAAATAAGTGCTGCAAAGAAATCTACAATATATATTATTAAAAGGGAACTGCTGGTGAATAATATGGCATATGTAATTATCATTAATATATTTATTATTATAAATAATTTAAATCTGTTATACTTATCTATCATATGACCTTCCGGCAATACAATTATTAAATATCCCATTAAAGAAAATGCCGGCACTAGACTTACCAGTAAAATTGAATGGTAATTATATATAATTTCCCACATAAAATATACATAAAAAGCCATAGAGCTATATCTTGATATATTTCTCGATATTAAATACCTGAAATAATTATTCCACCGGGTTTCATATAAATCATTTTTTGACATATAAATATCACTTATACGTACATTTATATTTTATATATAAATTTGTTGGCATGGAAAATAAATATGATATATTTATGGCTGCTTTCAGGAATTTAACAAAACTTAAAATTATCACCTTACTGACAAATCACG
Source organism: Thermoplasmata archaeon (assembly GCA_021806235.1). Taxonomy (GTDB): domain Archaea; phylum Thermoplasmatota; class Thermoplasmata; order Thermoplasmatales; family Thermoplasmataceae; genus Ferroplasma. The sequence continues at coordinate 24,099 of JAJZXU010000024.1, forward strand.
ATAAGATGACAGTAACACAGATGTCAAAATATATAAAAACAACCAGGTCAAATATATACCAGAATATATCAGAATTGTTAAAAAATAATATTGTTCTGGAACCGGAAATAAGGGTAAAAAAGAATTATGTGGAGAAATATTATAGATTAAATAACGATTTTTTTGATTTCGACGAATTTGCACTGGAAAAAGAAATAACAAAATTAAGCAATGAGGATTTTAGAAACCTGTTAAAATCATTCTTTCTAGCACAATCGATGAATTTAAACATAATCGCAGAGGAAATTGATGGCCTTGATGATAGGGATATAAACAAATTAAAAACAATTGAGTCAATGGATAAAATGATGACATCTTATGGGGCTGTGTCTGATAAATTTTCAACAGAATTAATAAAGGTTTATAAAGAATTTATCAAAAAATATGATGAAGAGAACAAAGTCCATAAAAAAGAGCATGAAGATGAATTAAATATTTTTCTATTTTTAATATTTCCGAATATAAAATATCTCGTTTAATTTTTTATTGCAATGTTATTCCCAGTTATAGCTTTCAATGCTTTCCCCAAAAATTTTTTTATACAGATCCTCACCGTAGCTGGTTTTTAATGGAAAGCCCGGTATAATCCTGAATGTGTGCTCACCATTTTCCATTCTCTCTGCCGTTAAAAACACCGCATCCTTATCATTTAAAAATCTGGCCGCCAGTTCATACATATGGGTTACGATAAAAATCTTTATATTTTTTTCAAGCAAAGCATTGATGATATCTCCGGCTATTTCAGATCCTTCCCTGACATTTGTTGCCGAGAACGATTCATTGAAAAATATGGTAGAATTGCTACTTATATGTTCTACTATACCATTCATCCTCTTTAATTCCTCATCGAATTTACCTATATCCATGTTATTGTCTTCCTCTCTCTTGAAATGTGTAAATATTTCTGTGTGTATGCCGGAAGTAAAACTGCTGGCAGGAACAAACATGCCTGATTGCATCATAAGTAATGCCTCACCAGTACTTCTCAGAAACGTTGATTTTCCTCCCCTGTTTGTACCGGTTATAATATAGAGTTTTCCATTTTTATTAAGGTCATTTGTTACAATTTTATCATTTAATATTAAAGATAATGACATATCATATAAACCTGAAAATAATAATGTGTTTTCAGATGGCACCGGGAAGCATATATCATAATTATTCTCCCTGATCTTATCATAAAGATTTAAACAGCCTATATAAAATGCCAGTTCATTTTTTAAGGACTCAAAAAAGTTTATTACATTACCCGTTGCCTCTTTCATAACCTCTGATATCCTGAGTATGCCACGTTTCCTTATATCATTTAATTCCTGTGCACCGTTGATATCCCTCTCCGGTAATGTAAAAACATAATGTTTATTGAAAATATCATGCAAATCGTGTTTTCTGTTATTCTTATGCAACATATAATTCATGCCCTCATTCCCAGTACCGAGGGCCGCACTCATATATACACCATTTTTGAATGATAAATTGTCAAGATGAATTTTTACCATATTCAGGTAATCATCATTAAATTCATTTTTAATCATGGAAAACAGTGATTTAAATCCTGCGGAATGAAAATTTCCGGCCTGTCCGGTAATACTTCTTAATTTATCCATGGTATCTATAAATATATTCAATACATCAATGGATTCATCTATAATCAATTCCTTACTGGCATCATTATACCAGAAATACCTTTTCCTTGCAAAGGTTATAGAGTTTACTACAATACTGTAGAGCTCCCTTACTGTGGACTCATTACCCATGCAATCCTTTAGCACATCCTGCCTGTATAATAATGTTTCCTTTTCGTCCTCATAATTTAAAATTGTTTTCATGGCAATGTCAAATAGAAATTTATCGCCAGCTGCCATTGCAGTGAATATATTATTTAATCCAAAGTCCTTTATTAATTCATCACTATTCCACGGCAGGTCTATTTTATTATTGAAATTTTTATCCCTGTACATTAAAAATACCTTCATGATCTACCCCTCCTGATAATCATATCATGTGTTACCCCATATTTTTCAGCAAGTGCCATGGCATAGGCAAGGCCATTTGCAGGTTCCCTGATTATTTTATGTGTCCTGATTTCTGGATTGTCTTTCAGTACCTGGCCTACCATACTTACGGTATTTCCAATGGATGTCAGCTCATCGACAAAGGTAACATATACACATATGGAGTTGATTTTACGGATGTTATCCACTATCTGTTTACCAATATATATCGCATCATTTAGTGTTGTTGAGCTCAGCATTTCATTAATTATAATTATACTTTTATCCGTGCCGTTATCAATGATATATTTTATTCTCATTAAATCACCCTCAAGTTTTCCCCTTAAATTATTAACGTCCTCGGATTTTTCAAAATGTGTGAATATTTTATCGAATAAAAACAGCCTTGATTTTTTTCCGGGAACTGGCAATCCCAGGTTGGCTAAATAATGGAGCTGCGCAAAAGCCCTTGCAAATGTGGTTTTCCCACCATTATTTGGTCCGGTTATAACAATTATCCTTTCATCATTATTTATATTAAAATCGTTGCATATAGTTTTATCTCTAATTTTATCTGCAAGTGCAAGATTAAAACCGCCATAACTGTATATGTTATCCTTATCCTCTGTAATTTCAGGCATGGAGAAACTCAGGCCATAATTTTTTATTTTTGATATATAATTAATATATTTTAGATAAAAATTTATCTCCCTGTTAAATACCGAGATTTCTGTATCAATGAAATTTTTGTGTTTATTATAATATTTAAGAAGTTCTGTAAATTCATCCGGGTATAACCTGGCCACAAGGGACAGCAATGCAGCCTCAACATGCCCCATACTGTGTGAATAATTAACATTTTTCTTCTCTTCTCCGTCTTCCCTGAATTTCTCAAAGGCATTTTCAACATCATCACTGTAATCATTATCGGATCTGTACCCACTTACCACAACCTTTGTTCCCCTTATGTGCATTAAGTATCTTATTTTCGATAATTCTGATTTAAGTTTACCGGTATCATTTACCAGTGAAATAAAATAACCTGATTTAATATAACCGTTAAGGTATTCCTTCAAACTGTTCAAGCCCCTGGATTTTATATCAGAATTTAATAAATCCCCATACAATGTATTTATGGCTTCACAGTATATCTCAATGGAATCAAGTAGCCATCTTTCCCTCTGGTATTCATATAAATTCTCTATACCGGATAAATATCCATTCATTTTTTTAATTCTGTCATAATAGTTTTTAATTATTGAAAATATATCATTGTTTTCCAGGTCAGTAAATACTTCCTGCCGGTATTTTATATCATCCAGGCCATTTAAATGCGTATAAAATATGTGCTTTAATACAGTATCATCATTGATCGTTACTATATTATCTACAATTTTATCGAGATGAATATCCACAAAAAACTCTGGTTGTTCAGTCACCAGTTTATAATTATCGTTTTTGAATAATATACTTTCAAATGCCATTGTATAGCCCCCATTTTTTACAGGAGTTATCAGCTATAAGCATTTCAGGAACTCCATCCTGCATCAATAATATTACTATGTTATATATAAGTTTATTTAAAGCCCCTGTGGTGGAAAAAACCCGTTAGATTTTTTTCTTTTTATTTCTAGAACAGTAAATATCAATGTATTCCTGATAATTCATAGTTGTTCAAACTTACCACAGACAGGATAAATTGTGCATCCGTTAGGAATTTTGGCGGGTTTATGATAGAAAATTGTGCAGCATTTCTAACCACTTATTTCCGCAATAGCATTAAACGAAATGTTTATTAAACGACACGTATTGTATTTCATGAGGTAACAGGTATGCAAGACATGAGTATATGGTGCGACCCCGAAAAGAAACTTATTAGTTTTTACAACAAGAAGCACGTTTGCCTTGATATTTTCTTTGAAGAAGGGACATTGAAGCTTGAACTATATGATGGGGATAGCCTGATTGGAAACGGAAATATTGGAAAGGTGGAGATACCAGAAGAAGACGTGGTTTCCGTTTTAAAGGATAAGAGTCTGAAATCTATTTTGGAAAAGTGACACGGAATCACCTATAGCAATTATCTATAGGATGATTCTGATATTTTATTTTGTATTGCCTGTACTGAGAGAATTTTCAATAAATGGTAATAAAAGAAAATCCAGCACCAGAGGAATCAAAAAAGGGAAATAACCGTCAAAGCCAACTATTGTTATAATGAGTGCTACTATCAATCCTGCAGAAATCACTTTTGGGTTGGATCTTTTATTTCGAAGGATAAAGATAGGTGGAATAAAAATTAAGGTAGCAATAAGGCTCTCAAACAACACATAAGACGTGATCATGTATACCCCCTGTTGTGAGAATGGGCTGATTCCAATTAATTGAAACGTCAACATATTATTCAATGAATAGATAAACACTATTATGTTTACTAATATAGAGGCAAAAGAGAGTAATGTACCTTTATGCCCTGTCCATATATTTTTATTCGGGGTTCTTTCATTTTTTTCCAATTCATATCACCTATGCAACAAATTCTGTTATAGTCTGGCTACCACTAAGTGAATTCACATTGACCTGGGTACTGCTCCATTGAACAAATAATCCAGTGGAGGTAATTGCGAATATTGTATCACTTATATGCCCAGAGTAATCATGATGAACATTCTTCTTCATCTCCTGTTCCTGTGAATAATGGTTTAAGATGTTACTAAACGCTATCATTTACAAGTTCTGATAGTTTGGTGAGGTACCCATTATCCTGCTCTTTAATTATTACATTTTCCTCAACATCCTCTATATTCTTAATATCCTCTGAATAAGGTCCATAGTAATATCTTTTAAATGATAGATCTGATAGCCTTTCACCGTATTTTTTTATATGCTCATATTCTGCAAAATAGGCAAGCTTCTGCAATTTCTTCTGTGACAATGGACCATATTTGCTCAATAAATATTTAACAAGGTCCACTCCACTTATCTTTACCATATCTTCGCTCTCCGCAGAAAACGATTTTTAAAAATTATATAAAGCTTTGTATCACGTTTATTTTATGCTATAATAATTATAAAAAGCCAAAAACAGAAGGACTTATATAATCCATTTTCATATTTTATCTATCACAGTGCCTTAATGTGTTATATATTATCCTTAATATAATTAATTATATAATCTTATTTTTATATTATAAAAAGTGGTTCGTGAGTATATAAATAAAACCTCTAAAAATAGAGATAAAAAAATAACCCGAACTCTGTTGTAAGTGGGCCTGGCCGGATTCGGACCGGCGATTTCTTCCGTGTGAGGGAAGCGTCATAACCACTGGACCACAAGCCCTTATCACCACATTATTAATTTATTATTAACTTTTTATGGTTTGATCGGTAATGGCGTAAACGTTAATATAAACATGATTATAGAAAATGCCCCGATGGCAATATCTACTTTAGAAATTTTCTGATAATCGTTTAATGCCGGAGGATGTACCATTCCCATAAATATGACAAACAGTGCTAAAAATAGCCAGCCAAGGTAGTCGTAGGCTATCGTTAAATAAAATAAAAAGCCGAGGAATATGTAACCCAGCAGATAGGATTTTGATCCGAGCACACCACGTGCAATATGCCCTCCATCCAGTTGCCCTGCAGGTATTAAATTCATAGCCGTTGCAAACATGCCAACCCAGACAGCGAATACCATGGGAAATATGGGCACCTTTGTAGGTTCAAATATACCGAATAATCTATAAATTATAGGATAGTTTAATTCAAACGGGATATAATTGCCAACTGGTTTGAATATTGTTTCAAAATACTGTGCCAGAAATAATAATGGCAATGCCACTAAAAATCCTGCTATTGGACCGGCAGCACCAATTTCCGTCATAGCTTTCCTGCTTGGTATCGGGTCACGTAATGAAACGAACGCACCGAACGTTCCGATTAAATATGGAAGCGGTATAAAAAATGGCAGGGATGCATTGACATTATATTTCTTTGCCACCAGATAATGTGCTGTTTCATGTATTCCCAGTATAAACATCAACGGCAGTGAAAAGAATATAAATCCATATAACAGGCTATATAATTCTGAGAATCTGCCTGGGGCAACAAAACTCTTTGCGTATATTGAACCCACATATATTGTTGATGCCAGTGTTAATATCAGCATAATTAAATTAACCGTATTTGTTTTATATTTCTGTTCCGCCCTTATTGTAACCTCAACATAATTTTCAACGTCCATGACAAGAAACGGTATATACCCTTCTGGAACCAGGATTTTTCTTAATTCATCGAACTGTTGATCTATATCAGGGTTATCGCTCCCAAAAAAGGTAAACCTGACGCTCATTGGATTTGCATGTACCTCATAGTAATTGATCTTTGATTTAACCGTATCAACAATATACTCAAGCTTTTCATTCTCTACCTTTACTGAGGGAAACATAAGTGCACCAATAATTAATATTAATTATTTATCAATAATATAATATGGTTTTTAACCTTTATGATTAATAATAGAAAAATTTATTTTTATTATAATGCTAATGTTAATGAATGGATACATTTTATGATTTTATGGATTATTTAAACAAAAATCGTGATAGGATAAAAAAAGATATGAAAATGGACAACCAATCAAAGATTTACAATTTTTATAAAGATTTATTCAATAAAAATTATTTTCCATTTAATCCGTATGAAATAAATAAAATAGATGTTGCAGCAACGGATAGTTCAGAGTTCACAAGAACGTTATACAATGGCAAGAATATAATTATAATAAGAGGTTATACGGTATACAACAACGAAATTGTAAGGGATTTTAAAGCAGATATACTTCCGGTGAACCCGAACGATTTAAGAAACTTTACCATATTATTAATGGAAAACTCCGAGCACAGGTCAATAATAAACCTGCTGGATAATTATAGCCCAGAGTATATATTTGTTGATGGTTCATTGAAGGGGAGGCTATTACACGGGAATAAACCAGTAGATATAGAGAATTACGAAACCTTTATGGATGAATACTTTAAAAATTTGAAAACAATGATAAAGAAGGCATATGAAAAAAATGTAAAATTAATATTTATTGCAAAAAGCGATTATTCGGATTCATTCAGAAAATATCTGTTATCACTGGCAGAGAAGGAAATATTAAATTCGGATGTAATTGAACATGAAAAAAAATATTATAGCAATGACCATTATTTAATAAAGTCGTTTGCAGAATATAAGGGATATACACAGCCATTGATGTATAGAAAAGACTTACATGGTACAGATATTAATTACGTTACATTTGATGTACTGCCAGATTTAAATGATTTGCCCATGAAAATAGATGTTTTATCCAGGGAATTTCTGGTGGAAGACCTAAAGAACAGGGATAACCTGCAATATGACCTAGACAAAAGTATAATAAATTTAATATTCTATGGTTATAATAGCTACAGGGTATATAATTTATGGCTGGTTAATGTCGATAAGCAGGTTAAATTCCGGTCAAGGGAAATGGAAAATGTATATATGAAGGCGTTTGAAAGGGCAACCGGTATACCATTTTATGAAACAAGGGGTGAAAGACGTGTTAGACTCAGAGTATAATATAGGATTTACAATAGGTGAAAATTCTTCGAATAAATTTGAATTTGTGATTGATGATAATACAGATATAAAAAAGTGGGAATATGTGTATCTAAAAATAAATGATAATATTGTAATAGGCAGAATAGAGGAAATCATATCAAAAAGTGAATTGATGAACGATACCATGGATTTCCAGAGTATAAAAAAATACACATCAAACAATATCAGTGATTCAATCAATGTATGCCTTTCCACGATTTTAGGAAGGTTGCAGGATAATTACCTCGTACAGTCCAGAGAGATTATCAGACCTGGAATAGAGGTATACAGGGCTGGTGATGATATATTAAAAAAGCTCTTCTCATATAATGATGAGGAATCCCTGGACATAGGCTCTCTACCGGATAACAATGTCAGTGTTTCAATTAATATCAACGGCCTGAGAAGGCATCTTGCAATACTGGCACAGACCGGTGCAGGAAAAAGCCATACGGCGGCAGTGATCATGGAGGAATTATTAAAAAAAGGGGCATCAATAATAGTACTTGACCCGCATGCCGATTATGTATTCATGAAGAAGAAACTTGATGGAAAAATGTATTCAGATAATATCAGTGTGTTCAGGACACCATTAAGTACTGGAAGGTATACTAAAGACGATATTGGAATTGTCAATAACTTTACAATAAGGTTTGGAGACCTGACTATGGATGATGTCAAGGATATCATGGATATCAAGGAAACATATACAAATTTAACTGCCATTGTTGATGATATCTATAAAAAGATGAGGGGCAGAAAAGATCTGAATGATTTCATGGAAACTGCCGGGAAGCTCCCACCGGAGGATTATAAAAAAATTAAGGGAAGATTAACATTTCTTACAAAAATTAAGGACATATTTCAGGATTATACAACTGGCATAAATGATTATCTCGGTCCGGGGAAGATGTCGGTAATGGATCTATCCGGAATGGATCAATTTCTGGCAAATTATTTTTCATTCAAGGTGTTAAGTTCAGTATACGATGTGAAACTGTCATCAGAATATAAGTATCCCGTTTTTATATTCATAGAGGAGGCCCATAATTTTGCACCCCCAAAAAAGAATAGTAATATATCTAAAATGATTAAAAAAATTGCAGGTGAGGGAAGGAAATTTGGTATATTTCTAATTGTGATAACCCAGAGGCCCGGGAAAATTGATTCTGATGTATTGAGCCAGTGCAATTCACAGATAATCTTGCGTGTAACCAATCCTGCAGATCAGAATGCCATCCTGGAGAGCAGTGAAAACATTACAAATTATTTAATGAACGATCTGCCATCACTGGATATTGGTGAATCCATACTTGTCGGTGAAATAGTTAAAATGCCAGTTATTGTTAAAATACGTGAACGCGAAACCATGGCGGGTGGTTCCGATATAGATTTAATTTCATTATTGAAGGAGGCCAGGGAGGAGTTAAAGAAATCCAATGACCCTGAGGAAATCAGGAAGAAAAATAAAAATTTGCTGGGTGAATTATGATGAGATTTTTGCATTTATCGGATACACATCTTGGTTACCGTGAATATATGATGGAACTGCGTGAAAATGATTTCTACGAATCCTTCAATGAGGCAATTGACATCGGCCTGGATGAAAATGTTGATTTCTTCGTTCATACCGGTGATTTATTCGATACATGGTCCCCATCCAACAAAGCCCTGAACGAATTTAAAAAGGCAATGATTAAATTATACAGTAAAAATAAAACAATGTATCTGATTATGGGAGACCATGACAGGCCAAAAAGAAGTGATGAAATTGCTTCAAGGATCTTTGATTTCCTCGGTGTAAAATTGTTGGGCATTAATGAGATACAGAACATAATATTAAATTATGGCAATGAGGATTTATTATTATCCGGTTTATCCAATATGAAGGGGCTCAGGAAAAATAATATTGTTAACGAGTACAGAAAAGGCGATATCGAGGCAAAAAATTATAAGAATTCAATTTTAATGTCGCATCAGGGTGTATCGCCATACCTGATTCCGGAGGCATGTGAGGTGGACTCAAAGGATCTGCCGGTTAATTATACCTATCTGGCATTCGGGCATATACACGACTCATATTTAATTGACGACAGGCAGCCCGTATTTTCATATGCCGGTTCAACGGATCTGAACAGCACAAACGAAATAAAAAATTATTTAAGAAACAAAAAATCGGTAAATCTTGTTGAAATCAGCAATGGAAAACTCAATGCCGAAAGAATTAAATTAAAATCAACGAGATATCAGAATGTAATAAATTCGGATTATAATAATTATTTAAGCGATGTTAATGAAATTATCAGTAAAAAAATGGATAATGACAAATCACCATTACTGTCAGTAACAATACATGGCGATGCCGATAAAGATGATGTTAAAAATAACCTAAAAAAATTAGATAATATAATCATACGTGGTCCGGTATTTGAAAAAGAAATCAAAACAGTAATAGAAAAACCGAATATGTCTAAACTACTGGATTACTTCAACGCATATTTCAATGATAATGATATGGCAAATCTGGCAAATACAATATATGATACCATTAAAAATGAGGATATTGATAGTTCGTATGAGTTAATTAGGGGTATAATGATAAAGTCAGCTACCCACGACTAAAGGTGTGGGCCTGTCCCGTGAGGGCAACGAAAGAGTTGATTAGGGGGCTTTGAAAATATGAAAAACATAAAGGAAAAGCAGAAGTTAGGAAAGAGAGATACATACACACCCACGGGTGTTCCACAAGCCCGTGGCAACTGTGGCCATGCATTAAACAGAGAGGGGAGTCCAGGCGTACAGGGTTTAAAAACCTCTTCTAACAACCCCGGTGTGGGCCTACCCCGGCCAGCAGGGGGGCTTAAAGCCGATTTGCTGGTTTTTATTTTAAATAAAGATGGAAAACCCCTGATACCGTGCAAACCCGCAAAAGCAAAACATCCTCTTAAGGAAAAGAAAACTAAGGTTATTCAGAGAACACCACTATTTACTGTTTCTCAGAGAAGAAGGAACAACCGCTGCCTGCAGCTGAACGGAAAGGGCTTTAAGCCTTCGATAAGAAGGAAGAGATACGGCTTCCAGCCAGGAGATACTGTTCTCTTTCAGAAAAGGGAGTGGAACGTATTGGGAACACATAGTTATGGTAAAAGTGTGATTATTAAAAAAGGTGAAAAAAGGATGGATGCAAATGTAAGAAGGGTAAAGCTAAGAAGGTATGGCAAGGGGTTGAAATTTAATATTCAATTCCTTCCACCCCCGAAGGGATGGGGAGCCCTGGAGGCGACCAGATGATTATACAATCTATTGAAATAACAAATTTCATTTCGCATGAAAAAACCATTATGAATTTCGAAATAGGGGTAAATATTATCACAGGAAAAAATGGTGCAGGAAAAACAAGTATACTGGATGCAATTAAATTTGCCCTGTTTTCAGATTCAAGGAACAATGAAAAAATCAATGAGTTAATTAAAAATGGTAAAAAATCCTTTGATATTAATCTGGTCTTCACTAACAATAACCATCAGTATGAGGTTTACAAGCATTTCGCCATAAAATCTGCAAAAAACTTCGACAGAACTGCATATTTAAAGGAGGATTCAAAAATTATAGCTGAAACATATGAGGGCGTTACCTCTGCCATAATTAAAATTCTAAGTGTTTCAAAGGATATATTCAAAAATTCAGTTTTTGTTGAGCAGGGTGAAATGGATTCATTGATATCTGGCACACCGAAGGAACGTAAAACAATCTTCTCTGATATTATTGGAATAACCTCACTGTCAAAAAATGCGGAGAAATTAAAGGAGATTATCAACAGGTTTAGAAATGAATTGATGTTACTGCAGGGATCCAATGATAAAATGAATAATTTTAACGATGAGAATAAATTATTAAATGAACAGAATCAAAATTTAAGGGAAGAATATAATAAGGTATCTGCAGTAGAAAATGATTACAGAAATAAAATTAATGAAATGGAAAAGGTAATTAAAATCAGGGATAATCTTAAAAGTAAAATTGATAATAATTACAGTATGTTAAAGCAGTACAGTAATGATAAGACTAAAAGGGAAGATGAAATGAAACGTATTTCATTGGAAATCAATAAATTGAAGGATATTGAGGATCAGCTGAATGCCATTGAATCCAATAATTATTATAAAAATGGGGATAAAATCAGGGATTACTTTGATATCAGAAATCAAAATATTACAATCACGGAAACATTACAGGATTTAAAAAAGAATATAAACACCTATAATGATTACAGAAATAATATCAGTAAGTTAGAAAATGATTATAATAATTATATAAATATAAAAGAAATATATAATAAAAACAGGGATAATATTAAGAATTTGATGGAATATTACAGTAAATATAATGAGTATACCTCAATTATTAAAAATAATGAACGGAGAAGCAATGAAATAGTCTCGTTCATAAACAAAAACATGGAAAAATACAGTATAAAAGATATAAGTGATATACAGAATATAAAAAATAAAAGGGAGGAAATCAATAATCAAATTATAGAATATAATAATAAAATTAGTGAGATTAAATCAAAGGTTTCATCATCAAATCCATACTTAAAGGAATATAACAGCAATATTCAGACACTTGAGGGAAATAGTATATGCCCCCTCTGTGGATCAAAATTATCCGATGAGCACTTAAAAAATATAATAAATGAATATAAAAATAGAATAAATGGGATAATAGATGATATAGCCTCTTTAAAAAAGGATAAGGAACATTATGATATGGTAATACTGGAATTAAAGGAGAAATATAGTATATTCAATTCAGATGCAATTGATAAAATTATTTCATTTAATAATGAATTAAAGAACCTGAATGAAAATAATGATAAACTGAAACCAGATTTAAATAATCTAAGGGAAAAATACGATAATTATATAAATTTAAATAAACAGAATGAGGAATATGAGAAAACCCTGAACAGATTGCAGGAAAATTATGATAAGTATAATAAATACCGTAATTTAATTTCTGCAATGAATATAGATGAAATCAATAATAAACTTGATGAGAGGGAAAAGCGGCTGAATAATAACAACAGTACATTGAAAAACATTGAATTATCAATAAATTTCATTCCGGATGAAAACGAATTTAAAAAAATTAATAATTTATCCATGAGGATGGATGCATTAAGAATGGAAAAAGATAAATTAATAGCCTATAGGAGTAGCTATGATAATTTAAAATCAGCAATAGAAGAGATCAACAACCATATAATTACATTAAATGACGAAATAGACAGGTTGAAAAATGATCTTGACCAGTATAACAATCTTGATAACGATTATAATAATTTAAAGGAATCATATGATGATACAAAAGGCAGGGCCATAAAACTGGAAACCATTATAAAAAACAATGGCGAAAGAATAGAACACAACAATGAGGAAATAAGTAAATTAAAGGATGATGTTGATACGTATAATAAAATCAATGATACCATTAAAAAATTAAATAAAGTACGGGAATCATTAGATTATAACGGTATACAGTCGATGATCAGAAAAGACTCCTCAGCATCCATCACAAATTTAACAAGAAAGTATTTATTATCATTTAACCTGGATTTCGATGATATCTCTATTGATGAAAATTTTGACATAAAAATTTCACAGAATTCAATGGAGCAATCCATAGATTCACTGAGTGGTGGTGAAAAAACTGCACTGACAATTGCACTGCGTTTATCTGTTGCAGAATATGTACTTAACAGAATAAGCACCATAATTATGGATGAACCAACCAATTTTCTGGATGAGGATCGCAGGAACAATTTAAAGGATATTATCCAGTATTCGTTGAAGGGTGAGAATTTAATACCGCAGATTATAATTATCACACACCATAGCGAATTAACATCCGTGGCTGATATATCATATGAGGTAATCAAGGAAAAAGGTATATCTAAGGTAATTACAAATTAAATCATTTTGGTATTGATACCTCTACAGGAATCAGGCATCTGTAATTGCAGTATGTTCAAGCAGGAATCTCCAGAGCGGAACAAAATTTATCGTATCCCGTTGAAACATTCTGGTGTCTTCGTAATCCCATGTTACAACTGTGAGATTATTGCATTTCAGATTATGGCATGCCCTAATAATATTATCTACTTCCCTTTTTTAATTTCCTGAAGAGATGATGAATATGTTACCTGAATTAACTCCTCAATTTTACCGTTAATTCTCACGACGAAATCTACCTCATGTTGTTCATAATCTTTCCAGTAATATATGTCCGAGTTCTGTTTGTATCCAATCCTTCTGAGCAACTCAATGGCTACGATATTCTCCATAAGTTTTCCTGTCTGGTTTGAGAATCTAAACCCATTTGCCCTGTAAATGCCAGTATCTATGCAGTACACCTTCCTCAATGCCGTGTTCTGTGCCCTCGTTGAGAAACTGAACCTGTTAATTGGAATAAAAAGATAGCTTTCCGTTAGATATCTGAAAAATCTCTCAACCGTTCCGAGACCCATGTTATAATGTCTGCTGATCTTTCTGAGAGATACGGTCTCACTTATATTGGAAAGCAGTTCTTTCGCTGTTTGCTCCAGTTGTGGTATATTTCTAATTCTGTACCGTTTCGCAACGTCTTTTATAATTATATCATTGAAATAATTTCTGAGTAACTCAAGTCTGGTGTTCATGTTTCCACAGAGTACGGGTTCTGAATTGCCAGATTTATATACCATTTCTCTATTTTTTTAATCACCCCATTTTTCATCGACTTCTTCCATATTCAGTTTGAAATAAAATATATAATTTAGAGATGTTTTTCTATTTCCCTTTTCATGTCGTAAAATTCCCTCCAGAGTTCATCCGGAAACTGGCTTCCAATACGGGTAAAGAAAGGTACCAGCTCATTAAGTTCGTTTAACCATCCGCTGTAGTCAATTTTAAATAATTTTTCCAGTGTATCTGTACCCACTTTTCCAGCAGGGAAAGTACTGATATCAGGTACGTACCCAACAGGTGTTTCCAGCGCATTTGTCTGTCCATCTAAGCGTTCTGTAATCCATTTTATAACCCTGAAATTTTCACCGAAACCCGGCCACATGAAGTTTCCATCTGAATCCTTTCTGAACCAGTTCACATAGAAAATTCTGGGTCTGTTTTTTACTAATTTGCCCATATCCAGCCAGTGTTTAAAGTAATCACCCATATTATATCCGCAGAACGGGATCATGGCCATCGGATCATTTCTCAATATACCTACCCTACCTGTTGTGGCCGCTGTAGTCTCTGCCCTTATCATTGCCCCAAAGAGAACTCCCTGAGCCCAGGTTTTTGCCTCCCTGACCAGTGGTATGAGGTCACTGCGCCTGCCGCCAAATAGCATTGCATCAATTTTTAAACCATCACCGTCATAAAATTTATCAGAAAGATATGGATAATTCTTTATCGGTGTTGTAAAACGTGAATTAGGATGTGCCGCGTTTTTTAAATCGTCGGTTAAATTTCCACGCCAGCTGTAGACCTTATCCACTGAATTGTCAAGTGAATACCACCATGGTTTTCTATCTTCTGTTAGTGCTGTATTGGTGAAAATTGTATCACGGTTAAAGGTTTTTATTGCATTTGGATTTGTTTTACTGTTTGTACCGGGAGCAACACCGAAAAAGCCATATTCCGGATTAATTGCATAGAGTGAATTATTATTAATATGCGTCCAGATAATGTCATCGCTCAACAACTGTACAATCCATCCTGGCATGTCTTCAGGAATGCGTATCATCGATAGGTTGGTTTTTCCACTGGCACTTGGGAATGCTCCGGATATGCCATATTTCTGTCCAGCAGGTGATGTAATTTCAAGTGCCATCATATGTTCTGCCATTCTGCTATTGTCCCTTGCATGTACACTGGCTATCCTCAGGGCATATCCCTTTTTTGTCAGAAGGGCATTACCGCCATATGCCGTATTAACGCTTATAATTAAATCCTCATCGGTGAAATGTGCTATATACCTGTTGTTTTTATCCAGGTTACCGGTAACATGCACAGCCAGTACAAATTTACCCTCCCTTTCTATTCTCCTTATGGCTTCTGTTCCAACCAGGGATATTTTCATCAGGTTGAGTACAACATACTGATTGTCCGTAATTTGAATACCTGCTTCACTATATTTTGAATTCGCCGGCCCCAAAATAAATGGTACAACATACATGTTTTTTCCAGTCATTGATCCATCAATTAGCTTTAAAATCCGGGATTTTAATTCTGAAGGTTCCATCCAGTTGTTGGTTATACCTGCATTCTTCTCCTCCCTGCTGGATATATATGTATCCTTTTCGGTCCTTGCAACATCATCTGGATTACTTCTGTACAGGTATGAATTCCTGTAGTAATTATTATTTAATTCTATTAATTCTCCTGTTTTCAACATATTCTTTGTGAGTTCTGTTTCATAAAAATCCGGGTTATCCACAAAGATTACATTATCCGGTCTGAGTATTTTCATAAAATTATACAGTGGGTCATTTAATTCCGGTTTATTCTCAAATAGTGGCATTTTTAAATTCTGCCGTCTATCTCTATCTGTCGGTATATTACCATCCGTATTAATCATATTAAATGTATTTTAGTTAGGGTATTTAAGTCTTCCATGATTTCAGGAATATATAAAGTATATTGTCATTATTTATAAAATAATTAAAATTGTGGTTAATTTATTCAATTTTAAAGGTAAAAGATTAAATACTAAAATATACATACATCATGATCATTTTAACTCTATGTATTATAAGATTTTATAATGTATTGAACTAATTTTTATTGACCCTGTGTGGATCAGCCAAACCACTGTTATAGGTATTATGATCTGTTTTCCCCAATTTGAATAATTATTGATAATATAATTAAGTAACTCCAAAATACCTTCTGCCGGTAATATTGATACGCTCTATTAGATGATATTAATGAATATTAAAAAAATATCTGGGAGTTAATACCATTCCGGGTTAATTATTTGCCATTTATCAATGTAAGAGTTGCAGGTGATATACAGAGCCAGTGATCATACCAGCTATCGTTGAATTAAAAAATTACGGGAAATGAATATATTAAACAATATCAAAGCATAAATACACCATAAATATTATTTTTTTAACAGGTTATTCCTGAAGCGATTTAATGCAAAAATTCCCCAGATAAATTCAATTACACCAAATGGATAAACACCGGATAAAAAACCATATGAGGATGAGAAAAAACAGGCAATTGCAAACAGTAATGTATATTTATACGATTTTGATTCCATTATATAAAAAATCATCATCACTGCCAGCACAATAGAACCGTACATTGTTAATAACGTTATTATCATATCACATAATTATTATAAAATATTAAAGTCTATTATGAAATCAGCGGTAAATAATATAAAGTCTATTTTCATGTATATTTAACCAGTTTCAATTATTATTGATATCTTCATGCCTCTGTGTTTTTTACATTATACATCTACGGTATAATTGATGGGACATATGCAGAATTATCCCCTCCTGCCTAAAAAATACATTTATAAATTATAATGGGTTATATGTGCATGGAATATATTTTAACGATTGATCAGGGAACAACAAGTACCAGATCCATTATATACGATACCGGTGGAAACATTGCCGGCATGTCCAGGTGTAAAATAAATCAGGTATATCCTGAGAATGGATGGGTGGAACAGTTGCCAGATAAACTATGGGAATCCGTAATAAAATCAATGAAAGATGCCATATCCATTGCAGATATTGATGTTAAATCAATCATATCAATCGGAATTACAAATCAGAGGGAGTCAACAATATTATGGAATAAAAGAACCGGGAAACCCGTGTGTAACATAATATCGTGGCAGGATAGGAGGGAAAATGATCTGAATAAATTCAGGGAATATTTTGATATAATTAAGGATAAAACTGGATTAATACCAGATGCATATTTCAGCCTGCCGAAGATATTATGGATTCTGAACAGGATAAAAAATACAGAAAATACCGGTGATTTACTTGCCGGAACAGTAGATTCATGGATCCTCTGGAAACTGACCGGTGGAAAAATACATGCAACGGATTATACAAATGCATCCAGAACCATGCTTTTCAATATACATACCCTTAACTGGGATTATGATTTACTCAATCTGTTTAAAATACCGGAAAATATACTGCCGGATGTTTATCCATCTGGTTATGCCTTCGGTTATACGAACATAAAATTTACTGGAAAATCAATACCGGTAAATGCCATAATGGGTGATCAGAATGCATCCATGCTTGGGCAGAATGTTAATACCGGCGATATTAAGAATACATATGGAACCGGCGCATTTATAATGGCAAACACCGGAAATGAAATTAAAAAATCTGATAAATTAATAAGCACACTGGGTTATTCAATATCCAGGAATAATGTTTATTATGCACTTGAGGGAAGCATTATGAATTCCGGTTCTGTTTTTGAGTGGTTAAATAATGTAATAAAAATAAAAAATATTGAAAATTTCAACATCTATGATTACAAAAATGATGTTTTTTTTGTTCCAGCCTTCAGCGGTCTGGGGTCTCCCTACTGGGATGACCATGCAAGGGGACTTATTATAGGCATAACACGGGAAACCGGACCGGAGGATATCTTTGCATCGGGAATAAGGTCTATAGGTTTTCAGACTGCAGATGTTATAAACGAGATTAAAAAAACATTAAAGGTCAACGAGATTAAAACCGATGGCGGTGGTTCAAAAAATGACCATCTAATGCAGTTTCAGGCGGATATATCAGGAATCAGGATCTTAAGGTCCGGGAATATAGAAAATACCTCTGCTGGAATTTATTATCTTTCAGGAATAAAATCCGATCTGTGGGATTTTCAGGATATAAAAAATTTCTGGAAATATGATCGTATATTTTATCCATCAATTGATGAAAATACCAGAAATAACCTTTATAATCGCTGGGGTGAGGCTGTAAAAAGGTCAACGAAATGGTTATAGTATAAAAATAGGTGATAAAAAGTAATATATAGCAGTTAATCAATCATATACTGTGCAAAATAAGGGTATATCAATAATGCCATTGCATTATGGTCATCCACCAGAATATCTCTATAAAAGGATGGTAAAACTCGGTGGAATTATATCGGATATAATCATCAAAAATTATGATACCGATTTTTTTATTAAAAAATTATCAGATCCATTCTGGTTCCACTCATTTTCCTTAGCCATAGGATTCGATTGGAATTCATCAGGAACAACCACAGCAACATTAGGTGCATTGAAGGAATATGCCAATAAAAATGATGATATTAGAATAATAGGTGGCAAGGGTAAACATCTCAATGATATTAAAAATGAGTTCAATGAAGTAATAAATGATGGAAATATTGATGAGAAAACGGTAAATAGAATAAAAACTGATGCAAAATTAATGGCAAAAACCGATGAAAAATTCCTGCAGGACAATTTTGATTTATACATGCAGTTTATCATCATGGATTATAATGGCAATTATTCAATAATTAACCAGGGAATGAACAAAAATTATGGTCTGGCAAGAAGGTATCACTGGATAAAAAATAATAAAAATTTTTTAAATGACGGCAGAAATGGGATATCTGGATATGAAAATAACAGTATCATGGATTTATCAACATCAAAAAGTGAGGATAATAAAAGGGATATAATTGACGTGATTAAGGACAATCCATTAAAATACAGCAAACAGAAATCTCTTGATAATTACATGGAAAATTTGCCTGTACTGAATTTAAATTATAAAATAGACTGGAACCAGATGAGGGATTTATACGAATATAATCCAGATAACTTCAATGAACTGTTGAATGTTAGGGGGTTAAAAAAATCAACGGTAAGATCACTTTCATATATAGCGGAATTGATTTATGGTGATAAACCATCGTTTACGGATCCGGTCAAATATTCATTCTGTCTCGGTGGAAAGGATGGTGTACCCAAACCCGTAAATAAATATGATTATGATAAAACCATAGAATTTTATGGTGAAATTTTAAAAGGAAATCAATACTATGATGTGATATCAAAAAGGTTATCAAAAATGAGCTATAAATTATCGAATAAAAATTGAAATATCAGTATCCTTAATCATGACCCGGCAGTATAGAATTTTGATAATGCCCTTTTCGTGTAATTCATGAAATATTACTGGACCTTCTTTGTTGAAGAAACAACTATTCTCAATGCATTTATTAATCCAGTTATGAATGCCGATATATCAGGGTCTTTAAGCAGGGACAGAAGTTTAAGCACGGATAGCTGCCTTGGGTTCTTGACTCCATCAACAAAACCATCTGTTATTCCAGGAAGGTTAAATGATAGGGCCTTCAGTAGATCTGATGTACGTTCCTCACCCAGGCCATAGAGAACACCCATCATGCTGTTTCCAACTTTCATAACAGCTTCCATAAGCTCCCTCTCAGTAAAGAATTTAGCCAAAAATTCCACATCTGTAGGTGTGTAATCCTTTGCCACATCCATGAGAATATCTATTGCTCCAGCTTCCTTCATTTTTGTAAGAATATCCATGAAAGCGATTACCGTATCACTGTTTTCTATAATCCTGTCCAGCAAAGCGTCTATATTGTCCTGATTTCCCTCCCTTTTAACACCATCATGGTTCTTTTTTTCATCCATTATTACCACCTATGCTATTCCCCTGACCATGCTGCTGAAGAACGTATCTGCAGATTGCCATTTCAGGAAGTAATCAAATTTACTGTCGAAGTTGGCCCGCGGAGGCTTATTATAATTGAAGAATAGCGTAATACCTCTCTCATAACCGGTTACTGTTGTACAGGCAACGTCCCCTTCATATAGCTCATTATATACATTTCCAGACGTATCTGCTGCAATCCTATTCGACAGGTACTGTGATTCAAAATGTGCTGTTGCCCCTGCCTTGGATACTGGTAAATTCGTTGCATCACCCACAGCAAATACATTATCATAATCCTTATAGTTTAACCTGTTTTTATCCACATTTATCACAGTGAGCGAGAAAACCCACCCCATTTATGGGTGGGATGAAAGCGAACATATATAAATGAATAAGTACTTACATACTTGAGTACCCACGGGCAGTGGGGATTTGAAGCCTGATAAACCACCCAAAAATGGTGGCGGGAGATGGAGTAAGACCTCTGGAATACATGAAAGAGGCACTGTCGATGAAACAGGAAGCCCACGGCTTTAGTCGTGGGAGGATGTCACGTAACCACCATCATCTGCAAGTCCAGAATCAGAAATAACCTTCTGCCCCCTGTGTGGTGGTATCATGACAAGAAGATCGTAGTCTATGCTTTCACCCTCCAGTGACTGGACCTTCTTATTTTTCGGGTCAATAGAATCCACGTTAAAAAGTGTGTGTGTAATTATGCCACGCTCTTCCATCTTCTTAGAAATGTAATCAGCCACATTTGGTATGGTGAAGACACTGTTAATCGGATAAACATAATGTATTTCAGTTTTATCCCTGAGGCCGTGGAAGTTCAGGTATTCATCCAGCAGGAATGTAAATTCATATGGTGCAGGTGGGCACATTATCGGTATGCTTGCCTGGCCTATAACAATTTTCCCACCCCTGAATGCCTTCAGTTCCTTCTGAAGCTCCAGTGCATGGTCCAGATTGTAGAAATGCCTGGCACTCTCAGAATATCCAGGAATATCTTCCGGTGTGAATCTATCGCCAGTTGCTATTATCAGGTAATCATAATCCATATTCTTTCCACCAGCAGTTTTAACGCCATGGTTTGCCACATCAATCGCTGTAACTGTATCTGCTATATAATTTACACCATAATTAAAAAGAAACTCTGTGGGTTTAACACTCTTCTTGTAATCCAGCATATTGAATGATATGTGTACACCATCCGGTTTAAAATAATGGTTCTTTGAATTTCCTACCACAGTTATTTCCACGTCTTTCCTGCTTGTGTGGAATCTTAGCTTGTTTGCCATTATTGTTCCAGCGTCACCGTCACCGAGTATCAGAACCCTTGCTGGCATTTTATTTTACCTTCCTCATAACTATCTCATAATATCCATCTCTGTCGAATACACCTATGAGCTCCTGCCCTGCTTTCTGTATCCACGCGGGGGCATCCTTCTTTGTGCCCGCATCCGTAGAGTAAACTGATATTACCTCACCAACCTTTGCCTGTTTATATGCCTTTATCATCTCCATAAGAGGCCCCGGGCAGTAACTATTCCTTGCATCTATAACATGATCTGCTTTGACATCCATCTCTTATCGCCTCATATGAACAGCGTGTTATACGAATCCTCAGTCATGGATACGAACTGACTCACACCAATGATATCCTCCACAATAGGGTCTAAATCATCCTTCTTAATATCCATTACATCTGACATCAGAGCACAGCCATAAACATGAACATTTCCTATTTCTTTTGCCTTTCTTAACATTTCTATTCCACCCTGAATGTGCTTTTCAGACATTTTCTTCATAATGATATCACTCATCTCTGATCCATCGTAACTCAACTTGTTAATGCTGTTATCATTCTTCCTGAATTTGAGCAGCCCCCAGAAAGTCACAAAAATATTAACATCAACGCCATCTGCAACAGCTCCAGAAGTTATTACGCCTGCGGCCATTATTTTATCCATTGTCCCCGAGGCAAGGACTATTGACATTGTTTTTGACATTTTTATCAATAGAACAACAATTTAAATATATAAATTTTTTTCTATCACAACATTAGTATGTTATCCCGAATTGAGTTCCCATTTAAGGATTATTTAAATATAGATAGGAATGCTAAACTAGGGGTGAAGTTAAACAGTAAGAAATTAAAAAGCAATTAAATCTGGTAAACCATATGAAAGAACTGATAAAAGGGTAGGTTACAGAAGCGTATCAAGAACAGGAAAATTAAAGACAGGAGAATATCCGTTTGAAGCTAAGGTATTTACCAGATATTCAGGGGTAGAAAAAATACTGAGTTTATAATATTTCAATTATTATAATAACAACCCAATTCAGGACATCATAAGAAAATCTTTCATTTCATTTTTTTATACAATTTATACGACATAATTCCTGATAAAATAGCAGGTATGGACATGGCAGGTATAAAATAATAATAGAAATTATCCTCAGGTAATTTTACATTCAATAAATTATTCCCATGTATTAGACCATGTGTAAGATTTCCATTAATTATAACGCTGGCATTATATATAATTCTATAATACCCGGATTGAATTTGTATGTTTTCTGTTCTATTAAATACATAATTACAGGATTTTACAATACTGGTCTGGTTTATATTTAGTGCCAGCTTCTCAACTGTAACCTTATTTATTATTTTATAACTTATATTATTTATACGTGTATTATTGATTATTGTAAGTTTTAGTAAGCCGCCATAACTTTTAATTATTGAAGATGAAAATGAGTCTTTAACAATATTAAGGCTTTTATCTCCATAATGTGCCTCAATATTGTCCTTCACTGTCATTTCAAAATTATGGTTTGCAGCTATAGCACCGGGTATGGAAAATAGAATTATAAGAAGCATTATAAGAAATATAATGAATACTCTGAAAAATAATTTAGATTTCATCTTATCACCTTCATGCTGCGATAGTTGGCAATAAATATGGATAAAATTACAAAAAATAATGACAATAAAATTTCAACTATTATTGCTTCCACTGCTATATAGGTAAAGCCATAGGAAAGATAATAATTTATTAAATTAAATACACCAAAACTAAGTGTATTTGTTGCTTTCAAATAAGTTGAAGGTATGGCAATATAGAACAGTATAATTATAGAGGCACCCGGGATTAGAGAATTTTTTGTTAATATTGCAATTAGAAAACCTGTAGAAAGGTAAAACATTAGGTTAGCTATGGTGAAAATAAAAAAATAAAACAGAAGTTTATAACCTATTGCTAAAAATTCAATATAACTGATTAATATAAAGGATACTATAAGCAAAAACAGAGAGTAAAGTAAAAATAATATAAAATATGAAGTTATTATTTCCCATTTTTTATATCCCATTAAGTAAAGTACGCTGAATTTATTCTTTGAAATAAAAATTGAAAATAAAAATACACCACTGGCACCAAGTATTAATATAAATATTTTATAAATGTTAAATATTCCATAAGATATCTGAAACATTAAATGATTATAAAAGGAAAAGCCAAGATCAATGGATCCAGAACTTAAATCTATACCCGAACCTTTAGGATTGTAGCCATAAAATGATGCTAATACCCCTGCCACAATAGCTAAAAATTCAACCAAATAAAGGCTATTAATGTCCCAGAATAATGATCCAAGTAACCTAATTCCCATTTTCATAAAAACTCACCATTGAGCTCGAAATTCTTTTTATTTCAATTATATTATCTTCTCCCAGGGCATTAACAATTTTAAGCATGGTTGCATTCTTGATTACAACAAAATTTTTGTAGAAAAAATAATCGAGGTCATTTAATTTGCCCATTATGTTTTTTTTATCTATAATACTAACAATATATCCATAATCATTTCTTGAAGAATAATTCATTATTTTACTGTTTTTTATGGTGAGTATATTATCAGCATAATTCGATAATTCATCATCAATATGGCTTGTAATTATAAACATTGAACCATTATTTATGTATTTTTCACTTACCGCTTCTGCAAATTTTTTTCTGTTTTCGCGATCAAGATTTGAATTTGGCTCATCAAATATATATATTTTATAATTCCCCGCCAGATAGCATGATATATAAATTATCTGTGCTTCGCCCATACTTAACGATCCTATTGATCTGCTTTTTATTTCAGGCATTCCAAAATAATCAAGATATTGAAATATTTTATATTTTGATATGTCCCTCAGTTTAGAAAATAGTTCAATATGCTCTGAAATGGTTCCTGAACCAAAATATGATGGTGCTTCAGGCATTATGGACACATTTTCCAGTGCCTGCCTGTGCCTCTTTACTGGATTGTAACCGTTTACAAGTATATTTCCATTGCTTACATTATAGCTGCCAGAAATACAGTAAATCATCGTGCTTTTTCCAGTTCCGTTCTCAGATATAAAAAGAGTTATACCTTTATTTATGTTAAACGACGTATTTTCTAGTATAACCTTGTTATCGAAGGCTTTTGTCACGTTTTCAAATACAATTCCGTCCATTAATTTTTCCCTCTTTTTACCTTAAGTGATACAAGGTATCCTGCTCCTACTAACCACATTAACGCAATAAATGGAATATACTGTTCAATATAATATGTATAATTAATTGAAGTTATCCTATCGTTTGTTTTAACCATGCCCATTGTAAAATATGATGTATTTATTCCTATATTGCCCAATATCAAAGCAGTAATGGTTGAGTTACCGGGAATTGATATGGAATTTAAAATAGAATATCCATTAGATTGAATATACATGGCAGAAAAAAAGTAGCTATTATCATACTCTGTAAAAACATTCGGCACGGATGATACCACTGCATTATAAGGAATATAATAAATAGATTTATTATTATAATTTAATTTGTATTGTGTTGCAGTGCATATTGTGGTTTCATTGTTTATGGTGATTACATTATTGCCAAAATTTATTTGATGCCCAGAAGAGAATAATTTTCCTTTTGGGAAAAAAGCGTTGAATATGGATGAGTTGCTGGTTATCTTATATTGTTTTTCCTGTATTAAAGATTTAATACCATTAGTTGATTTATTATATACAAAAGTGGTTATAATAACATTAGTGTTAGATGTATTTATATATAAATTTCCGCAAATATTTTCATCTCCACGTTTTAATGTTTCATTATAATATCTAGAATTACTATTAATAAAACTTTTATAATAAAGACTTGACCCAAAATGATATTCAGTTGACGACCCCTTAATTGAAGGATTCTGCAAATATCCGTTTAATATATTATCTGTATTCCTAACGCTTATAGCAGAAACAGTAATTGTTGTTCCCAACATTATTGTAACAACTATAGCTATAATTTTTATATATTTCATTATAATCATTCACATACTTTTTTTAATAAACCTGTAATATCTATAAAAGCCGAATATTCTTGTGAGGGCGATTTACTATGTGCCAGAGAATACTGCATGAAGACATGGCCATTACTAAAAATTTCTAAATTCACACTAATTGCTACATAATTATAAACAAAACCTCCATTCCAATTAACGCCCTCGTTTTTCATTACCACATATCCATTATATTCTTTGAATGAGCCCGTAGAGTTCGAACCACTGTTTGTATAAGAGAAACTGTGCTTTATTATAGTTGAACCTCCGGTATTTCCAGTAACTTTGCTATTAATATTGCATGTCGTAGTATGGTGAGAGCCATGACCTAAGCAATAAATGGTACTTATATTAAAAAAACCCGAATCTATAGAATTGACAGAACAAAACCAATTATGTTTGGTATATTTTGATACAACGGTCAAATCACTTTTAACTGTACATGATCCTGACATGACATTATTATTAATAGACCAATACTCTTGGATCTGGGTAACTACTGGTATTATCATGAACATCGTGGCAACACCTATTGAAATAACTACCATTAATAAATTTCTTTGCATAATATAATATAATATAATATAATATAATATATAAAGATTTTGATAACTACGGCTTTGGGACAAAATTATTCGTGGGTTTCACTAAGTATTTTTTCATCGTCGGGAGTGAGTTCCACAACTCCTGTGTAAAAATCTGCAGAGAATTTATTCAGGTATTCTACAACCACTTCAGTATCTTTTTTGTTCATGAGTACCACACCTCTCAGGAATTTCCTATGTGGTATATCTTCGAGTATGCCATGCCTGTGGTGTTTGTACTTCCCCTTCCATGACATTGAATCCTGTCCATAGAGGCCTCTTACGAATTTATTCATGGTATTCAGAGCCGTATTTTCAGGAAGCTTAAAGATCACAACCACACCCTTCATTATGTATAGTAGATATACACCAGCTATTTAAACCTGTTTGTTATATCTATATATGGCAAAGAGAAATGCTGAGGATCTCAGAAATGTCGTAAAATCTGTAAGGGACAGGTCATTTCCCTATGAGAAGAGGGAACAGGAAGAGAGGAACTGGCCACATTACGATGGTGCACAGGTCAATGAGATTGCAGATATACTTGAGGCAATAAGGGATGTTGTTGACATGGCAGCATCAAATATTCCCGGTAAGAAGAAAACAGCCGGGAGACCCCAGATACCGGATTCCGATATAGTTAAGGCAATGCTCATGCAGGCATACTTTGGAATGCCCAACAGAATTGCAGAGGGGTTTCTAAGGCTATTTGGTGAGAAGCTTGGCATATCATCATCATTCTCATACAAGACAATAGAGCGTGGATATGATCCCGGGAGATCAAAGGAACTATTGGATGAGGTACACAGGATTATGAACGTTTCCGGCAACTCTAATGAGGATATATTCTCCACAGATGGTACTGGTGACCCAACAACCGTAAAGGTCAATTATGAATCAAAGAGGAGTAAGCAGAGGCTGGAACAGAAGGATAGGGATAAAAATAATGATAAATCAGATGCATTTCCCTCAACAAAGGGTAAACACGACTTCCAGTATTCTGTCTTCGCAGCGGGTGTTCATACAAAGATGATTTCAGGATTCTCAACAACGGATGACCATTCAATTGGGGAGCTGTCACATTTTCCGGATATAATGTCACAGACCATGGCCCTAACCCCTGGAATAGTGGAGATGTTAGGTGATGCACTGTACTCAGCCAGGAATATACTCTCTATTACAGAGAAATATGGCATAGGTGCATATTTCCTTCCAAAGGCAAATGCAACCTTCAGGGCAAAGGGTGCTGGATCATGGAAAACAATGCTGTATGATTTCACAGATAATACACAGGAATGGTTAGAGCATTACCATATGCGTTCAATATCGGAATGTGTGAACTCCATGTTAAAGAGGAAGATGCCCACAAAGATAAGGAAGAAACTATCACAGAGAAAAAATACAGAGGAAGCACTGAAGATAAATGTGCACAATCTACGCCAGTACAGTTACCTGAAACGTACTAAACCAGATCTGATTAAGGATTACAGGGATATACCGGCAAAATAATATTGTCCCAAAGCCGTTTAAATAAAAATGTTTAAATCTTTTAACATATTTATTATTTATGAATGTTTTAATTGCATATGATGCCTCTGATGGGGCAAAAGAGGCTTTAAAATTTGCAATGAAGTTAAAGTGTGCTGTTGATAAATATTATATCGTATACGTTATACCTCCTATTGGGGGAATAAGTGCAAGCTACGAACCATATATACCGGCATCTGTATACCAGGCACAGGACAAAACCGCCAGTGAAATACTTGGAAAAGCAAAAAGAGTTGTTGATAAGGAAAATGTACAATATCAGATTATGAAAATGAATACTTCCGGAACCCCAATTGCAAAGGTTATTCTAGATACCGCTGAAGAACAGGATGTTGATCTGATAGTTTCCGGTACAAGAAAACTACACGCTTTCACCAAGTTGGTACTCGGATCTGTTAGCTCCGTTATAGTAGCCCATGCGGAGATACCTGTTGCTGTTGTACCACCAAAACCATAAATCTATGCAATGCCGGGTAGTTCAATTATGCCGGATATAAGGAATTCAAAATTAAGGATACACATAAAGCTGCATCATTTTTTAGCTCTGAATGAAATGCCTGAAACAGCATTCATAACGCTCAGGAGAGGTTCTGATATCCTGAAAGCCCTATGTATCACTGACTAAATAAATTTATATTTATAAAAATACCTACTCCACAAGTTCGCCTATGTTAATAGTTTCCTGATATTTTTTCAAACCGTTACGCAAATCGGTTATGTTCATCTGCACAGGTATTAATCTCGCTATGTAAATATGGTCTACAAATCTTCCATCCTCAGGATTTTTATTTATCAGTACATCTCTCTCTGATGTGTGGTCTCCTGGCAAACCTAAAATTTCTACCCTGCCATTTCCCTGAACAATTATGGAAAGGTCGTTATTATCAATTTCATATGCGATATAATTATTTTTTTCAATGTTTGACAGCGTTAACCCGGTTTTTTCTATAAAAAATATAATGCCAGAATAAAGTGAATAATAAACCTTTGTTGACCATATTTTAATACCATCTGTTGATAGTATCATAGTTCTCTGTTTCCTTAAAAAATTTAATATATCATTATCCATACATGAAAATTTATACTGCTTATATAAACTTTATAGATTTAACGATAACATTCCAGTATAATAATATATTAATAATGAAAATAAAATTGCAGGCAGGAAAAACAATAATGTAAATCTTGCTGTAATCATATCAAGAATATCTATATACCTGTTTTTATTTTTAATTATTTTCTCTGAAATCCTGATTGCAAGCGGTATACTGATAAGTACTGCAAGAACCGGATAAAATATGGTGGAAATTAAATATGCCATAATTATGGTAATATACGGTACCCATAAAAGAATAATGTAATAAAATTTAGAATATGGATCATTTAATATGGATGATATGGTTTTAATCCCGCTTTCAGTATCATTTTTGACATCCCTCCAGTTGTTACCATTCAGGATATTGGCCGTTAATATTCCGACCGAAAATGATATTAAAACCACTGGAACATTTATAACTCCACCCTGCAGGGTATAGCTGCCAAGGAATATTCCCGGGCCCCATATAATGAAAACCGACAGGTCCCCAAGTGCATGTTTTTTAAAGCCATATCTGGGAAGGCTGTATAATATTCCAGAAAGTATTCCAGCAATGAGAAATATGGAAATAACCGGGTTTATAACTGACAGATAAATACCTACTATAGACGGTAAAAGCAGCAGGATTAATGCCATAGCAATGGCTGCTTTCTTACTGATAATTTTATCAACAAAAATTCTGGTAGCTGTCATAGATGTTACTGTATCATTGCCAGATTTATAATCGAAATAGCCATTTAATATATTAAATGAACTCTGAGCCATAAGTACTGCTACTATAGAAATTATCAGATAAAATAAATTTATATGGAATGCCAGGACTGCACCCAGAATTACGGCAACAGCACTCTGTTGAAAGCTCCACGGTCTTATTGAACGTAAAATAAAATGCTGTTTTTCATTTAAATCATCCGGGTCTACGGATATATGATAATTTTCTACCTCAATATATTTTAATTCTATTCTATAAATATACATATTTTCAGATAGAAGTTTTGCGGCCATGGGACTTTTATACAGTATTCTGGACCTCTCAATATTTAACTCACATGCACTGCCGAGTTTAATGGCCTTTCCACTGCCGCCAATAGTTTTATCCCTGTAATTTATATTAAAAGTGATGTTGTCATATTCATTCCCAGATAAAAATATTATACCGTTAAATAGTGCAAAATAGCATACTGTATTATCATTTGTTATTCTGATATTTTTACTCTTTTTAAGATATTTTATCAGATTTTTATCCATAGAGTGGTATTAACATATCTATATTTAATTTTTGACTTGTGAAATAAATATTCGGATTAAAATTAAATATTATAATCATATCGTAGAATATGTCATATTTTTATGATTTATTGAAGGGATTAAAAATTCCACTGTATTTCACATCCATGGCTCCGGTAATATATTTATTTCTGTATTCAAACCATACACATTTGCCATATTTTTTACTTATCCTGTTTACTGTTATCATGATACAGTTAGCATTAAATCTTTCCATGGATTTTTATGATTATAACAACAATCTTGGATTAGAAAACGGGGATACATTATTCCCCGTTGGCCCATATCTGATATACAGGATGGGCAAAAAACCGGAAACCTTGAAACGTTTATTTATCATTTCATTTTTTCTGGGCATGATATCTGGATTATTTTTAATATATATAACAGGAAAATATATACTGATTTTAATGGGTGTTGTGGCGGTATTTTTATCACTGATTTATGTTATACCACCGTTTAAACTTGATTCACGCGGACTTGGAGAGATTTCTACATTCTTCTCCTTCGGTCCATTTATAGTTCTGGGATACTCCATAGTTTTGAATCTCAAAATTTCATTTTTAATAGTAAGTATATCCGTGTTATTTGGACTTCTTGCCTCGGCTATTAGATTTCTGCACCATATACCAGAGGATAATCCGCATGGCATACGTGTCAGGCATTTTAAGCTTATATATTCTGTTATGCTGTTATCAGGTTTTATAATTCAGGTATACGACACATATCTTTTTTTATTGCTACTGCCGGCACTGTTATTATCGATATACCACATTTTAAAGCTGGATAAAAACTCGGTAAATATCTCCGGTAAAACAAATCAAATTGTTGGAATTCAGGTTTTAAGTACGTTACTTCTAATAATAAGCATTTTTTTAGTTCCATAATATCTACCAGTAACCTTATCTTATAATGTGATCCGGAGATTTGGTTGCGGTAATATAAATAAATGTTCTACTATGGGGTCAGTAATTAACAGGTTCACAAATCAAACATGTATACAGAAGTATAAAAGGGATACCAGACCCAGAGAGCCAGATACGGGTTTTAGAGAAAACTCCATGTATATAAACTGTATAAAAATATTTATTTAACTTTTTTATTTCAATCCCTGCGTGGAATTTATTATAATATAAAATATAATATTTTTAATAATCGTAATTTACGGTTTCCAATGACACATCTTTTGTTTCCTTGGTAATGGAAATTACACCCAGTGCGAGTAATATAAATATTAACGTAAATACCGGAAATAGAAAGTAATAAATGCTACCTAGGAAATCTGAAACATATGGTGCAGGACCACCTATGAAGGAATTACCATATTGATATGAAGCGGAATTTCCGGAATACCTTACATTTGTTGGGAATATCTCAGATACCATTGCACCTAATGGGGAATAGCTTAAGCCATGAGCAATGGCAAATATTGACAAAAATAGTACGAAGTATGTAAATTCCAACAAATATATGGACGGGAACAAAGTTATTAGTGCAAGTATATTTGCAAGTGCAAGTATTTTTCTTCTTCCCACGGTATCTGATATTTGCCCACCAATAAATACGAATATTATATCCAGTATACCAAAAATTGCAGTCCCTATCAATGCGTCAAAAACAGTGATTACATTTTTCGATTCAAATAGCACCGGCAATAACGCTATTGCGAAATAGAAGAAATTGCCAGATGAACCTGCCAGTAAGGTACCAACAATAATTTTTTTGTAATGTTTTTTAAACAGTTCTTTTTCAGGTGATGCCAATATTTTATTTTTGCTTTTTTCTTCTTCAAATACAGGTGTCTCCTTTACCTTTAACCTTATGAATACACCTATAATAACTATAACAAAACTTGCTAAAAATGGTATTCTCCATCCTATAGAATACATAACTGATTTGGGTAAATAATATACTAATGGTATAAAAATTGCAATTCCTATTAAAAGGCCTATCCCAACAGTGGACTGAACGAAAGAAGAGTAAAAGCCACGTTTCTTTTTGAACGTTTCCAATGTTAGAAGCATGGCCCCGCCCCATTCTCCGCCTAAACCAAAACCAAGGATTAATCTTAATACAATCAGTAAAACCACTGCAAGATATCCTATTGAAGCTTCACTGGGGATCAATCCTGTTAATCCTGTTGAAATTCCTGAAATCAGCAATGTTAATAATAAAATCTTTTTTCTACCTATCCTGTCACCAAAATGACCAAAAACGAATGCACCCAGAGGCCTTGTCACAAAACCCAGGGCAAATGTTAATAATGTTAATAAAATAGAAATTGCCGGGTTAACAAATGGATAAAATGCATTTGCAATATATATTGCGCCTGAAGAAAAAATAAAAATTCCGTACCATTCTATAATAGTACCTATCATTGAGGCTGCTATTACATCTGTTTTTTCACTCATAAACGGTTAACTCTCTGATGTATATAAAATTAATTACTTAAAAATGAAATATTTTATAACGTATGTTCTGGCTGTTTTCAGTATAAATATTACCTGAACAGTCCGTATTTTTCCATGTTATTTGCATATTCTTAGTTTTATATCCATAGCAAATGATTTGTAAAATCCCCCGGATAATACTACACTATCTTACTGTGTATGTAGAGAAAATTAGTAGCAAAAGAAATAGAATCATATCGATCTAACAGTAAAGGAAGGTGCTAACTCCCGGTATAGGAGCCCGAAATAATAACAAAAAATTCAAAGTTCCCATAACAAAATTAATAATATAACATTACATCCAATTTTATGATTACAGTTTCTATAGATATTGGAGGGACATTCACTGATATAATTATTATTGACGAAGTGGGAATAAATTATTATAAGGTACCAACGACACCGAAAAATCCCGAGGAAGGGGTGTTAAATGGGTTAAAAAAATATTTAGGTGATAAAAAAATAGATGAGTTCCTGCACGCAACTACTATAGCAACCAATTCCTTACTCGGTCAGTATGGTCTTGAATTGCCTAAAACTTCACTGTTAACAACGAAAGGCTTTGAGGACGTAATAGAAATTGGTAGACAGAATAGGCCGGAGTTATACAATTTGAATTTCCACAGACCAAAAATACTGGTGCCTAAAAATTTGAGATATGGAGTCCATGAAAGAGCAGATGTTTATGGGAATATCATAAAAAACATTAATAACGATGAACTGAGAAAAATCAAGGATTCTTTATTAAAAAACAATGTAAAATCTATAGCCATATCTTTTTTACATTCATATAAAAATCCTGAAAATGAAATTAATGTTAAAAAATATTTATCCAAGTATTTTGATAATATTTCAATATCATATGATATTTCTCCAGAACCAAGAGAATATGAAAGGACATCTACAACTGTTGTGAATTCTATATTATCTCCGGTAACATCAAATTATATACTAAACCTTAAAAACGCATTGAAAAATTTTGGCGACCCAGATATAAAAATAATGTCAAATGCCGGTGGATTAATATTTTCTGACGAATCCATTCAAAAACCAGTAAATATTATAGAATCCGGTCCGGCTGCCGGGGTAATAGCCACAGGGGAATTCTCAAAAATTCTGGGGATTAATAATGTTATTAGCTTTGATATGGGTGGAACCACATCAAAAGCGGGAACAGTGATAAATGGTAATATTGAGATAACCTCAGAATATGAGGTTGGCGGGTCATCACATCATGGAAGACTTGTAAAGGGTTCAGGATACCCGGTAAGATTTCCATTCATAGATCTATCAGAGGTATCTTCCGGTGGCGGTACCATCATATGGAATGATGAAGCAGGATCGCTTAATATCGGTCCAATGAGTGCAGGTTCCGATCCAGGGCCGGTAGCATACAACAGGGGTGGAAAAATGCCTACACTTACAGATTCGAATCTAATCCTGGGTATAATCAATGATAAAATGTCAGGTTCAGATTTCAAATTAAGAAAAGATCTATCCCTGAAGGCCATATCAAAACTTGGAGACCCCTACGAAGTTGCCGAATCGGCAATAAAACTGGCAAACCTTGAAATGGCCAGGGCAATTAGGCTTGTAACGGTAGAGCGTGGTTTAGATCCCGAAGAGTTCACACTATTCGGCTTTGGTGGAGCAGGTCCGCAGCATGCAATGAGGGTTGCCGACGAATTAAATATAAAAAACGTAATTATACCACCTGAGCCGGGAGTTTTCAGTGCCCTTGGATTAATATATTCCGATATGAAATATGAGGCGAGAAAATCCTACCCAGAAGATATTGAGAGGGATTTTAGGGAACTTGAAAATAAATTAAAAAATAAATTAAAAAGTCCAGAGTTTATAAGATATGCTGATTGCCGTTACAGGGGCCAGGGGTCTGAACTGACAATTATAGTCAGCAATCCGGATAAAAATGAAATAATAAATTCCTTCATAGATACACATTACAGGACATTCGGATTCACCATGGATAGAGAAGTGGAAATACTTACAATACGGGCTTTTGCTGTTGAGAATAGAATTAAACCTGATATATTCCAGAAACAGCATGGAAATTCTGAATATTATAAAAGGAATGTATATATTGAAGGTTCATGGGTAAATATGGATGTCTATAATAGAAATAATTTAAGGGAAAATTATGAAATTGCAGGTCCTGCCATTATTGAGGAGGAAGGGTCAAGCACGTTTATTCCGGAGCACTGGAAGGTATATAAGGGCAAATATAATGAGATTAAAGGGGTGAGATTATGAGCTGGGAAATCATTGGAAAAGCCACACAATTTATAGCTGAGGAGATGGGTGTTGCACTGAAAAGGTCGGCAATATCACCGAATATACGTGAGAGAATGGACCATAGCTGTGCTGTTCTTGATAAAAATGGAAAAATT
This sequence comes from Thermoplasmata archaeon, assembly GCA_021806235.1. Taxonomy (GTDB): domain Archaea; phylum Thermoplasmatota; class Thermoplasmata; order Thermoplasmatales; family Thermoplasmataceae; genus Ferroplasma. The sequence goes on from JAJZXU010000024.1 coordinate 59,266, forward strand.
ATAGCACAGGCCGAACATATACCGGTACATTTGGGGTCATTCAAGGTCGGTTCAAGGAATATTATTGAATATATGTCAAAAAATAATATAATATTAAAGGAAGACCAGATGTTAATTACCAACGATCCCTATATTTCAGGGACGCATTTAAACGATGTTACAATTATAGCACCTGTTTATAATAATAATGAAATATTCTGTTACGTTATCAACAAGGCACACAACGTTGATGTTGGCGGCCCAGTATTTGGTAGCCTCAATCCAAATGCAAGGAATTTATACCAGGAAGGTTTAATAATACCTCCCGTTATAATAACCGGTGATATCGTTAAAATTATTTTATCCAACTTCAAGGACCCGGAAACGGCATACGGGGATTTAAATGCACAGCAGGCTGCAAATAAAATGGGAATTAACCGTATTAAGGAATTAATTAATAAATACGGTGAAAATGAAATATTAAATTCATGGGATTTACTGCTAAAGCATTCAAAGGAATTATCATTATCACTGGTGAAATCATGGAAAAAGGGTGTTTACCATGCCGTGGATTATTTGGAGAAGGATAATGAAAAAATCAATATAAACATAGCATTGAAAATAGATAATAATGGCATTACCGCAGATTTCGATGGCACACATGGGGAAATAGAATACCCTGTAAATGCAGTTGAGGGCGTAACCTTCTCAGCAGTGGCATATTCAATTAGAAGTGCCATGAATATAGATATACCCACCAATGATGGTTTTTACTCTATTATTGATGTGAAGGCACCGTATAAATCATTACTGAATCCTGAAAAAAATTATCCAGTATCCGGCGGTAATGTTGAAACTACCCAGAGAATGGCGGATGTTACCCTAAAGGCTTTAAGTGAATTTCTGGATTATATACCTGCAGCATCATCCGGGACCATGATGAATATTATGCTGGGTGGAAAATATGGTGATAAATACTGGTCATACTATGAAACTATCGGCGGCGGCAATGGTGCCCGGTACAATTCCAATGGTGAATCAGGAATACACAGCAATATGACAAATACATTGAATACACCTGTAGAAATTGCAGAAAAGGAATATCCATTATTTTTCACGGAATATAATCTCAGGAAAAACAGTTATGGCAGCGGAAAATACCATGGTGGCGATGGTGTAATAAGATCTTTTAGGGTCTTAAATGAAACAGATGTATCTGTAATAGCTGATCGTTTTATTATACCTCCGTGGGGATTACATGGTGGTGAAAATGCCAGAACCGGAAAACTCTACATTGTAAAGAATAAAAAGAAAATGAAGATGAAAAGCAAGTTTTCATACATGCTCGATGAAAATGATGAGGTTATAATAGAAACACCAGGTGGTGCAGGTTATGGCAGAAAATAATATAATTTTTATACCGTATAATTATTAGAGTTTATGAAAATTTTATCCTGGAACGTTAATGGATTGAGAGCGGCTGTTAAAAACGGAATTATGGATTTTTTAAAAAATGAAGACCCCGATATAATTTTATTTCAGGAGGTTAAGGCCGACAAATTAACCATACCCGAGGAGCTGCATCATTTAAATTATAAAATATATTTAAATTCCGCAAATAAAAAGGGGTACAGTGGAACCATGGCATTATCAAAAATTGATGTGGATAAGTATATTGAGGGCATCGGCGATCAAACATATGACTCCGAGGGCAGGGTACAGTTACTGGAATTTAAGGATTTTTATGCAATCAATGCATATTTCCCGAATTCACAGCATGGACTGACCAGGCTGGATTTTAAACTGGATTTTAATAAAAAATTTCTAGAATACACCGAAAAACTCAGAAAGAAAAAACCATTAATCATCACAGGGGATTTCAATGTTGCACATGAGGAAATCGATATAGCAAGGCCAAAGGACAATGAACATAATGCGGGCTTTACTATAGAAGAAAGGAATTCGATGACGGATATATTAAGCCACGGATATATCGATACATACAGATATTTCCATAAGGATCCGAACCATTATTCATGGTGGTCATACAGATTCGATGCCAGGGAAAAAAATATCGGCTGGAGAATCGATTATTTTGTTGTAACCGGCGATCTTATCAACAATGTAAAGGACTCTGTAATACTGGAAAATATCAGGGGGTCTGACCATGCACCGCTGGAATTGATATTAAAATGAGCTAAAAATCCATAGAAGCTGAATTATATTTATAAATTACCTTTTTTTCGTTAAACAATATTTTAAAATAGTATTTTGTAAATATAGGTATATGAAAGCCAATGATGGTATAACCCTCAGGGTAGCCGAAGCAAATGCCACTGACCCTGGAATGGCCAGAGTACGACTGGATGAAATATCAAGACTTGATCTGGATGTTGAGATCGGTGATGTTGTTTCCATAGAAAAGGTAAGGGCCACGGTTGGCAGGGTTTTCAGGGCAAGGCCCGAGGATGAAAATAAGGATATTGTCAGAATAGACAGTGTAATGAGAAATAATTGTGGTGCATCCATAGGTGATAAGGTTAAGGTAAAAAATGTTGAGGTTGAAGAGGCAAAGAAGGTAGTTCTGGCACCTATAATAAGAAAGGACCAGAGATTGAGGTTCGGTGAGGGCATCGATGACTTTGTTCAGAAAGCTCTAATCAGAAGGCCGTTAATAGAACAGGATAGCATCAGTGTTCCGGGATTAACACTTGCAGGGCATACGGGATTGTTATTCAAGGTTATAAAAACGGTTCCCAGTAAGGTACCTGTAGAGGTCGGCGATGCAACCGTGGTGGAAATCAGGGAGGAACCCGCATCCGAGGTTCTCGAAGAGGTAACAAGGGTAAGTTACGAGGATATTGGTGGATTATCGGAACAATTAGGAAGGATAAGGGAAATCATTGAATTACCATTGAAACACCCGGAACTGTTTGAGAGGCTTGGAATAACACCACCAAAGGGTGTTTTATTAAACGGTCCTCCAGGAACCGGTAAAACTTTAATAGCGAAGGCAGTTGCCAATGAAAGTGGTGCAAATTTCTATGCAATCAATGGACCGGAAATAATGAGCAAATATTACGGCCAGAGTGAGCAGAAGTTAAGGGAGATCTTTCAGAAGGCGGATGAATCGGAACCTTCAATTATATTTATAGATGAAATAGATTCAATCGCACCAAAGAGGGAGGATGTCCAGGGTGAAGTGGAAAGAAGGGTTGTTGCACAGTTATTAACCCTGATGGACGGCTTAAAGGACCGCGGCCATGTAATAGTAATAGGTGCAACAAATAGACTGGATGCTGTTGACCCTGCGTTGAGAAGGCCCGGTAGATTTGACAGGGAAATAACTATAGGTGTGCCTGATAAGAAGGGTAGAATAGAGATATTAGCAATACATACAAGGGGTATGCCCCTGGGTATGGATGAGGACACCCGTGATCAGTTCTTCTCAAGAATGGCGGATTTAACATATGGTTTTGTTGGGGCTGATATGGCAGCATTAACAAGGGAATCCGCGATGAATGCTCTGAGAAGGTATTTACCGGAAATAGACCTTGATAAACCCATACCTACAGAAGTTCTGGAAAAAATGACGGTAACAGAAGATGACTTCATGGAGGCATTAAAGACCATAGAGCCGAGCAGTTTAAGGGAGGTAACCGTTGAGGTGCCCAATATAAAATGGAGTGATATAGGTGGACTCGAAAGTGTTAAATCCGAATTAAAGGAGGCCGTTGAGTTACCATTACTGAATCCGGGGGTATTTACAAGGCTTGGAATAAGGTCACCGAAGGGATTTCTATTATATGGACCACCTGGAACCGGAAAAACCCTGCTGGCAAAGGCAGTTGCCAATGAGAGCAATGCAAATTTTATATCCGTAAAGGGTCCAGAAGTTCTATCAAAGTGGGTTGGAGAAAGTGAAAAGGCCGTAAGAGAGATATTCAAAAAGGCAAAACAGGTTTCACCAGCAATAATATTCATGGATGAAATAGATTCAATCGCACCTAGAAGGGGGGCATCTATGGATTCCGGCGTAACCGAGAGAATTGTGAATCAGTTATTAACATCAATGGATGGCATTGAGGTCTTAAACGGCGTTGTTGTAATAGCCGCCACCAACAGGCCTGATATAATCGATCCCGCACTGCTAAGGGCGGGCAGATTTGATAAAATCATGTACATACCACCGCCAGATGAGGAGGGTAGATTAAAAATACTGGAAGTCCACACAAAGAAAATGCCACTTGCAAAGAAGACAGATTTAAAGGAAATCGCAAGGAAGACCGAGGGTTATGCCGGTGCAGATCTTGAAAACCTCTGCAGGGAAGCAGGAATGATGGCGTACAGATCTAACCCGGATGCAACTGAGGTTAGTCAGGATGATTTTCTAAAGGCAATGACAACAATAAGGCCATCAATTGATAAAAACGTGATAAAATTCTACAGTGACCTTGCAGTGACAATGGGACATGATATAGCCCAGAGGAAAAAGACGGAAGATCTGGGTTTATATCAGTAAGATTTTATAAATATATAACTTTCCACATCTATTTTTTCATCACTATTTTTCCTTAAATATATTTTATCATTTTCCCTGAAGCCGAGAACTATTTTACTATTTTTTTCCATTTCGGATATAAACTGTGTATATGTCATATTCCGGTAATTATCATTTATATTCTCCTCAATAATGCTCTTTGTCGATAATAAATCATTGATAAACTCCGGTATTCCCGGGATCATAATTGAGGAATAAATTAACATTGAGGAAACATCACCCTTTATGATTATATCATCCATATAATTTACCGCATGTTCCCTGCTATCCGGATTTAATATCTCACCGATTATCCGTACGTTTTTATTTAGTTTCCTTACAACCATTGCCGCCAGTATTGTTTCTGCATCTAGTGCCAGTGAATACTTTTCACCGGTATCCCTGGAAAACAAAATAATAGACGATGCCTTATTAATACCGGATTTTATTAAATCATTTTCCCTTAAAAAATTTCCCTTGATGAATGTAAACTCAGGGGTTTCTTTAACTTCACTATCGTTTAAAATCACTACATCAATACCCTCACCCTTTATTTTTTCAAGAACCTTTCTTGTTGTTTCATTATAATTGCATAAAATTACATGTTTCTTTTCCACTGCCATTTTATCACCCAGCCGTGATGCCAGCCTTATGTCAATTAATACACTGGTTAATGCGGCCATCAGGTAACCCAGAGAACCTATTCCTAACACCATGATAATTATACCATTGGTTTTGCCATAAAAACCGTAAACCGGTGTATCCCCATAACCTACTGTTGTGATTGTCTGCATTGTCCACCATAAACTCGTAAATAAATTATGTATGCCACTTGATGGTACTGTATTTTCAATATAATATTCACTGAAAACCGAATATACAATTACTGATACTGCAAGCAATGAAGCCTTCATTATGTGGTTTCTTGAAAATTTCCTGAATTTTTTGAAGAACAGTATAAATGGGTTCACGGAGAATTATGCATTAGTAATATTTATTATTTATTAAAAGCGATTATATATGCTTCTCTGTAAATTATATCCTGACCTTATATCCAGTTTTACCACGGGACCTTTCAGGGATAAACTGTGGTTTGTTGTCGGTCTCAGGTGTAAAGTTATCTGGAATATTACCATTGAACTGTTCACTGATTGAATGTAATATACAATCTGGGTTAAACCTTTCAGTTAATACGTGAAACAAAGGAAAAATTCGCAATTAAATGACCATTTCATGATAGCTAATAATCGTCAGAGTATAATACCTGTGACAGACATAAACTGTTGGAAACATTGCACAATTTATTAGAAATCTGACAAAAATTATGAATATATATATGATTTATTCCATATGAGACAATTTTGCACCACGATGAACTATTACGAAGACATTGATATTTATTGCTCTGAAAATAGACAATAAGAAAAAAAATCTAACGATTTATATTTGCTATGAAAATAATATAATAGTTTCTATCTCATCATTATTAATTTCCTCAGGTTTTCTTCTGTTATTTATCCTATATTTTCCGTTGTCTTTATATTTTTTATAAATATAGTTTACATACCTTGTAGTTATTTTCATTTCACTGGCTATTTCTGTAGATGACCTTCTTTTATTCTTCTCCCTTATGATATAGTTTATTTTCTTCTCATTTAACTTCATTCTGAGCTGATATTCCCTTATTATATTTCTACCTAGTATATATAGAGAATATTTACGGGACAGTACATATTCGAAACTGGTATGATAATAAAATTATTATTTAAGCAGTTTAATTTTGTTTTTAGTACAATATTTTTTTAGGTTGTTATCAAATGTAAATAATGGTATATTCTTAATTCTTGATATATATGATATTATAACATCATTAAAATTTTTAAATTCATAAACATTAATGGAATTATTTATTATATTGATAATATAATCGTTTTGTATTTCTATTACTTCTATTTGATATGAATTATAAATTTCAAGAACTTTATTTTTAACAATATTAAAGGGGACACCGAGTTTTGATGAAACATATACAAATTCATTTATAACTATTTCAGGTATTATTATGTTGTCTATTGTATCCAATATATTCTTTGCCTTATTGTGGTATTCTGAATCTTCTATAAATTCATAAATTAATACGTTTGTATCTATCACTGCTTCCATTCTGTTTTTCCCCTATATTCTTCCTTTAAATGGTTTATTTCGGCATTTGATAATTGTCTTCCAAGCCGGTAGGTTAATGTAAGTTTATTATGATCAGGATTTTCTGGCTTATTATAAGCCCTTAATTTTTCATTTATCAGCACTGAAAGTTTTTTTGCTGTTCCATACTTTTCTATTGACTCATTAATAAGTTTTTTATATATTTCATCATCTAAAATAATGGTTGTTTTTACCATAATAATTACATTATAAATGTAAATAAATACTTTATGGTTATATGGTTATATTCTAAATTGCAATCAGCCCGATTATGGTGTGCAGATGATGGCATAAGACGTTTCCTAATAACCCCGAAACTATCACGTTTATATTATCTAACAGTTCCAGGAAGGTCTATTTATACGTAATAATAAAACCTATACAGATTAAAAAAAACCAAAAATTGGGGTTTTTAGAAATCGTCTTAGGAATATGCATGATAAAATTGATATTATTTGATACAAGGTAATTTATTGCATCTATGGAGAAGAAATCACCATCCATGAGAAGTACCTTTATCTTTATGCCAGGGTTATTAACAATGTGGATGGTAGCCCTTGCCATATTCAGTACTGATCTCTCCCTAACAGGTATTGTGGCTATAGAAAACCTTAACCCTTTTGTTACTATGGATATGGTGGCATATTCACAGGCATAGTTTGTACCCCTGCAATTCTCTGTGCCTATCACGCCGTCTGTATGGGTATTGCCATAATACATCTCATCATGCCAATCTAAGGCAATCATAAGGGGTTTTCTTAACACGCCCATCTCTCTCAGCGTTGCAATCATGTCACTGTTGATCTGCAATAACCTGCCCGGGTTTATATTCCTCAGGTAATTCCTTACAGTCTGGCCTGAAACACCCGTTAATTGTTAGTATTCCTCAACATAGCTGTTTGTCATGGAGGCAAGCATAAGTGTCCTGTAAGATAGTTCCCCATTCCCTGATTTTCCGGATCCCGGTGTGTGTAACAGGGAAGAGAACGGTTTAAATCTGAACCTGCATTATAACTTTCATATGTGATATGGGAATTTTCATTAAATTCGTTAGTTCCATGCCACGCTATTTACTGATTCCTTATAAATTTTTGATCTACTGTTTAGTCGTGGGAGGATGTCACAAAGAGATAAGAATAGATATATTAATCCACTGAATGAAGCAAATTAATCCGGAGTGGAATAATAAAATTAATTAATTTATATATTTATCTGGTTTTCCGGTATATATCTTAGTATACCGGCCAGTCCTCCGAAGGCAGTTTTTAACAGACGCCCCTCATCGCTATCCTCAGATACCAGTTCAACCTTTGTTCCGGAATCTTCCGACATTTTATATAAATCCTCAATAAAATCATCCTCCCTCTCGAAATCCATGGGTGTATTATCTTCGTCGCATAATGGCTGGTCTTCAGGTTCATTTGTAAATGTTTTTTCGGCATTGCATACGGGACATCGGTAAAAGTATTTTATCTTTCTTATACTATCAGAGACTATTAACAGTTCAAGATTTTTCATTTTCAGTGAATTTAATATTGCATTTTCTCCATAAACCCCAAGGCCGCCATCGGATTTTTTAATTTCCCTGAGAAATCTATTGATTATATCTTTCTCCTTTGATATCCTCATACCCTTGATGGATTCAGATGCCTTTTCAACAAGTTCATGCAGACCAGATTCATCGGTATAACCTATATCGAAGAGATCCTTGATTTTCGCCTTGACCTCGTCCCTTAAATAATTGCCGTTTAGAAAATATTCCTTGGTAGCACCGGGCCCACCCAGAAATATTGCAGTCACATCCTTTATTACCGGTAAAAATGTTGTATTTGATATTTCACCCATTTTCTTATAAAATTCATTTGCCTTGTTTTCTATTAATCTTTCGAACCTTCGCGATGACTGCCCGCCCTGGTGATGTTTGCTTGGCACCAGAGAATATTCATAGTCTGCAACCTCAATTTTTGTACCCTTTAAGAACCCTACTGTCGCCTCTTTTCTGTCTATCACTATTAAACCATATACTTCCTTTTCCCTTAACTGGTCAGTTAACTGTTCTAAATGAAAATTTGAATCGCATTTGTATAAAAATGTCTGTATTGGCTGTGGTGGCTCTATTATCTTTGTATACATCTCTGTCTGATCACCTCGTGTTGCTATATGGCCTACAAAAAACACAAGTCCGTGCTCCGGTGGCTGTTTGTAATACTTTAACCGCGACATTATTGATTCTATTGCAGCCAGAACATTTTTCCTTGTTGATTTTGATTTTATATTTGAGGATGTTGAGAACTCATCCCTTAGATACTGAACAACATCGGATATCTGCTTATCTGGTGGTATGTATAATGATATTAATTCAGTGCCTCTGCCGGTTAATTTTGAAAGTTCTTCCATTGCTTTTTTAAATTCATACCTTTTATAATCTCCATCGTCCATGATAGAAAATTTTATAATAATATTTAACCTTAATGAAAATTAATGAAGAGTGTTGTAATATCTTTGGGTGGTTCAATAGTCTCAACCGATAGATTGAATCTTGAATTAATGGAATCTTTTTCAGTCGCAATGGGTGATATCAAATCATATGATAAATTCGGCATAGTTGTGGGTGGCGGCAAACTTGCAAGAACGTATATATCAGATTTAAAGAAGTATAATGTGAATGATAATATACTGGATGAAATCGGCATAAATGCCACAAGGATTAATGCCCTGGCGTTAACAACGTTTTTTGATGACGTCAACTCAAAAATACCGACAACAATTAATGATGCAGCGGAGATGGTCCATAACTACAGGTATGTAATAATGGGTGGTACAGAACCGGGTCATACCACAGATACCGTTTCAACCTTACTTGCCGAGAGAATTGGTGCCAGTATACTCATAAATGCAACATCTGTTGACGGCGTTTACTCCGGTGATCCAAGAACCGATAAAAACGCAAAAAAATTTGATAGATTATCATACAATGATGCCATAGAACTGTCCATTCAAAATTCAAAGGGAGCTGGAACAAATACATTTATGGATATAACGGCACTGACAATAGCAAAAAGATCAAAGATTAAAATATTTGTTGTTAATGGATTAAATTTAAATGAATATAAAAATATTTTATATAACGGTAAATGTGATGGAACAGTTATATCCTAAATTTATTCCCTTATTTCCCTATTTGATACAATGTATGTCATTACCAGCATAAACACACTTAATGCAAGTAGCCCAAGCATGTATATTAAAACTGTATGTGCCTCTGAAGAGGTTAAGGATCCATGAATCAGTACCATTCTTATGGACTGGGATGACCATGATACGGGATTGTATTTTGCGACATTGCTTAACCATGTTGCCATTAAATCGGGCGGAAACATTGCATAACTTGCAAACATCAATGGTAAATTTATTAAATTGACAATTCCGAATACCGTTTCCATTTTTGTTGTTCTTACTGCAATTATACTGAATAATGAGGAAAATATGAATGATATCATCAGTACTGCAGATATTAATATTACAACATCTATTATGCTGATTCCGTTTACTATTTTTAAACCGTTGGGCATGACAAAGGCAATTCCAAACAATATTGCAACCTGGATAAATATTCTAACAACCGATGATAATATCCTTGAGAATACTATTGAAGCCCGGTTTATAGGTGCCATCAGGAGTCTCTGAAGTATGCCAAGACGGCGGTCCCATATTATATTAATACCGGAAAACATTCCTGTGAATAGGCCGATAATTGTTAATATGCCACCCATTAAATATGTAATATAATCCGGTGCACCCTCAAATATTGCCGGGGTATTGGCCCCTGCAAATTTTGCAATATCAAATGCACTGCCGAATAAAACGATCCAGAATATTGGCTGTATTACACCCACTACTGCAGATACTGGATTCCGGTACCATCTTTTTAAATCCCTTACTGTTAGGGGTATCAGTCCACCCATTTATCTCGCCCTCATAAATTTTGCATAATCCTTATTTTCCTGCTCGGCATTTATATTTCTTCCAGTATACTCTATAAATACCTCATCCAGTGATGGTTTTCTTATGTTTATCGATTCAGGTGAAATTGAATTATCGGATAAATATTTCATTAATACCGGTAAAATTTCATCGGAATTACTGACCTTCATACGTATTTCCTTATTTTCCATCAATTTTATTTCTGTTGCATTTTTGAATTCCCCAATTTTATTGATTTCATCATCATTTTTCAGTTTTAGGGTTATTATATCACCGTTCAGGCTCTTTTTTAATTCCTCTGATGTACCGGATATAATTATCTTTCCATGGTCTATTATCGATAATTTATCGGCCAGGGAATCAACCTCATCAAGATAATGTGTTGTAAGTATTATTGTAATTTTAAACTCTTTCTGAATCGATCTTATATAACTCCACAGGTTCTCCCTTGTTGTTACATCTAACCCCAGTGTTGGCTCATCCAGAAACAGAACCTCCGGGGTGTTTACTAAGCCGCATACAAGTTCCAGCCTCTTTCTCATACCTCCCGAATAGGCACTGGCATGCCTGTTCCTTACATCATACAGGTCTACCATCTTTAATAAAACCTCAATCCTTTCCTCTGCCTCCTTTTTTGGTACATCATACAGTTCGGCTACAAGTTTCAGGTTTTCCCTGCCACTTAGATCTCCATCCGTGGTTAAATCCTGTGGAACAACTCCCGTGATCCTTCTAATCTTTAATGAATCCTTATTCAGGTCATTGCCTGCTATTCTTGCCGTACCAGAAGTTGGTTTCAGCACACCTGTAAGTATCTTTATCAGTGTTGACTTGCCTGCCCCGTTCTGTCCCAGCAGGCCATAAATCATACCCCTGCCGATTTTTAGGCTTACATTATCCACAGCCGTTACCCTGCCGCTATATATCTTTGTTAAATTTTCTATTTCTATACTGTTATCCATCTACTCACCCTTGCGTATTTCTTCTGCGATTTTATTTATTTTATTAATTACATTTTCCTGGTTGACCTCTATGTAATCCTTATCCGCATTACGTATTGCATGGAATAAATTTTTTATAGCCTTTCTTAAATTTTTGAAAAATATTTTATTATAAATAAAATTTGAGACCATTTTACTGTAATCATTATAATTGTCATTGAAATATTCTTTACCCCTATCAGTTATTTCATACCCGTGATCTGACTTTTTAATGTAATAATTAGATAATAATCTTTTCAATGAGGGATATATCATACCTGTGCTTGGTTTATAATCAAAGTCAAATTTGTTCACTATGCCCTTTATTATCGCATATGGCTTTTTCTGGCCACTGTGTAATTGCTCCAGTATAAGCATATCAGATAAATGAAAATTCATAATTAACTAAATATCTTTTTAGTATTTAGATATATCTTTTGTTAAAAAAGATATATTATTTTATAAATAATATATCCCTTTCATCACGTGATAATTCACTGATCTTACCGTTAAATTCATTTATTAATTTATCCCTTATATTAAAATCATTTATATTCAGTAATTTCATGGCATTTCCTACGGCTACATGGTAACCATAAAATATTTTTATATCATTAAATTTTTCCATTAAATAATTTTTGATAATTTCCGATTGCATTACACCACCGACGGATCCAGTTATTACATCATTATCAAAGTTTTTTCTCATGCCATCTATCATCATTTTAATTTCCTCATATGCCAGCCTTAAAACCTCTTTAGCTATAAGATCTCCATTGTTAGCTGCATCATTTACTATTATGGCAAGAGATGCCATCAATCTCTTATCGAAGTGGTCTTCCAGATTGGATACAAGATCCCTTAATGGTAATTTAAAATAATCCTCGAATTCATTTATTAAGACTGTATCACCGATTAGCCCATCATAACTTTTCTCACAGAATTCAAGGGCCTTACGTGTTATCCAGTATCCGGATGAAATATCATCAGTTAAATAACTCCAGCCACCTATTCTGTTTATCTTTCCATTCTTTATATATGCACCCACGGACCCGGTACCTATTGCTGTAACAATGCCATCGTTGCCAAGGGTTATGAGATATACGGCAGCCTCGCCATCATTTGTTATTACTGCATTTTCATTTATGGAGGTTATGATTGAATTCAGTTCCTCCGTATGGTATTTTGAATCACCATAGCCGGCTATGCCATATATTGATCTGTCAATTTTTTTAACCCCAGCCATGGCCCTCGCCTTTTTTACAGCCTTTAAAATATTCTTCCTTGATGTTATTGCTGTAACGCTCCGTACATTGCTTGGACCTGCCACACCAATGCCCTTAACCATCAATTTCTTTTCATCTATTACAACCGCAAGAGTTTTTGTACCGCCACCGTCAACTGCCAGTATCATAATATGCTAATGTGTTTTACATAAATGATTTTTGCGTTTTTGAGTATATTATACGAATTTAGTAAAAATAATACGAAACTTTTATTTATGAAAAAAGAATATACTGTGGATATCAATGATAGGTATACTGGACTCAACATTAAGGGAGGGCGAACAGACACCGGGAGTTTTATTCAGCCGGGAACAGAGGATTAAAATTGCCAGATTGCTCTCTGATGCGAATATAGCTATGATAGAGACTGGCCATCCGGTTGTATCGGATGATATACTCAGTTCAATAAAGGATATAATGGAATTAAAAAATTCAGGTATAATTAAACCGGAAATTGTCGCACATAGCAGGGCCGTAAACTCCGATATTGATGTTGCAGCATCGTTGAATGTTGATAGGATAGCAATATTTTATGGCATCAGCGATCTACACTTAAGGTATAAAACACACAAAAGCAGGGAAGAGGCATTGAATATCATATATAATTCAATACATTATGCAAGAGCATATGGAATAAAAGTAAGGTTTACAGCTGAAGATGCATCAAGAACAGATATAAACTTTTTGAGAGATGTAATAAAAACGGCTATCTCAGCAGGTGCGGATAGAATATCCATAGCGGATACCCTGGGTATACTGACTCCAGAAAAAACCAGGTATATATTTAACAATATAAACGATATAAAAAATGTGGAATATGATTTCCACGGACATAATGATCTGGGCATGGCAGTTGCCAACAGTTTAGCTGCATTTGAATCCGGTGCAACCATAATACACACAACAGTAAATGGTTTGGGTGAGAGGGTTGGGATAGCACCGACACAGGTAATCGGGGCGCTCTTAAAATACCATTATAATTTAGATGTGGTAAATTTAGGCTCACTGAGGACTCTATCCGGAATTGTTGAGAAATACAGCAATGTAAAAATGCCATTAAATGAACCGGTAACAGGTGATAATGCATTCATACACAAATCTGGCGTACATGTCAATGGCATAATCAATAATCCGGAAACATATGAATTTATGAGTCCGGAAATATTCGGGATAAAAAGAAATTTTACCATAGATAAATACTCTGGAAAACACGCATTAATGGAAAAATTGAACAGACTAAACCTGAAAATTGATGATGATGGAATATCATATATACTGAATGAGATAAAAAATAGCAATAAGATATATAGTGATAATGATATAATTTCTATAGCTAATCATTTCCTTATAGGAAATTGATCTCTGTCACGGATCCTATGAGAATTAGGTCGTTTGATAATAGGAACCCGAGGGAGAAGATACTTTAATCAGGAGGTATAAACCTTATAAGGAAAGAAAGGTCAGGGATATGAGGGCGCCATGATATAAACATTAAATTCCACATAAAGATGTTACATTAGATAATATAATATAAGTATTCATGGTAGGCAAGTCAGGCAGAAACCGGGGAGAGAAGGGCAGGCTCGCCAGGAAATAGGTAGAGGGTAAAAAATGGTTAATTCAAAAAAAGGAAACTCTATATTTAACAGAAATGCTTCTGAATACAACAGATCACGTCCCACCTATCCTTCCAGCCTTATAGACGATCTTATACGTGTTGCATACCTTGATGGTGATTCTAAGATACTGGAGGTTGGCATGGGAACCGGACAGCTTACTAAGGGTCTGGCAGACAGGAAGCTCTCAGTAACTGCGGTGGAAATGGGTAAAAATCTTGTGAATGTGGCAAAAGTTAAGTTTTCCGAATTTCCAGGAATAGAAATTATAGAAGGAAGCCTTGAGAAAATTGTACTGAAGCAGATATACGACGCTGTCATTTTTGCAACATCATTCAAATGGATAGATCCTGAGTTCAGAATTCAAAGAGTAAAGGAAGCACTCAAAAAAGATGGTATCCTTGCCATTATAGATACGCATCACGCAATGGGTGGTGACAGGAAATTTTTCACTGAATCCCAGGACTGCTATCTCAGATGGTGCAGTGGCACATCGCCCGGTTACAGACTTCCAGAAATCCCTGAAGTACACCTGAAAAGATGGGAAAAGGAGACCTGGAGCCATTTCGAAACAGTATTTTCCGGCACATATCAGCTGGAGATATCGTATACATCTTCAGAATACAGGAGACTTCTGAGCACATATTCGGATATTCTATCTATGAGAAAAGGTAAACAGGATCAGTTACTTGACTGCATATCCGCACTTATTGATTCAAAATTTAATGGTAAAATCAGAAAATTGTATTTATTTGAGCTATTTATTGCCAAAAAGAAATTAACACATATATAAAGTAATATAACCGGGCAAAAACGGATAATCTCCATCAGTAAGGCTTATTATACCAGTGTCAGGAAATAGACCGGATTTTATCTATATTCAGGTGTGTGCATAATATCATATTATGGAAAATTTATTATCATGATATCTGGAAATGTTCAGGATTCCACGAACAATTTTTATGGTGTAAGTTGAAATAACATAGCTATAATAATGGCACAGTGACTGTTTAAACCAGCTTTTCAATCTTAAAAATTTTATTACGTTTCCGGATAACTCTTCTCTTTGTATTATAATATAAAAGATTTAGCATAAGTGCATTTTTTGCATCTAAAATAACGGGTAAGTATGATATATAAATGTGGAATTATGGGCATTTTAAATAAAATTTTCAGTTCGGCTTATTTCTACGGAATCCTACTTGCCATTACGAGCTTTCTCCTCGCACTGTTTACATATTTGTTAACAGGTACCGGACTGTGGTGGGGTGTAACCGGGGCTGAGAGCCAGATGGGAGGTGTGTTCTGGACTCTTTTTGGTCTTCATATCTCATCACTGCAATATTATCACGTTTATCCGATACCTGAATTTAATAGGGCATTTACATGGTTCCTTGTATATGGAGTAATATTAGGGCCCCTTCTTGTTTCATCGTTTAGAAAGGAATTTAGCATAAGGCAGGTTCCAAATAAATGGCTATCCATTGAGGCCCTTTCCGGTGGAACACTCATAGGATACGGCACAAGAATGGCCGGAGGTTGCAATATAGGGGATTTTTATAGTGGCTTTGCAACAGGGAGTGCATGGGCATTTCCATTCTTCCTTGCTATGATAGCAGGAATATATTCAATAATAATCAGTAAACGGTTTATGGGGCACCGTGGCATTTCCATTTCTAAACTGACTCCTACAATGATATGGCCTGAGAAAAATGTGCAAATATCAATATTTGTGGCATCAATAGCCCTTATATCAGTAATGCTTGCATTTGTTGATAACCTTGTCCGGCTCTGGCTTGTTTTTGGTCTGATTTTTGGCTCTGTGGGATACCTCGGAACCCTCTGCTTCCAAACCTCCTTCCGGGAGACCATAGAAAGGTCCAGTGGTAGAAAAATGGCCAGAGTTCTTGCCATATCACTTCTTGTCTTCTCTATTGTATCACAAATTGCCATCCTGGGATTTGGAATGAAAGCTAATTTTTTCTTTGACCAAAGCGAGAGCGTACTTTACCAGACGCTTGGTGGATATATATTTGGCCTTGGTATGGGCCTGGCGTTCAACTGTACCTTCAGTATGGAATGGCGTATGGGTTCAGGCAATATACAGGCTCTTATTACATTCATTGGCCTCACCTTCATCGGGGCACCGCTGTATGCAATAACATACAGCTGGTGGCATTCTTTCATTCCTGTAGTTGTTTCACCGTCACATTACTGGCAGTTTTCCCTTTATAAATTTGGGATTTCGGGGGCAATGCTTATAGATCTATTCCCTATAATATGGTTTATATATTCCCTGAAACCAGTTGTTTCATACAGGCAGAAAGCTTTAAAAATTAAAGAGAGATATTAATGGGGCAGAAGACGATATAGTAAAATTACTATCACCGAATTTCATTTAATAATAGATGTTTCCTGATAATCTCCATTTCTTAATGTGATTTAATATTTCGATAGTGATCTCATGAATGAATGCTCCTATTGCGGATGTGGCTAATTACGTACTCCTGGATTCATCATAGGCATAAAAACATATGAATATAATTCCGACCCAAAATGTCAAAAACAGGTTTTTAGAAAAACTCAATAATGTAAATTTGAACTTGAGTTTCGAGACTTGACTGAAGTAGAATATCACGAAGATCCCCTTTTTCTCTGATTCTCTGTGCAATTTTTCTCTCACTTTGTTAGTACGGAATTCACGATTTTTACGTACCAACAAAATCCAAAGGAGAATGAGTAAAATAAGTGTTTTCAGAATTTTTACGCCCGAAACTCAAGTTTGAATGTTTATTAATATAAAATTATGAAGTTTATAACAACTGATAATCATAGCCGTGGGCTTAGAAAGTGTTAAATAACATTGCATCAATTTAGTGAATAAAATGAGAATAGAAGATATGAGAAAACATGTGTGCAGGGGAGATCCACTGACTTATATACGGTCAACATTAAAATCCCTGGCAGTGGATATGGATAAGAAGGAGGAGGTAAAAGTTATAGTTCCAAAACTGCTATTCCCATATCCAGCCGGCGTATTTATTAAAATTGCTAAATCGGAAAAGTTCAATTGCCTCAGTAAAGAGGAGTCTGCTGATGATCTGGAATTTATTCTTTTATCCCATTAATAGGTAGATTATTTACAGTATAACCGCATCCATAAAGCCTTCGATCAAATAAATTTTCAAGCTGTAAGTTAATGATTATATGTAATTTATCCTGCATTTTTATCGTTTACTAAATCCGAACTGTGCAGGATCTGATCAATTTTACGGTAACAAAAACAGCCATTTATATGGAAATATTTTTCATTATAATTCCCGTTCAGGCATCACTTCCTCCTTCTTATAAGGATAACTCCAGCAACAGCTATTACTGACGCTATAATTACCCCACCAACTATGATCCAGATATAGGAATTGCCGCTACTTCCCATAGGGACATTTGTGCGGGTTAGGTTCATATACACGTTGCTGGATCCAGTACCCGGTGTCATGTCTATTTTTAAATAGAGTTTAGCTATAATGCCAGAAGTTGTATCAATAAACATTGCATAAGAAAGATTCTCGGTTTTATTAGTACCGTATATCTCATCGGCAATAAATGTCCCTGCAGTGGTAGAAACTGTAACATTTTTCTTAAGCTTTGCACCCGGAAAGCCTGATGTGAACGTTGATGGAATCCTGCCAGCGTTCAACTGTGATAGCCCAGTTATATTAAGGGCAGGAAAATTTCCTGGATTGCTAAATGTTGCATTGGAAACTCCAGGTGAAAAAAAGATGACCTCTGATGAATTTAGACCTGTGGTAGTATCCATGGTAAAACTCCCACCGGATCCAATAGATGTAATCTTAACTAACTCATATGACGATACCTTTTTTGATGCGTTTGACGCAGAATAAGAATAATTTGCATATGCTCCCTTAAATCCCCATTTGGGGGTACTGTGTGATGTACTGGATGACATCTGCTGGTTGGTGGTGCCTGTGGATATACCCGGGGCAAGATTTACCAGCATTAGCAATAACACCAATAGAACAACAAACGTGGCAGATACAGCATATTTTTTTGACATAATTAGAGATCTCTAGGAAGTATTTTAAATAATACGGCACTTAAACTTCAGTATTGTGCCATATTTCAGTTTAAACAGTTTTTAGTTGAACTATTGTAATTTTTATTTTTTTATCCCGGGATAACAGATATAAGGGTTGTTATATGATCCGTTTCTGTAGGTAACTATTGCAGACGCATCAATATCTTTCATTTTTGAGGTAAGTTCATCTATAATAGAAAAACTTTCCGTGTAAAATATAAACAATGAAAAACGGGTAAAATTTTTGTAGAGCATAAGTTTATCACTTAAGAATCTCAACTTTAATATTCTGGGCAACCAGATGTTAAAATCCCCCCTCATAATAACGCTTGTTATCAGCACGCCCCTGGCTTTGCCTGTATCCAGAGAAACCTCCTCATAAATTACCCCCTCTTCTAGCAGGTGTTCAATTCTTCTCCGGAGCGTTCTTGATGGGATTTCAAGTTTTTTCGCTATTTTATTTATGCTTATTTTCAATGGGTCCTGGTATACAATTTCATTTACAATAGACATGTCCTTACTATTAAGTATGCCACCGGGCCTGTTATGGTGCTCCATGATTTCAGCATCATCCAGTACACCTTTTAATATCGAGTCGATAATTTCCATTTTACTTTTAAAGTCGTTATTACCGAGTGCTATAACAGAAATGCTTAAAAGATCTACTTCCTCTATAACCGTACTGTACGATGGTATTGAATGTGGAATATAGACCGTACCAAATATCACACGCTCAACAAAAGGCAGTTTCTGAAAATTATCCAGCATAATTTTTTGGAGCCCTTTGCATTTTTTTAGAAGAATAAAATAACGCTTCCAGGGCATAAAATTATCGTCCGCATAAAACTTAACTCCTCTAACAGCACCGGATTGAAACAATTCTGCAAGCCTGGTTTTCACAACAAATGGATGCACCCCCAGTTCTTTTGCTATATGGTATATTGATGGCCTATTTATATAGCTGTAATCTTCTCCATTTGGCCATTGGAACCTCCGTATAATTTCCATTGATACTCTATCAAATACCATTTATAACTACCATCCTATTTTAACCGTAATCATGTTAGCACATACCGGAACTCTATATGATGTTTCTTTTAATCACCGTATCTAATAATTCAGAGAAAGCATTCCATTAACATCTATCATGAATTTATCCTTTTTATTTCTCGTCCCTCATTTTTTATTGCATTCTAAACTACAACTTTATCCTATCTCATATGCCTTTGCAGCCGTTCTCTGTCTTATTCTCCTTCTAAATCTTTTATGGATTTTCGATTCTTATATCCCCTCAAAACATTATTAATCTTTCTATGCTATCCAGAATTTATACTGTAAATATTCTCTTCATATATAGTGTAGAAGTATAATTAAATAATAAGAAAATACATAATAACGGAGAAAAATAAAAGTAGGTCTTCCACAGATATAGCAAAAGAGATGAAATAACTACTGGTATGTCTCACTTCAAAATTGGACAGCTATGCAACAGAATGTGTAAGCAATGTGAACAGTAATCCCGGGGAGCCGGAATGAACAGATAAGCACAGGAACATACTGGGCACTCTCAACAGGATATCACGGTGGTAAAATTATGGTGCTCAGGACCTAATCATTTGAATTAATTATTTATAAACACAGGTTAACGTCTAAAAATAATATAAAAATAAACAGGAGGGTAAGAACACTTTCCTAATTATACGGTATTGTCCTTCCAAATCCCATTATATTTATTGCCACATCCATTACAACCAGGATAACTACTATTGCCAGCATGTAGTAGTCCAGGCGGTTTATTGGGGTAGACTCAACATAGCTCCTTTTTTTTGTAGCCCTGAAACCTCTTGTATCTGCAGATATGCCGGTATCTTTGCCACCACGCATAATATGTATTATTGTAGGCACCAGGCCCTGCATTGCAGCAATGAAGAAAAATATAGGCTTCAGATACTTGCTGTGTTTTGATCCAAGCCCCCTCATCATCTGTATTTTTATGGATTCATTGAGATATTCAAGTACAAAGGAAACAGTCCTCATTGCAACCATTATGGAAAATAGTATTGGATCAGGGATATGGAACCTGTGCAGTGTTCTGAGGATCTGTGAGGGTGTGTTTGTCATAACGAGCAACAGGGCTGATGCCATTATAGCTGTGGATCTAAAGGATATCTGAAATGAATATTTGAGTGCCTGCAGAGTGAGAACATGCTGATATCCCATAATGGCAAAATAGGAAGGCCATGTCCATATAACATCAGGTGTGAAGTGTGGGAAGACTACACTGAGTGTTGAATATGTTACAAATGGTGCGTATCCCCAGAGGGATCCTACAAGTGTGGACATTATGAATAAGGATCCAATGTACAGCTTCCTTTTTCCATGTTCCAGGGTTATGTACAGGCTCAAAACGGCAACGGTAAGAATTGCACCGATCCACCATATTGTTGTGGTGACCACCATCATTATCACAACGGCAAAAACAATTTTTATTGCAGGATTAACCCTGTAGAGAAATGTATTATATTTACTGTATACGGTTATCTCTCTAAATCCATTGAATCCTATTGCCTTAAAAATGACATACAGCGGGGCTCCAACTCCAAATATCAGTACAAACCAGCTGATGAATGTATCCAGCAAACTATACAATTATACCCCTCCTTAAACTAAATTCAGCCGGTGGCAGCAAACCATAAATTTCACTACTGTCAAAAACCTCCTCGGGTGTGCCATCAGCCACTATTTTTCCATTGTCCAGAACCACCATCCTATCTGCATAATGGAATGCAAATCTCATATCATGTGAAACCATAATTATCGTGTACCCCATCTGTTTAAGAAGGCCAATTTCATCTCCAAGATTCTTTTTATGGTAATAATCCTGACCCGATGTTGGTTCATCCATTAGAATTATTTTTGGGCCACCGGCAATTGTTGCTGCCATGGCAACTCTTCTTCTCTGTCCCTGGCTTAACATAAGTGGATCAGTATCCATGTATTTTTCAAGCGTAAAGAGTTTTGTTATTCTTTCAATGTCCGAATCTGAATTGCTGTTTCCACGCACACGCCTTGAATAATGTAATTCACGTTTAACAGTCCTGTTTATTAACATCAGGTCAAAGCTCTGGGGAAGATATCCGATAATTTTGCCACGTTCTGCTATATTATTGTCCTTAATCACCTTCTCTGGTGTTTCAATTTTGACATCTGAAACTGCCTGGTGCATATCATCCAGCCAACCGATTAGCCCCTTAAATAACGTGCTCTTGCCAGATCCATTCTTTCCAACAATAGCAGTAATGGTTCCACTCTTGAATTCTAGATTAAAATTTAGATCAAATCCAGTGTCATATTTTACGTTTCCTGATGTGCGTAGTGAAAGCTTATCACCTATTTTCCGTTCGGGCATTTTTAGGGCAATTCTGTTTTCAGAGATATACTGGGATACCGTTTCGATGTCATAGCTCTTCAATCCCATCTTTCTGGCAAGAAACATATTCTCAGGTATTTCTATTCCAAGCTTTTCAAGCAGGGAAACATCGTTTAGAATATTTTCTTTTTTATCATCAATTACTATCCTGCCCTGATCAAATACAACAACCCTATCGATAAATGGCAACACACGCTCAACCTTATGCTCCACCACCAGAAGTGTCCTTTTTCCCACCTCTTTCCTGAGAAATTCAAAAATCTGGTTTGTACCCTCGGGATCAATATTTGATGTTGGCTCATCCAGAATTAATATCCTTGGATCCATTGTCAGAACAGATGCCAGTGCAACACGTTGCAATTCTCCACCTGAGAGTTTCAATGTTTCCTTTCCCTTAAGGTGATCTATGCCAACGGATGATATTGCATTGTTTACCATTTCCTTTATCTCAGCTGCAGGTATATTGAAATTCTCCGGTGCAAATGCTACCTCCTCCTCAACAGTATAATTTATCACCTGCCTCTCTGGATCCTGAAGCAATGTGCCCACAGTTCTTGAAATTTCTGGCACCTTCATTTCTTTTGTGTCATTTCCAAATATCTTCACACTTCCATCAAAGGTGCCGTCAATAATATGTGGGATTATGCCATTAATGCACTGTATAAATGTGGATTTTCCTGATCCAGAAAGCCCTGTTATAAGCACACTTTCTCCTTCCTCCACTGAAAATTCATGGATTGATAATGATTTATCATTACTTCCCAGGTATGCGAATTCTATATTATTAACCTCTATTGCTTTGCTCATCCAAGCACCTTCGAAACTCTGGCAGCTATGAGGGACCCAATGATGCCAAATATTAGGAAGGATGGAAGTGATGCATACATGCTGAATATAATTGCCTGCCAGTCAACTATACCACCGTAAAGCAATGGAGCAAAGAAGCCGGTAAAGAATATTGGTCCTGCAATGGCATATGGTATTCCCATAACTATTCCGGCTATTACCGGTATTATCTTCGGTTTTGAGAGAAAAGACCCGGTTCCAGCCGAGGCTCCTGATGCCGATACAAAGCCCGATGATCCCGCCGGTGCTTTAGCTCCAACATTAGTATCTGATGCCTTTGGTATTTTTCCAGAACCAATGCCAAATGGTTTTCCTCTGGTAGCTGCGATCCAGAGATCCATAATAATTCCGAATGCAAACATTTTGTAAATCAGATAAATGGGCTCCCCTCCAAATCCATATGAATATATATCTGCCAGTATATCGTAAATTGCCCATCCAAGCATTCCTACACCAACCTTTCTTACCACACCTATCACAATCAAGAGTATGACGAACTGTCCAAGCGATCCAAAACCAATGAATGAAGCTGCTCCGGAAGGAACAAATTTATCCAGAAATGGGCCTACAAAAAAGTTCCATACAATCATGAAAGCGGCACCAATTCCAACATACACATAATCCACAGTCTTAAACCTTGATAAACTTCCATTTTTTCTAGCTATATAGAATAAAAATAAACTGGCCAGTGCAAAATATATAGCCACTATAGGCCAGGGTATTATTCCCGGTTCACTTAAATTTCCCGCTATTCCATTAAAACCCATTTTTATCATAACAATATCCAGCATACCATATATATATTTTATACCAATAATATATATTAAATTATTTACCAATATATATTGCAATATAGTATATATATGTAAAATTAATAAATAATATTATCTTTATTATATATGGATAGGGAAGAATATAAAAATACCGTACCAATTCCACATATAAGCGATATACATGCAATGTTTTTTGATATGGATGATACACTGGTAAAATACCGGGAAGCTGTGCGTGCCGGTTTTAAATCCATAAAAAATATAGTTCCAGAATTAGATAATGTAACTGTAGAAGAATTAGAAGAAAATTTCAGGAGGTTATTTAATTATGAAGAGATATTTAAAACAGGGATTTCGTACGCGGATGATGCTAAAACGAGGATTATAAAGGTAATAGGAGACTACGGTTCCTATAATAAGGATAATATAATGCAGTTTACCACCGCTTTCTGGCAGGCCTTCTGGGAGGAGAGAAGATTAATAGATGGTGCAGGGGATGTTTTGAAACTGTGCAACAGAATGAAAATACCCGTGGCTATAATTTCAAACGGCAATCTGCAGATGCAATTCAGGACAATGGCGCGGCTTAAGCTATATAGATATGTTGATATAATGCTGGCACCGAGAAATGCAGAAGAAATGAAACCAAATAATTTACTTTTTGAGAGGGCTATGAATACCCTCAATGTTGCACCAGAAGACGTCATCATGATCGGGAATTCTATTTCCAGTGATATGAAAGGTGCAATAAATTCTGGAATTGCTCCAGTATGGTTTAACCATTCTGGAAGGGATAAACCTGAAGATATAGACATTACTGAGATTGTATCATTTTATGAACTCATAAAAATATGGGAACCCATGGATTAGTGCATTAGAAGCATCTGGCAATTCCCCCTGGAAAATAGAGGATCTCCGTGATTCATTATATTCTGCAGAAATTATATGCAATGCATTCTTTTTCCAGTAGATGTAAAAACTATAAGAATAAATGTAGAAATAATTATATAATAATTCATATTGTTAATAGCAATGGAGATTAGAGATTTCATTGATTCAATAAAAAATGATGAAACTTTGAGAAAGGAATTTTATAATGTTCTAAAGCCATATTTTGACACCGATATGGATACACTAATACTGGATTCTGTGAAGGATCTGAATAAAAAACTTAGTGAATTAATGAAACTTTTCGATAAAACAGCATCAAAGATAGAGGAACACATAGAGGCTTTAGAAGCCAGAATGGATAAAACTGACGAACACATTGCAAGAATAGAGGATCATATGGATAAAACATGGGAGATTTTAAAAGACTTAAAGAGATCCGACACACAGCTAAGAGGCATTATGGGATCTTTTACAAACAATGTTGCTATTGATGATTGAAGGATTATAATTTAGAGCTAAGAGGCATTATGTGATCTTTTACAAATAGAAGTGGAAAATGGATAGAGAATACAATACTCGGTGTGTATAAAACGGCACTTAAAAACCATAATATAACCATCAGTAAAATAAGAAAGGCTTACATTACTGATACAGAAGGCGTAATTTTAAAGGATAAGAGATTTGAAACAGATATGGTAGAGGACAATAACTTTATAAACCTTTTTGAGATAAAAAATTTTGCGGATGCAGGGGCAATAGAGCAATTATCTATAAGGAAAAAGATATTGGAGTCGAAGTATAAGGATGGCAAAAAAATCAGATCATTCATTGTTTCCAATTTCATTACAGATGAATATTTAGAGGTGGCAAAAGAAGAGGGCATAACAGTTATTTCAGGAAATATTGTAAAGGAAGATTATACCGAGATGTGAGCTGGTAGACTATGATTTCTGTTAACATCCATCCTAGGCAGTTATCATCTTTTATGAAGAGCTTAAACCTCGTTGCCTTCCGGTTCAGATATTGCTTTTTTCCAGTATAAAATCACATTTCCGCCGATTTCAAAGAATGTTATTATAGGCAGTTAACATAATTAACAGAAACTTAAACTATACAATAAACATAAAATATTGATATGATATTATAAATAAATGCTAAATATTGATTATTCAGATGATGTGTATAGACCTGCAGAGGATACCTACCTAATTATAGACAATGCAATACCGGGGAATAAAATACTGGAAATAGGGTCCGGTACAGGAATCATTGCAATACATTTTGCATTAAAAAATCATGATGTAACAGCAACAGATATAGATGAAAATGCCATAGAATTGATACGTAAAAATGCAAAAAATAACCATGTAAATATTAAAGTTATTAAATCGAATTTATTTGAAAATGTCTATGAAAAATTTGATACAATTATTTTTAACCCGCCATATTTACCTGTAGAGAATGAATCATTACAATGGGCAGGAGGATCAACCGGCTTTGATACAATTAATCAATTTCTAAACGATGCATATAAACATTTAAATAATAATGGCAATATATACATTATATTATCGGATTTAACTGATATTAAGGGTTTAATTAACCGGTATAAAAATTATGAATTCAAAAAAATTAAATGTGAAAGTTTTGATTTTGAATCAATATTATTATTTCAATTAAAAGTGATACAATGACTATAGAAGAGAGGATCAGGGAAATAGAGGACGAAATAAAGAAAACGCAAAAAAACAAGGCTACAGAAAAGCATATAGGCCTGTTAAAGGCCAAGATGTCAAAACTTGAACTTGAGGAGGAGTCACATAAAAAATCTGGAGGTTACGGTTTTTCTGTATCAAAGAGTGGGGATGCTACAATAGCCCTGGTTGGTTATCCCAATGTCGGTAAAAGTTCACTGTTAAACATACTTACCAATAAGAAAAGTACTGTGGGCAATTTTAGTTTTACAACCCTAACAGTTATACCCGGTACATTGAATTACAACGGTGCACAGATACAGATACTGGATTTGCCGGGAATAATAGATAATGCAGCCCTTGGTGCAGGACGTGGAAGAGAAATTATAAGCACCATAAGAACCGTAGATTTAATAGTTCTGGTAACCGATATACAGCTTAAAGGCCTTAAAAGGATAATTTCGGAATTATACAAGGCCGGGATAGTACTGAACAGAAAAAGAAAGGATATAACATTTAAAAAAGCGAATTATGGTGGTTTACGGATCCACAAGCCAAGGCATGTCGATATAAACATCAGCGATATAAGGGATATTGCAAAGGAATTTAAAATTGTTAATGGTGATATTTACATAAGGGAGAATGTTGATATAGACGATTTAATTGATTTTTTCAAGGGAAATATTGTTTATATAAAATCATTCATGGTTGTCAACAAAATAGATATGCCACATGATGAAAATTTACTGAAAAAGAAATTATCAGATACAAATTACATAGAAGTTTCGGCCACAACAGGGTATAATATTGAAAGTATGAAGAATTTGATATACAAATCACTGGACATGGTGCGTATATACATGAGAAATAAAGCCGGTGTGGTTGA
Organism: Thermoplasmata archaeon; assembly: GCA_021806235.1. Taxonomy (GTDB): domain Archaea; phylum Thermoplasmatota; class Thermoplasmata; order Thermoplasmatales; family Thermoplasmataceae; genus Ferroplasma. The sequence continues at coordinate 86,469 of JAJZXU010000024.1, forward strand.
TTATGAAAGGCCATTAATTCTAAGTGAAGGTTCAACGGTACGTGATGTGTGCAGGAAGATCAGCAGGGAAATGATATCAACATTCAGATATGCAATAATTACAGGTCCATCAAGAAAGATAGAATTAAGGGTAGGTCTTGATTATAAGGTAAATGATGAGGATATAATAACATTGATAAGTAAATATTAAAAAATAAAAAAAATTAATTATGTGATCCATTTTTCGTATCTTTATAAGTTTATACCAACTTTCATTATCCCTCACAATGGCAATTTTAGTAACTGGAACGAAGAAGCATAAATACATGCTGGAGATCCTCAGGGATATCAATGGTGGTAAAACCAGAAGTTCGGGTTATATAGGCAGTCTACTAGAAAATGGTAAAAACAACAATAGAGGCAATGAATTTGAAATATACTGCAATATTCCATGAATAACTGACCATACCCCAGCACATTAAAAACTGAGGGATGTTAAGTCATGTATTATTATATTTTTGATATTTTTATAAACAAAATAGGAATATACCGACATGATTATAAATGTAATAACGGAATAATAAATATTTCTTGTTAGGAAGATTATCAGCATTTCAATGAATACCGCAAAAATAAGAAATGGTGCAACCCTTCTTATAGTAATTTTCAATATATTCCTCATTGTATTTATTAAGTTTTTTCATATAGTATGGGTACAAAATGTCATGATAAACATTGTAACTACTAAAATGGCTATTCCCACTCACAATATAATATAATTTAAAATAATTTATAAATATTGCTATGGATTTAATAATAAATATCATCTCTAATTAAATTTCTATTTAAAGATAACAATAATATACATAAATCACTAAAGAATTGGCATTATAGCTCATTACGAACATTTTTGTTGTATTGAATTCCTATTGATCATCCATTAAACTATTTTCTGTGAATATGTTAAGTATAGCTTGCTTAGTAATCAACTAAAATAATAAAAGATTTTTAAATTATATAACAATTATGTACTTATGGTTACAGAGCACATTATATTTTACGGTTTTGTCCAGGGTATTGGCTTTAGATCACACGTTAGGAATAAGGCGGTGAAATTAAATATAACAGGCTGGGTAAAAAATCTTGATGACGGATCAGTAGAGGCAGTTTTCTCAGGTGATGATAGTAATATGGGCATTTTAGTAAACTACTGTTTAAAAATTCCACTATCAAAAGTAGAAAAATACGATGTGAGAGAAATCGAATCTGACAGCTATGAAACCTTTGAAATTAAATATTAGATAATTTTTTATATTATTATTTGTTTATATAAATCTATGAAAAAATCACATCAGAGAATAATGGTAGTAGTATTTATAATAATTATTCTAATAGCATTATATGGCATATTGCCATTAACATTGAATACCAGTACAACATCTATGCATGATAATAAATCATATTATGTTTATGGTAATATTACAAATGTTATAACGATTAATAATAGAAGTTACATGAGAGTAGACGATTACGGGAAAAATATATTTGTTGCATATAACGGATCGGTGCCCTCAGTAGGGTCGTATGTGCTGGTTCACGGTAAATACGAATCGTCTTTTTTTGGTCCAACAATACAGGCAAATTCGGTTACGAAATGGTACTACACATTTTAATTTACAATATTATATTTATAACCGAGTTCATCTAAATTTTTCAATAATTTATTTATTCTTGACTTATCCAGTACATTTACTGTAAATAATAGATTCTGATATCCTATAGGTGTATTTTTATTTAAATTATCAACCTCAGCATGATATATATTTGCTCCAGACTTAGATATTGCATTGACTATCTTTATCATTGTTCCCGGGTGATCCGGTAGGTTAAATTCAATTCTCAACAATTTATCCTCCATTTCAAGTGATTTGTAAATAATATTTGATAGGAGTAAAAAGTTTATATTTCCACCGGATAAAACTATTGCAATCTTTTTATGGCTTACCTTAATTTTATTTTCCATCATTGCGGCAAGGCCCGTGGCACCTGAAGGCTCCACCAGGATTTTTTCCCTTTCAAGGAGTTTAAACAGTGCATATGCTATATTTTCATCTGTGACGGTAACAATATCATCAACGTACTGTTTTACCATTTCATAGGTAATGTTTCCAGGATATTTTACGGCAATGCCATCAGCTATGGTATCGTTGCTTGTGTATGGAACTATTTTGCCATTTTTTATAGATAATTCCATTGAATTAGCCTTTTCTGATTCAACCCCTATTATCCTTACATCCTTTTTTATACTTTTTGCTGCAAAGGATATTCCGGATATTAAACCACCACCACCTATAGGAACAATAATTATATCAGGGTTTATATCCTCCATAATTTCCAGCCCGATTGTCCCCTGGCCCATAATAACGTCATAATCATTATATGCTTCAATAAATGTTCTTTTTTCCCTTACAGATAGTTTTATTGCATATTCATGGGATTCATCATAACTGTTGCCCTTTAATACGACGGTCCCGCCATAAAACTGCACGGCATTCACCTTCGCAGGCGGTGTATTTTCAGGCATCACGATCTTTGCATTTACATTATAATATGAGGCTGCAAATGCAACTCCCTGGGCATGGTTTCCGGCACTTGCAGTTATTACGCCCCGGGATTTTTCCTCATTACTTAGTTTCGAAAATTTAATTATGGCACCCCGGGATTTGAAGGATCCTGTTTTCTGGAAATTCTCCATTTTAAAATATATATCATTACTGAACATATCACTGAATGTTTTTGAATGGAATACCGGTGTCCTGTGCAATTTTTCCACTATAATTTTTTCTGCATCGACAATATCATCATATTTTAACATAACATGTGATAAAATTTATGCATAAATATTCTTTTATGTGGATTTTACTATGATCGTCTAAACAGTATATACATTAAATATTTTTAATTAATTTTTATTGAGGTCATCCAGATAACCTCACCATATCATTGCTGTTGATATAAAACATGGTTACGGCAAATCCCAGTAAACACGTTATGCTCAAAAATATCAATCCGTAACCAACTCCGGCAATGCCGAATGCACTGAATAATAGCACGCCGAAAAGTCCACCAACCCTGCCAAACATTTCATTGAATCCCTGGCCCGATCCCCTTACTGAGGGGTCATAATTCTCAATAGGCATGATTACCGTAGTTTTATCTGGTCCCATAGAGCCGAAGAATAATGCCAGTCCCAACAGTATAATTATTTCTATGCCGGTAATTCTCAGTGCAAAAAATAATTCGAATCCTATTATCCCCAAGAATAAGGATCTTATTAAAAATCCCATTGCCTGTAGATATCTTGTGCCTATTCTCTGTATGACCATAAAGGCAAGTATTGATGCAGGTATTGTAAACACCTTAACAATAACTGCTGAAAATGCCCCACTGACACTTGATACATGCAATGCATATATTAGTATTAGTGGCAAAAATAATGTCAGGCTCTGATCGCCTATCTGATAGAGAAACCACGGTATGGAGAATCTTACCAGATTTTTCCGATTTTTCTCTGACGTCACATTTTTTATTATGGATTTAATTGATGATATTTTTTTGAGTTCCCATAATTGAGACTCCTTTAATTTTAACCTCATAATCAATGGTATTAATGAAAATAATGCACCTGATAAAAGCACATATCTCCATCCTTCTGGTCCTAATGTTAATAAAATACCGCCGATTAGATATGAAGACAATATGCCAAAATTTGCAAAAAACATGATAAATGCCAGATCTCTTGTATTATTTTTTATTAAAACCTCGGACATATATGTGAATATCACCACATAATCTATTCCAACACCAATTCCAACGGCGGTTCTGAAAAACATCAGCATAATTATATTTGTTGATAGGGCACTGCCAATACCTGCAGCAAAAAACGTCAGAATATCAATTGTAAGTATCCACAATCTTCCAAAACGGTCGGAGAGTAAACCGCTTAATAATGCTCCTATAATTGCTCCCACAAATATCAATGAACCAAGTATATAAACTACGATAGATCCTGCATTGAATGCCCTTTCTACTGGATTCAGGGCGACAGATATTATTGCTGTGTTATAACTCGCAACAAAAATGCCTATTGACCCCACAATGATATAAAAAGTGGCACTGTATGTATTTTCTGGTTTTGTTTTAGATGAATCCATATTAACACCGTAAGGATAGCCTTACATGTATTACTTTTATTTAACGGTTTCCTGTGAAACTCTGGCGATTATTAACTGTTATTTCTAGCATTTTTATATAAATCGTGAATATATAAGTGGTCTCCCGGGATATATCACATACTTTCTCACAGGCATACTATCTACCCACAACCCTGTTAACAGTACACTGTATATGGGTATAATATATAAATTCCCTACACACATGTTAAACTACTGGATTAGTAAGAGAAAATTATATGATATTTCGGACACCGATGATCGCCATAGCTATGGGATGGTTTATATTTATATAATGTTTTAAAAATAATATTTTTAAAATTATGACAATCCTGTGATATTACCGTCATTATCAATGTCAATATTTTCCGCAGCCGGTTTTTTCGGTAATCCCGGCATGGTCATGATATTACCCAGAACCGGGACAATAAATTTCGATCCGGAGTTAATATTTATATTATTCACGGTTACCGTGAAATGATCCGGGGCATTCAGTAATTTTGGGTTATCACTCAGTGAGGACTGTGTTTTTGCCATACAGACATAGAAATTATTGAAATTATATTTATCAATGATTTTCAGTGTCTTTTCTGCGTCACCCGAAAATTTTACATCACCGGCCCTGTAGACATTTTTTGCTATTTTTATAATTTTTGTTCTGATATCATCGTTGATGTCATAGGTGTACTTTATTTTATTTTCCGTTATATTTTTCATAACCTTCTCTGCAAGGTCAATACCACCATCCCCGCCCCTAGAATATACCTCTGATATTGAATATATAATATTCCTCCTGTCCAGTTCACCTGAAACAAAATTTAATTCTTCACCGGTATCCGTGGTATGCCTGTTTATGGCTATTACAGGGTTTATCCCAAAATCACGTACAATTTCAATATGCCTGTATAAATTATCCATGCCGTTTTTCAGGGCATTCATATCAGCACTATCAATATTTTTTGCACCTCCATGGTATTTCAGTGCACGCAATGTTGCGACGATCACAACGGCATCCACATTTAATTTTGATTCCCTGGTAAATATATTCATGAATTTTTCAAAGCCAAGATCTGATCCGAAACCCGCCTCGGTAATTAAATAATCGAATAGCTTTAATCCAATATAATCACCGGTGATGCTTGATGTCCCATGTGCAATATTTCCGAAGGGCCCGGTATGTATTATTGCCGGGGCATTTTCTGATGTCTGGACAATATTAGGCTTCATGGCATCAACTAATAGTGCGGCCATTGCCCCGCCGGCATTTAAATCTCCAGCAAATACAGGTTTTCCATCATATGTATATCCTATAAGTATGTTTTTTAACCTGTTTTTTAAATCCGCATAATTCACTGAAAGGGCCATGATTGCCATTATTTCAGATGCGGCGGTAATCACATAATTATCATTCATCAAAATACCATTATTTCTATTTCCATTGCCAACAATTATGGATCTCAATGACCGATCGTCCATATCAACATTCCTCGGAAAAACCACCCTCTTTGGATCTATATTCAATTTATTGCCGTGGAATATGTGGTTATTTATCATTGCAGATAACAGGTTATGTGCTGCAGAAATTGCCGGGAAATCCCCGGTAAATATTAAATTGATTTTATCATATGGTTCAACGGTAGATTTTCCACCACCGGTTGCACCGCCCTTGACACCAAAGCATGGTCCAAGTGATGGCTCCCTTATTGCAATGCCGGCATTTTTATTCAATTTTCTCATGGCATTACCCAGTCCTATTGCCGTTGTTGTTTTTCCCTCACCGGCAGGTGTTGGTGTCATTGCAGTCATTAATATTAATTTGCCATTTTTGTTTTTATTATTTAATAATTTTAAATCAAGTTTTGCAATATATTTTCCATAATTTTCATAATCCTTTACATTGATATCTGCCAGAATTTCATCTATGTTTTTTAACATTATATAGTAATAACCTAAATTTTAATAAATTTTTTTATAAGTTTTTTTCAATTTTTTTGATTTTATAAATATAATCATTTACCATCTCGTCAAATAATTTTATCTTCAGTTTCTCGTTATTTTTAAATTCATCCCCACTGTAAAACTTCAAGTTTACCCTTATATTACTAATTGATGTGTTGAATGAAGCATATGACATATATACTGATGATATGTTATCTGATATAAGGTTCTTATTTCCCCTTACTGACAGAAAATATGCATTTTTAATATTTATAAATGATATATTTGCTATTTTCCACGATGTTATTATACTATCTTTTATTGCAGTATTTATTTTCTCGCTCCTGTCCGGATCATTTTTATCCGTTTTAAATGCGTTCATTATAGCCATAAAATGGTTTTCATCTTCCGTCATTAAAAGTTTTAATTTATCAATATTTTCATTGCTTATCATTATTATACTGTTGTAGTCATCCCTGTATTTTACTAATCCTTTTTTATCAACTGAAAGCAATGATGCCATGGAATTCAGGGATGCGGAAAACATCGAAGTTATTGCAGAGGCAGATCCACCCCCGGGCGTTGGTGAAGAACTTTTTAATTTATCTATATATTCATTTATATCCATTATTAGTTAATATATTATATTCTAAAACTTTTTTGCTATTCAGATTAGATCTTATATAATAATTTAAGGTGGCGGTAATGGCATCCTCAGGCAATAATCCTATTATTTCGGATTTCACTACTGAAACATTATATTTCCTTGCCTCCATTGCTATGAATTCGTATACCCTGTATAATGGATTCTTTTTATAATCAGTAATATTCATTGATATCTGTATCATATTCTCACTTTCAATGAACAATGATAGCGACCTTACATATCTTAATCCACCATTCCTGTATCTTATTGATCTGGCTATTTCATTACCTGTATTTTTATTATCCGTATTCAGGTATATATTGTATGCAATTAAAAAATCCCTTGCACCGACAAGCACTGCACCGGCTTTACCAACACTCAATGGCCCGTAATCAGGTTTATATTTCATATCGGTTATATGCAGTTTTAAATCTTCATACTGAAACTTCATATTTCTTATATACGAGATCTCTCTCCTATTTTTACTATTTGCGGATTTACCGTATAAATATACCGGCATTTCCAGTTTATTTCCTATTCTTTCACCAATAATTTTTGATATTTCTATGGCATCATCCATGGTTGAATCAAATAGGGGTATAACGGGCAAAACATCGGTTGCACCAATTCTCGGATGTAAACCCCTGTGTAAATTCATATCAATTAATTCTGATGCCTTTTTTACCATACTGTACAATAAATCTATTATATTTTTACTGCAGATAAAGGTTATGACGCTTCTGTTATGGTTTATATCCACATTTATGTCCAGTATATTTCCACCATATTTTTTTATTTCATCCGATAATTTATTTATAACATTTTTATCTGAGGTACTGAAATTCGGGACTATCTCAAACATTTTCATTGTAATATATTATTAATGGATATAAAAACAAATATTTAATGTACCTATATATATAATTATAATATATTTAGATGCATTTATTATCTATTTAGGTAAAGAATATGATAATATTACAGGTAACTTACTGCTGATAAGTGGATACAAACATGATAAAAGATTAGGTTAAGAAAAATTTTAAATTCTTTTAAGTTCTATTCTTTTTACTCTTGTGATGCAACATGATAACAACAATAAAAAACGTTATAAAAAGGGACGGATCGAAGGTTCCGTTCGATAAGACCAAAATTGTAATGGCAATATATAAGGCTATGCTATCGGTAAAAACAGGCTCCATGGAGGATGCAAACAAATTTGCAGATCTCGTTCTTGTTGAAGTTGAGAAAACCAGTAAGGAACCAAATGTTGAGCTGATACAGGATACAGTGGAAAATGTCCTTATGACAGAGAAAATTGATCATAAATCATATGTACCCGTTGCAAAGGCATATATATTATACAGGGAGAAAAGGAAAACAATAAGGGAGGAAAAGCAATTAATAGGTGTAAATGATGATTTAAAATTAACTGTAAACGCAGTAAAAGTTTTAGAATCCAGATATCTATTCAAGGATTCAGAGGGTAAAATCATAGAAACTCCGAAGCAGATGTTTCACAGGGTTGCCGTCCATCTTGGTGTAATACAGGGGCTGTACGATTACATAAATTATCAGAAAAATAAAAAAGTAAATAATAACGGTGAAGTATATGCATCCGTATCGAAGACAGAGATAGAAGAATTAAAAAGGGCATTCAGTGAATTAAAAAAAGAGTATGAAATTAAAGGTACATTTGATGACTTCATGGACTTTTTACAGACCAAAAAAACACTGGTGAATTATTATATAGATAGATTCGAACATGTCATGTCAAACCTTGAATTCGTTCCAAATTCACCTACATTGATGAATGCCGGCGGTGCCCTTGGACAGCTATCCGCATGTTTTGTTTTGCCTGTAGATGATAGTATAGATTCCATATTTAATGCCCTGAAGGCAACAGCGGAAATACACAAATCAGGAGGCGGTACCGGATTTTCATTCTCGAGGTTAAGGGCAAAGGACGATATTGTAGCATCAACAAAAGGTGTTGCCTCAGGTCCAGTATCGTTTATGAGGATATTTGATGTTACAACCGATGTGATAAAACAGGGTGGAAAAAGAAGGGGGGCAAATATGGGTATATTGAATTACAACCACCCAGACATAATGGATTTTGTAATGAGCAAGGATTCAGAGAATAAGGTATTGAGTAATTTCAATATATCCGTGGCTGCTGACGATGAATTTTTTGAGAAACTTGACAATAATGACTATATAGACCTATTAAACCCACGTGATAAAAAACCTATGGCAAAGATAAAGGCCAGTATGTTATGGAACTCAATTATAAGCCAGGCGTGGAAGACCGGTGATCCAGGAATGATATTCCTCGATGAGATCAACAAGAAAAATCCGGTAAAAAATATCGGTAATATAGAGTCCACCAATCCCTGTGTAACTGGTGATACACTTATATATACAGCAGACGGAATGAGGCGTGCAATCGACCTGTACAGGGAAGGGAATAACCTGGACGTTGTGGTTGATGGAAGAATGACAAATCAGACAATACAGAATGCTTCCGCCGTATTTTCTACAGGAGTTAAACCCATAATTAAGGTAACCACAAAGGAAGGCTATAGCATACGTGTAACATCTGACCACCTTATTTACAGCGATAGCAGAGGCTGGATAAAGGCTAATGAGCTGGAGATTGGTGAGCCCATCAGAATTATGAATGCACCGGGTGGATTTGGAATTGACGGAAGCCTTGAGGCTGGCAGGGTACTTGGCTGGTTAGTCGGTGACGGCTATATAAACAATGGAAAGGTCAATAAAAGTGCAGTACTTGATTTTTATGCACAGGATAAGGCTTTAGCTGAAGAATTTGCTGGCTATGTAAATAAAATTATAAGGTCTTCAACCAATAACAGGGATTATAAAGTTGGTGTTATTAATTTAGAAGGTGTTAACAGAAACACTGTGAAATCTGAAAGGCTTAAGGAATATGCTATTGAGGCTGGACTCGGGGAAGAAAAATTAAAGGTTCCAGATTCTGTGTTTAGCGGCAATGAAGAAATGCAGAAAGGCTTTTTACAGGCATTATTTGAGGCGGACGGTACAGTCTATGACGGCAAAAGCGGGACTAAAAACGTGAGGCTTACCTCAATAAGCGAGAGATTATTGCAGGATGTACAGATGCTTTTGCTTAATTTCGGTGTATATAGTAGAATATACAGGAACAGGAGAAAAGCAGAAATGAGATATTTGCCAGATTCACATGGCAATCCAAAGCTTTACCCAACACAGGCATACCACGATCTTATCGTGAGCAGTGAAAGCTTAATTATTTTTGCGGAGAAAGTAGGTTTCCTTTCAGATAGGAAAAATGATAAACTGAAAGTTATAGTAAATAATTATACAAATGAGGCACGCAAGACTAAATGGATTGCAAAGGTAATGTCAATAGAAGACGATGGTGAAGAAAAAGTGTTCGATTTAGTTGAACCAGAGACGCATTCTTTCATTGCAAATGGCGTAATCGTACACAACTGTGGCGAACAACCGCTTTTGCCTTACGAATCATGTAACCTTGGCTCAATAAATCTATCAAAATTTGTCGAAAATGATAAATTTAACTATGATAAATATAAGGAGGTTATAGATACGGCTACCATATTCCTTGAAAATGTTATTGATGCAAACAAATTCCCCGTTGAAAATATAAAAAATATGACAAGGAAGACAAGAAAAATTGGACTGGGGTTAATGGGATTCGCAGATATGTTAATAAAATTAAAGATACCGTATAACAGCAATGAAGCCCTTGAAATTGGAGAGCAGATCATGAAAATATTGAACGACGAATCACACATGGAATCACAGAAACTGGCAGAGGAACGTGGAGTATTTCCGGGATGGTACGGATCTGAATGGGAAGAAAACGGAATAAAAATGAGGAATTCAACAACAACCACAATAGCACCCACAGGCACAATATCGATAATAGCTGGGTGCTCGTCATCAATAGAACCTTTGTTTGCAATAGCATTTGTAAGGCATGTTTTAAACGGCCAGGAATTATTAGAGGTCAATCCATTATTTGAAGAGGCGTTGAGATCCAGGGGGCTATATTCTGAGGATATAATGGAAAAGGTTGCACATACAGGAACATTAAAGGGTGTTAATTTACCTGAGGACATTAAAAAGGTATTTGTAACGGCGCAGGAAATAGAGCCGGACTGGCATGTACTTATGCAGGCAACTTTCCAGAGATACTGTGACTCCGGTGTGTCAAAAACAATAAATCTACCATTTGAGGCAACACCTGATGATATAGCAAAGGCATACAGACTGGCAAAAGACCTACACTGCAAGGGCATAACCGTATACCGTGACAGGAGTAAATCACAGCAGGTATTATATGCAGGCAATGAAAACAGGGATAATCAAAAAAAAAGTGACGAAGAAAAGAAAATAGATTTAACACTGGAAATGCCTGATAAATTTTTAAAATTAAGTTCTACATTTGACCCGGCATGCCCTACCGGAAAATGTGAATTATAAAAACTTTTAATTTTATCTATAATTTTTATTTATGATAATTGTGATCAAAATCATCCAGGATATTCATATATGATAAAAATGCGTTATATGGTGTTTTATACGGGTTAAAATAATTATGCACTTCCTGATCTCCAGGATTACCGGTTGATAAATAATATAAATTGTCTGAGGTTTGCAGGTACCTCCACAATTTTTTATTCTTATTATATTTCAATGAAATTAATTTATCAAAGGCTTCTTTCTGCATTTGATTGCCCAGCCACGGATTTAAATTCCGGTCGGTATCGGCCCATGATATTGTATCCTTTACTGATATTATTCCATGGTTATCGAATTTTGAGGCCTCATCTATTTTAACAAAATCTATACCATTTTTTCTGAATTCAACGGGCAAATATTTTAAAAACTCGAATATTCCCGTGCTTTCCTTCTGATGTTCTCCAAAGGTTTCATAATCCATAAATAAATTTATAAAGTCTCCAGGCGTTCTCTTTATCCATGATGCATATTTATCAGCAGTTAATGGGAATTCATTCCATGCATGGTTTGAAAATCTGAATGAAATATCGTCGCTGAGCCTGTAATTTCTCAGTAATAAATTTAAACCCGAAACACTTTTATATAAATAATCTGGGTTATAATTATTTATTATGCTATCCGTACCCTCCGTTATTATATTTTTATAACCCAGTGATGAAATTGTTTCTGATATATCATCATTATAAATTAATTCTGTATTTCTGAAGGTTTTTGGCTCAATATTGAATATTTTTTTCATCAGTTTTTTATGTTCGTTTATCTGGTATATGAACTCCTTCTTATCGAATACTGAGGATAAACTATGGTAATAGGTTTCATCCAGCAATTCACCTAAACCTGATCTAAAATAATCACTGAATGCATCTATTACCTTCGGGTTATATTCTAATGCCTGTTCCATCAATGTCCCGGAAATAGAAAAACCTGCATTTATATTATTCTCCATTAGTATTTTTGTTGTTTTGATGTAACTCTCATCGGCCACCCTTAAAAATATCTCCTTATTTTTTTCATGCCAGAAATAATCATTTTCATTATTTATATCGTTTAACCGATAAAGCTTCAATCTTTTTGGCTGATGTACCTCGAAATAAAATATTACATTATCGCTCATAATCACCACCTGAAAATACTGATTTATAAACACTCATTGTTTTTATTGCCGCATTATCCCACGTGAACCTTTTTGCCTCTATCTGGCCGTTAGTGCCCATAGTTTCCCTTAAACCCTTATACTTTAATAGCCCTATTATATATTCTGCCATTAAATCAGTATCATAAAAATCACATTTAAATACATTATATATAGCTTCACCAACACCGGTTGTATTGCTGATTATTGTGGGTGTTCCCATGCTCATTGCCTCTATTACGGAAATCCCAAAGGGCTCTGAAACCGCGGGCAAAACAAAAACATCGGCATCCTTAAAATATCTTATCTTATCATTTAAACTTACAAAGCCTGTAAAAATAACATTATCTTTTATTCCTGATTCTACTGCAAGTTTTTTCATATCATGTATCAAATCGCCGGTACCTGCAACTATAAATTTAACATATGGAAAATATTTTATAACCTTTTTTGCAGTTTCGAGGAAAAATTTAGGTCCTTTCTGTGTTGTTACCCTGCCAAAATATAAAACATTACTGTGCAGGTTATAATCCCTATATATCGGATCAATAAAGTCAGAAGTTATACCATTGTATACAACACATATTTTGTTTGCGTCCGCACTGTAATGATCTATTATCATGTTTCTGGTGTAATCAGATACTGCAATTATTTTATCTGCCCTTTTTATTGCTTCCTTCTCTATATCCATTATATATCTCTGTGGGAAGAAATTACCGGATCTATCTATTTCCGTGCTGTGAATTGTTATAACTAATGGTATACCATATTTTTCCTTCAATTCTATACCCGCATCGAATGTTATCCAATCATGGCAGTGAATTATATCCGCATCTTTATCAAAGCAATCGATAACTCCTTTATTATAGTAATATATCATTTCGTTGAAGTCCTTAAAATTAAAATTATTGAAATTTATATTTTTAATTCCAGAATTTTTGTAATAACTATTCTCATCGGGTTTATTTTCAATTTTCTTTTTTTTAGTTTGCCCTGCGGTGCCAGAATATTCACTGGAACTTTCAGTATTAAATCTAATTTTTTTTATATTGAATGGGTATTTATCATATAAGCCATCTACATCCGGCACATATACAGTAACATCAATCATTTTATTCAATATTGAAAAAATATTTATGGTATGGACACCAAGACCTCCAGAAAATACAGGGGGCAATTCCCAGCCTATTACAGAAACCTTCACAGTGCAATAATAACTATCGATATATTAAGTTAGTGATTTTATTTTTATATTTTTACTCATCCTATATATTAATAAAAATGATGGCATTAACAGCATTATAAATAAAAATATGAATAATTTATCAGTTATTAATCCAGATAATATCATTGTAATAAATCCTGCAAATGCAAACAGTGAAATAAAAAAATAAAAATGCCTGTAATTTACGCTTTTATTTCCTCTGTATAAATAAATGCCTGTGAATGCGTCAACTGCAAACTCAAGCATTAGAAATATACCAGAAATGGATAATAATTCTGCAAAGAAGTTTTCTATTGAGGGAATAAACAGCATAACTGCATTGATCGATTCGGTAGCCACGGCTATTATAATTAAATTTGACCATGGACTTTCATATTTTTTATGTGTGTACCCAAATATATCCGGGAATAATTTATCCCTGGACATTGCATACCATGCCCTGCTCAGTATATACGTTGTTAACCATAATGAACTTGCAGTTGAAGCTATCACAGCTATATCCATTATAAACGAATATTCTGGTATTATGTATTCTGCCCATATAGCCAGGGGGTCCACACTATTGGATAATAAATTTATGGGTGTCTCCATCTCCATTAAACTTAAGGTAATAATATAAATAATAAAAACTATAATTAATCCTGCTATCCCCGTTGTTCCCGGCCATTTCTTTTTATTAAATGATTCCTCCGATGCATATGAGTCTATTTCCCAGCCATCCATTATAGTTGCTATTACAGGAAAGGCAAGCATGTATTTATATGGACTTTTTATAATATTGCCGAAATCAATGAACCATTTAAATGATATGTTATTTACAACATGGTTGGGCATATAATATAACGCTATAAATATAAATAATATGATTATAAACAATTCAATAAATAAAAATATCTCAGTTAACCTCGCAGTTGGTTTTGCACCCAGAACAGATGCTATCAGGGTTATCATTATCCAGATGCTGCCTATTATAAATACTGTATGGTTGCTGGAAAATGTGCTGTAATTTATAATTCTTAAATTATACAGTAATATTGCAGTGTATTCGCCCGCCGGGATAACTATGGGCGGTATTGAAAAGAAATATGCCAGTGTAATAATCCATGCCTGGAATGAGCCATATTTTTTTGAGACAATTTTATTTCCCCAGTGATATGAGGCACCTGCATTCGGGTATAGCCTGTTAAATTTCCGGAAAATAATGGACGCGGACAAATACACAGGCAATACAATCATTATTGCCATTATTGAATAGAAACCCAAATAATACGCAATAACACCATATGATGCAGCTATACTGAAGGCCGGAGCAACACTGGACGTTGATAATGATACCAGGTCTTTCAATCTGTGCACATTTTCCCTGAGGGGCAATACCTTATAATCTTTCATTGGATCACTTAAATATACTTCATTTTAGGTAAGTTTACTTTATATATAAATTTATTTTAAATTTTTTTATAAAATATAAGCATTATATTACCAATAATCAAGATTTAAATATAGATTTGATATTAAATAAGAATGAAAGTATTATGGTCTCCAGGAAACTATGACAGAAAAAATTCAAACATGTATAAATTCATGGATTATATTAATAGCAAGGGAATTAATACAAATAGTTATAATGATTTATATAACTATTCGGTAAACAACATAGAAAATTTCTGGGAAAATATACTGAACTTTTTTGATATTAAAAAATATGGTAATTATGATTATATATTATCCGATCATAAAATGCCGGGCAATATGTGGTTTAGGGGTTTAAAATTGAATTATGCAGAAAATGCGTTAAATCATGATGGCCTGGCAATTATATATAAAACCGAGGTAACAGAAACAAAAACAATGACCTATAACGAATTAAAAAATAAAGTATCAAAATTATATAATTTTTTAAAGGAAAATAATATAAAAAGGGGTGATGTAATTGCATCGTACATGCCGAATGTACCTGAAAACGTTATAACCTTTCTGGCTTCTGCTGCCATAGGGTCAACATTTTCCTCCACGGCAATGGATTTTGGATCAAAAAGTGTAATAGAAAGATTCAACCAGTTAAAGCCGAAAGTCCTGGTTACATCGGACGGTTACTCATACAGCGGGAAAATATACGATAAAACTAATGAAATAAGGGAAATAATAGATAATATAGATTCGATAGAAACCGTAATTATTTACCATTATATAAATAAGGAGATATCAATAAACAGGAAATTATTTGACTTTGATTATATTTACAGTAATTACACGGGTAATATTGAATATGAAAGGATGAATTTTAATGATCCATTATGGGTTTTATTTTCATCCGGGACAACCGGAAAACCTAAGGGCATTGTTCATAGCCATGGCGGAATAATCCTGGAACATTTAAAATCATTATCACTGCATATAAATTTAAAGAAAAATGACAGGTTCTTCTGGTATACAAGCACAGGATGGATGATGTGGAATTTTTTAACAGGTTCATTATTAACAGGTTCCACAATGGTTCTTTATGATGGTTCACCCTTCTATCCAGATAATAATTTTCTGTGGAATTTTTTAAATAAAAATAATGTTAAGTATTTTGGGACAAGTGCCGCATATATAACCTATTTAAGGAAGATTAATTTTATGCCTGAGAATACTGATAATATAAAGGGCATATTTTATACGGGTAGTCCACTGGATAGGGAGGGTTATGAGTATATATATAAAATAAATAAAAATTTCTGGTTTTCCGGGATAAGTGGTGGAACAGATATATGCTCCGCATTTTTCATGCCGGCTCTTTTATTAGATGTATACGATGGTGAAATGCAGTGCATAGCCTTAGGGGATAAGGTAAGGTCATATGATGAAAATGGAATTCCTGTAATAGATCGGATCGGTGAATTAGTGGTTGAGGAACCGATGCCATCCATGCCGGTATATCTGTGGAATGATAAAAATTATGAGCTCTATAGGGACTCATATTTCAATTATTATGAAAATGTGTGGAGGCATGGCGATTTTATAAAAATTACCGAAAGAAATACTGTTATAATATACGGTAGATCGGACGCAACCCTGAATAAAAACGGAATAAGAATTGGTACATCTGATATATACAGTATTGTTGAGAATATACCGGAAGTAAAGGAATCCCTAATAGTGGGCATTGAAACAAAAAATGGATATTATATGCCCTTATTTATTGTTAAAAATACTGATATGGATGATAATATACTGAAAACAAAAATAAGGAATGAAATGAAAAAATATTTACCGAGGTATTTACCGGATGATATATTTTTTGTAAATGACATACCTAAAACATTAAACAATAAGAAGATGGAAGTACCTGTAAAAAGGATATTAATGGGCTACGATATTAACAAATCAATAAATTATGGGTCTGTTCTGAATCCAGGAGCCATTAAATATTTCATAGACCTATCAAAAAAATTAAAGATCTAAACGTTCCTCATTGATAACATCTATTAACGATCCAGAAGCCATAACAACCGGTATTTTATTTTTTAATTCATTCATAATTGGCAGGGTAGATAATTTATGTTAACCATGTTAACATTCATCTTTGGAAGTTATCATCTTTCATGAAGAGCTTAAACTTCGTTGCCTTAACCCTAAGGCATCTATCCAGTCCCCTTTCGGTTCAGAGACTGCTTTATTATATAAAATCACGTTTCCGCCGATTTCAAAGCATGACCTGTTTTGCCTGTGTTTTACCCCGGGTCGGGAACCCTATACGCATCGAGCCCTTCTTGCAGAAGAGATTTCATTCCTGTTCATTATTTTCCAGCACCCTTGTCCTCTGGACTTATGCAGTTATGCTGGAAAACTCGCATTTCTTCATTACGTTGTATTATAAAAATATTTAAATGAAACGTTAAATTGTGAAGAGTGTTATAAGTAGTTAACATAATTAATAGAAACATAAACTATATATATAAAAATTAGATTCAGGCTAAAGCGGGATGATAGATAAACATGTATTCAAAAAGCAACACACATGAGAATAGTTTTTCTTTTAATTCTATTATGATACTTATTTTTATAGAGTTTTTTCTTTTAATTATTCAGTTCATACTTGGTATGTGGATGAATTTATTCGCAGTTTACCCTGATATCCATCGTGGTTTTTACGGTATGTTTTCCATGATGCAGGCGATGTTTTCTGTACCGGAACTTATGATTCATATGATGATGGGAGTTCTTATCCTCTTCATATCACTAATAATTTTAATATTAACAATTGTGCGGGGAAATCCAGCATTAATAATATCAGGTTTTATAGCATTTGTATCTATAGCAGTAGCTGGCATAGGAGGCATGGAATTTGTGATTTCAGGCTTTAGCAACAATGTATTTTCTTTTATTATGTCACTTGGATTTTTATTTACAGTTATTTCCTATGCACTATCACTTTATTTTATTCATCAGTAAGAAATTAAAAAATATTTACCCGATGATGTATTTTTTGTAAATGGGGCATCCGAAACACTGAACAGTAAGAATATGGAAGTACCTGTAAAAAGGATATTAGTGTCCCATCAAAAAATTAAAGATCTAAACGCCCCTCATTGATAACATCTATTAACGATCCAGAAGCCATAACAACCGGTATTTTATTTTTTAATTCATTCATAATTGGCAGGGTAGATAAAATTGTACATGCAATATACACAGCATCGGCATTGCTATCATTCGCTATTTCATTTGCCATTAATACAGTATCATGATATATCCTGGCTATTTCATCCCTACCTGTTTTGTCCATTGCTATTGATCCTACTGTTCTAAATCCGTTATTATTTAACCATTTTATCTCTAAACTGTGTCTTTTCTGGTTATACGGGGTTATCACAAATAAATTTTTAGCCTTTAATCTCCTCAATACTGTATCTGTGCTGATTAGAACTCTATTATCAAAGAAACCTTTAAATTCATTTATGCATTTTTTATAGAAAACGCCATATGACCTTGCGTATATTACTAAATCAGCTCTATCTATATTATTTTTTATTTCCAATAAATCCTGATACATTCTATTTTTTGCTTCTTCATTTAGAAAATGGCCTGGATAAAATCCCATGTAAAACGTTTTTACCCTATCTTTATAAAATAAATTTATATCATATGGTAAAACCTTATTTAATTCTGAAACTATTAATGATATCATATTTAGGACGTTTCCTAACAACTTCATTTTCTGATGTGGTCAGAGAATTTGATTGTCATGACATGAATAAAGATTCATACTGTAGAGTCAGGAATTCATAGATTTACGGATCAAACGTGTGTACAAAAACATAAAGGAGACATCTGATCCAAAGGAGCCAAAGAAGGGTTTTTAGGAAAAGTTTTAGGTAAAAACTTGCATTCTATCAATAGATTATTACTTAGAGATGGTTCATAAAATAATTTTTGATCTGCCGTTAAGCAGGTTAATTTATTCATAAAAAAATATCATTATAATTCAATAGGATTTATAATAGAAATACCAAAAGATTTAATAGCGCTCTCTTTTTTCTTGAAATCCCGATCAAAGGTAACAAATTTTTCTGCATTTAATGATATAGCATTTGAGATATGAATGCAGTCCAGGGTTTTTAATTTAATTTTATATACAATGCTAATAGCTATTTTCATTGATTTTTCCATATCTATATCAATATAATTTAATATTTTTTTAATATATTCAATAACTGCATCTATTTCTATTTCGGTAAGGTCTGTACTTCTGGAAATAACACTCTTTGCCTCGATTATATTCATTTCTGTTATAACAGGTTTATTACAATTGTTTAATAGATCCATAGCTATCCTGTGCTTCATATCCTTTTTATCTATTAGCGAAAGCATAACACTTGTATCAATATATTCCATTATTCTCTCTCCTCTATAGATATATCAGAAAGATTTCCAGGCAGTTCTGGCAATCCATTTTTAATATAACTGTTTAAAATGCCTGATATTTTATCCTTATTTTCTATAATGCCATAGACATTATTTATTCCCTTTTCCATAATTATGTATACTGCTTCCTTTTTGTTTTTTGCGATTTTATATGAAATCATTTTATTTATTAATTCTAATATGCTATCGTCCACACGGATGCTTAGTACCTTGCTCATATTATAATGATATATTATTTGTATATATATGTTTTCATATGTTTACATTTTAAAGTAGCATATGATATGATAGCTCCGGCAAGGAATTTTAATATGGATTCAATATATAATGCATTGAAAATATACGGTTACATATTTGGAATACAAATACAATTCCTGTAACCCATACAAATACAATTCCTGTAACCCATACAAATAGAAGCATGGGAATAATTAATAATAAATTATTAACGAATATAAATATTGGATTAATTTAAGGGAAATATTTTAAATTATATTTATTAATATGTAAGATAATTTACTTTTTCAATATTTGAGGATATTATTAAATCTGAGAATATCCAGCATATCAAAAAGTATTATAACGTTACTATTGGGTTAAAGGTTATAGATTGCAATCTTATGCTAATATCAATAACTGAAGTTTTGCGTTAATTTTATTTGATTACACGAATATAATGTTAATACACAAAATTAAATAGATTGTCATGCATATGCATAACATATGGAAATACCTGTACCGGAAACGCCTGATAGCATAGGGGAACTTGTAGCAAATTACAGATCAATATTTGCTGATGTGATTATGTTATTATAAACACTTAAATTAGGCATTCTCTAATCGATCAATTCAATTCCAAATAGTAAATATCTCCATTAATCTTAAGAAGCTTTCAAAAGACTCTAATTTATGGCGTTTCATATCATGTGCTATTTTTTTGGCATAATACCATTTTATCTAAATCCTTTGTATTACGTGTTTTATAAGATACCAAATAATCAGATATCCCCCCTCAAAAAATCTCCAAGTTTTTGTGGTACAGATCAGCACATATCATACTATTTACGTTCCTGAGCCATATGTTTATGTTACATAAAAAATTTTTATAGTTTATAATTAAAAATTAGTGTGCCACATGTTTTAACAGATAGTGATTTTAATTATCTTCCTGACTTGCTTTTTGTTTTCATGCCTGATATTAGAATTATATTATAAACACTTCAATCAAGTAGCAGTATTAATAATTCCTGTTTCCTATATATCGTAATCCAAACGTTCTTATTTTTTTAATAATTTCGGCATCTGCCTGATATATTATAAAATGTAAGTTCCTTTAAAATTAATATATTCTTTAACAGTTTATATACATAGAATTATATATAAATAAATATAAAAAATTAATAAAAATCGCAGTCCGTGTTTACTAAAATTGAAAAATTCGATATATCAATAAACAAAGCAGGTATAAATGTGCTCCGACCGGGATTTGAACCCGAGTCATCGGCTCGAAAGGCCGGAATGCTTGGCCGTACTACACCATCGGAGCCTAACAGTATAACTATAAACAATATACCTATTTTTTGCATTACATAATCGCATTATATTAATTAAATATTTGTTTTACTATGGTCATTTTCCTATCTTCACCGAGTGATATTATATCAATGTTTTTATGCGTTTCATTCTCTATAAACTCAATATATTTCTTCATTCTTTCAGGCAGGGCAGAATAACCGTTATTTATTATATCAGCGTTATTCTCTATGTTTCCCCAGCCCTTAAATTCTTTATATTCAAGTTCCAGTTTATCAAAATCCTCCAGTCTTTTCGGAAAATAATTTATCTCTCTACTATCCAGTATATACTTTGTAGCAACCTTTATTGTATCAATTTTACCCAGAATATCAACCTTTGTTATTGCCAGGGAATCCACATCATTAATCATAGATGTATATTTCAATAATGGCAGATCAAGCCATCCAACCCTTCTTGGTCTTCCAGTGGTTGTTCCATATTCACTACCCAGATCCCTTAAGGTATTATCGTTTATTATCTCAGATGGAAATGGCCCTGAACCTACCCTGGACATGTATGCTTTAAATACGCCTATTACCTTATCGACCTTCCTGTAGGAAAATCCAGATCCTGTTGATAATGCACCCGATATTGTGTTTGATGATGTTACAAATGGATATATTCCAAAGTCTATATCAAGCATACCACCCTGGGCACCTTCAAACAATATGTTTTTACCATTATTATAGTCCTCATTTACTGTAATTTCAGTATAATTCATATATTTCAGTATGGACTGCCCCATGTTATACAGATCATCAATCATCCTATCTCTTTCATGTTCATCATTGTATATTGAATCTTTTAATAATTCCATCTTCATATTGTATATTGTCTCTATTTTGTTTTTTAATATGTTCTTATTTGATAAATCGATCATTCTTACTCCTGTTCTGGCATATTTATCCTCATATGTTGGTCCTATCCCCTGTGATGTTGTTCCTATATTCAGTTTTGACCTTATTGATTCCTCACTTTTATCCAGAAGTTTATGCATTTTTGTGACTATGTGTGCACCTGAACTTATTTTTATTATAATTTTTTTATTTGCATCTGTTAATAATTTAATTTCAGATATCAACTCTTCCGGGTCTATTACCATGCCATTTCCAAGTATTACCGTATCGCTCTGCAATGCCCCGGATGGTATTAAATGGAATTTGAATTTGTTTCCGTTTATGACCACGGTATGCCCCGCATTACTGCCGCCATTAAAGCGTACAACATCATCATAATTTTTACTTATAAAATCCGTTATTTTACCCTTTCCCTCGTCACCAAATTGCAATCCCATTATTACAGAAATCATTTAAACCTATAAGTTATAATAATAAAGTATAAAATTTTTTATCATAATCCAACATTTTTATAATTATCATATACCGTGGGGCAATATAATTTATTCTATCATTATAATATAAATATCATGTTGCTGATGACCCGGTACTGAGGACGCCCGCACCATTGCATTATGGACTTTTAATCCTTTATATAATATTACTGACCACTGCACTTATAATGGTGTTTAAAAGCAGAACCAGGAACTATTCCATGGAACTATTCAGGATTCTGGGTGGCGGAATGTTTGCCCTGATGCTTGCGAATACGGTCTTTTGGCTTCCTGTGTCCTCCGCATATTCTGCCATACCATACATGGGCTGGAAATATCTATTTGGATTCGGAACAACTTCAATTTCATCTACTGCCCTATCGGTAGCGTTTTCAGTAATAATGATGGCATCAGCACTTTTATTTTCAATCAAAAACACAAAAATAAGTAAAAAAACATACTGTAAAAACGGTAAAATAATAAATAAATTTACTTTTTTAAAATTTTTATTTAATTAAGGTATTTCTGTACTTCCTCGTTTGTATATATATGGAATCTATCCCCGACAACTATAGATGCAAGTTCAGGTTCTTTCATAGATCCCTCATCTGTAACTGCTGATTTAAGTGCTGCAATTCCAAGTTTAACTGCGTCTTCAAGTGACATGTCCTCCCTGTATTCCCTTTCTACATATTCTGTTACTGCATCTTTCCCGGCACCAATGGCCACAGATTTATATTCGTTTATTGTTCCTGCAGGGTCACAATCAAACAATCTCGGACCTATTGTGTCAGTTCCCGCAAATATCAGTGAAACACCATATGGCCTTACACCACCGAACTGTGTATACTGCTGCATCTGATCGGCAACCTTTTTTACAAGGTTTTCTATGTTTGTTAATGATCCATATGTTACCTTCTCCTGCTGTGCTCCAACCCTTGCAAAATCTATTAAGACCCTTGCATCTGCAACTAAACCTGAAGTAACGGTTGCAACATAATCATCAACAAGCTGAATCTTTTCAATGGAATTCTTCTCTACAAGGTGGCTTCTTACCTTTTTCTCTGATAGTAATAATACACCATCCTTAAATTTTATACCTAAAGCTGTTGAACCTTTTTTTACTGCCTCTCTTGCATACTCAACCTGAAATAGTCTTCCATCCGGGGAAAACACTGTTATTGCTCTATCATAAGCCATTTGACCCTGTTGCATATATTCACCTCTCCTTAATTATATCATATAATTATAATTTTTCCTATGCTTTCATATTATCTTTCATTATAAAATTTTCCATATTGAAAACAAATAAAAAAACTATAAATATAACCTTATTTTTTATGCATAATGGAAATATTCAAATCGGTATTTGATAATTTTATGCACATAAGAAGAGCCGGATTTTACATGGATTCGATAAAATTGTTTAAACAGTATGGAGGCACATCAGTAAATCTTGTTAATTTCCCGGAATACAGTTATGAACCTGAAAACCATTACAGGAAGTTATATGACGATACAGTAAAAACCGCTGCCGATATAAATAGCAATGGAATAAATACAGTTATTACAGTAGGGCCATACCCACTGGATTATTTCTATTTTTTAAATAGTAATAAGGATCCATTATATTATATGAAAGAGGGTGTAGATCTAGCAGTAAAATATATTAATGATGGCAGGGCGGATGCACTGGGTGAAATAGGGTATCCACATTTTAGCATTTCAGAGGATGTGTATAACAGGTCAGGAGAAATATTAGAATATGCTATGGATTCCTGCATGGATTATGATATACCGTTAATACTGCATACCGCGGATATGGATAATCAGGGATATCTGCAGATAGAAAATATGGCAAAAAAACATTATAAGGTTAATAGAATAATTAAACACCATGCAAATGCAACCGACCTTAAATATGAAAATAATATACTGAAATCAGTTATAGCATCAAGAAATAATATAAGAATAGCAGTGGAATCAAAAAATGATTTTTTATTAGAAACCGATTATACAGACCAGAAAGAAAAACCCGGGAAGGTAATACCACCATATTCTGTTCCAAAAAGGGCTTTAATGATTAAAAATGAATACAGCAACTATGAGGAAATATTAAATAAAATTTTTATAGACGTACCATATAGATTTTACAAAAAAGATTTTTTCACAATATGAATATTTTAATTAATATGTATCATATTCATAATTAATTATGTTGGATTTAAATAAATACGATAAAACTTTGGAGGAGTTAAAATCCGTGCTTTTCTCTGAAAGGAAAACAAGAAAAATTAATAAAATTGATCCTAATTTTTATAAAAATATTTATTCGTTATTTTCTGATTTAAAGGTAGAAAAGGCAGAGGCCTTATCAACGGACATAATGAAATACATGGAAATAACAAGGTTGCTGGATGATGTTAGAAAGAATTTTAAGGCATTTTTTCAGGTAAGGTTTGAAAAAATAGCAAGATATTCTGTATATGAATTAACAGATGATACATTATACAATTTAACAAATGAGGAAAAAAACATAATAAAAGAGTTTTCAGACAAAATGAAATATTATTATGATGATTTTATCGGTACCGGTAAAGCAGAAGAAAATGCCGTGGAATTAAATGATGATATAATTAATGGGAATATAAATGAGAATAAACCGGCTGAGGAAAATGAAATAAGGGGAGATAAAACCGGCAATCAGGGATCACCTGAAGAAATTCCGGAGAAAATGGAAAAAGAGGTAAAAAGTGAAAATTACGTTCTTGTAAGAATATTAAAGGATTTACCGCCAGTGGCACAGCCTGATAAAAACTATTACTTACATAAAAATGACATTTTATATATTACTGAATCCTTTGCAAACATTTTAAAAAATCGTGATTCTATAATTATGATAAACAAAAAGCAAAAATTATAAATTAAATATAGATAATGTGTCATGGATAAAATATGTGATGTTGTAGGGTGCGAGGGGGTAAGTTTTCAGACAGTGCCTGCGGATCTGGCCAAAAAAGTATTTTCATTGAAGGATAATAAGACAAAGGTGCATTTATGCAAAGCTCATTATAAAGAATACAAGAAGAACACAAAAAAAGAGAGAGAAAATAATAAACTGGACTGGTAATACGACCTATGTATGGCATTTCTATAGTAATTACAGTATATAATGAGGAGAAAAATATACGGGACCTTCTGCATTCGTTGATACTGCAGGAACAGCCTGTAGAAATAATTATAGTTGACTCAATGAGCACTGATAAGACTCCGGAAATAATTAAACAGTATACCAATAAATATAAATTTATAAAATATTATAGAAAACTGTCTACAAGAGGAGAGGGTCGTAATTACGGTGTTTCACTCTCAAAATATGATTATATAGCATTTACAGATGGTGATGCTGTTGCACATGAATACTGGATAAAAAATATGAGGAAATTAATTAATAAGTATGATTTAATTGCCGGTGAAACACTGAATGCCGGTAATAAAAAATATTCAGCCGGGAGACTAAAATTATTCTATAATGGATTTGAGGTTACACAACCATCAGCGAATCTATGTTATTCAAAGGAGTTGTTCAATAAAATAAAAGGTTTCGATGAAAAATTTGTAACTGCTGAGGATATTGATTTAAATATCAGGGCAATAAATGCAGGTGCAAGGTATACCTGCTGTAACAATTGCCTTGTGTATAATAAAGCCCGGGACAATTTACATGATTTTTTTAAGCAGGCATACTGGAATGGTTATGGTAGGGGTCAGTTAAAAGCAAAATATAGGGATATCAAATTTGATCATCAAAATGAGTTAAAAAGGATCTTCATGCCAAAATATATCATGCGTAATGGGGCAGGATTAATAGGGTATTTGGCTTACAAATGGAGAAAAAATAAATAATGATAGACATTCAAATAAAAAATATATATCATTAGGGTAGAAATAATTACAGGCATAACATTTTTTATTATGGAGGAGATATTTAGCAGTATTTCTAACCTGAGTTCCGCACTTATATTTTTGTGGAATTATAGTATTAACCAATATTTTACCGCTTTTCTGTGCGAAAGCAGGTCATTTTGTCTGTGTACCATCCAGCAATGTAATCGATGTGGATTTCATAGTTTCCAGAATTCAATATTATTCATATAAATCCGTTGATAGATACTTAAGCCCCGTATCAGGCAAAATTGTTACCACCACACTTCCACTATCAAGGGTGGAATCAAGTTTCATAGAAGCCGCCACATTGGCACCGCCAGAAAAGCCCGCAAATATACCCTCTTCTTTTGCCATACTTCTGGCAACTTTTATTGCCTCCTCGTCAGAAACCGCGAGATATCCATCAACCAGCCCCTCATACCAGTATGGTGGTTTTACAGCGTGTCCTCCACCCTGTATTCTATGCTTTGTTGTTATAACTTTTCCACCGGCAAGGAAAGGTGCCACATCCGGCTCTACTGGATAACATTTTATGTTATCATTAAAATTTTTGAGTGCTTTTGAAACACCTATAAACGTTCCACCCGTTCCTATATATGCGGCAAATGCATCTATCCTGCCTCCCGTTTGCTCCAGTATTTCCCTACCTGTTGTTTTTTCATGTACCTTCCAGTTCATCGGATTGGAATACTGGTTTGGTCTATAGGCATTTAACTCTTCCATTAGCTCTATGGTTTTCCTTTCTACTGCCTCATTGTCTACTCTTGATATCTGCCCGGGTTTTTCACCTGGAAGTTGGGGAACAAGGACAACCGTTGCCCCCATTGCCTTTAGCATTTTCTGCCTTTCAATGGAATTGCCTGCAGATATAACCGCAACAAATTTGTAACCCTTAACAGCGCATACTATTGCTAAACCTATGCCTGTATTACCTGATGTTTTTCCAATAATGGTATCACCGGGCTTTATAATGGCTTTTCTCTCGGCTTCCTCCAACATGCCTATTGCTATTCTATCTTTTATACTCAAACCAGGATTATAGTATTCCAGCTTCACATATATTTCTATATTTTTGCAACCTGTTTTATTTAATCTAACGAGGGGCGTGTTGCCTATGGCTCCTAGGACATTCTCCTTTACATCCATCATATTTTATAATCGCATAACTCATATTTAACATTATATGTAAAATGTAACTTAACTAATTGAATTGATATACACAATTAGTCCATTCCCGCATTTACACCACAATGGTGTATGTACATTTATTGCAGAAAAGTGCAGGAAAATCCGTAAAATTCAATATATACAATAACTACTGGATGGAAATGCCAAAACGATAGGTTCAGGCAATAAAAAAATTGAGGATTAATAAAACCCTTAGAACAGTATTATAAAATAAATGATATTACAGACAAGGTTTTTAATTTTAACCGTTATTCAATGGTTTTAATGGTAATATACACATTGATAAGTAAACGAAAGGTATATACTACACCTCATATTTGCATGGTCACAGGGACTGGCAAAACACGGTACTGTGGGAAAAGTTGATCCCTCTCATGCATACATTACCGACCGGTTACTCCAAAACAAAAAAACTTTATCCTTTAATTTTATAAGAGTGGCATGGTCGCTAAAATATCTGACTTTAAAGGGCATAAAATAATAACATTGTCAGTGAAAGAAGATGATAAATATCCTTTCTCCTTTGGTGTTGCGAAGGCTAAATTAATTCTTGAGAACCTGGATGAAATTAAAAAATTTGTTGATGAATCTAAATAATTTTTAATTTGTTATACCCTGAATTTCGCAAGAAAACTGGTGTAAAACTGCGAATTGAGCCTTTGTATTTAGGAATATTTTTAATTTTTTAATGCTCTTCCGGTAGTGCACCAGT
Source organism: Thermoplasmata archaeon (assembly GCA_021806235.1). Taxonomy (GTDB): domain Archaea; phylum Thermoplasmatota; class Thermoplasmata; order Thermoplasmatales; family Thermoplasmataceae; genus Ferroplasma. The sequence continues at coordinate 114,835 of JAJZXU010000024.1, forward strand.
GAATACCATGTCAGATGGATTTACCCTCATCCTGTATACCTTCTTTAGCCTCTCTGATATAATCATATTCGGAATCATTTTCCTCTTCTGCATTGGTTCTAAACTCATCACTCATTTTGGTGAATTTTTCGTCCTCGATACCTGTTAAGTTTGAGCCAAGGATACGTTTAATACTTGCCTTCAAAAAATCGTATCTTTCTCTCGAAGTTGCTGAAATAAGGATGTCATTCTTCTTGAACTCCAGGTTGCCATAGACTATCAATCCAGAATCTGTATCTAAACCGTTACCTCTCTGATCCACGAGTTGAGTTTGGAGAATGAAAACATTCTTCTTATCTTTTACTTCGGGGTTATGTGGAATTGGTGGATCAGGGTCAATCCAGTTATAAAAATGTTTTTTATTGCCTGCTGCAACAATGAAATCCTTACTTTTTGATATGGCGTTAATCGCGGTGCCTGTTTCCCTGATCTTAACAGTGCCAGAACAGAACATTATTTCATGACCTTCTGGTGTGATAAACTTCTTTTCCCTTGATGTTTTAGCCACCTGTTCAATTTTATGTATGATTTCAAGACTTGTTTCCCTGAGAAATTTTTTCCGGTTTTCGGGATTATCGGTAGAGATAGCATGCTGATTCTGGAATGTTTTGTAGCCTGAATGAAGTATATCCATCAGTTCTTCCTTCGTGGAATAAGGAACCTTGATAACTCCAGAACCAAATCTGGAATATATCTCAAAATCGTATGCCCTTACAAACATCAGGTCATACTTCCGCATAAGAATTGAGGAGGTGGTGTCAGCAATAAGTTTACGCTTACCATGTTCAAGGAACATGTCCTCAATTGAATACCCAACCCCCTTCCTTATATTAATTACTGTATAGAGGGAGAATACAGAATCTGACCAGTTTTTAAGATAATTCTTTTCTCTTTCGGGAAGAGATGAATAAACTTCCTTTAACACCCTCCTGATTAGGGAAGTATTTTTTCCAGAAGGGATGAAATCATGGATATATCAGTCCATAAAAAGTTGTAAATCATCATCCATAACTATGCGGTCACCAAAATCGAATTTTTTCATTCCCTCTCCTAAGCTTTCTTTATCTAAATCAGAATATTTCATTATGATTGATCTGAGATGGTCCTCAGGCGGATCAGTCTTCTTTCTTTCTGTTATTATGGGAAGGCAGCATTGTTTGAATTTTTTCCACTACCGCACGGGCAGTCGTCGTTTCTCCGATCTTATTAAATTCCTCATTTATACGCCTTCGAATCTCCTCTACCTGCTCATTAATTCCATCGTATGGTTCCTCCTCATCATCATTTTTAGTTACCATGATATCTTTTATAAATAATATTTTACAGTTTAAAGTATTCTATTACTTACAATTAATCGAGGTGAATCGCACCAGTTTAAATTTACATAAGTTAACAAAGCCCTCTGACCAAAAATACTCAATTAATCACGCGACTCTCTACTTATCTTTATGATAAAGGATTTGCACACATATATAAATGGAAGCCGCGGGACTTGAACCCAGATCTAAGGGTCTCTTCCATGTTTCATCGTTCCAGTCATTCATCATAAATTCAGATAACCTTTAGCTAATCACAAACTGACTGGAGCCCTCCAGGATACCCGACTACCCCATGCTCCCTTAATAAAATGTGAGATTCCTGGACACCGGTTGATTAATGATGAGTTGATCTGCTCATGGCCGTAGACACAAGTTGGGAATTTTTAAAACTCTCAGATTTAAAATGTCATTGTCTGTCAGTGACATGAACCTGGCATGAGTGATTCCATTGCAGAAGGAATTTTCATTTGGCGTTGGTATGCATCAATAACAAAATTATCTGATACCATCAAGGTCGATGCAGTAATAGCCTTCTCCAATCAATTTTTGTTTTTCCTCTATTTTCAACGCAATTATACCGAAAAATGCTTTTTTGCCTGGATATATTTCGTTATAATTATTTACCATGTTAACTAATATTGATTTTGCCCCGTTATAATTTAATTTTTTATACTTTACCTCGAAAATACCGGTATATATCTTATCAATATCCTGAACTACAATATCGAATTCATAGATTTCCCCGGACCTTGATTTTTTCCATGATCTTCCGATATAAAATATATTAAATGGCATGATACTGTATTTTATTAACAATTCACGTGCAATAAATTCAAATCTGTGTCCATAATATGTGTTAATATTCTTATCTATTTTATCATACACGTATTCTATATTATTAATTTCCAGTAGGCTTTTATAAGGGTAAACAAAACGGAACCAGAATGCAAAAAAATTATCCCTTATGTAATATATATGACTTTTTTTGTTTCCCGTTAGTAATGGCGATTCTTTTCTAACTATTTCAGATCTCTCCAGAACATTTAGTACTTTAGAAAGCTTGTTCTGGGCTATATGTGATTTCAATGAGATCTCATTGAATGCTGATGCTCCATTTGCAATGGAACTCAGAGCAGAAAAATATGATGTTATATCCTTATATTCCTCAAATAGCAAATTTAAAGGTTCATGATATAAATAGGAATTCTTATTCAGTATTTTGTTTATTATATTTTCCCTCAGGGTTTTATATGTGAATTCTTCCAGATACCTTGGAACCCCACCAAGGATCATGAATATTTTTGAGGTTTCAGCATAACTTACATTAAAAAATTTTGATGAATTTATGAAATTAAGTGGTGCAATATTCATTTCTCCAGTTTTTCTGCCATACAGCGCCGATCCATAACCAAGGGATATTCCGTATATGGATGAAATTAAGGATCCAGAGAGTATCAAAAATATTTTTGTATTTTTCAATTCCTCCCAGTGGCGTTGCAATATTGTTGGCCATGCCCTGAAAACGGTATAAAGGTACTGGAATTCATCGATAGCCACAACAAACCTCTCATTTTTAGAAATACTGTACAGAAAATTGAAAAAATCATCCCAGTTAGAAAATTTTACATAATTAAATTTCTGTGACGCAATTTCAGAAAAGGTATCAAGTATATTGTCGCTGGCATCTGCCATAAAGAATAGTGATCTTTTATCTGCAGTGAAGTGCTGCAGTAAGGTTGTCTTGCCTACCCGTCTCCTACCATACAGAATCAACAGCTGTGCCCTGTCTTCAGCATTGAAATTTTCAAGTGAATTCAATTCATTTTCTCTGTCAATAAACATACTTTTGATAATCATACTTTATAGTATGTTTTTATTATATTTAAACCTGATTTTGGCAGGTAATTTTTAATTTGAATCTTGATTATATGATGCACACCACGTGTATCACTCATTTATAGCAGTAAAAATGAAAAGGGCTTCCAGAAATATGGAAGCACTGGGATTTGAACCCAGATCTAAGGGTCTCTTCCATGTTTCATCGTTCCAGTCATTCATCATAAATTCAGATGACCTTTAGCTAATCACAAACTGACTGGAGCCCTCTAGGATACCTGACTACCCCATGCTTCCTCATAACTATATTATTTTTTAATATAAATATCTATAGTGTTTATTCGGCAAAATGGCATATGGCATCAAAATCCTTGCACGCCGAGGGGTATATATGGCTAACCAGTGTAAGTTTGGTATGGGAAATTACCTGTTCATACCAATAAGGCTTGTCAACGCCAATGTAATTTTCCCCACCCATATATACACTTTGATTCATTTTTATTTTATCTCGTTTATTTTAGTATTCCCAATATTCTTTCTCTCTTTATATTTGGGTACAACCCTGGAATTCACATACTTTTTCACAGTATTTCTGTTCACATCAACTCCTTTGCTATGTCTGATATTTTCACGCCGTTCTCAGCCATCTTTCTCATCATATACCACCTCTCATCTCTAAACATTTAGTTTTCCTCATCTTCGGTAAGAAATAGGGGGATTCTAATTGGCGTTTTGAGGATTTTTATTCTGGCGTTTCCGGGTAAAATTCATTTGGCGTTGACACTCCGGTATTCCTCTTGAGAGGATACAGTTCGGCTATATAGCAACCAGGTTCATGCAGGGGGACTCCTTGACATGGTTGAGGGGGTGGGCCACCATGTTGACAGTGAGGGTCTTGAGAGAATTGGACTGTACTATGATTTTAAAAAAAACTTCCTTTTCCTTTCATTCTACAGGAAAAGGCCATCAGGGAATCGGAAAACTGCAGGCAGTGCGGGAAAAGATTGATGGAACACCACACATACGGCAGGTCAACAGCACTGATTGTATTGCAATAATGTTTATTAACTATTGATACCTACAGTTACCTATGGTAACTACAGTTCAGATTGATAATGAACTCAAAGAAAGGCTGAATCGCCTAAAAATACATCCAAGGGAATCTTACAACGACCTTATTTCGAGGCTAATAGATTCATATTCCACTAATATGGCCAGCAGGGAATCTTTAATAGAAACACTTGAGATTCTTTCAGATCCGGAAATGATGGCTGGCATTGCAAGAGGGCTTGAAGACATAAAGTCAGGCAGAACGAAGGCACTCAATCAAATTGTCAAAGAGTTTGATTAGTATTGTCCTTTGAGATTGTATTCACTAAGGAATCAGAGGATTTTATCAAAAAATGTGACAAAGCAGTCAGAGATAGGATACTTGGATCTCTCCGCAGGCTTGAAAATGACCCTGAGATCGGGAAACCCCTAACTTCAATAATGGCCGGGCTGTGGAGTTTGAAGATCGGGGATTACCGTGCAATATATCAGATTAAGAACAACGAATTAATAGTTGTTGTAATAAAGATTGGGCATAGAAAGAATGTATACGGATAATTAAACCCGGTATTTTTAACCTTAATTCAATTAAAATATAATAGTTTAATAAGTTTCGTTCAGGCCTATATTTTAACCCAATGCACTGTATAATCTTAGATGAACAGAATAAAAAGAAATAACATGCTGAATAAAGCTGAAATTAATGAACTTGCAACCCAGTTAAGGGCTATGGACCGAAATATTTTAGGTGTTGCAATTCTGGATTTAACAGAGTGCTTTTGGTATGTCCTATCCAAATTTGGATATTATGCAAAGTGATATATATTTAGGCAATAATATAATTATATTACTATAATCCACTAAATTAGGAGATTTTTAATAGAGTAATTCAATATTATGAAGTAAGGATATCCCTTTATGTCAGAATACTTTAATTTGGGATATTTGACTGTATATACCACTTTTTAACTATAATATTAGTCTATCTGTATTCCGTGTATTACACATTTTCTGTCCGGTCAAATAATTAGACTCTCCACTCAAAAAGTCTCCAACTTTTGTGGTACAGGTCAATCAAAAATCTAAAAGGATTTTGACACCATATAAAATGGCAACAATATAATAGATACAGTAAAAAACACATTTACTGATTGGAACATACATATAACCCAAACTAAATAAAAACTGTTTAAATTTACATTTTTAATATAAAAAATATTTAATTTATATAATGCCCGCTGAGATAAAAGTTATAATAACAACAATTACTGGAATGGATATTAACAGAATAAATATAACAAGCCCTACCGGGCGACCGAAATTTATCGTGTATCCAACACCGAATCTTTTCGGTACCATCATGCGTGTATCATTTTTATTATAATAGAGCACTCCAGCTTTCCACAGAGAATCATCATCACTGTTATTGGATACTTTATTATCATTATCTATCTTAATATTGCTACCCAGCTGGCCTGTTTTAAATGAAACAACAAGGACAAGAACTACCATTAGAAATATGGGAATAAGGTCAACTAAAATATTCTTTTTTAATATCCCCCACATCTGAAAACTGCTAATCAGCAGTGTAGAATTTATAAATGCCGGGATTAATAGCACAGTATAAACCATTCTTTCCCTGAATAGCATCGCCTTTTTCTCTCCATTTGATGATGCATTATCTGTTTTCAATGAAGTTTTATATATAGCATATGCAAGAAGAATAATCATTGCCGTGGTTACTATGCTTATAAATCCAAGAATAAAGACACTGCCTATTGATTTTATTGAATATGCATTTGGAACACCATTTGCATTGAAATGTGTTGCAAATTTATGTGGTATATTTTTATAATATAATAACCCTGTAATAAATATTGAAATAGTTATTAATATTCCCGGAATTCCGAAAAACCATGGAAATTTTGCTTTTTCTGTATTGAATATGCCAGTAATCTTATTTTCATTCACGTTTCCATTCATAATCCAGTGCTCACTGCTTTTAATTTTTTTCAGTCTGTAATGTTCTGGCAAATATACCATAAATTCTACTATTATAATAAATAATGGCATAAGGGATATTATAAATATATAGGGGGTTATCAATGTTATAACCGTAAAAATTGCTGTCAAAATTAAAACAATAAACAGATATGTTTTTTTCATTTTATTTACAGTATTAGAATTAATATACTCCAGGGGTATCCTTACACCAAATATTACGGATTTTTCAGTCATATATGGTACCATAGCTATTATTATTCCTATTATAAATACAAATAAGGTTTCAGTAATGGTAAATAATGTTATAACCATTTAATCAGCCCCGTTTTTTAAATTTAGAATATTTTTTACTGTTTTTATTATATCATCATCGTTTAAGCCCCTAACCATAGCCTCGTTTATTATATCAATTTCCTTTTTTTTAAAATTATCAATGGCATTTCCCGTTTTATTTTTCTTTGATATTATATACCTTTTATTCTTTGTAAGTTCAATAATGCCATTTTCACGTAATAATTGATATGCCTTATTTACCGTATGGAAATTTATATTTAGAACGCCTGCTATTTCCCTGGAAGATGGTATTTTATCTCCAGGATGAATGTTATTAGAAGCTATCTGTTCAACTATCTGATTATATATCTGCCGGTATACCGTATCCTCAAGGTTGTAATCAATACTTATTTTCAACATTTATTACACCTGTTATATATATTATATAACAGTTAAATATAAAGTTTACCTTTTAAACGATATTCTGCATAGCCTGTATACCAAATTTTTAATTTTTTAATAAAAAATATTATAACAGAACAGGTAAATTACCGCATCATTAAAGAAAACCGTACTGAGTTTTAAAAAATATTTTCAAATTCTGTATAGATAATAAAAATACCGGTCTGAAATAAACAAGTAAAAATGTAAACTTACTGTTTACTTGCCCTTCTTGCTCTCTTCAATCTCCTTATCTTCTTTTTTCTCCATTTCCAGCGCATGTTGCCTCTTTTCTTCCAATCTCTTGAACTTCTCTTCAATATGTCACCTCAATTGTTAATAACGTAATATGGTATTGTTTTTTAATATAAATACCTATTTTATTATCTTTTATTTTTTTATACTTTATTGAAAAAAACAAATTGGATTTTAGATAAATTTATATATAAATATTGAATTTATTAATATGAAAATTTTAGTTCCGTATGATGGTTCGGAGGGTGCGAAAGAAGCTTTAAAATTTGCCCTGAGCTGCAAATGCAATGTAGCAGAATATACAGTGGTGTATATAATTCCAACAATAGTGGGAATAAGTGCAAGCTTTGATTCATATATACCAGCATCGGTCTACGAGGGTCAGGATAAAACTGCCGATGAACTTCTAAACAAGGCGAAAACAGAACTGGAGAATGCAAATGTAAAATATGAATTAATAAAGGTAAACTCCAATGGAAATGAAATAGCAAAAATGATACTGGATACTGCAAAGGAGAACGGCGTTGATTTAATAGTAACCGGTACAAGGAAATTGCATGGCTTCAGCAAGCTAATCCTCGGATCTGTTAGCGCCGGTTTGATAGCCCATACAGATATACCTGTTACTGTTGTACCACCAAAACAGGAATAAATTTTTTTATATTTTACAGTACCCGCATTCAAACAAATTGTTTATATATACTTATAAAATATAGATAGAATGGGAAGTATAAGGTCATCAAACATAAAAAGAATTTCAGTGGATCTGGTAGATAAGAATAAGGATTTATTTAATGATAATTTCAATCATAATAAGGAAATACTGGATAAATTCATCGCAAAATCTGTTACGAAAAAGACTTTAAATGCAATAGCAGGTTATATAACGAGATATAATATTAAGAAGAAATCAAAGGAAAAGAATGAGATGGAACAGTTAGGTCTGGCCTGATTATTCTATATAGAATTTTAAATTTGTATATTATATTAGAATTCAAATTATTTATAAAAAATTATTTTTCTTCAGGCAGTTTATTTCTTCTCCAGTTATTCATTCCACCCTCAAGGTGATATAAATTTTTATAACCTGACCTTACCAGTCTATTTGCTGCCGCCCTACTTCTATGCCCTGTTTTGCATATTAAAATTATTTTTGCATCTGTGCCGAAATTATCCACAATATTTTTCTCACTGCCAAGTTTATAATTGACCGCGTTTTTTATATGGCCGCGTTTATATTCAAATTTTGTCCTGACATCTATTATCTTATATTCATCAATCATTTTATAAACCTCTTCAGGGCTTAAATTCTTCAATTCATCAGGTTGATTGAAATAATCGGATCCGCGGAAATAATTTTTTATTGACATTTACACCACCAGCTTATCATTATTATATATTCCAATAAATATCGGGGATTCATTTATAATCCATTTTCTTGCCATTACCTCCCTCAATTTCTGTGTTACATGTGACCATGAGCTTAAATCATCGACCTCATATAGAACCACGAATTCCTGATCACCCAGTCCAAAGGAGTACGTTGTATACGACAGTATTCCCGTGCTTTCTTTATCAGACCTTGCGGTGCCTATATGGCCGGATAAAATTTTCTTTCTTTCCTCGTAATTTATTAAATACCATTCCCTATCCTTGCTCATGGGATAAGCAACAAAATATTTTTTAGGCTCGGCCTTTAATGTGTCCTCCAAACTCTTATTTTCCTTGATGTATGGTGAATTCTCATACAGGGAGAACATACTGTATACTGTTTTACCATATGTGCCTATTATAGAATTAAAACCCTCCTTGAATTTCTCGAGATCCAGTGGATCGTGTGCCGATAGCCAGAATAGAATATCATTATCATGCCTCATGGATTTATAATATTTTATGCTTATCAGTTTTTTCCCATAATTTTTAATGAATTCAATTGCCCTGTCATTTATCTCATTTTTGTTTTTATTATCCAGTTCCCAGAATCTTCCATTCAATTTATAAGCAAGTACGTATGTATAAATCATGTATATCAAAAATTATAAGTGTAACTTAAAATATAACCTTTATCGTTACCTAAAATACATATATGCCCATATTTCATATTAGGGGATAGATTTCACACCTTAAAAACCTGCCATGGTTGCAGGCTTTATCCGTAATATCCCTCCAGCAAATGGATTTATGGGTTATACCCGGATGGTCATAATTTTTATAATGTCAGTCCAGTGTTTTCTGATTATTATTGACAACAGAGTATTTTTTAATATCATATTCATTATAAAATATAAATGAAATCAATTTTGATAATAAATTATTATCCTTTTCTAATGGTTCATATAAGGAACTGCTCTGCGGTATCTTTATATCAAGTTCTGACAGTTTCTTAATATATTCATCCCTGTATTTAGAATTTACAGTTTTAAAGCCATTTTTAGGCAAATCGACATTGCACCTATCCATCTCCTTTGTGAATACCGGCCTGTCAAATAAATAGGATAGTAATAGCAATGTATTGTATCCTGAATTATTATTATCAAATTTTTTCATATTTTCTCCAACTACAAAATATATGTCCTTTCTGCTCCGTTCCACAAAAGAGAATATCCTTGCAGGCTTTATCTCCTTTTCCTTCAAGATGCCGAGCTCAACCATTGCATTTAAATAGCCCGTTAAAACGAGTCTGTGCATATTTATTCCCTTTTCCTCCAGGGATTTCTGTATGCCTGTTATTGATTTTTCCTCCCCGTTTATTTCGTTCAATATTAATTTATATTTTTTCTTCTCCTCAAATTTATTGATCATAAATCTCACCCATGACATATTTTAATAATTCTTCTGAATTCTTTATGATAATTCTACATATTTCCTTAGAACTGCCAGTAAATTTAGATGGATCCATTGCATATTCTAAATCTTTATTGCTTATAAATTTATATATTCCATTTTTTATTAATGAGTTCTTTAAACCTATATTATTTTCATAGGCATACATCGATGATTTCCTTACAAATTCATGTGCATCCTGCCTTGGCATTCCATTTTTTGTTAATGTGATTGTTATGCTCTCCGACATAATAAATTGATCGTTTATTACTTTTTTTAACATTTCATCCTTATTTATATACAGGTTTGAAAATACGTCATTCATTTTATTCAGAACATCATCGATTAATATTGATGCATACGGTATTGTAAACCTTTCATCTGCACTGTTTGTTAAATCACGTTCATGCCACTGTACGGCTGATTCATATTCAGGTGTAATGAATGACCTTAACAGTCTTGATAGGCTAACAATATTCTCAGAAACTATAGGGTTTCTTTTACTTGGCATTGAACTTGAACCCACCTGTTCCCGGTCATTGAAATATTCAGATACCTCATTTATTTCAGGCCGCTGCAAATTCCTTATCTCAGTTGCAAATTTTTCCAGGGAAACAGATATATTATTTACTATTGATAAATACTCTATATACCTGTCACGGTCAACAATCTGATTTGTTGCTATTTCATGGGTTATACCCAGGATATCGCATGTTTTTTCCTGTATTTTCAATGCATTTTCTCCGAGGGCTGCACCGGTACCTACCGGTCCTGATATTTTGCCAGCTATTATCCTTTTCTTTGCGTCGTTTAATCTCTCTATATGCCTGTTTATTTCAGATAGATAAACGGATAATTTCAATCCAAATGTTATCGGTGATGCATGCTGCCCGTGTGTTCTTCCAACCATTATAGTATCTTCATTTTCCCTTATTAATTTTACAAGTGTTTTACTTAAATTAAGCATATCAGAAATCATTATATTTACTGCCATTTTTAGCTGTAATGCTGTTGCGGAATCATTAATATCATTTGATGTTACCCCGAAATGCACATAATTTCTTCCCTCACTGCATTTCTCGGTTAACGCCTCAACTATTGCCATAACATCATGATTTATTTTTTTCTCTATTTCCTTTACCCTTTCAAGTTTTACCTCACTGTTATCAACAACGTTTTTTATGTCGCTGTATGCCTTTTCCGGTATAACATTATAATATGATTCTGCCTGAGCCAGTGCCGCCTCAACATTCAGCATCAATTTCAATCTATTTTCTTCCGAAAATATGATTTTTACTTCTTTTCTTCCATAGCGATAGTCCAAAGGAGAAACGATCATAAAAGCTTATTACTTATAGTTTAAAATTTTTTGTGTTATCTTTTTCGTTTTAATTTTCCGAACATAATACTTACAAAGGCTGTTGTGACATCCTCCCATGACTAAAGCCGTGGGCTTCCTGCTTCTATGACGGGGGGTTGCCCTTGCGGGTAGAGCCCCAGTCTCCTCAGGCGTAAATTCGGGAGCGCCCCTCCCTACTTTCTTAAAGAGTTTCTGTAAATATACATACCCATATAGGAATAATAATGGTATGAGTGCTATATGAGAAATAACCTATACTAAGAACTAATCTGGATAGAACCAGACTGTATAGGGAGGGGGAGTTAACTGATACTGTCCTTTGGACTGTGGTACGAATCTCCCCTGATTCATATAGCTGATAAGCACTCTCTTCCCAATGGAGAAGTCATAGGTGTATGCTTGCTGAATCTTTAATCCCTGTAATAGGTATGGGTGGAAAGTGATGTAATGTTATCGTTGGGTATAGACACACATGAAAGTATTAACTATGCAGAAATCCAGGATAGTAATGCCAATATTTTATGGCATGGAAGGTTTAACAATGCAAGGAAGGATTTTGATGAGTTAATTGATAGGATAGAGAAAAGCAATAATAATAAAATTATGGGTATATTTATGGAACTCAACAAATATGTAATTACCCTTCAGGCCGGAATAAAATGGCTCTCCATCTATGTTTCCTTCAGGTTGTACAGTATAATTGTTTAGATTTGACACGGTCACAGTGCCAAAATTACTGCACGATACCAGGTCTGAAGTATTATTTGATGGTGCTATTATCAGAATATCGTTTTTTGAAAAGTTAAATTTACTGGATGTATACTCATTCCCGGAAATATGGTTAACTGTTGTGTTTTTCGGTTCAGTGGCTATTTGATGGTAACCGCCCAGTACAAGTGATGCCCCGATTATTACCAGTATTATTCCTGTTAGTACATACTTATTTTTCATCCATATCATTTAAACGAAACATCTATTTTTCCCTCTTTTATTTCATTTATTAATTTATTATACCTTTCAGCAACCTCATTTTCATTCAATCCGCATTCATATAATTCCATGTATATTTCATAGTTTTCCTGATTCTCATCGATTTTGCCGTTGTATACCTTAACACCGCCACATGCCTTCTCATTATTGAAATTTAATCTGTACGTTAATTCTACTGTTATGTCCTCATCCTTCATGTATTCCAGTTTTTTTATGTAATCTCTCATATCATTTATGATAACCATTTATTATATAGATTTTTATATGTACCTGTCCAGGCCATGTTCCCAGGCATTTCTTAGATTTCCTATTTTCTCCCTTATTATTTCAGTGTTACCATCCGTTATTATTATACTGCTTTCCACTGTATACCCTATTTTTTTAACGTTTACACCGGAAAAATCATTTATAAATTTCTCTTCATGTTTCTTATCTACCTCAATTACTATTGATGTTCCCATTTCTGAGAATAATTTAATGTCTGTTTTTCCATTTAACCCTGTTAGATTCGCATCTATTCCTATATTACTGCCAAAGCTCATTTCCAGCAGTGTTAAAAGTAACCCACCGGACGATACATCGTGCATTGATTTTATGGATCCATATGCTTTTTTTATACAGTTCTTTATTTTTAGCAGTTCCTTATAGTCAATATCATCTATTTCCTGATAATTTAAATTAAAATACCTTGCATATTCACTTCCTGCAAGTGAATTTATTGTTGTTCCAGCAATGAAAACGGGATTATTTACATCCTTAAATTCCACAGTTTTTAGATCTCTTATATCCTTAGTTTTCCCGATCATCAGTATATTCGGTGTCGGGATTATTTCCCTGTTATCTGTTTCATTGTAAAGGCTAACATTCCCTGAAACCAGTGGCAACCCCATATTTTTGCAGAAATCCGATATTGCATGCGCTGTCTCTATAAATTTATACATTGTTTCGGGGTTTTCCGGGTTTCCAAAATTTAAGGCATCTATTATTGAATCTGGCTCTCCGTTTGAGCATAAAATATTTTTATACGCTTCTATTAATGTTTCTACCGTTCCATTATATGGGTCAATATTTACCATACCCGGTCTTGAACCAGATGTTATGCATAAACCATTATATGAATCCTCCAGGGGTTTTATTGCCGCTGCATCTGAATGTGTTTCTCCGTTGGGAAATCCTGTAAATGGCTTTAATATCGTGTCCCCACGTACTGTAAAATCATATTGCCTCACTATATTAAATCTTGAACATAGATTTGGGTTACTGATAAATTTTGGTATAAAATCCCTGTAGTTTTTTATTTTATTCTCTGTTATTACTTCCTTATTTATCCCGGGTTTTTTAAAATTCCTTGAATACACTGGTCCTGAAGTTAAAAACTTCAGATCCAGATCCATGATTTTTTCACCGTTATAATTTATTATTAAATTATTATTCTTTACAGTTTTACCTATTATTGAATATTCGATCCCCCATTTTTTGAATATATTATCAATTTTTTCTAAATTGCTTTTATTTATTGCAAGAAACATCCTTTCCTGCGATTCACTTACCCAGATTTCCCAGGGCTCCATATTGTTATCCTTTAACAGTACATTATTCAGATCTATTACTGCGGAGACTCCTCCGGCATATAGCATTTCACTCACAGCACTTGATAGGCCACCACCACCGAGATCCTTCATCCCATCGATTAGATTTAAATCATTTGCTTCCAGTATTGCATGTATTAATGGCTCTTTTATTATTGGATTTCCCAGTTGAACCGCTTTCCTGTTATTCTCATCATTCTCATTCAGTATCTTTGATGCAAAATTTACACCATGTATTCCATCCTTGCCTGTTCTGCCACCACATACAATTAATAAATCATCTATTTCCGTAACCCTGCTTCTCACAATTTTATCCTTTCTTACTATGCCTATGCATCCGGCATTTACCAGTGGCATGCTGTTATAATGTTCGTCGAATTCAACCGAACCTGAAACTGTTGGTATGCCAACCCTGTTGCCATAATCCCTTATACCGGCAACAACACGGTTTAAAATAAATCTCTCACTTAAAAAACCGGTATTACTGTCTGGATTTCCAAAATATAATGAATCAATTAATGCCACAGGCTGTGCACCCATGCATAATACATCCCTTATTATGCCCCCTACACCGGTGGCAGCACCGCCATACGGTTCTATGGCACTTGGATGGTTATGGCTTTCCATTTTTACCACATATGCATAATCATCGTTGAATGAGACAACTGCAGCATCCTCCTCCATCGTCAGTATTGTATAATCGCTTTTTAAATCCGAAAAATATTTTTTTAAGTATATTTTTGATGACTTATAACATGAATGTTCACTCCATGCCTGTGCTATTGCCTGTATTTCAATATCTGATGGATCCCTGTTTATACCTTTAAAATAGTCCTTTAACATTAACATTTCATTATATGTTAGGCCCAGGTCTTTTCCTGTATCATTTAAATATTTCTCATCAGAATTGATTATATTATACATTTCAATCACTTATTTCTTCGATTTTATATTCCTGTATTACAGGATTTGTCAGTATTTTTTCAGAAATTTCATTTAACTCTTTCAGTGAATCCTCCTTATTTAATGATGTTTCAAATTCATAAACCCTGTAGGAAGAAACATTTTCTATGCCACTGTAGCCTATAAGGTCTAAATTTCTTTTTATGCTCATTGCTTCCGGGTCCTCCACATTCGGCAGGTATCTTATTTCAATCCTTATCTTCATAGTCAGGTATATAAAATATAAAATTAAATTTATCTATTCCTGTATAAAAAGAACAGATGTATTTTCCTTGTTATCTGTATAACTGGCCTGATTAACAGCTGGCAGCTTCCTACTATGAACAGGTATACACCATGTAAGGAATCTACCGGAGGTAAATATGGCAGAAACAGTATACTGCCTATTACAAATTCAAAACCTACCATGATATCATTTCCTATTGCCAGCCAGTCATAAAATTTTTTTAACCTTTTTTCCTCTATCCTTCTGTAATTATATTTGTTGATGTACATTGAAACCCTATCATTGTTTAAAAATGAATCTATATTCAATATTATTTCCGTTAAATAATCATTTTTGATCAGATTTAATAAGCCATTCACATAATCTGGGTCAAGTTTTTCGGTTTTTGAGGTTGTTATGCCATCCCGTATTGCCATAATGGTCTCAATAAACCACGTTTTCTTTAAGTACGGTTCGATGGATTCAATATTAAATTTCAGATTTATAATATCCTTTTCAAAATAATCTGCAAATGCACCGGAATAATAAAAATCATCGGACATTATAATGGGTGTTGAAGCGGTTAACTCCTTGCTGGATATATTATTTACATTCATATTTTCCTTTATCACATTTATAAAAAACTCTGAAATTTTTCTATCAACATATGTTAATTTCATTAATCCTGTTACAAGTTTATCGTTTTTATAATAATTCATAAATTTATTAAATGTGTCATTTTTATCATCTGTGCTGATATCGTACTTTATATCCTGCAGATTTATAACCTCCAGGGCATTATTATCGGAACATGTATTTATTATTTTATCATCGATTAATCTTGAACATATATCATCTCCAAAAAGTTTCATTACCATGTCCTTTATATTTCTCCATTTCACACCGAATCTATAATTGCTTCTCTGGATTGTATAGAGGAAATACAGGGGTTTTTTATCGTTTTCGTACATGGATGGTTAATATTTGCATATTATAAAAAATTATTTTCAGATTGCATTTATAATATCTTTTAAGTCAGCATATACATTATTTGATTTTTCCAGAAGTGTTCCTGTAACTATTACATCAGCACCGGCATCTATTATTTTCCTTGCACTCTCACATGTCTTGATGCCACCTCCAACAATTAATGGAATTTTTATCTCTTTTTTTAGTCTTTTTATAACATTTTCGGAAATATATGTAGGTGATCCGGAACCGGATTCAAGGTATAACATTTTGTATCCAAAAAATTCTGCAGCCAGTGCATATGATACTGCTGTTACTTCATCATCACGCCTTATCAATTTTGCATTTCCTACCTTTCCAACGGTCATGCCCGGCTCAAAAATTAAATATCCCATAGGTATGGTTTCTATCCCCATTCTCTTCAGTAATATGGATGACCTTACATGATGCCCCATAACATATTCAATATTATTAGAATTCATTAAAACCATATAATATATGGCATCGGCATATCTGCTGACCATGGCACTTGAACCTGGAAATATTATTATTCTCTTATCGGTTTTTTCCTTAATCTCATTTATAGTTTTATCCATTAATGATGAGGTTATACCGGTTGAACCGCCTATTAAAAAGAAATCTGTACCGGCCCTATCGGCCTTTTCAGCTATTTCAACAGATCTGGATACAGGCTGTGCCGCCGGGTCTATTAATGTCATATGCAATTTTTTATATTTTAATGCATTTAGTATTTCATCATAAACATTCAATTTATTCACCTGGATTTTGTAATATATTTTCTTTAAGTATATAACTTATAAATATAAAGTCATCGGTGGCATCCACACAGGTTTTAGCTGTGGGAGTATGCCGGATTAACTGATGCCACCAAGCAAAAAGGAAAACATGCCAAATATCATTGCAAACTTTGATATTTTCTCCCCCTTTGAAATGTTGGTATTCATTAATACTATCGTTGATAAGAATATGAAATCATCAAATATTACCGCTATTAAATAGTATACTGATAGTATTTTCAGGTAATATGGCAGATATGATGTGGATATTGTAATGATTACAAATATTGAGGATAGTATTTTTGCATTTTTAATTCCATATTTCTTTGGAAATGTAATTCTATCTATATCTCCATTGATATCCTCAATATCCTTCATGATCTCTCTTGACATGTTGGAAAACATTGCGAGCAAAAATAATAAAAACATCTCTAATAATGAATCTGTGATAAAACCACCGTATAAAAAGATCATGCCTATCAATAAACTTATTGTAAAATTACCGGTTAGCCCCATCTTTTTTGTTTTAAATTCATAACTTATAAGTAATAACTCTGCAATTATTACAACAATGCTTATCTCCAGTGAAATAAATATGGAAAATATAAATCCTAAAATAAAAAATATTAAAAAGGCATAAAATGCATGTTTCTTTGTAATTGTACCCTGTGGCAATGGTCTGTCAGGGTGATTTTTTTTATCAATTTCATAATCGCTGATATCATTGATTATGTTGCCTCCTGCAGTAACAAAAAACACACTTAATGCACCCACGGTCAATGGAAATATATAATCTAAAATATGGACATTAACCGCAATAAATCCAACTATGTATATTGAAAATAAACCCATAAAGCCGTTAACCGGCCTCATGATTTTTAACCATTTATTCATTCAATGCTAATATATAGGTTAAACATATATTTTTTTATTTACGAGATGTTATCAGTATCAATTATTTATATTAATTTATATGTTTTATCGGTAATAATAAAGTTTGGAGGGCAGTAGCAGGCAACTATTTAATTATTGCTATATAAACACATACTTTGAATTAAACTAAAATCTAAGTTTATCGCCGTATACCTACTGAAAGTATAAGATCATGGACAATACCTATAAAAGGCTTTAATTTACTGTTATAAATAATAAATATTGATCATAAAATTATGGCAAAATATTATATACTACATTTTACTTATTTATTTAATGGTTAGTAAAAATGTTAAGATAATTATAGCTATAGTGATAGCCGTGATAATGGTTGGGACAGCATTTGCAGTTTTATACCATCCCAAAGCACCTTTTACAGATGTATCACAGACAGCAGCACCACAACAGTTGGACCCGGCAACAGGATTCTTTACGACAAACGGTCCTCTGTTTACGGCTCTTTTTCAGGAGTTAGTGGGATTTAATGGCAGTAGTAGTAATGTAGTTCCGGTTTTAGCACATAATTACACAAACTATAAAGATCAGAATTATACATTTAACCTGAGAACGTACGCAAAATTCAGCAATAACCAGTCAGTAAATGCCTCCGCTATATGGTTCTCATTTTATAGGGGTTTAATAATGGCTCAGGGACCATACGTCGCAGATTATTCTGGTATATTATTCAGTGGCACAGCTTATAGCAACACAACGATAGCTCTTCCATGGGGAACTATAGATGCACTTGAATCGGCAGGTTATACAATAAACGGCAAAAATATGACAGATAACTATACAATAGCAGCCAAGGATTTAGATACTATATTATCGCACTTCAACTACAATTCAACAGAAATGAAGGTAATGTCATATAAGAACCAGGCATTAGTAGTTAATTCAAACTATAATGTATCAATAAACACACTGCACAAATATGCATTCCTATTACAGGATATAGCAGGATGGTGGGGTGCAATAGTTGAACCATCATATATAGATGCACATGGTGGCGTTAAATACAATTCCCCAAGTTCGTATATAAACTTAAACGGTGCAATAGGATCAGGGCCATACATAATATCCAGTGTCGGAAAAGGATTCTCAACAATAACATTAAAGGCAAATCCAAACTACTGGGTAAGCAGCACTGCAATATCAAACGGAACTGTACCATCAATAGCACAGCCGGCACATATAACACCGATAGTAATAAAATATGGCTTATCCCATACAAGTAGAGTTGCCACCTTTGATAAGAACCAATCACAGATATCCACAGTAGCACCGAGTTCATTCAAGAATATAATAGGCAGTTATTACAATAAAGCAGATGCCAATGGAAAGCTTGCCAAATCATATTCAGAAATAGGTACATTTTATATATCTATGAATGTTGGTAGGTCATATACAAACAATACACATTTCAGGCAGGCACTATACGATGCATTGAATTATTCAAAGGAATATGCTATATATAATAACAATTACAATGGCACACCTGAGGCTTTCCAGGAATTAGGACCTCTATCTCCGGGTTATGGCCATGCCTTCTACAATCCAAACAATTATCCACTGGCAAAACAGAACCTTAAGGGTGCAATACAGAATATATCGGCAGCGGGAAATGAATTACATTTCTATGTAACAATAAATGGCCATAAGTATGGTGACACATCAGGTACAGATCTATCCTCTCATACATTCACACTTACCGGCATATCACCGGCAACATCACTTGAAACATCGCAGTTAACAATAGCGATAGATTCCTTTAAATCCCATCTCGGTTTAACTTTTGGCACACACTACTCTACTGAGTCAACAGTATCTGGATGGACAAACGCAACAGCAACACCGCATTTTGTTGATCTCGGATGGCTACCGGATTATCCGGATCCAATAGGACAGCAGCTAATAGATGTATACGACAACAGTACAGGAGGAGCGTTTGGTGGAAATGATGCATGGGTAAACAATTCAACCTTACAGAAAGATTTTGCAACCCTCGACTTTAAAAATGCAACGGCCCAGGCACAGGAAATGAAAAACGTTTCAAAGGTAGTATATAACCAATATGCATATATGTGGTTACCAATGCCATATAATATATATTTTGTACAGCCATATATACACAACTTTGTATGGAATCCATTTGTAGGATACTTCTATAACTTAATGACCATATCATACAAGGGTGGAAATAGCCCCTCATCGATGTCCTCATATGCTATGCCAGTATACACTGCAATGACATCAATATTCATGGCGGGAGTAAAAATATTCTAAAATTATTTTTAACCTATTTTTTTTTAAATTTTAATTTCTTGGTCTAAAATTGTGGAATCAGTTATTTTACAGATTTATTATTATATTTTATTGATACATATTACCGTGATGATATTTTATAGCTTGAGTTCGCCAAATGAACTTGCCATACTGCTATTTGCCAGATGATTTTTTTACATTATTGCCACCTCAATTTCAGTGTTTTATCTTCATATCCATTGATGAAATCACCAGATAAATCGGTTATCTGCGGTGTAATGTTGATTATTATATAGAATCTGAAGTCAAATTTCAGGTATACAACCGTTTTTGCACACGGAATCAGGTACCTTCTGGATAGTTTTATATTTACTATGCCTGTCTTCCTTTTCTCCTCAAAATGGATGCCGAATTTATTATGAAATCGGTGAGGAAATCAAACAAAAGGTATCACAAATATGGCGAAGTCAAGTTAATAATATATAATAAACTTTATAATTTTAATAATCTTCCAAATTCTATTTTTTCATCCGTGGTTATCCCATGCAATCTCAACGTTGATGATATAATTGCCTCTCCATGATTTAATTTTGCCCTATACATATCACTGTATTCTGATTTTTCTTTATTTTTATAATAATTTAGATAATACAGTGGTGCTTCTTTATTTATCTTTGATATTGATAATATGAGCAGATTCAATGAGGATTCTGTATAATTATTCATCAAATCATATACTGATTCAATACCGTATCTTGAAACATAATGCAACGCCAATTCTGTATCAGATGCATCATATTTATAATTCAATTTTATTTTTAATTTATCCTCGGATGCCAATCCATTATGTGCCATAAAGATAACATTATCACCGTAATTGTCCATGAATGGATGTGAATACACGACACCCATATGTTTTTTACCGGAAGCCTTTCTTGCCAGAAAAATCGCATAAATGTTTCCATCGATTTCGGGCAATTTAACATTTTCCTCATAAATTGGTTTTTCCGATCTGTAATAATATATGTCACTATTATTATATATAACATATCCAAAACCATCCGGATGGTTGCCATATCCAAATTGACTCCCTATTGTATCATTCCTTGCAGATTCTATCAATGCCTTATATAATTTATTTAGTTCGTTCATTGAATTGCCTTTATAGGCAAACATTCTACACATTTTTATGGATATTTTTATTAAATATATAATTTATGATAATTTTATTGAATTTTTTATATGTATATTAAATAATAAATTATTTTTATCTACACCGTATATTATTTATACAATACTGAACAAAAATTCTATATGGAATAATTCACATTCACATGCTGTATAAAAATTTAAACAGTGTTAAATTGATTTATTATTTTAATAAATTCCATCATAAAATTATAAATAGCAACAATAATATTATATATTATTCAAAATTATATTTTTAATGGTTAGTAAAAATGTTAAGATAATTATAGCTATAGTAGTAGCCGTGATAATGGTTGGGACAGCATTTGCAGTTTTATACCACCCCCCAAAGACACCTTTTACAGATGTATCACAGACAGCGGCACCACCAAGTCTTGACCCTGCAACAGGATTCTTTACTACAAACGGACCATTGTTTGCAGCCGATTTTCAGGAATTGGTAGAGTTTAATGGTAGTAGTGCTACACAGGTAGTTCCGGTTTTAGCACATAATTACACAAACTATAAAGATCAGAATTATACATTTAACCTGAGAACGTACGCAAAATTCAGCAATAACCAGTCAGTAAATGCCTCCGCTATATGGTTCTCATTTTATAGGGGTTTAATAATGGCTCAGGGACCATACGTCGCAGATTATTCTGGTATATTATTCAGTGGCACAGCTTATAGCAACACAACGATAGCTCTTCCATGGGGAACTATAGATGCACTTGAATCGGCAGGTTATACAATAAACGGCAAAAATATGACAGATAACTATACAATAGCAGCCAAGGATTTAGATACTATATTATCGCACTTCAACTACAATTCAACAGAAATGAAGGTAATGTCATATAAGAACCAGGCATTAGTAGTTAATTCAAACTATAATGTATCAATAAACACACTGCACAAATATGCATTCCTATTACAGGATATAGCAGGATGGTGGGGTGCAATAGTTGAACCATCATATATAGATGCACATGGTGGCGTTAAATACAATTCCCCAAGTTCGTATATAAACTTAAACGGTGCAATAGGATCAGGGCCATACATAATATCCAGTGTCGGAAAAGGATTCTCAACAATAACATTAAAGGCAAATCCAAACTACTGGGTAAGCAGCACTGCAATATCAAACGGAACTGTACCATCAATAGCACAGCCGGCACATATAACACCGATAGTAATAAAATATGGCTTATCCCATACAAGTAGAGTTGCCACCTTTGATAAGAACCAATCACAGATATCCACAGTAGCACCGAGTTCATTCAAGAATATAATAGGCAGTTATTACAATAAAGCAGATGCCAATGGAAAGCTTGCCAAATCATATTCAGAAATAGGTACATTTTATATATCTATGAATGTTGGTAGGTCATATACAAACAATACACATTTCAGGCAGGCACTATACGATGCATTGAATTATTCAAAGGAATATGCTATATATAATAACAATTACAATGGCACACCTGAGGCTTTCCAGGAATTAGGACCTCTATCTCCGGGTTATGGCCATGCCTTCTACAATCCAAACAATTATCCACTGGCAAAACAGAACCTTAAGGGTGCAATACAGAATATATCGGCAGCGGGAAATGAATTACATTTCTATGTAACAATAAATGGCCATAAGTATGGTGACACATCAGGTACAGATCTATCCTCTCATACATTCACACTTACCGGCATATCACCGGCAACATCACTTGAAACATCGCAGTTAACAATAGCGATAGATTCCTTTAAATCCCATCTCGGTTTAACTTTTAATACCCAATTCGTTCCAGAATCAACAACTGCCGGGTGGAAAACACCTCATTCAACACCACATTTTGTTGACCTAGGGTGGCTACCGGATTATTCTGATCCAATAGGGCAGCAATTAATAGATGTATATGATGTAAGTCAGGGAGGTATAGGTAATAAAGCATGGGTGGACAATTCAACCTTACAGCATATATTTACAAACCTGGACTTTGAAAACAAAACAGCACAGGAAAAAGCAATGTACGGAGTTCAAAACTTAACATATAATCAATATGCATATATGTGGCTACCAATGCCATATGATGTATATTTTGTACAGCCATATATACACAACTTTGTATGGAATCCGTTTGTAGAGTATTTTTATAATTTAATGTACATATCCTACAAAGGTTCGGTATCACCATCAGCATCTGTTATGCCAGTATACAGTGCAATGACATCAATATTCATGGCGGGAGTAAAAATATTCTAAAATTATTTTTGAAATTTAATATTTTTATTTGTTAATTTATCTTCAATATTTTCAAATATTTTTTGACCATTGGGTAAATCCTTTAAAAGATAATTTTTATGTTTTGTAATTATATATATGGAAATCAGATTAAATTTTCTCTGGAGAAAACCATCATTTGAAAAAAAATCAGTTATATTTTCATATTTTATTGTGTGTGATGAAAAAAAATTTTTTACTAATATATAGTCATCATGCACATAAACTCTGTGACTTATTTTATAAAGTATGTAGAAAAATGCAATAATGTAAACAAGTCCAAGGAATATAAAATAGTTAACAATATTTTTATAATCTATTTCAAGAAAAAATGAAAATATAATAGTAAGTATCGTTATTTTTATTAACGTTTTTTCAATAGTCTTTATCCATAAAGCCAGCATAATACCTTGACACCGTTTACATCAACAAATTTCGGTTCTTCTGTTCTACATATGTCCATAACTTTCGGGCATCTATCACTGAATCTACAACCCTTTGGCAGATCAATAAGGCTTGGCACATCACCGGTAGGTGGTTTTAACTCTTTTTTATTAAAATCGGGAACAGATGAAATGAGCAACTGTGTATATGGGTGTTTTGGATTCTCTATTATATCTCTGGTTTTACCATATTCAACAATTTTTCCTGCATAAATCACCACAATTTTATCACTTATGTATTTTGCAACACCGATATTATGTGTTACAAACATATAACTCAATTTATATTTACTCTGTATATCAAGCAAAAGGTTAAGAATTTGAGCCTGTATGGACTCATCAAGTGCAGATGTTGGTTCATCCAGTATTAACAGTTTTGGTATTCTTATTAATGAACGTGCTATGGCAACCCTCTGTATCTGTCCTCCGGATAATTCCCTTGGTTCCTTATTCTTTATTTCATCATAATCTAAACCTACAAGGGATAGAGACCTCCTTACCTCCTTTTCATTAAATTTGCCTAACGGTTCAGTTACAATAGATTTAATTTTCATTCTTGGGTTAAGTGATGTATATGGATTTTGAAATACCATAGATGTATTTTTCCTTATTGTATTAATATTCTTTTTTGTAATCTTTGTATTTTCAAAATACATCTCTCCAGAGGTCGGATTTTCTATTGTTGAAATAATTTTTCCCATCGTGCTTTTGCCAGATCCCGATTCACCAACCACAGCTAAAATAGTTCCACTTTCTATATCTATTGATACATCATCAAGAGCCTTTACGTAAAAAACCTTTTTCCTGAAAATTATATCCAGCAATTGCTTTTGTTCTGTAAGATAATATTTTTTAATGTTTACAAGTGAAATTATATTACTCATAAAGCCAGCACCTCACTTTGCCTTCGCTACCTAGTGACAGAAGCGTCGGTTCCTCAACACGACACTTTTCAAAAACTTTATCGCATCTAGGGTTAAATTTACATCCTTTGGGTAGGTTAAAGAATGAGGGGGGTGCTCCCGGTATGTAGTAAAGCCTTGAGTTACCCTTATAATCCACAGGAACACTTTTCAGTAAAGCTGTAGTATATGGGTGCATCGATTTTTTAACCACATCATCTGTATTATTAAGTTCCATTATTCTACCTGCATACATAACCATAACCTTATTTGAAATAACATATGCAAGGCTCAAATCATGCGTAATAAATATTATTGACATGTGGATTTTTTTATTCAATTCCTTTAACAAATTTATAACCTGTGCCTGTATCGTAACATCCAGTGCTGTTGTTGGTTCATCTGCAATAAGCAATTTAGGCTTTAATATAAGTGCCATAGATATTACAACCCTCTGTACCTGCCCTCCAGACAACTCGTGTGGATATCTTCTCATTATCTGTTCTGGGTCTGGCAGTCTTACGGAAGTAAGGGACGATATTATTTCATTTTTTATCTGTTCTTCAGTTAAATTCTCATTATTTCTCTCACTTCTTATTTTCACTGCCTCAGATAACTGGAACCCAACGGTCTTCACAGGATTCAGGCTATTTAACGGATTCTGGAAAATCATGAATATTGTCGTACCTCGCATTCCGGTCATTTCCATCTCGTTCAGTGCTAATATGTTTTTTCCATCTATAATTATTTCTCCACTCTCATTACCCGATGGTGGCAATAATCTTGTTATTGCACCACCAAGCGTGCTTTTGCCAGATCCAGATTCTCCAACTATTGAAACTATATCACCACTATTTAACGGTAGTTCAAAGTTATTCAATACTGTTGATAAACCATTCACTGTTTTATATGTAACCTTAAGATTTTTTATTTCAAGAAACATTTTTTCACCTAATAATCAATTCTATTGTTAATTACATCCTGATATCTATCTCCAACAAGAACGAAACCCACAACTATTATTAATATTGTAATACTTGGAAATAACGAATACCACCAATCAGCTGGTAGATATGATAGCCCGGTGGACGCCATAGCTCCAAGCTCAGGTATGGGGATGGTTAAGCCTATGCCAAGGAAAGCCAGTGTTGAATATGTTAGTATTACATTGCCAAAATCCAAAGCAGCATATGCAATTATTGGATCAACACTATTGAGAAACAGGTATTTAAAAAATATGTTAAAAGGATTCACACCATTTATTCTTGCAGCCTGTACATAATCCATTTCCTTAACTCTTAGTGTTTGGGCCCTGAAAAACCTTGCATATGTTGGCCACCACACAATACTTAAAGCAATAATAACCGCATCAAATCCGGCTTTTAATGGTATTGATATAGCTATAACGAGTATAAGTGCAGGGATAGAAAGAAAAGCATCCGTAATCCTCATTATTATATTCTCCAGCCAGCCACCCCTATATCCGGATATTATACCCAGTAATGCTCCAATAACTATTGCACTGAATACAACAATTACAGATACCAAGGCATCACGGGGCATAGCATACAGCATCCTCGAAACAATGGATTCACCGAGGTCATTTGTGCCAAATACCATTGATAATGAACTAAAAGATGGAGGAGCCAGACGCTGTGAGAAATTTGTTGCAAATGGATTGGATGGCAGTAATAAATAACCTAACCTGGAATACCCTGTATAAGATGCTAAATTTTCCAGAATACCCTGGATCAAAGACCATATAAGGAATGCACCGGCTATAACTATGCCTATCAATGCTGATTTATCCTTTATCAAAGTCCCAAAGTAACCAACTTTATTGAATGTTGTTTTTGTTTCAGTCATTGTCTTATCTATCATCTTACTCTCACCCTTGGATCAATCACACCGTATAAAATATCCGCAATAAGATTTGCCAGTATTATGGATATTGCTATAATAATAGTGGTACCTAATATAGCTATATAATCTGTACTGTAAATAGCCTGAACAATAAACCACCCCATACCATGGTAATCAAAAATATCTTCAACAACAACAGCTCCAGCAACTGCATATCCAAATGTAAGTGCCAGTAAGGTAACTATTGGTATTGATGCATTTCTTAACGCAGTACCATATATAGCTTTATTTCTCTCTACCCCCTTCATTAATTCAAGTTTAAAATAGTCCGATTCCATTGCATCAAGCATTGAAGACCTTGTCAACCTTGTAATAACACCAAAGCTTAAGAGGGCTATGGCTAGTGCTGGCAGTATCATGTGATGTATTACGCTTAATGTATATCCTAGATTTCCCGCTACTATACCATTTAGAAGCGGAAAACCTGTAACATCAGGCGGTGGTGTGAGAGCCGAACTCGCAATTCCAGTAGCAGGCAAAAGTCCAAGATCATAAGCAATAAAAAGCTGCAGTACTATTGCAACAAAAAACGGTGGGGAAGCCCAGGTAACAAGATATGTACCTTTAACTCCCTGATCCTGAATTTTTCTCCTGTGAGATGCACCAAAAGCACCCGTAATTATGCCAAGCAAGGTGGAAAATAAAATTGCCGGTATAACAAGCTCCAATGTTCTTGGTAAAAATCTTCCTATCAGGTCTATTTCCGGGATTTTGTAAACAGGGTCATAACCTAGATTCCCATGCAATATATTGCCTATATATAAAAGTACCTGCTCATATAGCGGTGCATTTAAATGGTACTTACTAATAATTGAATTGAGTTCGGCCCTTGTATGATGGCCGGAACCTGCATATATACCAGCCAGTGCGTATGGAGAAGGAGCTATGATATGTATTAAAAAGTATACTATAACAATGATAAAAATTAACGTTACAAAAGCATAGATAGCCCTTCTAACAATGTATATCATAAGATTTGTATTCATTAGGTTATAAATTGAAATAAATTATTTAAACGTTTTGAGTGTGTTTGTGGTAAATATATCAATATTATTATATATTTTTGGTATTATGTATATAATTTAAATAATTTACATAAATAAATTTATTATTTTTATGATTGTATGCTAAAATGCTTATATTGATTCTCAATATTTATAATTTCCTAAAAAATAGTATAATTTTATCAAAATTTTAACAGAAATATTCAAACATTATAAATTTCGATGAAAAATCTTTTAATGTGTTCTTTCTATAGTTTTTAACAGTTAGCTTATTGTGATTATTTAATGCTATAAAAATAGTGTATATTTATATTGTAAATATAGAATTATGGGTCAGTAAAATAATTCTATGTGCTCTATATACAGAAGTATATACAAATTTTTAAAAATCCCCGTTTAATGGAAAATTGTATGTAATATATCAATATTTTTATAATTTCAAATAGAATAGCTACAGGTTCTAACAAAAATCTTTAAATAAAGGATTTAGTTATACTATTGATAGTATTGAGTGCGTATATTTATATTAGAAAAGTGGTGCAAGATGTTGTGCTGGTTTTATTTGTGCTGGTCATACTATATGTAATGTTTAGGTTGTTGGGTAATCCCGCGATATTAATATTTTATAGTACAAAACATCACACAGCAAGCGAATTAAAGATAATTGAAGCAGAGCTCGGTCCGTTAGCCGGTCCCATATCGTTTCCAAATTTTATATACTATTTCAAGGATATGCTAACCTTCCATTTTGGGGATTCATTATTTGGGGCCATTGATGGGCACCAAACTGTTATAGGTGCAATAGATGCTGCACTTCCATACACGCTGATGTTATTTGGGATAGCTGCAGTTGTAGGATTCATTATAGGATTGCCTGCAGGTATATTTACATCATTTTTAAGAGGTAAGAAATCCGAAAAAGCCGTTATTACCGCTGCTACATTACTGAATTCAATACCGTTTTTTGTACTTGCAATAATCGTTTATATATACGTTGCAGGTTATTACCATATCTTCCCATTAAGGGGTACATTCCCTGTTACGGACCTGACAAAACCAACAATTGCGGGAGTGGAAAATGCATTTTATCATCTTCTTATGCCAATTCTGGTACTGGTGGCCATAGAAGCAATGGGTCATTTATTAACCATGAGAGCAGCTATGGTCTCCGTGCTTGGAGAAGACTTTATTACAACTGCAAGGGCAAAGGGTGTACCTGAAAAGGATATTATGCTGCACCACGCTGCACGTAATGCAATGGTTCCGGTATCCACAAGGATGGCACTGGAATTTGCATTTTTAATGAGCGGTGCCGTTATAGTTGAGGTGATTTTTACAGTGCCCGGTATGGGCACCCTATTATATGATTCTACAATAAAAGATAATATAACCGTTGCAGAAGGCGGATTATTTATAATCTCACTTGTTGTTATATTTGCTTATTCACTTGTAGATTTTATACACGCATGGATAGACCCAAGAATAAAGGTGTAAACAATGGCAGATAAAAAAAGTTTTAGGAAAGAAAGGTTAAAATTTCGCTTGCATCAAATGAAAAAACAATGGAAACTGTTTTATAAGTCACCATACGGCAAGATAGGTTTTTATATACTGCTGGCCTTTATAATTATTACCCTGATATCACCCCTTATTATAATAGATCATAACCCTGTAACATACTTTGCCCCTCCAGAGGATGTTTATACAGTAGACCATCAACTAACTGCAAATGTTAGTTTCACTCCTACCAGCACTGCAATGTCAACAGTATCCTCAACATCAGGTGCTTCATTAATATATAATACTGGTAAAAGCACTACCGGGGCATACTTGGTTTATGGGACATCTATAATCAACGGGTCATCATATAAGTTATTTAATATTCCATCTAAACCACTGGGCATGGATGTATTCACAGCGGGTTCCTATAGTACGTTTTTACGTAGTGGTGAATCAATTCCCGGATATCACACATATGTAATGGTATATACAGCACATCATTTATACATACTATATATCCATTTTAAAGGACCTACGTACGGTACAGGGTCTATATATGTTACATCTCAATCACTTCATATAAGCTCTAATGTGGATACTGTCTTTTCAAGTGCATTGCCGTATCATAATACACCTGTAGGGATACCGGAATTTAATTCTACAAGTATTTACCCTGTATTCATTTATACCATAACCAGTAATGCCAGCAAATACAATATAACTGCATACTATCTTGCGGATATTTATAAGCCCATAAAATCTGTTCAGTTAAGTCACAGTACAAATCCACAAATGCATTCATTTTTTGGTACGTATTATACAGATAGTACGCATCAAAGAGTACTTATATGGCAGGGTGATAATTTAACCATATTTACACCAACGCTTAACTCTAATGTAACAAAACCGTTGCGATCATATACAAAAGATATATCCATACCCTCGGATTATCAGAGTCAATATAACCCCTCAAATCTTGGTGTGTTTATGCTCTCTAACAGTAGCGTTATAGTTTTAAATCCGGTAACAACTAATATAAAATATGTTTATAATGGCACAAAGCTCAATTATATCGCCTCAACACCAGGCAGTTCAGGTTTTCCGGCATACGTTGCGGTTACCTCGGGATATAATATCTTTTTCCTTAGTGGTTACCATAGTGTACATAAAACAATCAACGCAACATATTATATAAATGGCATAGAAGAATCAGGGGATACTTTTCTTACATATAACTCTGCCAGTGGCAAAGTTACATATTATCAATATATTACAAGCAGTCAACCTATTGGCTGGGCATTATATATGCACAAAGCGATTTCCACACCAGTATTTACGTTAAACCCAAAAACCGCCAGGATATCAGTAGCATTTAACTCACTAAATTCCATAGTAATATACGGTATTAATGGTAAGGATTTAAATCCAATACCACCTACACTGCATACACTTTCAGGTACTTCATTTCCATTGGGCACAACATCCACAGGCCAGAGCGCATGGGCTCTGTTTATCGGTAGTTTCCCCCCAGATCTTGAGGTTGGTTTTGTGGTAGGTATAATAATTCTTATAATTTCTGTTATAGCTGCAATGGCTATAGGGTATTTCTCGGGACTGCCAAGTACCTTAGCAGAAACCTTTACCCTTGCAATATATTTAATTCCAGGATTGCCATTATTAATAGTTCTTGCAAAAATTCTCGGTCCAAGTTTGCCAAATATAATACTTATATTATCTCTGGTAGGCTGGACATTTCCCGCATTTACGTTAATAGGGATCGTAAGAAGTGTTAAGTCCAGAACCTTTATAGATTCTGCCAAGGTATCTGGTGTTAAAACACCGCAGATATTAAGGAGGCACATGCTGCCCAATATGGCACCACTGCTAATATATCTTACAGCTATAAATATAGGCGGGGCTGTTGCAGCTATATCAACACTTGAAATACTTGGTCTGGCACCTGTAACAATACCTACATGGGGTGGCATGTTAAGTGGATTCTATGGTGATTTTTATGCTCTTGCAATAGCTCCGTGGTGGTTTATACCTCCAATAATAGCAATAACATTATTTATACTGGCATTTATATTTATAGCCAGGGGAATGGATGAGGTTGTAAACCCAAGACTTGGTGGTAGAAGATGATTGAAACAGTTGAGAATAAATCTAATATAGAAAACGAAATGCTTAATGTTAAAAATTTTTATGTAAATTTTGAAACATATGACGGGATAGTTCACGCCCTTGATGATATTAATTTTACACTTAAAAACAATGAGGTCTTGGGCATCCTTGGCGAATCGGGTTCAGGTAAAACAACACTTGCAACGGCTATAATGGGATTATTACCGGAAAATGCAGGTGTTAAAGGCAGCATAACGTTAAATGGCAAGACATATCTCCGGGAAAACGATTTTAATTCCGGGAAAAAGTTGAATAGGAAACAGTTAAAGATTCTCGATCAGAATCTCAGGAATATCAGGTGGAAGGATATATCTATAGTTTTTCAGGGTGCCATGAATTCATTTAACCCTGTTTATACAATAGGGAAACAGATACGGGAGGTATATAAACTCCATACAGATTTATCAGATAATGAGATAGAAGAAAAATTATTGAAAACGATAAGATATGCAGGTTTAAACAAGATGGTTATAAATGCACATCCACACGAATTATCTGGGGGAATGAAACAGAGAGCTGTTATTGCGATGGCACTTGCACTTGATCCTGAAATCGTAATAGCCGATGAGCCAACTACTGGTCTTGATGTTATTACGCAGGCTGAAATAATAAACCAGTTAAAAGCATTGAAAAAACAGGGAAAAATCAAATCAATGATAATCATATCACATGATATAGGTGTTATCTCACAGCTTGCTGATCATATAATGGTTCTCTATGCAGGTAAAATTATGGAGTATGGCACATCAAGAGATATATATTTAAATTCACAGAATCCATACACGGTAGAACTATTAAAGAGCTATCCAAGCATAAAAAATGCTAAGAAACATGTTGAGGGGATACCTGGAACTTTACCGGACCCTATAAATATTCCCGAAGGCTGTATATTTTATGAGCGCTGTATATATCACGATGCTATATGCAAACAGAAGGAGCCAGATATTACATACATAAACAATGAACATTATAGCAGGTGCTACTTTGCCAGTAAACTAACTGAAAAGGAGAGAGTTAATACCGATATCGATGGAGAACCAATAATAGGTACTGAAAAAAAGGTTGAAACAAAAGACCTTGTAACATATTTTGATTTAAAAAAATCTATGGCTGGCTCATTATTTTCTAATAAGGAAAGGGTTGTGAGAGCCGTTGACGATATAAATATTGAAATAAACAGAGGTGAAATTCTTGGTATAGTGGGGGAGTCTGGATCGGGTAAAACAACACTGGCAAGGACAATCATTGGCCTTATTAAGCCCACAGCAGGTGAAATAATATATAATTTTGAAAACACGAATATAAATATAAATAAAATAAAACAGAGAAGTAAAGAATATTCAGTTTTCAGAAAGAATACACAGATGATATTTCAGGACCCATACGATGCTTTAAATCCAAAAATGACAGTATATGATATAGTAGCAGAACCCATAATAGCACACAGGTCAACAAACAATCCCGGGGAAATGTTAAATATGGTGAAAAGCACATTAAAAGAGGTTAATCTCACGCCACCTGAAAATTATCTTGAAAGATTCCCACACGAACTGTCTGGTGGTGAAAGGCAGAGAGTTGCCACAGCAAGAGCACTGGTTTTAAATTCGGAATTGATCGTCGCCGATGAACCAACATCAATGCTTGATGTGTCTCTGAGAGCAGGATTTATGAATCTAATTAAAAATTTGAGGAATAAAAATAATTTATCAATACTCTATATATCACATGATATAGCATCCGTTTATTATCTATCGGATAAAATTTTTGTTATGTATCTCGGTGTTGGCGTTGAATATGGTGATTCCAAAGATATAGTGAACAATCCGCTACACCCATATACAAAAGCATTAATTAAAGCAGTACCAAGCCCAACACCGGATTGGAATCCGGGCAATATAGATATAATAGGCGAGATAGGCAATTCAATCAATGTCCCCAAGGGTTGTAGATTCTATGACCGCTGTATATACAAGCAAGGCAAATGTAAGAATGAGAAACCTCCCGTACAGAAAACTGGAACCCACTGGTATCTGTGCCACTTCACACAGGATGAACTGGATAATATAAAGCAGTACATGAAATGAATGATATAAATAGAACAAGAATAAAATACGTGGTATTTCCTATCATAGCATTATTAATAATTATTGCTACATCAATACCATTATATTTATTTTTTCATTTTAATTACAGAGTTTATATACCAATAATAGTATTTATGTCAGGGATTATAATAATGTTTATAGGTGCATGGTGGGATTTTGGTGCAAAAAAGTTTATAAGTGATGTTTTTAAAACACACATGGAGCTTAATGAGGATGACCTGGAATATGTTTACAAACAACAGTTTATAATGATGTTAATATATATAGGCATAGGATTCCTCTATTTTCTCATAGCATTTATCATATATTTAGTTTTGCCCCTGCTCTGATGTAAAATAACTGCTATGACATGTATCATATTGATAAGTGGCATACTTACTTATTTCTAAGTATACCATTTGCACTATTATACTAGATAGTTCTACGTATCAGCTATTTTACTATGTTTTTCCAGTAACAATATTTATAGAAAGTCCAGTATATAATAAATAATTGGTTATGATAGAAATATTTATATATCACCTTTTGTTACATTTAATAATGAACAATTTTAAAGATCGTTTAAAAAGAGATTTGTTGGTCGTAATTGTTTTGGTTGTTGTTTTGATGTTTTCTATGGAATTTTTGCAGGGAAGCGTTGGAGTAAATAATCAGAACAGTGTTCAACCTTCACAGGTAGCAGGTGATGTTGCAAATACATATCCCACAACAATTTTTAATGAGCCGGGATATACAAACGGTACATATAAGATAGGTGAAATAGGTAATATAGCATCAATTAACATTAATACAGCTAGTACTGTGTGTGATGCTCTGATAACTGATGAAATATATAATTCACTGGTGGGTACTGCGACGAATGGTTCCGCAATAAACTGTTTAGCATCGTCATATTCAGATTACACTGTAAACAGTGTAAACAATACAACCTTTGACCCATTAACCGGTGCTATGGCACATGTCAGTGTTGATTATATAGTCCATCTGAGGCCAAACGTACAGTGGACAAATATACCATCATCAGGTTCAAAGGCAACAGATACATTCAGCAACTACACATCTTTTGTTGCCACAAACGGCAAAACATATTCATACACGTATACAAACTTTTATGACCCTGCAGTAGGCCACAATGTTACATTCAATGGTGCAGGTGAACAGAAATACTACTTGCAGTCGCAGGATGTAATATTAACATGGAAAATGCTTTTTGACGCAGTTGATTATTCCGGTGATTATACAGGTGTGGTAAACATAGTTCCTATAAATAATCTGACAGTTGAGTTTATGCTTAGTGTGCCAACATCAACGTTTGTAACATCTGCACTTGAGGTACCAATAATGCCATACAATATATGGGTAGCACATGATTATGCATCAAGTCCCGGATTATGGAATTATTCTGCAAGTTCATCCGCATCAAGTTCATACAATGCTTGGAATTTAGGATATACAGCATCAACAGGCATCGCACCAGGTTTAGTAGGTACCGGTCCGTTTATGATGAACGGTGGCTATGGAATGCCAAAGGGAGCATGGATACCAAGTGATTACTGGCAATTATATGTAAATCCACATTATTTCGGCCAGTATGTGCCATCTCTTGATAAATACACACCAAAAATATATTCAATATATGACAAATATTTTGCATCCTATTCACCTGCAGTTGCAGCAGAATCATCCGGTCAGATATACTCTATAATGTTGCCACCACCACCAACATTCCTGCCAACATTACAGACAATACCCAATACATATATATATAATAAACCAACAACAGGTTTCGGTTATATGGAAATTAATGCATATAAGCAGGATGCACCATACAATATAACGGCATTCAGGCAGGCATTAAACTATGCCGTCGATAAGGGCTATATTGCATCTGTGGTTAATGAAGGGTACGGAGTACCTGGGGAATCACTGGTACCTGTATCTGATAGTGTATGGTATGATAAATCAATACCATCATATTCATATGATCTTGCAAAGGCAAATGCAACTATAGCTACAATACCAGGATTCACATGGCACGGAGGCCACTGGGACTATAAAGGTAAAAAAGTAACAGCTACAATACAGATAACGGTTTCATCAGAGGATCCATTAGGTGTTGAGGCTGCAGAAATAATTGCATCTGCGTGGGGATCAATAGGTATATCAACAACGGTAAAACAGGAATCATTCACTACATTAGTAACTAATTTAGTAGCATTATCACCATCAGACCCAACAACATATAACGTAATATCGCTTGGTGTGTCAGGTATAATAGGTAATCCAACATCCTTCTTTGAGGATACATATAATGCATCAATTGGAGTTGGCAGTGGATTCTACATGGGGCCATTCTCACATTTAAATAGCACAGAAGCAACAACAGCAGGCAATTCATCACTTAGTAGCCTAAGCTCAACACAGATGACATCATACATGGGCAATCTCACAACAAGCCTTGTTACTAATTTATCATTCTCCAAGGAGATAAAACTGTCTGATCAACTTCAACTTCTCGGTGCTGTTGAGGCAAATCCAATAAATGTTGGATATGGAATAGATACAATTCCAATAACAAATTCAACATTTACGGGGATAATACACGATACACTGGGTGTTACAGGTTTCTGGTACTGGAATTTTATGAATGTACACCTTAAAAAGGCTGTGGTTTCCGTAAAACCAGTGGCATTACCAACATTGCTTGAGGTTGGTGTGATAAGCAACAGTAAAATATACATGAACGGGCAATATGGCAATATGACCATTCAGGTAAGAAATCAGTACGGCCAGGCATTATCACACATACCAGTAAGTATAGGATACACGCCTTCCGGTGCAATATTAAATATATCCTCTATAAGTGGAACAACCAATTCCAACGGTATATATAAATTTGAATTTAAAATAATATCACAGAATACACTAATATATACAAGTGATTACACAGGAAGTGTTAATTTCACGGTATCTGCACTTGCACCCAGTTCAAGCTATGTTGCAGGTACAGGATATGCAAACATAGATATATCGCCATACGGGGTTGCATATAAGGTAATAAAGTATCCGAATTATATATCAGTATCAAATACATCCACAGAAATGGCAATTGAGATATATAATCCGGCAACAGGAAAGCCAATAAGTGGATACAAATACACAGTAGAATCGTTATCAGGCTTACTGAAATTAATGAAATCCACAGGCCAGACATTACACAACACAACAAGCTTCTCATCTGTTTATGGTTTTGGATTTATGTCAACATCAACGCCTGGAACATTCCACTACTTTACACACGATCTGGCTGATGGCATATTATATCATAATGGCTATCTGTATATAGCTGATATGGGAACAAACAATGTAACAAGATATAATTTATCTACAGGAGCAATGAAAAATGTAACAGTAGGAGCAAATCCAATGCAGCTGGCATATGATTCACATAACAACACGATATTTGTAACGAATTCAAACAATGTTACTGTAATAAACCCGGGGACAATGGCAATAATATCAACTATAGCTGTGGGAAATGCACCTGTAGGAATAGCATATGATTCGCATAACAATACAATGTATGTGGCTAATTCAGGATCCGATACTGTAAGTATAATAAATGCAAGTGCATATAATGTGTCAGAATTAATCACAATAAAAGGTGTAACAACAACAAAGACAGTAGAACTGGTAGGTAAGGTAATAGATACAGTAAATGTAGGAGCAAATCCACAGGATGTTGTACTGGGAACAAACAATACAATGTACGTATCCAACTACGGTTCACACAATGTAACTGCAATAAAACAGATGAACTCAACAATAATACAAACAACGGCAAATATAAATGTATATGCTGAAAACCCGATGGGGATGACAGCCACCAGCACAGATCTGTTTATAGCAAATGCAGGTTCAGACAATATAACAATAGTAAACATGGCAACAAATACTGTTGTAAACAATCTAACACTTCAAAACAAAACCGGTGTATCATTATTAAACGAACCTATGGGTTTAGCATACAATAAAGGTACGTTATATGTGACAAACGCGGCAACAAAAAATGTAACCGCAATAAACGTAACTGCAGCAATAAGTAATAAAAACTCGATGGGAATAACAAACACATATCACCACACAAAAGACTTCAAAAATATAATGGTGGGAACAATGCCAACATATATAGCCAGTAATACCACTAATA
This sequence comes from Thermoplasmata archaeon, assembly GCA_021806235.1. Lineage (GTDB taxonomy): Archaea > Thermoplasmatota > Thermoplasmata > Thermoplasmatales > Thermoplasmataceae > Ferroplasma. Next base: position 152,683 of record JAJZXU010000024.1, read on the forward strand.
CCCAATTATTCGTTGCAAATTATCTATCCGGAAATATAACAGAGATAAACCCGGCTACAAACAAAACTGTAAAAAGCTTTAATGTACCGGGATTAAACGTTACAGCGGTATTACCCATATCGGATTACAATATGACAGAGATAAGTGGTACAACAGGTTCAAACGGTATGATATACCTGAATATGACAGCTAACAACACATTTAACTATGCAATAAACGGCATAACAAGTGGTTTTGCAAATACATACCTATTTATGGGAGATTATTCATCAGGAGCAGCAATGGCAGGAGCAGCACCATACATGGATCTGGGAGAACTAACATCAGGATTAAACAGTAACGGTTTCGGGGTTTCACAGCCATTTGAGATACCGGTAACAGTAAATTCAACATCAGTAAGTGGAGTACATATATCTACAAAAGTAATGAAGAGCACCATAACATACAATGGAACAACTGAAATAATGTTAACTGCAACAAAGGATGGCACACCATTATCTGATTACACTATAACAGTAACGGCACAGAATGCACTTGGAGCAAACAGAGGCCTTGTATATAATACAGCAGCGTCAGGTTTATCATCAGGTGCAAATCCGAACAGCTATTTCGGCTCAACAAGCATGCCAGAATATACGGTTACAACTAATGCAAATGGTATAGCATATGTAAACTTCACTGCAGCTGAGTACACATATAATACAACAACCGGCAGTAATTATAAGATGATTCCATTCACATCAACGCATTATGTGCCATATGATGAATTCCAGCTGGGAATAACGGGAATGAATGGAACCGGAGCCCTTAATTATATGTCACAGGCAAATATCGTATCAACGCCATTTGTATTCAATAATACAACATCGCCGTTCATATTCCCGGTAGCAAAAGCATACATATCAGGTGCATCATACTCAAATGGTAATTACTATATATTAAGTGACCACCCATATACAATGTACATCAATTCAACATACAATACCATGGCAGGTCCATCATATAAGGATATATCTGTTACAGTATCAACAAACTACGGTAAGTTATCAAAGACATCAGTAAATACAGGATCAACAGGATCATACAAATTAATATATACATCGGCACCTGTATCAACAGTAACAAAGGTAACCATCAGCATTGAAATGAAGAGTGGGAGCAATCCAACCTATTACAACACAACATACTACGTTGAACCATACCATGCTCCATCATATACATTAGACTATGTTGTAATAGGCATAGTTGCAGCGGTAGCAGCGGTATTCGCAGTATTATATGCCATGGACCTAAGAAAGTTAAAAGCAGCAACCAAAAAATAAATTTTTTATTTTATAATTTATAGTAATTTTATACTTTCCAATTTTATTTAATCTCATATAAACAATGTTTATTATGCACCATGTAATATAGAATAAATGGATCCAGCAGCGAAATATTTTCATTGTACAGATCGTGAAAGAGCTATATTTGAAGCAGGCATAAAACTGGGTGCAATATTTCATCAATATACAGGGATACCGGTAAATAAGGATAATGTAAATACAATAAAAGATGCAATAGAGGAGAGTACAGGGATACAGCCATTTGTTGAAAATATAAATGTGGATATAAATATAGATGATAATACCTTATTTAATTATTTAACATTAAACTGCAAAATGCTGGATGTGAAATTAACCATAAAATATAACAATCAGGAGATAAAAGCGAGGATGAGATATATAAATGAATTGAATTATCCCCTGATGTATCTGGAGGAATAACCATGGCAGTAAAGGTAGGTATAACAGGTCCGATTGGATCCATAAAAACAGAGGCATTGAATAAAATTATGGAAATGCTTAAAAATGATGGGAAGGTTATAGAAGGAACTTTGGTTTCTGAAAAATATGAACATGGTAGAGTCACATCATACTATATAACAGATATTTTAACAAAAAAGAGGGTGGAATTTGCCAGGGCAGACCTCGTGTCAAGGGTAAAGGTCGATAAGTTAGGTGTTGATACCAAATCCCTGGAGGAATTATTTGTTCCAAGTTTACAGAGATCACGGGAAGAAGCTGATATAATTGTAATAGATGAGCTGGGTAAAATAGAGAATTCAACAAAAAATATCAAAAATGAAATAGAAAAAACAATGAAATCTGAAAAATCAATAATAGTAACACTGCATAAAAAATCAAGAAATCCGGTATTACAGGAATTCAGGGGTTATGAAAGTGTCAGGGTCTTCGATATAACACCCATAAATAAAAATATATTACCGTTTAAGATAATAAAGGTATTAAATGGAGAAGAAGAATCAATTTAAAACGATAAATGAGGGCGAAATAAAATTAATTATACCGGATAATTTTTTTATTAAGGGTCCAGGAACCAGAACTGCAGGATTTTATAATATGGATCAGAAATTAAACAGGGATTTCACCATATCATTTCTAAAAACAGTTAAACCAAAATTAGCACTGGATGCTTTTGGTGGAACAGGCATACGTGGTTTAAGGATTAATAAGGAAGCAAACATAAAGACTGTTATAACTGAAATAAATAAAGCCTCATTTAATTTTATAAAAAATAACAGGGATTATAATAATTCGGATGTTGAAATATATAACCAGAGCTTTCAATCAGTATTAAATGATTATTTATTTGATTATATAGACATAGACCCGTATGGTTCTGTTTTACCATATATCGATGATGCACTGTTTAATGTAAGAAATAGGGGCTATATAGGTATAACACCCACGGATTTAACCGCATTAACCGGTTCAACTGGGAAAAAAACTAAAAGAAGGTACAGTGCATTTATTTTAAATGATAATTACAGGCATGAATCGGGAATAAGATTGTTAATAGCGGAAATAATTAAAAGGGCTGCAGCAATGGATAAGGCTGCCATTCCGATGCTGTCAATATGGCATTCCCATTATTATAGAATAATATTCCAGATATTTTCATCTGCAAATAAAGCCGATGAATTACTGGATAAAATTGCCTGTGTAAATAAACATAATATTATTTCAGACCTATACAGTAATATAAATGAGGGGCCGGTATGGTCTGGCAATCTGAATTCAACTATAATAAACAGTTTAAATATTATAGATAATCCGGATAAATTATTTATAAAATATTTAAATAGAATCAAAAACAATGATTTATCATATTATTTTCTGGAATTACCGGATATTGCAAGGTTTAAAAAAATTGATACAGTTAGTATAGATAAGGCTATGGATATATTTAAAAAAAATAATATAAATGCCGGAAGAACGCAGTTTTCTGAAACCGGGTTAAAGATAAATTATAATATAAAAGAGGCAATAAAATATCTGTACTAATTTTTGGTTGATGCTTCCTCTTTTTCCCTTACGAATTCCCCTATATCTATATTGTTATCCGATAAGACCGTCAGTAATGCGGTCTCAAAATCAATAAATTCCATATTTTCCAGTAATTCCTTTGCCCTGATTATTACCTCTTTTTTTGTGAGTTTGCCTGATGCGGATACCGCCTCCAGCAATCTATCCACCAGAGGTTTTTCTCCGGCATTTGAAAATAAGCTATTTGCATCAACACGAAAATCCAGTGGAACTATTACACCATCCGTACTGAAATTCGGTAAATATTTTCCGTCCTTTTCCATTAATAATTTGTCCTCAACGCATCCTGATATAAATTTATCTATTAAATCTGGTGGCAATAGTGCCCTTTTGAATGATAGTGTATTTAGAAAATCATTTTTTGTATAGCCATCAAGTTTTTTATTTGCAACAATTGCTATTAATTTTCTTGAAATATCCCTGTTCATATATGTAAATATTTAAATTGCTAATAATCATTTTCATTTATTTTATTTTTTATTTCATTTAAAATTTTTTTAACATTGCCTATTACAGAATCTTTATCCTTCCCGGATGATGAAACCTCTATCTCAATACTGGGATTTTTATTCTCTATGCCCAGTGGATGTGTTTTTATATAAACTTTACCTCCATATAATTTCATCATGTTTGAAATCAGAGGTGCTATTTTACTTTCCATAACATTTTTTACCCTTATGGAATCATCATAATAGAAATAATCCTTTATTTTTATTTCATTTAATATATTATTCATTATAGATTCTACTTCACTTGGGACTCCAGGCAAAATTATAAATTTTCTGTCATTTATTATTTTATAAACGCCCGGGGCAGTTCCCGCGTCATTTCTTACCGGAATAGACCCCTCCGGCAATATGGCCATTTTCTCTCTCTCATCAGTAATGATATTGTCCCTAAATTTGGTTTTTATCATTTCAAGTGCATTATTATTTAATATTAATTTTAAATTAAAGGCCATTGAAAATCCTTTTAATGTCATATCATCATAGGTGGGTCCCAAACCGCCGGATGAAACTATTAAATCCGCATTGTTGTATGCATATGTAAATGCATTTTTTATATCCTCTAAATTATCTCCTACTATTATGCCCCTTATTACATTATACCCTGAATATGTTAAAAATTTACCTATAAAAGCAAAATTGGTATTTACAGTTCTACCCTTTAAAATTTCATTGCCTGTTGTGATAATTATTGCATCCATAATTTACCATATTAAAATTATATATAAATTACATGTTTTTGAAAATTGAGTCGTATATATTCTTTTCCTTGCTTTCCTCTTTTTTATCCTGTGCAAGCTTGTGTATTTTTTCCTTATCCAGATACCATTGATTTATTCTCCATACCTTGCCCTTTATAATGTTTATTTCCTCCCTGAATGTTGTTAATATTCCGTATTCCTCTAAGTTATAGAAAGCATCCCGCTCTGCCGAGGTTAATACGTTATCAAGTACATAGTCCTCATAACCAAAAAATGATAATATAAAATCGCACAGGTCTTCTACCTCTTTTTCTAACATACCTTTTTTACCGTAGACGTTCTCAATTGCCCGTATTAACTCGTTTCTATCTATGGTCATAATTATAACCATTATTTACACCCTATTAAATTTTTTTACAAAATTTTAAATAAAATTCTACATAGTATTTAAAATAAATTACTACACCCTCATTATATCCATATCTGTATTTTCATATACAAATACTTTAAATAGCTTATCAACTGTAAAAATTTTATAGCCATCATACTTATTATCATCAATATATCCCGCACCATAATTTATTTTTATTATACCTGTTTCATTTATTACCATTTCCTCGCCGGATCTTATATAATATTCATCTATTTTTTTATTATTAAGGTTATATAAATGTTTTATGTACCCAAATGATGTATCATCACGGTATTCATATTCCTTTCTTATTATACCCAGATCCTTTTCACTGTCTATGCCTATCCATAATGCATCTTCGTTATAGACGCCCATCTCATTATTTTTAACAATATACGGAAAAACACTTTTTTCTATATCCTTCTCTATATATTTTCTGGAAAAAACATTAAACATTGATTTCTTTATATAATATAGGCCAGCATTTATGTAATAATCCAGTTCAGGTTTTTCCTTAAAATTATATATTTTATCACCAGAAAATTCAACAATGCCGAACGGGCTTTTCATTTTTGTTACGTACATTAGCATTCCATAATCCTTTGTTTTTGCAGTTTCAACAAAATTTTTGAAATTTATATCTGTTATGGTGTCTCCATTTCTTACTATTACATCATCATTTATATTATCCATTAGATTTTTTAATGAAAATAAGGTACCCATAGGCTTTTCTTCCTTCAGATAGTGAATATTCAGATCCCTGTAATTTTTATATCTTTCCTCTATTTTTTCACTTAAATAACCAGATAATATATACACATCCTTTATCCCTATATTTTTAAAATCAAACAGTTGTCTGTCCATTATTGTGTAGTTATCCCTTATTTCAACCAGTGCTTTTGGTATATGATCTGTAATGGGTTTTAACCTTTTTCCGTAACCACCTGCCAGTATAGCTCCTATCATAATAAGTGATATGAATTCTATATAATTTACTTTTCTATTAAACATTAAAATACGTTTAAACAATATAGAAGTGCCCGTATGGGGTAATCTGGATATCCTGAAGGCCTGCGGAGCCTTAGATTCGGGTTCAAATCCCGGTGCGGGCGTATATATAAAATTTCAAATCTCTATTTGCCTTAACACCTGTAACCATCATCTGGTTTATACATTCTTGATCCACTTTTTATAATATAAACGCGTGATTTTTATAGTTAATAAAGACCAGTTAAAGATTAATGTAACGTTATGTAGAATTTGATAGTGAATGGATGGCTGGAAAACCGTATCAAGGCTCAAAAGTTTGTATACTTCGGAAAGAAAGTTGGGCTCCCTCTTGGATATGATTTTGACATTTATCTATACGGACCGTATTCGTCAAAGCTTGCTGATGATTATTATCATATTTCTGATGAGGAATGGAATTCTGGAACCCTTGATATACCAGAGGATATAAAGCAAACACTCAGTTCCCTGAAAAGAATGGATGCTCTGTACATGGAGGTTGCTGCTACGTTTGATTCCCTTAAATCTGCTAACAGTGGTGTTTCTGATAATGTATTAATTGATGCAGTTTCAACTTTAAAGCATAATAGATTAACAGAGAAAGGCAAGGATAAAGCGTACATACAAAAAGTTGTCAAAGAACTTTCCAAACTTAAACTATCCTGATTTCTGGTTTGCGTCCTTCTCAATTGCGTAGTTAATAAATCAATCCATGATCTACTTTTTTTTGTCATTCAGAAAACTACTTATTAATTCTTTTACTACTTTTGATTGGTCCTACATTTTTCCCACTTTTACTGATATCTTTTTTGCTTCAGGTAGAAAATCTTTATGCCCGTTACCAATCCTAAAATCTACCCTGAATATTGACATTCATATTCTAATTTTGTACTCTATTTCCATTACTGCTTATCATCCTGCGATGTTCCATCTGGCTATAATAACTGCATTCTATTTGATATCTCATCTATTAGCCATTTTGCATTGTTCACAACATCGTATAAATTACTTTTATCCCGGACCTCGCCGCTTTTTTGATTGAATTATCAAGCCATCCCTTTATATAAGCAGCAGATTCATCCCTGAAATCGAAGCCAAAATGTGAACCGACAAGATATGAGGATAATTCAGCCTCGGTTTCTGCCATTCCCCTTAAAATACCTTTCTTTGATAGATGGTCAAGACGCACATGTGACATTTCATGGATAAGTGTATGGAGAGAATCAATACCCTCGCCCGGTATCACTTCAGTCTGTGATATGTCATATACATTCCCGACCCCGAATTTAGATGGTTTTCTATGATAATTATGTTGGTAGAATTTATCATGGACTAATTGAAAGATGGTATTGTCGTCAACCCCTTCTTTTTTCTTCTTCTCCGTGAATGCCTTCATTCTCCAGGGCATATCATATTTTGGGACCCTTAGTGGATAGAGAACTTTAATCGATACTGCACCTTCTTTCGGCTTCCTTCCAAAATATCTCCATTCTCTTATAGATCTAACTATGGTAGCATTTGCATATTGATAGTATATGAGGATTAAATTGAACATACTGTAATCTCCAAGAGTTCCAGAATATTTATTTAATCCCAGCATCATCTGATCAATTTTAGTAACCTTGGATAGATTTTCTATGATACTGTTTGCATCAGTTCTGAGCTGTAATACAAGTGGGTCTTCGTCCTCTGTTACAGCCATTTTTTCCTTTACGGGCTTCCTCAAGCTAACCTTTTACGATTTTTAGTTTTATTCTTATCCTCCAAAGTTTAGATTTTGCCTTTATATTTTTCTTATATTGATATTATAATTTGCCCTCCATTGATCGGCACTTCCAATGTCACCAAGTATCTGTAAATATCCGTGTGCGGACACAATAATTATCTCATTTAACCGCTATTTCTGTGCATCAATATAGCATTTCTAAGGCTAATTTTATATCCTATATAACCTATTGCAACTACAGATAGCACTACAAGGAAAAATGGAAGGCCCAGCATATCAAGATTGTGTACCTTAAATCCCGTTATTATGTTATAATCCCATAGTACAGGGAAAATTAAGGTAATAATTCCTGCAATTACAAAAGCAATTCCGCCATATGATAAAACAAAATGGCTTATTCCCCTGGCAATATAGGCAATATCATCTTTGGTTAGATTCTTCTTTTTTGAAAGCCATGTACCGAAAAATGCACCTGCAATTATCTGCATGGTCATGGTGCCAAGGCCAAACATAAGTCCGGGAAGAAAACCAAGATAAACCGGCATCTGCGGTGCAAGTACAAAGTAAACTATAAGTGCAAACGCCCCAAATCCGAAACCAGCTATTAATCCATGGACAAACGCAAGCCTCATAGGAATAGGTTTATACACACCATTCTCCTTTACCATCACCGGGCTATCCATATGATGTATTTCCCTGTACTCCTCTTCTGGATGGTTCTTATGTATGCCGGTGACCTTATTTAGCATCTCTTCTATGATATGTATATGTGGATACTTTAACTTATTGGCTATATAAAACCCGGAAAGTGCCATTACAAGCCCAACTATTATATATACTGTACTGTTAAAATATTTTACCAGCATAAAACCGGCAAGAGCCACCGCCGCAATTTCAGACATTATGGCCCTTTCAACGGTAAAACCGGTTGAAAATATAAGCCCTGCTTTCATACCACCCTTGGTTGAATAACTCCCAACTGCATATGAAAATGTTATTGGCCATGTATGTTCATCAGGGGTTATGCCATGTACTATACCAAGAATATATGAAATCACTATCGTTGCATATATACCGTCATATACTGGATTCCAGATATTTATTCCCATTATCACCACTATCTCATTAATATTTTATGTGCCGGCCTGCTAATTTATTACCGTATTAATATATCTGATTGTGATTATTAAATATTCCTTTTTGGGCATAATTTTTTAAGCTGGCAGGTGGAATAAACGTCCCTCTCGTGTTACCATTTGTGGGATCTGGATACTTATGAAATACATACTTTTAATTTTACATTATAACTACTTCCACAGTTATACCTTTGGAAAGAGGTTATATAAAACTGACCAGACGTTTGTCGGATATGACGATATAACTAAAAATAGATATGTTTAAATAACCGTTAAATATCATTATCTATCCGAAAGGATTAAAGGAAGTAATAACATGGATGAAATAACCAAAATTAAGGATTTGACACCTTCCTCAAGACGTGTTAACGTTGTAGGTAAGGTAGTAGTATTAGGTGAGCCAAAAGAGATAAAGACCAGATTCGGGGAAGATAAATCTGTCACAGAGGTAACAGTTGCCGATGATACAGGAAAAATAACCCTGACATTATGGGATGACCAGACAAAGGATATAAGAGATGGTGAAGTTTTAAAGATCGACAACGGTTATATATCACTATTAAGAGGTCACATGAGATTGAACGTTGGAAAATACGGATCAATGGCAGAATCTGAAGAGGATATAGAACCAAATGAAGAACCCGATATGAGTGAAAAGGAATACGAATATCAGTACAACAATTACAACAGATACAACAATAATAATAACAGAAATAGTGGAAATCGCAGATACGGTAACAATAGAAGAGGCAATTACAACAGAAACGACGATAACGAAGAGTAAATAATAATTATTAATTTATTTTTATTTTGTTTTTTTCTGCATTTTAAATAATTCTATAATTTCATTTGTTGTTGTAGCATCTTCAGGCTTTTTATCATTCCTTATTTTTATAAACCTCGGAAATCTTAATGCCAGTCCAGAATTCTTTTCTATTACATCATAAGCGCATATATGTACCGGGCTTACTGTGATTTCAGCTCCATTTATCTCCATCACAATTTCAGGATATATCCACAGATCAGGAACCATTTTTGAATTAACCCTTGCAGGTTTTTCCTTCACAATTTTATCAGAAAACATTTTTGGCAATGAGAACAGTACTTCATCTGTAAATCCTGTACCTAACTTTGTGAAGGATTCAAATGTATCATCTTGATCGTTATACGATGCCATTAACAGTGCACCATATGCACCGGTTCTCCTTCCATGCCCATTAAATGCCCCGATAACAACCAGATCCATTGAATCAGCCAGTTCCTTCTCATAATCCCTTTTAAATTTTATCCATAACCATCCCCTTGCCCCTGCCCTGTATACAGATTCATCCGAAGTATTCTTTGCAACCACGCCTTCACAGCCACTTTCTATACTTTCCTCAAAGAATTTATTGATTTTGTCCTCATCATCTGAAACTATTCTTGTTGCCAGTTTAAAATACTCATTATCCTTAAAATTCTCCTCTAAAATTTTTCTTCTTTCAGGGTATGGTAAATTTACTAATGATTTGCCATTTAAATATAAAATGTCAAAAATAAACATAACTATGGGTATATCCTTAGACACCTGGTTTAATTCGTATTTTCTTCCCCTCCTCTGTGAAACCATCTGAAATGGATATAGTTCACCGGTATCCGGATTATACGGTACAGATTCCCCGTCAATTATTATAGAATCAAATTTATAACTGTCCTTAAAGTTTTTCTGGATATCGGGGAAATTTAAGGTTGTTTCCTCGAGGCCACGTGAGAATATCTTAATAACATTTCCTTTCTTATGCAACTGTGTCCTCAGGCCATCATATTTATATTCATATGCAGAGTTGTGGTTCATTTTTTCATTTATTTCATTTATTGACCTTAATCTCTCTGCTAGCATTACCTTAAACGGTATTAACGGTTCTGCACCTGTATTCTTTATCTTCTCAATATCGTTATTTTTTAACAGTAGTGCTATATACCCAATATCCGGGTGAAAATTATATGCATTCTCTATTGCATCAGAATACTGTTTATCAGAAAATGCTGATACAAGGGAATCAAGAATGGTAGAATCCGCAACACCTAATCTTAACTTTCCGGTTATTATTCTTGTAATATATTTAATATCATCTGGTGATGAATCCATCAGTAAATTCAGGTATATATTTATCTTTGCCCTTATGCTTTCATGCCCTGAGCTCTTTGCAAGCTTTGTTAAATTATCATACACATATTTTACAGTTAATTCTTCCGTAAATAATGGTTTCTGTTGAATCCCCCTGCTTATTTCATATGCCGTTGTTCCCAGGTCACCGGTCTTATAAAAAATTTTATTTATTTCCTCTTCGGACATAGCTGAAACACCGGATAATGCCTTTATTATTATTTTATCTGATACTCCAAATTCCCTATTTTCATAATCGGGTGCAAGTTTTCCCCGAATTAAATATGTGATATTTTTTAAATCATCATCTGATTCCTTAAACAATGAGGCTAAAATATCTGTCAATTCCAGTCTCTTCGTTGTTTCTTCCATTTCCATGAATTTGGATGTTACATCGGAAAATAACATATATAATAATCATTTACTCTATAATAAATATTTCAATAAAGTATGTATTACACGATTTTAAAATCCACAATAAATTCAGTTATAGAAACTATATATAAAAACTTAAAATTTATATTCATTGTTATAATTATCTATTACCCGACTTAGCTCAGTTGGTAGAGCGATGGACTGTAGAGTGTTATACTGCATACGCAGTTATCCATAGGTCTCTGGTTCGAATCCGGAAGTCGGGATGCACTGAAATTTTAGTATGTAATTACAAATTTTCATATACTAAACCCATTTTAAATCATCAATATATAGCCATTTAATTATTTATGCATTTTTATAATTAATGTATTAATTTTAACTAAAATATGAATTATTTAGCATAAAAAAAATAATTTTAGATATATTAACTCATTTTTAAAAATTTTTACAAAAATATTAAATACACTTACCATATACAACTCTATGTACAATATACCCGACGCATTACTCGCATTACTGTTCCTAGGTGTACTATTATTACTTGCAAAGTTGGGAGAAGAATTAATGGCAAAGCTAAAGCTTGTTCCATACGTTGCAGCAATATTCTTAGGTGTTATTGTAGGTCCCGGCGTTCTCGGGCTGATAAAAATATTACCGGATATAAGTTTATTTGTATCTCTGGGTATCAATTTTTTATTATTTGCAGGCGGTGCCCTTGAATTTCAGAATATTAAAACCAAGGATCTGTTAAACTATAAAAATATAATAATAGGCATAATAGAATTTATAGTTCCATTCTCGCTCATAGCATATGCTATCTATTATGTATTTCATAGTTTTATTTTATCAATTGTAATAGGCATAGTTGCAGGCATGAGCAGTGCAGGCCCACTGATAAGATTATTAAGTGATACTGGTTTGAATAAAACCGAGGAGGGAAATAAGATATTTCAACAGGTTATTATAATAGAAATATCCGCAGTTATACTGTTTACATTTGTTTCAGATTTATACGGCAAAGCAATAAATCTTATCAGTGTATCAAGAATTGCAGTAGAATTAGTTATATCACTATCACTGATAATATTATTTTCAAAGTATGTCCTGATAAAACTGTTAAGTAAAATAGATTACAATTCAAAAGCCCATGAAACCCTGATAGCTGTTATAATTGCATTTGTATTTATTTTAGGATTTGTGGGGCAATTATATGGCTTTAATTCGGCAATAGTTGCATTATTTATCGGCATAACTTTAAGGGAATTTGTAAAGGCAAGGCCAATAGTTGCGGAAAAAATTTCAACGGTAACCTACGGGTTCTTTGAGCCATTATTTTTTGTAGGCTTGGGATTATATTTTGTCAGGGTGACAGTACCACTATTATTGCTCGGGCTTGCTGTTTTTGTAATAGGATTAACACTTAAGCCAATAGCAGGCGCAATAGTATCAAAAATAATAAAGATAGATACATGGAAAAATATGTTTGGTACCTCTGTTAATGGAGGTGTTGATGCGGCACTGCTGGTTCTGGCCCTGTCCTTCTCAATTGTAGGCGGGTATGATTATTCAGTTGTAATGATAGCAATAACCCTGCTGTCCTTAGTGGTACCTCTGTTATTTAATTTAAAGGCACCTGTTGTACCGGCAAAAAAATCAAAATATTTATGGGAAATTATTAACATGGAATTTAAAAATTTAAGGGCATGTGATATAGCAAAAACGCTGCAAACTGTATCGGTAAATGTAGATAATCCCATAAGCCTGGCATTCAAAATGTGTACCGATTTAAATGCAAGGGCGGTAATAGTTACAAATTCAAACAACAGGGTTCTCGGTGAGTTATTATTAAGTGATCTGGTTACATTGGGAGAAAATAAATTAAGGACATTGAGGGTCAGTGATGGCAATATAATTCCTGCGATCAAGGTTAAATGTGATTCTCCTGCAACAGATTTAATAAAAATATTCAGGGAGGGTGACCCACCGATCATTGCAGTTATAGACAGTAACCGCAAATTTATCGGTACACTCCTGGAAAGGGAAATACTGAAGCACATATCAGATGTACTGGATACGGAAAAATCATAAAGTATATAAATGCATAGTTAATAATGAAAAATAGAAAATTTAAATATATTATTTGTTATGTAGAAACAATTAGTTTATAGAAGTGATTGTATGGATGTATTAAAAACAGGAACAACTACAGTAGGAATTACAGCTGGAGATTACGTTGTAATGGGAACAGATAGCAGGGCTACAATGGGGAATTTCATTTCAAATAAAGGTGCTCAAAAATTATACCAGATCGATACCTATGCAGGCATGACCATAGCGGGTTTGGTAGGTGACGCCCAGGTACTGGTAAGATACATGAGGGCAGAAATGGAATTATACCGTGTACAGAGGAAGATTAATATGCCCATTGAGGCAGCAGCAACATTATTATCAAACATGCTAAACCAGTCTAAATTTTATCCGTATATGGTTCAGCTGCTGCTGGGAGGCTATGATAAAAAACCACACATATTCTCAATAGATGCTGCAGGTGGATCGGTGGAAGATAAATATGCAAGTACCGGATCCGGATCACCATTTGTTTACGGTGTACTCGAGGCAGAATATTCCGAGGGTATGAAACTTGATGATGCAATAAACCTTGTTGTAAAATCAATAAGTGTATCAAAGCAGAGAGATTCAGCATCTGGAAACATGATTCAGGTAGGTGTTATAGATCCAAAGAAGGGATTCAGCTATTTATCTGAGGATGATGTATTATCCAGAATTAAAAAAATGAAATTAATATTATAAATTTTTTATTTTTAAGTTTAAGGTGTTTAAAATGTCTTTTCGAGATTATTTAAGCGAAGCAAGGTCTATTTTTGATAGATTATACCCGGATAATAAGATTACAGAGATTGATTACGAAGGATCAACAATAGTTGTTTACACAAAGGATCAGAATCTATTCTCACAGAGGGATGATCTGGCAAGGCAGATAGCTCAGGAATTAAGAAGGAGGATAGCAATAAGGCCGGACCCATCAATAATGAGTGATGAAAAGGATGCAGATCAGAAAATACGGTCACTGGTGCCGGAAGAGGCAGGTTTAAAGGATTTATATTTTGAACCGGATACCGGGGAAGCTGTAATGGAGGTAGATGAACCATCTGTCATAACAAATTCGGATCTAATTAAGGAGATAAAATCGGAAACAAACTGGTCTCCAAGAATTGTAAGGGCACCACCGATGTACTCAAGAACTGTTAAGGAAGTACGTGAGTACATAAGGGATGTAAAGCAGGAAAGAAAGGAATTTTTACACAATCTTGGAATAAAATTAACAACACCATTAATGCCCGGTGAAACATGGATAAGAATGACGGCTTTAGGAGGCCACAGGGAGGTTGGAAGAAGTGCAACATTAATATCAACAAACAATTCAAGGGTTTTAGTTGACTGCGGAATGATCAATATTAATGACCCGGACCAGCCATGGGAGGAGGCCCCCTATTTATATGCCCCAGAAATACAGCCATTTTCATCCCTGGATGCGGTTGTTCTGACACATGCGCATCTTGACCATTCAGGCTTACTGCCATTATTATATAAATACGGTTACGAAGGGCCGGTATATACCACAGCCCCTACAAGGGATTTAGCGGCATTGCTTCAAAATGATTATGTTAAGGTATCCCATTCTGAAAACCATAAATTATCATACGAATCAAAACAGATCCGGGATGAATTAAAGCATACAATAGTATTGAAATATAATGAAACGGCAGATATTACTCCGGATGTAAGGTTAACATTCTATAACGCTGGCCATATTTTAGGTTCTGCCGCAGTACATCTACACATAGGTGATGGGTTATACAATGTTGTCCTCAGTGGAGACCAGAAATTTGAAAAGACATGGTTATTCAATCCTGCTGTAAATAGATTCCCGCGAGTGGAAACCCTCATGTTAGAATCAACATATGCCGGCAGGGACGATTACGCATTTACAAGACTGGAAGCAACAAATACACTGGTAGATGTTGTGAACAGGACATTTGATCGTGGGGGCTCCGTACTTGTGCCAGTATTTGCCGTTGGGAGAAGCCAGGAGGTTATGTTGGTTCTGGAGGATGCGTACAGGAATAAATTAATCCCGGAAAATACAAAGGTATACCTGGATGGAATGATAATGGAGGCAACAGCAATACATGCAGCATATCCCGAGTATCTGAACCGTGATCTGAGGGAAGCAATAATGATAAAGCGTGAAAACCCATTTTTAAGCCCTATATTCAAGAGTATTGAAACCAGGCAGCAGAGAATAGATGTGTGTGATTCGCCCGAGAGCAAGGTTATACTGTCAACAGCAGGTATGATGAACGGTGGCCCTGTTCTGGAATATTTTAAAACTCTATCACCGGACAGTAAGAACACACTGGCATTTGTAGGTTATCAGGCAGATGGTACCCTGGGCAGAAGAATACAGTCGGGTGCAAACTATGTAACATTATCCGATAATGGCAAATCAACAAAATTTGAAATAAAAATGTCTGTAGAAAATGCAGAGGGTTTTTCCGGTCATTCAAATAAAAGGGAATTATTAAATTTCATAGCAGGAATGCAACCAAGGCCGCAGAGAATACTGATAAATCATGGAGACGGCAATAAATGTTATGAGTTTGCAAAATTAATACATGCAAAGTTTGGAATGGAAGCAATATCAATGAAAGATCTGGAAACAACAAGACTGTATTAAACTTTATATAACTAATTTTATTTACCTTAATTTGTGGTAAATAAAATGATCATCATATCTATTTTTATAGTATTCATGCTGCTATTTTCATCGTTTATTGTTTTTAATAACACGGCAAAGGATAATAATGTTAAAAGCAACAGTTATAATGAAAATATTACAAACTGTTCTCAGGGTAATTATTCGTTTCAATATAATTCAAGCAATTCAAGCATTGTAAATTTGGCGTATAATAATAATATAATTGCAAATTATATAACCGTTTCAGGTAAAAATACGACACTACCGTTTACCACCAGTATGTTTTCGTTAAAGAATGAAACAATTTTTCATTTGGATAATTCTTTATTTATATCAACTACCGGTAATGTGGATATGCTATATATAAAGATGCAATTTAATAAATCCCTCGCTTTTAATACAACAGCGGTAAAAAATAAAACAATGAACTTTGCCAATTATATACAGTACGAAATAAAAACCAACCTTTATAATTTTAATTCATCAAATTATTCAGGATATTTTATGACCAGTGGCCGTATAAATTACTATAAAAATAATAATACCCTATATATATACGGTAGAGGTGAGGATAAACCTTTGATTATAGGTTTTACCCTCGAACCGTCACTGCACAGCTATATCGATAATATATTTAAAAACAGGCACAGTACAGGGTCAAAACTTGTAAATAATAATAACAATATTTCAGGTAAATATATGGGGCTTTCATACAGTAATGGTATATTTTCAAATGTAACATACAGTAATAATTCAATATTCAATAAATTATATGTTACCGGTAATGGTTATATGAAAACTGATTTTATTAAAAATAATTCACTTTTGCTATATAATAGCCTGTTAACATATTTTAATAATACAGTGTACCTTGCAATGCATAACAATCCCGAAATGGAAACAAACATGTTCCTGAACAATGGAACATTGCATTTAGTGCTCAATAAAAATGAGACCCTTTATAATAGAACATTTCCAGGAGTTAACAGTTCATATATTAAATCCATGAGGTCATTTTCAAATCAGGACATAGGCAATAATTTATCTGCAATGGAAAGTATATTAAATTTTAACCACGTAATAAGAGGTGAAAATGCCATATATATAAATGACGGTAATACGGGCATAACACTATTCATGAACAATTTAAACTATACATATAGCAATAATGAAATAAACATATCATCAAATGGAATGCTATCATTTATTGTAAATCCCGTAATAAACAGCAATACATATAATAAAACCATAATGGATGGCATATTAAAGGGAGAAATTTCATCTGAAATGTTAATAAATAATAATAACAGTACAGTAGAAAATACAACCATATATTATAATTCATCTGTTAATATGGGCATTAACAGAATAAGCAGTACAAATATTATAATAAACGTTTCATCAATGGATAAATCCGGAACTGTAATGGCATTTTATGTATCAAAAAGTGTAATGAATTCAAAGAATGTTTATGTAAAATTTGATAATCATATCTCAAAATACACAACGGTAAAAAATATAATGAACACAACATCTAAAAATACATCATATTATACGTACATAAATGGGAATTCATATACATATATATTAATATACATCCCGCATTTTTCAAACCATACGGTCGATATAACTGATGTAAAGCCACTGCAGAAGACTAGTATTAATTACTATGAAGTTGGAGTTATAACAATAGTAATAATAGCAGCAGTAATTGCGAGCATGGCTATAAATAAGCATAAAAAAATAAATAGATTATAATGGCAGGGTTCCATCGGGTGATACCTTTTTCCAGTCACCCATAAATTTCGCTAAGCCCTCATCCGTTTTTGGATGCAATGCCAGTTTTTTAATAACATCGTACGGTATTGTTATGGCATCAGCACCCATCAATGCTGCCCTTAACACATGCACAGGATTTCTCACAGAAGCAACCAGGACTTCAGTTTTTATATCATAATTTGCATATATTGTTTTAATCTGGTTTATAATGGACATACCATCCTCACCGATATCATCAAGTCTGCCGACAAATGGTGAAACAAATTTTGCCCCATTTTTTGCTGCCAGCAATGCCTGTATTGGATTAAATATTAATGTTGTATTAACAGGTATATCCTTCTGTTTTAAGGTTTTCATTGCCTTTAATCCCTCCAGTGTCATGGGGACCTTTATTACTGCATTATTGCCAAGATTATGCAATTTAACTGCCTGATCGATCATTTCTCTGGAATCCTCGGAAACAACCTCAAGGCTCACCGGCCCATTAACAGTTTTTAAAATTTCTGAAACAATATCCTTAAAGTTTTTTCCGTCCTTATTTGCCTTCATGATCAGGGATGGATTTGTTGTTACCCCATCTATTAAGCCATAATCATTTGCCTCCCTTATCTCATTTATATCTGCTGTATCTATAAATATTTTCATTTAAATTCCTCCTTATAAAACTCCTCTGTTGCCTTTACCATATCATTAACACCTATATGAAAATAATCGAATAATAGCATACCTTTTCCACTTTTACCGAATATGTCTGGCATTCCGAATCTTTTTACAGGAACTGGATAATTCTCTGCCACTATTTCGGATACCCGGGATCCGAGGCCATTGTATACCGAATGTTCTTCTGCCGTAACAATCTTGCCTGTTTCTTTTGCGGCCTTTATTATGGCATCCCTATCAATTGGTTTTATTGATGACATGTTTATAACCCTTACATCTATATTTTTATTTTTCAATATTTCTGCCGCTTTCAGTGCAAATGAAACCATTATGCCATATGCAATAATTGTTATGTCCTTCCCATCCCTGAAGGTTACAGATTTTCCCTCATGGAAATCATAATTACTATCATTAAGAACCGGGAATTTTTCCCTTGTTAACCTTACATAGTATGGTGAATCCTTCTTTTTGGATAAATAGTCTATAACCCTTCTGGTTTCTGCTGCATCCACAGGAACTATTACCTTCATATTGGGCAATCCGGACATTATGCCAACATCTTCCAGGATCTGGTGTGTTGGCCCGTCCTCCCCCAGTGATATTCCCGAATGCGTTACAACAAAATTTACAGGTACATTATTATAACATATGGACTGCCTGATAACATTATACGTATTGCTTAAAAAAACGGCAAATGTTGAGGAAAACACGGTTTTTCCGGCAAGGGACAATCCAGCCGCTGCACTTACCATTGACTGTTCAGCTATACCCATATTGAAAAATCTGTCGGGGAATTTTTTACCGAATAAATCTGTTTTTGTCGATGTTGATAAATCCGCATCAAGGACAACAATATTTTTATTTTTCTCCCCTAAAATTGATAATTCCTCTCCATAGGCCTCACGCAGGCTCTCAAGTTTTTCTAATTTTTCCATATTATATTCCCCCTATTTCCCTTAATGCCTGGTTATATTCCTCCTCATTTTTTGGTGGTGCTCCATGATATTTTGGGTTATTCTCCATGTAACTCACACCCTTTCCCTTTATGGTATTTGCAACAATCATTGTTGGTTTATTTTTACTCTTCTTTGCCTTCTCTATAGCACTGATAACCTCGCCCATATCATTTCCATCTATATTTATTATATCCCAGCCAAAGGTTTTTACCTTTTCTCCAATATCGTCAAGTGGCATTATATTTTCGGTAAATCCATCTAGCTGTATCCTATTCCGATCCAGAATTGCTATTAAATTATTCAGGTGATATTTATTTGCAGCCATAAGTGATTCCCAGATATTTCCTTCCTCCATTTCTCCATCTCCCAAAATTGCATATATTTTATTATCCTTTTTATCAAGTTTAGAGGCAATGGCAAAACCTATAGCAACCCCGAGCCCCTGACCTAAAGAACCTGTAGAGGATTCCACACCCTTTATTCCCCTGTGAACATGTCCCTCAAGATCCGAATCTATTGACCTGAAGCCATTTAATATATTCTGTGGAAAGTATCCCCTGACTGCCAGTGTAGCATACAGGGCAGGTGATGCATGTCCCTTGCTCATTATTAATATGTCCCTGTTTTCATCCTGAGGTTTTAATGGGTCCACATTCATTTCCTTAAAATAAAGAACAGTTAAAACATCTGTAATACTTAATGACCCGCCTGGATGCCCACTTTTTGCAGTATAGGTCATCTCTATAATCTTTTTCCTTATTTCTTTTGCAATTCCAGCTAAATAGTTAGGATTATATTCTTCCATTAATTATCAATATAGATATATTAATTATATACTTAAAAATTTTTTAATTTATATTATGAAATTTATTTATATATTATGCAGCTGCAGGATACAGCAGTCTCTTCTATACAATAGGGTAGAGCTAGGTCATTACACAGATTTGCCATTGCAGTAAACTGTTTCTGGAGTTCGGTAATAGTTTTAGATGGTGCATATCTCAATGTTTCGCCCTTAAAATATGGATTTTGCATACCGTTAACTGAAAAGGAGGATAAAATAATTGTGTCTAAAATCCAATATTATGCAAAAAATTATTTATTTATTTATTATTATCCATAAATGATTAAAATAGGTAATAATGTTTACATTGCCGGTACAGCCGTGATAATCGGCGATGTTACAGTAGGCAATAATGTTACAATTATGGATTCTGCAGTAATAAGGGGGGATCAGAATAAGATTATTATAGGTGATAATTCAAACATACAGGATAATGCAACAGTACATGTAGATTTAAAAAATCCAGCATATATAGGCAAAAATGTTTCCATAGGCCATAATGCAATAGTCCACGGTGCCAGAATAGATGATAATGTCCTGATAGGCATGGGTTCAATAATCCTGAATAATGCACACATGAAATCCGGAACGGTTGTTGCGGCAGGATCAGTTGTAATGGAAAATTTTGAATCTGAGAATAACTCACTGGTAACCGGCATGCCTGGCAGAATAAAAAAAATAGATAAAAAATATTATGATATGGCATATAATAATTCGCTGGAATATATAAAATTAAATAACGATTACAGGGATAATAAATATGGTAGATATAAAAACAAATAAATATCTTGACGGTTTTCTATCCGCATTATCTTTTTTTACAGTAGTTCCGCTGAAAAAGAATTATGCAATAACTAAATATACATTATATTTTTTTACAACTATTGGTTTAATTGTCAGTATTATACCTGCAGTATTATACTATTTACTTCATCAGTATAGTAGCATACTGGCGGCTGTAATAGCAATATCACTGATAATAATGATCTACGGTTTCAACCATTTAGATGCTGTAATGGATTTCGGTGATTCATTAATGGTATCGGGATATGAAAACAAGCAGAGGGTTATAAAGGATAAATATACGGGATCAGGGGGGGTTGGTTTATTATTTATAATTTATATAAACGCTATTGCATTTTTAATATTTTTCAATAATATCAGTGGGTTTATAATCATAATATCGGGTGAATTAATATCAAAATACATGACACTGTATTCCATGAACAATATGGACTCATTTAATGAAGGGCTTGGCAATATCTTCATGCAGAAATTAAACACAAAGGCATTTATTTACAATGCAATTCCATTATTAATCGCATTTATCCTGGATTTCTATAATATAATAATATTCATTATAATATTATTTATAATTAGATTCTCAAAGAATAGAATAAATAGAGATTACCACGGCATAAATGGTGATATTATAGGTTCCGTAGGTGAGGCAACAAGATTAATATTTTATCTTATATCATTCATATTTATAATATTCAATCTTAAATTTTATTTCTTGCCTATCCTGTAAAATAGCATATCATCATACTTTACTGTATATTTAATTTTTTTATTCCTGATTTCATGTGCAACCTTCTCCGTTAATTCTTCTATTTCCTCGGCTGGTGAATTCCTGTATATTGTTAATTCCTTTTTATCCTGCGGAAATATCATCCTGAACCTTGTATTTTCCCTTCTGTATCCAAATGGTTTTTTATTTCTTCTCAGTTCCTCAAGATTTAACTCCAGTAATATATCATCAAACTGTTTTTCTTCGGCATTTAATTTTGATTCTTCCTCGACAATTTCCCACATGTCAGGAAAATATTTTTCAAGATCCTTCCATTTAAAGTTATCTTCAAATATTATATGGCCACTATAATTTTTCACATAGCATTATTTATAAATAATACATTAACTTTTCTTTACCATGGCGGAGATAGGTAGTTAGAAATGCTGTACAATTTTCTATCATAAACCCGCTAAAGTTCTTAAGGGATACATGATTTATCCCGTGTGTGCCAGGTTTGCACAACGATGAGCTATTACGGTTACATTTACCGTTCTGGAAACAAAAAATGAGAAAAAACCGGAAGCTTTTTCCGCCATGGTTTCTTTAGAAATTATTATATTTAATTTAGGCATACAGATTAAAATGGTAAACAGGATTAAGGTTATAAATGATGTTGGCGAGCTTGTAACAATTTTTCATGCAGCCGATACAGACGTAAAAAGGAAATTATTACTTGATTTATCAACAGGGTGGATAACAATACCACAGATAGATGAAAAGTACGGTAAGGAAGGAAGAAAATCTTTATTATATCTGGATAAAATTAAAATGATAGAAAGTCAGTGGATTACAGGCGATCACGGTCCTGAAAAGGCATATCATACATATTATACAAATGTTCAGATAAATTTAATAGGTTCAATGTCTGATTTATCAGATATTATATATGCCACAACATTAAGCGATGAACAGCTGCAGGATTATGAAAATAAAATAAAGGATCTGATGACCGGTGGCGGGGTTTTTATCGGCGATGTTTCGGATTCATTAAATATATCACAGACGCTGTTAAAGGGAATAGTGAACAGATCAGGGCTTCTATATATTAAAGGATATAGAATTGAAATGGAAAATAAATAATGATTACCGTATTAAGGATAGGCCACAGGCCCTTCAGGGATAAAAGGATAACAACGCATGTTTCTCTCGTATCAAGAGCATTTGGTGCGGACAGTATAATGGTTGATGAAAGGGATGAAGTCTTAGAGGAAACAATAAATAAGGTCGTAAAAAATTTTGGTGGTAATTTTAAAATAGAAACCGGTGTAAACTGGAAAAAACATTTTAGGGATTTTAATGGCATAAAGGTTAATCTAACAATGTATGGCATAAATGTTGATAATAGAATAGATGAAATAAAGGAAAAAACAGAAAATAAGGATATGGTTATTCTGGTAGGTGCCGAGAAGGTTCCAGTGGATGCATATCTTATGGCAGATTATAATATAGCCATTGCCAACCAGCCACACAGTGAAGTATCGGCTCTGGCTATATTTTTAGACCGTTACTTTAGTGGAAAGGAATTATCAAAAATATATGAGGGAAGAATGAATATAGTACCTATGGACCACGGGAAATCTGTTAAATTTATTCCGGATGAAGAGGAATCAATGAAACTGCTCTATAATGAAAATGCCGATGAAAAAATAATAAAACATGTCCAGGTAGTTTATAAATTAGCAATGGCAATAGGTAAATGTACCGATGCAGATTTAAGGTTAATAGCAGCTGGTTCATTATTACACGACATTGGCAGAACAAAAACACACGGTATCGAGCACGCCTCAGTGGGTGCCGAAATATTGAGAAATAAAAATATAGATGACCGGGTTGTGAATATTGTTGAAAGGCATACAGGTGCAGGCATAACAGGGGATGAGGCAAAAAAGCTTGGTTTGCCAGAAAAAGATTATATTCCCGAAACCATGGAGGAAAAAATCGTTGCACAGGCTGATAACCTTGTTGCTGGAGATAGGATAATAACCCTGGAGGCAACACTGAAAAATTACCGTGAAAAAAATCTCTATGAAGCAGCTGAAAGGATCCACAAATTAAATGATGAGTTATCGGAATTATGCCATAAAAGTCTGGATAATATTGCTAGTGAAATAGATTAATAGACCATTTTAAACAGTTGTAAACATATACAGTGGATTGATGTTTAAATAAGAAAAATGACTAATGAAGAAAAAACTGGTACATTAAATACTCATTAATATTTTAATGAAAGATTTATAATAAAAATATTATACAGACACGTTTACACAGATTCTAACGTCTGTTATTTAACCCCATCTCCCTTAATTTTTTCTTATCGTTTTTTCCAACACTTGTTAATGGCATTTCATCGATAAAGCTAAACCTTACCGGAATCCACCATTTATTTATTATCCCTCTATCTGCGGATCCCTCAAGCATTTTTTTTATGCTAATTTCCATATCTTTTCCACCTCCCTGTATATACGCAACTGGCCTCTCTCCCCATTTTTCATCGGGAATCCCAATAACCGCATTGTTCAATACGCCTGGAACCTCTGATATAATAGATTCCAGTATGGAAGTTGGAATCCACTCACCACCACTTTTTATTACATCGCTGATCCTGTCAAGTATTTTTATGCCACCATATTTATCCTTTATGCCTATATCACCTGTCCTGAACCATCCATGTTCATATTCCGGGCTTTTTTCACGGTTCAGGTATTTTCCAGGAAGCCATGGTGAATTTACAAATATTTCTCCCATCTTTCCTATTCCCACATCATTTCCGGATGAATCCCTGATGCTAATATTTGCCAGTGGCACTGGATGCACTGTTGTTCTGATGTAATCATAATCAATATTCTTTCCACTGGGCAGGGATATCGCGGTTGCAAGCATGTCTGTACCACCATAAATTATAGAAAATTTAATATTTTTACCTATTAATTTTTCAGTCAATCCACGATTTATTGATGATCCACCAATTAACATTTTCAGGTTATTTAATATATTATTTTTATCATGTGCTAGAATATCATATACCATGGTCGGGACAGCGTTAATCCATGTTACGCTATACTTTTCTATCAGCTTTAAAATATTTTCAGCATCATAGCGGCCTGAGAGAACATAATTGCTGCCAAGATAAGCTGCATGAAACGGAGACCCCCATGACCAGATATGGTAAAATGGAATTAACGACATTATATTATCTTCATGATTGAGTGATGCGGGGCTGTTGAATAATCCAAGTTGATATAAAATGCTCATTGCACCATTAACTGTATCTGTATTTGTATATATAACTTCTTTTGGCTTTCCGGCTGTCCCAGAGGTGAATAGTATTGAATATTCATTTCCGGATTTATACAGGTCCTCAGAATGCATATTACCCTTCAGGAGATCGCTGAATGGCATATACTCATTATCGCCGGACATTGAAATTATATGGTTACGGTCAAAGTCTTTTCCAATACCCGCCTGAAGGAAAGGGTCAGAGGCAAATAAATAGGATGCACCTGATTCTCTTATGGTTGAAATCCCCACGGCACCGGGCAGTTTTATATTAACAGGGTAAATTACTGCACCAGTCATGCTGCTGGCAAAAAGTAGCTCAAGAAATTCAATGCTGTTAAAATCTGCAACGGCTATAACCGTGCCATTGCCTATACCCATTTTATTAAGGGAATCAGAAATTTTTCTTACATTACTGTATAATTCGGAATAGGTTAGCTGCATATTTCCATAAACCTTTCTGTCCGGGAAAAGTTGCGACGCCCTTCTTAACAAATTTATTACGGTAATGCCATTATTCATAAATATCACCTTTTTCTATGGTTTTCCCCCCAGCATCTATATGTATTATGCCATCGGCATTCTCCACCATATCCGGATCATAATCGTTGCCCCTTACAAAGCGCTGGAAATACATAATCCCTGCAGTAACATACCTGTTATTTTTTGTTTTATTTCCTATTTCTATCAGTAATATTGATGCCATGGCATTGCCCATTACTGACATGATATTTTTTGCATAGAACTGTGCCTCCTCACTGTTATACCTTAAAATTTTCTCAATAGAATTATTAATGATTTTAAAAGCATCTTCAGCCTCTCTTCTGCCGCTTTCTATCCCGTTAACAATACTCCTGAAATCATTTAGCAATTTTCTGTGTGCATTTTTCTTTAATATTGATTCAAGCATATCAAGTGCCTGAATATTGCTTGCCCCTTCCCATATTGGTGTAATCAATGCCTCGCGGTGCCATCTTTCAACAGGAAACTCCGATAAAAACCCAATGCCTCCATGAAGCTCCGTAGCATTCTTTGTAATTTCTGCCGAAGAATTTGCTGTAAGGTTTTTCACAATATGTGTTAATAGCCTTGTATAGTTATAATCATCATCATATGGTGGCCTTGATCCAATAGATATCTGAAACTGGTAAATAGTTTTAAACGTAAGCGCAATGGACCCTTCAAGCATAATTTCCATATCAAGAAGGTCTTTTTTCACTCCGGGGTGATCTATAAGGACTTTTCCAAATGCCTTTCTCTTCTGTGTATAATAATAAGCTTCAAGGTAGGCTTTCCTCGCAATTCCACATGCAGCAGAAGCATTATCCAGCCTTGATACCATCAGGTCCTCTGTAATATAGTATATTCCAGTGCCAGCATCACCAAGCATATATGCCTCAGAACTGTCAAGCTCTATCTCTCCGGACGGTACGCTTTTTGTGGCACTTTTTTCCTTAATTCTCCTTACCCTGTAATTTAATTTACCATTATTTTTTCTTCTCAGGACAAATATCGATAAATTCCTTGCACCCTTATTTCCATCATGGAACGCCGATGTTAATGAGATATCTGCAAGACCAGCATTGCTTGCAAAGTATTTATCGCCCGTTAAAAGCCATCTGTTATCCTTAAGCAGTGCAACAGTTTCATTCAGGCCAAGATCACTGCCACCCTGTATTTCTGTAAACCATGTGCCACCAAGTGAAATATCCTCTCCATCTCCGGCTAATGCTTTTATATCATCATCGAAATTACCATTTCCATATTTGTAAAGAGCATACGCAACCTGGTGCGTTAGTGTTATAATACAGTAAATTCCGGGGTCTGCAACAAGATATCCCATTGCATAATGCTCCATTATGGGATTTCCATGAAAATATGGTTTATTTATTCCAAAATCCAGAATAAGTTTTTTTAATATTTCTTTTTCAAGAGGATTAATAATTACATTGTCTATTCTGCTGCCATTGATACCCCACATCCTCTCAATGGGTGCAGAAAGTTTGTCAATATAGTCTGTTGCTTCATAAATCTCCTTCCCTGCATATGATCCAAGTGCAGATAGGTCTATATGCTTTCCAAGATAAAAATTTAATATGTGCTGGAATGGCATATCTATATCATAATGATTTTTTCCATAAGAGTTTGATATTAAAGAAAATGTATCATCCATCTATAGATAACTGTATAACATATATTAAAGTTTCTGGCGTCCATTAATTCCCAGTGGCATGTATTGCTTCAAACCAGGAGTTGCCGAAAACCTGATTGGATACATATTCATTCCCCCATCGTTATTTATGTTTTCATACACAGATTTACACATTATAAAAATATATGTACCGTGAGTCAAAACGGCAACAGGCATAATACCGTACCGAAAAGCAATTAGAAGACTATCTTAACAGTGAATGGGAGCTTGCCCCGATATACCCGGGGGACAAGGTAGTCATTGAACTGCCACGAAATTCAGCACGTGAGCTATATCATACATGCAATAACAATATGAATATTTTAAACAGCCAAACTATACAAATATATAAAAAAAAAGACTATAGTCCAAAAATTCAAACGGCCGACTTCTTATCGACAAATTTATATAACAAATTTCTATGAAAAAAGTATGACAGATAATAAAAATAATTTATTAGCACTAATCAAGCTCATCAAAATAGACCTGAAAGATCTTACTGATAATGTTGAGCACAATGATAATGATACCTATACCTCCAATTTCAATTTTGATAAGAGACTAAAAATCCAAAAAATAGTTTATTTAATAGAGAAAACAATATGTGATTTCAACTATAATTTCTCTCTCTATTTGAGAGGGCCATATTCATCAGCATTAGCAGAGGATTACTATAGTTTGGCCAGGGAAAATAATATCCCCTTAAAAGAAGGCAACTTGAAAAAAGAAACAAGAAAAATTGCCAAAAAACCAAACGAGAAGGACAATATATGGCTAGAGATTGCTTCAACTATTAGGATGATGATTTCAGATGATGACGAAACAGATGCAATTAAAAGGACAATTGAGCTCAAGACAGATATTTTAAAAGCTAACAACAAAGATGAAAACTATATAAACGAAGTTGTTTTAGAAATGAAAACCTTAAATCTACTAAAAAATACGGTGAATATGTGAATGAAAAAGTGATTTATCATATAGATGCAAATTTTATTTTGAGTTTTTTAATAAACGATGTTCATATACAATAATGTATTTGTATTAGGTGAGATATTTAAGAGAATACTGAATTACAATGAAAATAGCCTTCAAATAGATTTGATAATAATCTATCACGCATTAAGGAATTAATTAAAGATAAGCATTTAGAAATCATAAACATTGATTTTTTTACTCCAGATACTGTTACAAAACACTTTAATTCCATAAGGAACGCAGACAACCGAATAGAAAATTGGGATGTACTTAATCTTGCCATCTTTTGTAGTGATGAAAATGCAAGATTTTTTTACACGTTTGATACAGAGATAATTGAAAGTAAAGGAATATCGAAATATCTCAATACACTAAATAAAAGAATTAAAGAAGTTGCATAATGCCATAAATGTTCTGTAAATTCAGCAATTACTTATATTTTTCTGAAACTATAGTTGATAATGCTAAAAAGCGGCTCGTGAATATATATACTAATCCTTTAAAAAATGAGCATGAAAATATGGTTAAAACCCAATATAATATGGGGCTGGCCGGGTTTGAACCGACGACCACCTGGTTATGAGCCAGGCGCTCTACCTAGCTGAGCTACAACCCCATGCGCCGTCAGTCGGGTTTGAACCGACGACCGCTCGGTTAACAGCCGAGTGCTCTACCAACTGAGCTATGGCGGCTTAGTAAGTTTATTACATCTACACTTTTAATATTTTGCTTTTACTTATATGCAATTTATTAATTCTGGCAGTGTAGTACGTTTAATACAAAATCGGATAAATATTTTATCATTTTGCAGACTAAAATCTGGCATGGAAATTAATAAAATATAATCATGGTTTAAATAAAATCGTTCTGGATGTTTATATCTTCTACTATTTCATTATTGCCTATTTTATTTATCTCAATTTTGAATATATATTTACCGTCAATTATGGAATGCTTATCGAATAATTTTATCATAGCTTTATCAAAAAATAAACCATCATTAGGGCCGCATCCTGCGGGTAGTAGATACATATGTATATTAATGCCATTAAAATCCTTCAAATCATCTGTGTTTAAATAATCCTTTATGCCATAAACGGATAATATTTTTGCACTGATGGTTTCTTCTCTGGTTATATTATATTTATTTGCAATATATCTAGAATTTACAGATAAATGTA
Source organism: Thermoplasmata archaeon (assembly GCA_021806235.1). Classification (GTDB taxonomy): domain Archaea; phylum Thermoplasmatota; class Thermoplasmata; order Thermoplasmatales; family Thermoplasmataceae; genus Ferroplasma. The sequence goes on from JAJZXU010000024.1 coordinate 182,300, forward strand.
TATTTGACGAATTGCCATTTAACGGTTTCAAAAATTTTTCATATTTTATCGGTGATTCCATGAGCATTGACATATTATTACAGTATGAAATCATTTATTAATTTTTATAATCATTCATTCAGTAAATTCTTTTTCCAGTAATATGAATCAAACCTGTCATCGCATAACCATATGTTTGCCCTATCTTCAGGTGATCTTGTTGACCTTCCGGCAGCCTGTTTTATCTTTATCAGTGCATATTCGTAATATAAAATATTATAGGAATTCCTGCCAAGTGTCTTCTCCAGATAATTTATTTTGTTTTTTCTGTAGTCATCCAGTGGTATTAAGGGTAAACCAGCTATGATAACATCGCTTATTAAACTCTTACTGTCTTTTATCAGCTGGATTCCCTCCAGAAGTTTGCCACCATGCACAGAAAATATTATTATTCTTGATGCCAGGGCCGTTTTTTCAAGATAATTAAATGATATTCTCTTATTTTCAAAAAATACGTTTTTTCTCATATCATCAGGCAGGTATGTTCCGATTCCCGGTATTTTTTTCTCATTATCACCAAACATTATTTTATATGACGGTACAGCAACAATAACACTTTTCTCGGATTCCTTGTATGTATTTACAATAAAATCCATATATTTTTTAAGCATTTCTGACCATTCTTCTATGTTATTCCTGTATTTGCCCAGGGTTGTGTATCCATTTACAATTCTATATTTCTTTATGCCACCGGTATTTTTGAAAATATCATTTACACGAATGTAAAAAACATTATCCATATTCCAGACCTTTGATATATGGTCTTCTGATGGCAATGTTCCTGACATAAAAACAGCAGGCCTATTTTTTAAAAATGAGAAATATTCAGAGGTATCATAATACATTATTCTTAATCTTAATTCCTTTCCATTAAAATTAATAGATGAATACAAGCCACCGTTTTCCATTCTCTGGTAATCATAGAGAAAATTATATACAGTTTCGATATAATTTTTAGACCTATCTTTCAGTGGCCTTTCATCATTCATTTTATCAAATTCATCGGAGAATTTTTTTAATGATTCTAAATCCTTCATCCTGAACAGAAAATCATTTGAAAATTTAAAGTTCTTCAGGTTATCCGTTCCCCTTGTTGAGCTGAAATTATTCAGTAATTCTTCTAAAATAAGATTTGCCTCAACCCTTTCATGGCACTTATATTTATTTAAAGGAAATTCATCTACAAGCAAATCTATTGATTTTAAAATCGATTTATTTGTCAATGACCTGCCAAAGTTTTCTATTACAGAATCTAAATTGTGTGCCTCATCAAAAATTATATAATAATCATTTAAATCTATTTTTTCCTCATCATTATTATAAAAAACATTGTACCTTATAGAGGGGTTTAACAGATAATTGTATGTCATCATTATTATTTTTGCATTTTTCATGTTTTCCCTTACAGAATAATAGGGGCAGTATGCTCTCATTTTATCCTTTCTTAATGTGGTTAAATTACCCTTCTGATCCCTTCCCATGTTATTTTTGTTTATATCATCCCTTATTTTTTCCATGGAATCATCAATAACATCATTTATAAATTCTTCAGGGGACTTCATTTTCAGCAAATCCATATCTACTGTTTTATCCTTTAATACACACCCCTTGCACACATTTTTCTGGTTCTCATCAGTATCATACCACCGCTCCTTTAGGGGGCATAAATTGCTTTTACCGAATAAATATATTATCGGCAAATTAAAATATTTTTTATTATCCTCATACACCCTTGTAAATTCATTATGCGTCCTTGTTAGGTATATTATTTTTTTATCGGTTAAAAATGAGAGATATAATATAAATGAAGTTTTTCCAGATCCCGTGGGAGCTTCCAGTGCTATTGTGTTCTTTTCCTCCAAGTTTTTTGAAACCGTTGTTATTAAACTATCCTGCCATTCCCTGGGAATAAATTTATCCATTTATTATGTATCATAAAATAATATAATTATATATTCTTTTTTAAATTTTTAAAAAAATTAATCTATCATGGTCTCTATTAAAGCCTGTGCAGCCTCCTTTTCTGTTTTATTTATGTTTTCAGGCGATAAATTCTCGTTTGTTGTGAGATTTCCATAGATCAGATGCATTGAGACCGTTTTGAATTTCTTTATGTCTGCCATGAAGTATAAGCCTGCACCCTCAAGTTCAACGGCTATATGATTTCTCTCATCCAGTTTTTTTATGAATTCTGAATCATGTGCCTGTAAAGCGTCACTTGTAAAGACGTTGCCTGCCCTGTACTTCAATGATCTCTTATCTAAATTATCAGTTAATTTCCTTAATAAACTATAATCCGGTGTTAATGCAATGCCCATGTTATCTTTCAAATACTGGTAAAATGTTCCATTTGGGTTATAGGAATACCCCATAACCACTGCAAGTTCTCCAGCTTTTAAATCAGGGGTTACTGAAAATCCCGACCCGAATCTTACGATCTTTTTTGCCCCCAGTGATGCCAGATCATTTGAAATCAGTGCCATTGATGGAATTCCTATTCCATGGAATGCTGTTGTAACCTTTTCACCATTATATTTTCCTGTGTATATATAATAGCCTGCAAATTCATTTACCTGTTTAACATCTGTCAGTAATGAATTTACAGTTTTCTGCCTGTTTAAATTTCCAACCGTTATAATATTCTCACTTATATCTTCTTTATTTGCCTGTATCAGTGCCATAGTTTATTATTGCATTATATTATAAATAAATTATTCACAATTTAATCATTACAACAATTTTTTATATTATTTATGAATTTAATTTATACATTTAATAATATTTAAGGTTAATTGTACAAAAAATATACATTTTTTCATCATAATGGTTAAAATATATGTATAAGTTCTCAATAAAAAAGTAAATATATACAGTAGTTATTAGACTGATTTGAGTGGTTTAACGGATAATAAATGGTTTATAGGTTATGTATTTTCAAATATGGCAGCCGGCCTTACAATGCCTCTGATTCCATTATTTGTAGTTTTTTATCTCCACAGCAATGTTGAATACGTCGGCATAATAACATCTATATCTTCACTGGCATCGGTACCTGCCCTTATTCTCTGGGGTAATTTATCGGATAAAATTAAAAAAAGGAAAATCTTTATTTTAATAGGATTTTTTGGATCGTTTTTTTCATTGATCATAATATTCTTAATCCATAGTATTCCTGAATATCTGTTGATGTTAATTCTATTTCAGATAATAACCATGGCAGGTGTTCCTGTATCAACCTTACTGATTCTTGAGGACTCAGAAAAGAGCATGTGGCCAAAGGTTATGGGTAAATTTAACAGTTTCAGTGCAATAGGTACGGTTATAGGCCTTGGTGCCGGTGTAATTATTCTGATATTATTTGCCAGTAAGGGAAAAATAATATTACCATATCTATATTTTATCTCATCATTTATTTATTTAACCGCCGGCATATTCTCGTTTATTATACTTAAGGAGCCAGCTAAAAATATAAAAAGGAAAAAACTTGGATTTATATTTACATTACATGTAATTGAGAGGATTAGGTATTTTCCAACACATATCCTGCATATTCCCGGAGAGACAAGCAGGATAAAAATACCGGATTATCTAAAAAAATATCTTATTACAACGCTGATATTGATGATGGGTTTTCAGCTGTTTCTTATACCATATCCTGTTTTTGTAATAAAAAGGATTAATGCAAATGAGAATGATATCTACATAATGTACCTTTTAAATAGCCTGTTCTCAGCACTTACATTTATACCTGCAGGCAAATACCTCAATTTAATGGGTTCCAATAAAATGCTGTTGTATTCGACCTCATTAAGAATAATACTGTTCTTATTTACAGGAATAATATCATTTTTTGTTTACGATACGGTAAATTTTTTAGTACTGTTTATATTAATTTATGGAATTCTTGGGGCAGTATGGAGTTTCATAGGCATAAGTGAGATAACAAGCATATCAAACATGTGTGAATCAAGAGTAAGGGGAAAAATTATCGGTTATTACAACTCCCTGAGCGGTATTGGCCAGATAATAGGAGCAGGCTTATCAGGATTTATTGCATTTGATATAGGTTATTCTGTAGATTTTATGATTTCGGCCATTATAGTTCTGTCAGGATTATTAATTATAGTAAAAACCAAACCCCCTGATATAACGCCCGTGAAAAAGGTTATAACATCTTAATTCTGAACCCTTTTTACAAATAAATGGAATAAATTCTGAAAACCATCATGCCAGGTTTTTAGTTTTGGCTTTGTTATCCTCATTCCATAAATTACCGGAATTTCTATTAGCTTTCCGGTTTTCATTGCCTCTATTTTTATATCCTCCGAAAATGACATGCCATTACTTAAATTTTTCATTTTTTTATAAAAATCAGAACGAAATATCCACATCCCACTCTGTGAATCATTCAGATTTATTTTAAACAGTACTCTCAATGTAATATTCAGGATACTATTGCCAAAGTAATGCAGTGATGTATAACTATGTTCTGTTCTTAGCGTCATTCTATCACATGAAATAAAATCCACTTTATCCGTTATTAGGATATCAATTAATGGTTTTATTATATCTGTAGGGTATGTACCGTCACCATCCAGGCATATTATTACATCTCCATGTGCATTTTCCAGTCCTGTTTTATATGCTCTCCCATAGCCCCTGGAATTCTCCCTTATTATTGTTACTCCCTTATTTTCAGCTATTTCCCGTGTTTTATCCGTTGACGCCGTATCGACAATTATTATCTCCACATCATCTATTTTCTTAAGCCCGTCTATGACTTCCCCTATTGTCCTTTCCTCATTTATAGTAGGGATGATAGCTGTAATTCTCATCTGTCCGCCTCCAGGGCTCCCCATCCCTTCAGAGGTGGGAGGAATTGGAGATTAAATTTCAATCCCTTGCCATACCTTCTTAGCTTTACCTTTCTTACACTTACATTCATCTTTTTTTCACCTTTTTTAATAATCACACTTTTACCATAACTGTGTGTTCCCACTACGCTCCACTCCTCTTTCTGGAAGAGAACAGCATCTCCTGGCTGCAATGAATACCTTCTTCTCCGTATA